>NZ_CP028897.1:4317500-5032832 GCF_003072645.1 Dongshaea marina
AGTATACAGATTAAATTAGAAATGGCTAATTTAGGCTTTACTAATTTAATGCATGCTACTACTCTGTTAATAGAAATTTCGTCCCCACTTGAGAAAAAAGAGGTCCAGATGATTATCAATCTTGCCTGGCCGGAGCTGATTCAGGCCCTGGTTGGTGGCCTACTGATTGGTCTGTCCGCCACATTACTGCTGGCCTTTAACGGCAAAATCGCCGGGATCAGCGGGATGGTCGGCGGCCTGTTTACCCGGAGTTGGCAGGAGCTGAGCTGGCGCGCCCTGTTTATCATTGGCATGTTGCTCGGAGGCGTTATCGCCAGTCAACTGGGTTTTACATTCCCCGGCAGTTTTGGAGAGCACAACATCCTTACCTGGATTGGTGCCGGGCTGCTGGTTGGGATAGGAACCCGGCTGGGTAACGGCTGCACCAGTGGCCACGGGATCTGTGGTATCGGTCGCTTATCGATCCGTTCTATGGTTGCAACGACCCTCTTTATCCTAACCGCTTTTATTGGTGTCTATCTGCACCTGCATCTGGTAGGAGGAGCATGATGAAACAGTTCATCGCACTTGGCTGCGGCATCCTATTTGGACTGGGGATGGTGATCTCACAGATGGTGAACCCGGCAGTGATTATTGGCTTTTTAGATATCTTTGGCCAATGGGATCCCAGGGTGATCCTGGTGATGGTCGGAGCACTCGCTGTATTTATGCCAAGCTATCAGCTGTGGCTGAAAAAATCGGCATGCACAACCGATGGCAGCAAGCTTGAGCTACCAAGCTCCAACCGGATCACCCCACGCCTTATCCTGGGAGCCGTCCTGTTTGGTGCTGGCTGGTCTCTCATCGGCCTGTGTCCGGGACCTGCGATCACCTCCCTGGTGAGTGGCAGTCCTGATATCTGGATTTTTGTGGTTAGTTTGATTATCGGGCAGCTTGCAACAAGGGAGCTGCTACAGTCCCGTTCGACGCCTAAAGTCCCTCACTAAAGAATTGATCCCTCAATTAAACCTTCAGACTCTGTTGACGTTTTTGCATACGATTTGAGCTCAAACAAAAAAGAGGCAAAAGCTGGAAATAAATCCAGTTTTTGCCTCATTCAGCTAGTGATCAGCATCACGCTATCAGTTAACATAGCGCCCCTTTTAAAATACTGGCTTGGAGATTTGAATGTCGTTTGCGCTTGGACAACGCTGGATTAGTGATACTGAAACGGACTTAGGGCTAGGGACCCTGGTTGCCATCGATGGAAGAATGATCACCATGTTGTTCCCATCCAATGGTGAAAACCGAATGTACGCTTCAGAAGATGCACCGATCACACGCGTCTTGTTCAACGTAGGAGATACTGTCTCCAGTCATGAAGGCTGGAAGATGCAGGTCGAGGAGGTGATCGAGCAGCAGGGGCTCATCACCTATGTTGGAATACGCCAGGATACTGGTGAGTCCGGTACCCTGCGGGAAACTTTTCTGGATAACTTCCTGACCTTTAATCAGCCTCAGGAGCGTCTGTTTGCCGGTCAAATTGACCGGATGAAGCGCTTTAGCCTGCGTTACCAGGCCCTCAATCATCAGCACCAGCAACAGAAAAATGAGCTGAGAGGCCTGGTCGGTGGCCGGGTAAGCCTGCTGCCCCACCAGCTGCATATCGCCCGCGAAGTCGGGCGCCGTCGGGCACCGCGCGTCCTGCTGGCCGATGAGGTTGGCTTGGGTAAAACCATTGAGGCGGGGATGATCATCCACCAGCAGCTGCTGTCCGGACAGAGTAAGCGTGTATTACTGCTGGTCCCGGAAAGCCTGCAACACCAGTGGCTGATTGAGATGATGCGCCGCTTTAACCTCTTCTTTAGTATCTTTGATGAAGAGCGCTGCATTGAGGCCCTGCACGATAGTGATACCCCCTTCGACACCGAGCAGCTGGTGCTGTGTAGCATCGAGTTCTTTAAGAAGAAGCGTCGCCGCTTCGAGCAGGCTCTGGAGAGTGAGTGGGATCTGCTAGTGATCGACGAGGCTCACCACCTGGAGTGGAGCGAACAGCAGGCCAGCCGTGAGTACCAGATTGCCGAAGCCCTGGCTGAGCAGACCTCCGGAGTTCTGCTGCTGACAGCAACCCCGGAGCAGTTGGGCCATCAAAGCCACTTTGCCCGGTTACGCCTGCTGGATCCCGAGCGCTTTTATGATTACCAGGCCTTTGTCGAGCAGGAGCAGCAGTTTCAGACCGTGGCTAATATCGCGACCGAACTTCTCACCGAGCAACAACTTGGGAAAGAAGCGGCCGGACAACTGCTAACGCTTTTGGATAATCCGGAAGCCACAGCCGCGATCACTCTGGTCAGCCAGGCGGGTGAGCAGAGCGAAGCGCGAGAGCAGGCCAGCCGCCTGCTGCTTGATCAGCTCAACGATCGCCACGGCACCAGCCGTATTCTGTTCCGTAATACCCGTGCCGGACTGTCCGGATTCCAAACAAGGCATCTTAATAGCTATCCGCTGCCCCTGCCCGAGCAGTATCAAACCGCGCTGCGGGTGGCCAAGATGATGAGTGCCACCCAAAACCAGCAGGATAAGCTCACCCAGGGGCTCAACCCTGAGAAGATTTTCCAGCAGTTTGAGGGAGACAGCGCCAGCTGGTGCAACTTTGATCCCAGAGTACAGCAGGTGCTGGATCTGCTGCTCGAAGACAGAGAACGTAAGGTTCTGCTGATCTGTAGCGAGGCTGAAACCGCCCTGACCATCAGTGAGGCCCTGCGGGTCAAAGAGGCGATCCGTTGCGCCGTATTCCACGAAGATATGAGCCTGATTGAGCGGGACAAGGCCGCGGCCTACTTTGCTCAGCAGGAGGGCGGAGCCCAGATCCTGCTGTGCTCCGAAATCGGCTCCGAGGGGCGTAATTTCCAATTCGCTCACCACCTGGTGATGTTTGATCTTCCGCTTAATCCGGATCTGCTGGAGCAGCGGATTGGTCGTTTGGATCGGATCGGCCAGACCCAGCCCATTCAGATCCATGTCCCCTACCTGAGCGGCACCTCTCAGGAGACCCTGCTACGCTGGTATCACGAGGGACTCGGTGCCTTTGAGCAGTGCTGCTCCACCGGATCCCTGATCCATGCCCAGGTGGCAGATGCTCTGATCGAGCAGCTCAGCGCGGTAGCCGCCGATGAAGAGGCGATGCAGACTCTCAACCAGCAGACCGCGAACCTCAACCAAGAGCTCAAATCCAAAATGGAGCAGGGGCGCGATCGCCTGCTGGAGCTCAACTCCGCCGGGGGCCAGAATGCCAGGGAGCTTAGTGAGGCGATCGCCACACTGGATGATGATCCCACCCTGGCCAACTTTACCCTGCGCCTTTATGACGAGATCGGCATCAACCAGGATGATAAGGGGGAGAACCAGGTGGTGATCAAGCCCGGCTCACACCTATTGTTCCCGGCCTACCCTTCCCTGCCCCAGGATGGCACCACCATCACCTTTGAGCGGGATACGGCACTCTCCCATGAGGATGTGCAGTTTGTCAGCTGGGAGCACCCACTGATCCGTAACGGCCTGGACCTGGTTCTGAGCCATGAGTTTGGTACCACCTCGGTGGCCCTTTTGAAAAACCCAGCGATTCCGGCAGGTTCGATCCTGCTGGAGCTCATCTATGTGGTTGAGCCAGTGGCGGATAGCAGATTGCACCGCTTCCTGCCGGCCACGCCGATCCGTCTGCTGCTGGATAAGCATGGTAATAATATCGGGCCTCAGCTCTCCTTTGATGCCTTCGATTGCCAACTGACCCCAATCAACCGTCACCTGGGAGGCAAGCTGGTCAAAGCCTCACAGCCGGTGATTCATCAGCTGATCAGTGGCGGTGAGCCTGTCGCTGCAGAGCAGATGCAGCAACTGGTCGAGGCGGCCAAGCAAGAGATGCTCAATGAATTCGATCACGAAGAGCAGCGGCTGCAGGCTCTTAAAAAGATCAATCCTTCGATTCGTGATAACGAGCTGGAGATCCTTCTTGAAGAGAAACAGGAGCTGCTGAAGATGATTGAACAGACTCACCTCAAGATGGATGCGATCCGTTTTGTGGTCAGCACCCCGGAGTAACCCATGACTGAGTTCCGGTACAATCCGCCGATGGATCCCTATCTGGAGATCCTCTACCAGGATGAGGATCTCTTGTTCCTCAATAAGCCGGCAGAACTGTTGTCGGTCCCCGGCAGGGCGGCAGAGCACTGGGACAGTCTGGCCACCCGGGTGCAGCGGGTCTATCCAAACGCCCGGGTGGTGCATCGCCTGGATATGGCCACCTCGGGCCTGATCGTGATGGCAATGCATGCCGAGAGCCACAAGGCGCTCAATCGCCAGTTTAGCGAGCGCCAGGTTGAGAAACTCTATTATGCCTGGGTGTCCGGTGAGGTCGCCAAAACGGATGGCGAAGTGAACCTTCCGCTGCGCTGTGACTGGCCCAACCGCCCCCGGCAGATGGTCGATCATGAGCTTGGAAAAAAAGCCCTGACCCGCTGGCGCCGAGTGGGGATAAAAGATGGCAACAGCCTGATGGAGCTTAAGCCTGTCACCGGGCGCTCCCACCAACTGAGAGTTCATATGCAAGCCATCGGCCATCCGATTTTAGGGGATCGCCTCTATGCCAAGGGTCCGGCACTCGATAACTATGACCGCTTGCACCTGCATGCGGCTGTGCTGACTTTGACGCACCCATATCGTCAGTCCACACTGATGATCAAGGCTCCGGTTGCTTTCGAGTTATTAGATGATCAAGGCCCCATGGATAATCGGGATGCTGCTGTTGGGAGTGATCACTCAAGGTAAGGGCCTGGCCGAGAGCCACCGCCCTCAACCCATCCCACCGATTGCAGAGCAACATTGGCAACAGCTTGACTGGCAGGGCCATCCGATGCGCCTTGAAGGAAAATCTGTCACCGACTCATCTGTGATACTGCTGCTCAAGAGCCGCAAGGATCATAAACCCGAAGGGCTGGCGCTTATCATGGCTGATAGCCCGCAAACCCTGAAACTACAAGCCTTATCCGGGCAGCTGAGTCTATATGGACTCGATGTCCTGCTACTCATCCCCTCTCCTCAGCAGGCCGGTCTTAACCCTTTTGAAAAGCCGGAATCTCCCGAGCTTCAATTAGCCCTCAAGCAGAAGATTGAGTTTATCCGTAACCTTAAATCTCTGCTGCCTAAGGCGGGCAAGAAGCGAGTGGTGATCACCCAGGGCAAGATGACAGGGTGGATCAGCGAGATCCTGGGGAGCAAACAGCTCACCGAGCCAGACGCGCTGGTCCTGCTTAACGGCTATTACCCACAGGCCAAAGCCAATACCAGTATGGCTGACTCACTGGCGAAACTGAAAAAGCCCCTGCTGGATCTACAAACCATCACCAGCAACCCCTGGCTAACTCGGGCCCGGGATGCTCGCAAACAAGCTTTCCTCACTACCCCTAAAAACAACTTTCGCCAGATCTCGGCCTTCGGACATGCCGATGTAGCCAAAATCATCTATGGCTGGCTGAGCAGTGAAGGCTGGTTCCCCAACCGGGTTAAAAAACCGGGCTAAACCGGATCACCCAAGTTCAGGAGCTCCCTTTGATCCTGACAAGGGCTGAAACTGTCGGTACATCCGCGGAGCTTCTATGCTTACAGAGAGTCAGGTAAAAGGATGAACCACTATGACACGGGCACTATTGTTTCTATTTTCCCTGCTATTTTTCGGCTCCTCCATGGCCCAACCAACAATACAGGTCGCCCTGGGTGAATGGCCTCCCTATGTCTCCAAAGATATGAAGGATGGTGGGTTAGTGGGACGGATCATCAAGGAGTCCCTGGCCCTCGAGGGATATCAGGTCAACTACCAGTTCTTCCCCTGGGATCAGTCTTACGCCAAGGTGAAAAGCAAAGAGTTTTCGATAACCTTTCCCTGGTATGCCAGCGATGAACGGCGTGAGCTTTTCTATTTGAGTGTGCCCCTGATGGACTTTAATACAGTATTTTTCTATCGCAAAGATACCAAATTCAGCTGGTTTCCCAACCAGCCGATCCGTAACTTCAAAATAGGCGCCATCAAGGGTTACCATTATGGCGAGATGTTCGATGTGATCACCGAGGGACGTCATGTGGACTGGAGCAGCAATGACAACGGGGCGTTTCGTAAGCTGCTGAAAAAGCGTATCGATGCCTTCCCGACCGACATCCTGTTTGGCTATTACTATCTGCACAAACACTTTCCGGCAGCGATTGCCAGCCTGATCACCAATGACCCACGTACCCTGCACACGGCCCCCGGATTTGCCCTGATAGAGCGCTCAGAAAAGGGACAGAAGCTCAAAGAGGTTCTCGACAGGGGATTTGCCAAGCTTCAGCAGCAGGGGAAGATCGGCCAATACATGGAGCAGATCCAGCTGGGGCAATGGCAGCCGGATCTGGTGGTGAGTAAGCCCAGCAACTAACGGATATTCCGTGATTTTTTGATCATCTCCCAGGCGGCCTGGATATCCTGGGCCTTCTGCTTGGCCATCTCCAGCATCTCCTTGGGAAGCCCCTTGGCCATCAGCTTGTCCGGGTGGTGCTTGCTCATCTGTTTTCGATAGGCCTTTTTAACATCATCATCGGATGCACTGGCTTCGACCCCTAACAGCTGATAGGCATCATCGAGCTCATCCTGGCGGGGTGGCATTTGCTGGTGCTGGTATCCCTGCTGGCCTGAGTGCTGATACCGATGACGCTGAAAGAAGCGCAGCTCGGCCTCGATCATCGAGAGCAAACGCTCCAACTCATTGCTGGAAAATCCAAGAGCCCGGGCAACCGTATGCAGGATCTCTCGCTCCTTGGGGTGGAGCTGACCATCGGCAAAGGCCGCCTGCAGCTGCATCTCCAGAAAAAATCGCAACAGATCGCGATTATCCTGGCAGCTCTCTCTGAACTGGCGCAGGGTCTCAAGGAGTGGGAAATCCGCAGACTTACCTGCGCCGAAGGCCTGCTTGGCCTGCTCCCTGGCGCTGCCAAACAGCTGCATCCTATCCATGAACGCCGAGGCCACCTTGATCTCCGCCTCGGTGACCTGACCACTGGCCTTGGCGATGTGTCCCATCACCGCAAAGGTGGCATAAAAGAAGTTTTGCCTATCCTCTTCACTGGCACGCTTCCAGTACCAGCCCTCCATCGAGAAACGGTTGGCCCGGGCCCTGTCAAACATAAAACCGAGCCACAGGCCGATCAGTGCCCCAATGACATTACCGATCAGAAAACCAATGACTACACCAACGATCTTACCAATATTTCGCATGCAAACATCCAGTCGAAAAATTTCCCTCCAATGATGATCTCTCCCCGATTAAACCGAAGAGCCATCACTCAAACCAAGATGCTGCGCCAAGCCTTAAAAAATAGCAACTACTTCCATACCAGGCTCTGTTTCCATTTCCAATTTTGAAGCCAATCTAAAACCTCTACAGGGTCTAAATAGAACACGGCCGAAGCTTAGCTTCGGCCGTGTTCTCGATTCATTCAACCCTCTCTCAGGCGATCGCCTGCTCCGGTCTTTTCAAAAACGCATACAGGGTCGCGGTGACCAAAGTACCGATCACAATCGCCAGCAGATAGCTGAGGACCGGGGTGATCGCGCCGGGAATGAAGAGCACAAACAAGCCACCATGGGGAGCCATCAGCTTGGCGCCAAACACCATCGACAGGGAGCCGGTGATTGCACCACCTATCATGCAGCTTGGGATCACCCGCAGCGGATCTTTCGCGGCAAAAGGGATCGCTCCTTCGGTGATAAAGCACAATCCCAGCACAAAAGATGCCTTACCCGCCTCTCGCTCACTGGTCTGAAACTTACGGCGCGCCATCACGCTGGCAAGCCCCATCCCAAGGGCCGGGACCATACCGGCGGCCATCACAGCTGCCATTGGTCCATAGAGATGAGAGGCCAGCAGCCCCACCCCAAAGGTGTAAGCGGTCTTGTTGATGGGGCCACCCAGATCAAAACACATCATGGCACCCAGCAGGGCTCCCAGTAAGATGGCATTAGCCGAGCCCATGTTGTTCAGGAAGTTTTTCATCATATCCATCAGCTCGGCAACCGGACCACCCACGATATAGATCATCACCAAGCCGGTGAACAAACCCGATACCAGAGGAATGATCAGGATAGGCTTGAGAGCCTCCATCGATTGCGGCAACCGCACTTTATCAGCCACCAACTTAGCGCTGTAGCCTGCGATAAAACCTGCCGCGATCCCACCGAGAAAACCCGCGCCGATGGAGCTTGCCAGCATGCCGCCGATAAGACCCGGCGCCAGGCCCGGCCGGTCAGCAATCGAGAAGGCAATAAAGCCTGCCAACACGGGGATCATCAGGGCAAAGGCGGCGCTGCCACCGATCTGCATCAGGGCCGAGGCTAGGGTGCCCTTGGTTTCAAAGGCGGTAATGCCAAACACAAAAGACAGAGCGATCGACAGACCACCGGCAACCACCAGTGGCAGCATGTGTGACACCCCGGTCATCAGATGCTTATACACGCCGCGCTTCTCTCCCTTGACTGGAGCCGCCCCAGAGGCAGAGGCTGCAACCTGATGCGGGGTTGCATCCTGGAGTGCCTGCTCTATGGTTTGCTTGGTTTTTTTCAGCGCCGCCCCGGTCCCGGTACGATATAGGCGCTTACCATCAAAGCGCTTGAGATCCACTTCAATATCGGCGGCAATGATCACCAGATCGGCGGCGGCTATCTCTTCGGCGCTCAGCTCATTTTTGGCACCGACGGAGCCTCTTCGCTCAATCTTGACCGAATAACCCATCTGGGCTCCCAGCTCCTCCAGGGCCTCTGCCGCCATAAAGGTGTGGGCTACCCCGGTGGGACAGGCGGTGATCCCAACTATGCTTTTAGCCTGGGACGTTTTTTCTTCAGTGACCTCCACACTCAGGACGGTGGCTCCCTCCCGGGCTGACTCTAGCAGTTGAGCTGGCTGTTGCAGCGCCTCCTCCAGGGTCCCCCGATGGCAGAGCTTGCCATTAAAGCGGGATAACTTCTGGATATGCTCCCCACCAGCAGGATAAGCTCTGCCTGCTCAATCTGCTCTGCACTCAGTGCGGCGTAGTCTGCTACCTGCAGCTGAGCCTCACTGACAGCTTTAATTCCCAACTCTTTGGCGGCCGACATCAGCTTTTGCGCTGCCAGATAACTCCCGACTATGCCGTTGGGACAAGATGTTACTATTGCAATACCCATATCAGGACTCCCCTTGCAGATCGGCTCTGCTCTCTACGCAAACTTCTTGAATCAGTCGATTCAGATCATCATCATTCCACACTGCCACGCCGCTATGAGTGACCGCCTGGGCCGATAATCCGGTGGCAAAGCGAAGGCACTCCTGCTGACTCCAACCATTGGCGAGTCCCCAACACAGGGCTGCCACCAGCGAGTCTCCGGCACCCACGGTACTCTGAACCTGCATCTTGGGTGGCGTCGCCTGAAGGCACTGTCCCCGATGAAACCACAGCACCCCCTCGGCTCCCTGAGAAACCACCACATGCTCAATCCCCATCTTTTGCAGGCGATGAGCGGCCTGGGCCCGTGCGGTTTCCGTGCTAAGGGGCTTTCCTAACCATTGGCCTAGCTCCTCCTCATTGGGCTTAATCAGCCAGGGGCGTTGCTCGATTCCCCGGGCAAAGGCCGGGCCGCTGCTGTCAAACAGCACCCGCTTGCCCTGGGCAACCAGTTTGCCGATCCAGCCAGCCACAAGCTCGGCACTCAGCCCCCGGGGCAGACTGCCGGAGAACACAAACCATTGATGGTCTGAGGCAAGCTGCAGCAGCTTATTCTCGAATGAATTCAGTGCCTCATCGGTCACCTGGAATCCGGGGAAGTTCAGATCGCTCACCTCCCCGCCCTGCTCCGAAAGCTTGACATTAATCCGGGTTGAGCCTGCCAGGCGCACAAACTGATCCTCGATGCCTGTGCGCTCAAACAGCTCACAAAAGGCGCCCTGGTTGTCCTGACCCAACAGCCCGGTGGCCGTCACCCTGGCACCGAGGCGTGCCAGCACCTGAGCCACATTGACCCCCTTGCCGGCGGCTCCCAGGGTGCTTCGCTCTATCTGATTGACCCGGCCTCGCATAAACTGGCCAAGATAACCGGTCAGATCCAGGGCCGGATTGAGAGTGACGGTGACGATTGCCGGAAGTACGCTCATGCGATCTCCTCCCCAAGACCGGCAGCGATCGCCTCACCAATTCCCTGCAGGGCCTCCGTGGCATCTTCACCATCTGCGGTAAAACGCAGTGTGTCGCCAACACTCACTCCCAGCGAGATGACCTTCATCAGGCTCTTGGCGTTGACCACCCCGGCCTGGCCTCCAACCTTTTCCACACTGAGATTGGCAGAAAACTGCTTGGCAACCTTAACCAGCATGGCTCCGGGACGGGCATGCAGTCCATGAGGGTTTATCACCTCAAATTCCGCCTGCTCACCCGCGCACTGTGGCTCAGTGAGAAGGGCAATCACCTGAGAAGCCTTGGTTACCTCGGCGAGCTTTTTAGGAGTTTGGTTACAGATGAGAGCCGAAAGGTTTTCAACTACCCCCATATAGCTGTTGTCACAGGCGGCAATCAATAACAGCCCTTTCACCGGGAGCTCCTGCTGTGAAACCTTAAGTTGGGTCGTGACATAGGCGATCGCAGACTGCCCGGCACCACTTAAGGTGCGCGACAGCCAGATCCCCTCCCCCAGGTACAGGGGAGATTGCTCAACCAGGGTCGCAATATCCTGCGCCTTAAGGTGATCTTGCCGGTACAGGAGCGATGCCGCACTCAGGGATAATCCCAGCAGATCCTCGATGGGCTGCTCCAGGGCGATAACCGATTCATCAAAAGCCAGCTCTTTGGCCTCCTCACTGAGAAGGGTCAGCAGCTCGGAAGGCTGCTGAATGTTTTTAAGGGCCTGTTCAATCCCGGGCTTATCCAGCACCCGGGTCAGCTGTTTGAGGATAGAAAGGTGCTCATCGGACTTAGCGGCGATCCCGATCGCCAGATAGACGGTTTGACCGTCGCCCCAATCCACCCCATCGGGAAACACAAACGCCCGAACTCCGGTCTGATGCACCAGGCCACGGGTATCTGTGGTGCCATGAGGAATCGCGATCCCCTGGCCTAAACAGGTCGATGCCTGCTTCTCCCGGGCAAGCATCCCCTCGACATAACCTGCATCGACCAGTTCCTGTCGTGCCAGCTCGGAGGCGATCATGGTGATCGCTTCTGTCTTATCACTGGCCTGGCAGCCCAGGCGAATATCAGATCCAGCAAGAGTTAACATATAAAACTCCTCTTTGACGCTGCCGAACCTGTCATCTGGAGTTCATCTTCCGGCAGTGTGGTTAAACCTAAAAAGCTGAAAGGATTCAGCTAGCAATGCTGAATCCTTTCAGTCTATTTTTCAAGCTTGCATATGGGGTGAAAGTGCAATACTTTGATCATCTCCACAAATTTGCAGTCATCCACACCCATGAAACTTGATGAAATTGCCAAACTGGCAGGTGTCTCACGAACCACGGCCAGCTACGTGATCAATGGCAAGGCCACTCAATATAGAATCAGTAAGAAAACCCAGGAAAAGGTAATGAAGATCGTCGATGAGAAGGGGTTTCGCCCCAATCATGCGGCGACTATGTTGCGAGCAGGTCAGAGCCGCACCCTGGGCCTGATCGTTCCGGATCTGGAGAACCAGAGCTATGCCAGGCTGGCCACCAAGCTCGAACTCCAGGCAAGAGAGCATGATTACCAGCTGATTATCTGTTGCAGCGACGATAATCCTGACAATGAAAAAGCGGTTGCCCACTGGCTTAAAGAGCGCCAGGTCGATCTCTTGTTCGTTGCCAGCTGCCAGCATCCGCAGCACTGCAGCTACCAGCAGATGCGCAAGCAACTACCGGTGATCGCGCTGGACCGCCCCCTGGATGAGAGCCAATTCATCTCAATCATCAATGATGACTACACCGGGGCTCAGCAGCTGACCGAGCTGCTACTGGAGGGGAAGCCACAACAGATCGCCCTCATCGGTGCCCACCCGGATCTTCCCATTTCACAACAGCGCCAGTCCGGCTTCGAGCAGGCGGTTGTCGCCTGTCAGCATGCTCCCGAGCTGAAAACCTATTACACCGAGCTCTTTGATCATCAGCAGGCAAAACAGCTGATGGAGAAGCTGGTGCGAGACAACCAGGTACCCGATGCCATCCTCTGTACCTCCTTTACCCTGATGGAGGGGGTACTGGAGACCCTGAGCCCGGACAGTAGCCTACTCGGCAGAATTCAGCTCGCCACCTTTGGTGATCATCGATTGCTGGATCTACTGCCAACGGCAATCCACTCACTGTCACAGTCACCGGAGAAGATTGCCCAGCTGGCGATAGAGAAAGCCCTTGAGCTTCTGAGCAAGGAAGCAGCTCCCGGGATCATCACCCTCCCGAGAACTCTGATCAAGCGGCGCAGGGAGATCGCTAGCTGACAAACACAGGAGTTTGAGGCAATTTGCATAACGTCGGGTAAAATCTAATCTTTTCAGAACTTATTGCTGATTAAATTGTCTCAGCTTTGATACCGTCAAGGCTCTATTAAGAATTGGTACTCTATGCAAAACATGCTCACATGGCTTTTGGCATCTGTCACCATAATTACCGGGATGATCTGGATCCTGGATACTCTGCTATGGAGTAAGCAGCGTCAGGTTGAGCTTTTGCATCAGGAAGAGACCGATATTCTTGATATGGATGAGCTGGAGAGACGTACCCCCCATCGCTCGGCTTTCATCCGCAGTTGTTGCCGACTCTTTCCTGTGATCGCCTTTATCTTCGTGATCCGCTCCTTTGTCGTGCAACCCTACCAGGTACTGGGTGGCAGCATGAAGCCGACCCTTATTCCGGGGGATGTGGTACTGGTCAATAAGCTTAGCTACAGCCTGCGTGATCCGCTGTTTCATGGCAGCCTGCTCCATCTTCGTAAACCCGATCGCGGCGATCTTGCGGCCTTTCGCCAGGATCCCTCTTTGAGTGGAGCCAGCCATACCCATGTACGGATCAAGCGAATCGTCGCTCTGCCCGGGGATCGCTTGATCTACAAAGATCAGCAACTGCTGGTGCAGCCAGCCTGTATGAGGCATCAGCCCTGCCCGCCTTCAAGAGTGATCTCCTATAGTCCGCCTGGTGGCCTATTGAAGATAACCCCGGATCAGGGGAGTAACCCGGATCCGAAAGTCCTGGTGTGGACAGTGCCGCCCAATAAGTTCTTTGTGATGGGTGACAACAAGCATAATCCTAAAAAGCACAATTGGGCGCTCATCCCAAGGCAGGATCTAATCGGTAAGGTATTCGCGATCTGGAACAGCTTTGAGGCCAATGACGGACTCTACTCCTGGCTCCCGGACTGGGCTCCGGTGAAGATGAACCTGTCACGAGTTGGAAGCGTAGACTGAGGCGGTTTATATCCTGCGGATGGCTGATTGATCGCCCTTCGGGCGGGAGTTGTGGCTTCGCCACAGGTGTCGGGGCTCCGACTGCGCCCTACTTTTGTATCGTCAAAAGTAGGCAAAATCTCGCTACGCACTGCGAGTCCCTCCGCAGAGCTTCGCGGCTCGGCATCCATGCCTCGAACGGATAAAACGACTGCCTAGACAAATACTAAAGTTATGTGTGGGTTTTCAGTGATGGCCCAACAGACAATAGGGAGAATTAGGGATGGATCAAGATCTGGATACAGCGGAATCAAATCTGGAACAAGAGATGGAGCTTCCCAAAAAATACAGGTTGTCTCGCTCAAGAATCATGTATATCGAAGAGAAGGGCTCAGGTCTGGAGGGGGAGGCGCGGATTGGCCGGGTCTACTTTTCTAAGTCCGGCAAAACTCTTTACTACCGAGGGCGCAGCTTTCAAAGCCTCAAAGGATTGGGCTTTAAAGCGAACTACTTTGAAGTCGAATCGGGTGAGCACTACTGGATATCCGGACCGCGCAAAGATCGCCAGGACAGGCTGTATGGCGGTAGCCTTGGCGTTACAATTGATGCCGATATTAAGGATGAATACATCCGCTACCTTGGAACCAAGCAGGCATAACCCCTTGCCGATGCCTTGCTAAATTTGCCTGCATTGCATGCGGCTGATTTGTATCTTCGCCACAGGATGCCGCTGCCGAGCGGCGGCGGGCAAAGGGGCAAACGCCTTTCCCCTTTGCAATCCCCTGGCGCCCCGGATCTCGCTTAATCCTCAGTGGATCTGATGATTGAAGCTCCGCTTAGACGTAACTTCCCTGTTACGGCTAAGCTCTCACGACATCTGCCGCACATGGATTGTGCCAATGGAACGAGAGCCATGGATGGCGGCAGTTCCCTATCGCTCGACTTAAATCCTCATTGATCCACTTCGGCGCTCGCTCACGGGGAACTTAAAACCCTCTCTTCGATTTATATTCTCCGCTGCTGACGACTTAGTTACGCCGATGCAAACAAAGCCCTGGCTGATGATCAGCCTTATTCAAGGTGCGAAGCATGGATCTTGTCTGTTCAGCTGTTATAGTGTTCTGCTGTGCTGTTGAAAAGATGGTCATCTTTCCTCCCTCATTCTCATAGTGCAGCGCCATATAACCCTAAAGCTTCATAAGGATGGTATGCATGCAACACCAACTCGACTTTATGCCTACTGAACACCGGCAGTTTCTCCAAGATTCGGTTCGCGAGCTGAGAAGTGATAACCGTATTGTTGGTGTCGCGGGTGGCGGCTCCTTTATCCGTCAGCAGATGGATGAATTCAGTGATCTTGACCTGGTGGTAGCCATAGAGCCTCAAGAGTTTGAACAGGTAATGGCTGAGCGCACACTCATCGCCTCACGTCTGGGTAAGCTGGTCTCCTCTTTCACCGGTGAGCATGTGGGTGAGCCCAGGTTACTGATCTGTCTCTATGATGAGCCAACCCTGCACGTTGATCTCAAGTTTGTCTCCCTGACCGATGCCGCTGACCGGGTTGAGACTCCGGTAATCCTGTGGGAGAGGGAAAGCCGCCTCTCTGAGGCTTTCATGGCAAGCAAGGCCTGCTACCCACAGCCCAACTTACAGTGGATAGAGGATAGGTTTTGGATCTGGATCCACAACGCCGCTATGAAGATAGGCAGAGGTGAGCTGTTTGAGGCGATCGACTTTATCGGCTACCTGCGCTCGACAGTCCTTGGCCCCCTGCTGCACCTGGAAGCTGGCTCCCAGCCCTGTGGTCTTAGAAAGATAGAGAGGGTTGCAACCGAGCGTCCAACGCAATTACAGGCGACCCTGCCGGATTACAGTCAGCAAAGCTGCCTGCAAGCGGTCGAGGCTGTCATTCGCCTTTACCTTTCACTTCGTAACTCCCTGGCTTTTGAAGGCCTGCGAACCAATCCTGCCGCCGAGCGAGTTGTAAAAAGTTATCTTGAGACGATCGCAGAAAAGATAAATGAGAGCGCACCGGCAGAGGCATTAGAGCCGAGCGCTTGATTGAATGCTCGCCCTTCTGGCGGGGATTAATCTAACCTGCTGTCAGCTTTTTGTGCCTACAGCACTATTGCCACTACCGAGCGGCGGCGGGCAAAGGGGCAAACGCCTTTCCCCTTTGCAATCCCCTGGCGCCCCCGTATTCGCTTTATCCTCTGAATGGGTTGCTCTTTAAAGGCTCAACATCGACAGACCATCCTTGGTCTGGCGATGTATTCGGGATATCCATATCCCTCAACCTTAAAGATCGGCTCCATTCATCGGAGCGAATATCAAGGGAAGTGAAAACCTTTCTTCGATTGAAGTCCCCGCGATAGCCTACCTCAAAGGACTCAGACGAGGGAATCCCAAATAACATTACTCATGACGTTGATTTTGACAAAGGCTTGGTACTCTGAGGAGCAGTGCGCACTGGGTATAAGAGTTAGAGTTAATGAATGTTGTCTGGATAGGAAGTCAGTATGATGACATGAGTCGCCCTGAGGATAAGTGATTTGTATGCTTGGTTTTCAATTTATCATTGTATTTTTGTGCCTGGTTAGCTTAACACTACTCACCCATCTATTTGGCAGCATGCTCCTATTAAACTTCAGGGTTAATAAAAAATCATTCCCGATTACCTTCATTTACCTGACCAGAGTCATGCTTGTCATATTATTCATGCATATATTGGAGGCGGGATATTTTGCAATATATTATTACATGCATGGATTTTTCGATTTTAGGACGTCACTTTACTTCTCTTTAGTGAGCTACAGCACCGTGGGTTACGGTGATATCGTTTTGCCTGAGGGTTTTAGACTGATTGGTGCAGTCGAGGGTTTACTGGGCACCATCATGGTTGGCTGGACTGTCGCTATACTGGTGAGGGTCCTAAAAAGCATCCGTTGAGCCGAACTTCCTACTGCTCATCATAACCAGGCACTAAGCCATCATCTCAGAAGAAACATCAGCCAGAACCCGAGTACCGATGAGAAGACCCCAACTAACACGATAAAATTAAACATTGTGACTCGCCACCAAACATGAATGAACGTTCATTCACACTTTTATACCATGCCCAGTTGAATGATGGCAATGAGTTTGTATAGAAATTGTGCACCTGTCACATTACAGCAGCCCCAGCTCTCCTTCTCGCCCCCTACTCATAGGGAATCTTGTACCCTTTCTTCGATTCAACTTGCGGATTCATACGAACCCTTCAAATTTCGTTTAACATTTCACATATCAACATCCAGTAACCGATCTGCGTCAAAGATTGCCACTTGAAGCCCTGCTAGAATCCCCCGGAAAACTGGGATAGCCGCAGGGATATGATCGACTCATCGCCCCGGCGGTAGCGTGCCTGAAGATAAAGTGGGTCATGGTGTGAATAATCTTTCGATAGAGTTTCACCCCACCGTTACCGAATACATAAGAAAAACCATTGGAGCTCCATATGATTTTTTTCAGGCACAATATTCGCTTTTAACAGAGAAAACACAGCTAGTCATCCCCACACCGCTGTAGCATGTTGATATGAAGTTATATTATTTAAACATCCTGCATAGAAACGATAATCCACGACTGGATTTATACTGAATTCAGCCTAGTAAGCTTTTATAGGGCTAAATGAGCATTGAGAGCTCCTGTAGCCAAATAGAAATTCCAGCTTTAAAATTGCTAACGAAAAAAATAGGGACATCGAGTGATAATTAAAGAAGTACGTATTAAAAACTACCGATTATTAAAGGATGTCCAAATGACTTTGGACCAAATAACGACTTTAGTTGTTGGTAGAAACAACACCGGAAAGACCTCTCTAGCAGAGATATTCAGAAGCTTTTTAGCTGGCCAATCACCCAAATTGAAATATGAGGATTTTAATCAATCCTCTTTAAGTGATTTTGAAACTGCTTTGATTTCTTTTAGAGCAGGTATTGCTGAGGACGAAGTGCGACCACTAATACCTGCGATTGAGCTAGAACTGCTAGTTGATTATCACGACGATGCTGATGCCTATGGTGCACTCGGTGATTTCATAATCGATCTTGATGAAAACTTGTATGAAACAAAGATATTAGTTTCCTACCAAGTTAAAGATGGACGAATTAGCAACTTGTTTAGTGATTTAGACTTAGCCGATAGGGCAAGTTACTTCAAAGCGCTGAAAGAGTCGATAAGCCTTAACTTTGAAGCCGTACTTTATGCAATTGAACCAAGCAACTCTGACAATAGGGTTAAACTTGATTTTACAAAGATAAAGCGATTGATTCGTTCAGAAGTAATCAATGCTCAACGTGGTTTAGATGATGAAACTCATAATGAGCGGGATGTTTTAGGTAAATCATTAGGAAATATATTTAATAGTTCATCCAATATAGGTTCACCTGAAGTATTTAGAGCACTATCAGGTGAAATCAATAAGGTTGTAGATGAATTACAGATTAGGATCGACACTGATTTTCAAGAAAAGGTGGAGCAACTTTTACCCACACTCACAATTTTTGGGTATCCTGGCTTACAAGACCCTAATCTTAGTGCGTCTACTGAATTGAATGTAAAGTCGTTACTTGAAAATAATACTAAGGTCTATTATAAGAAAGATGATCACTTCACCTTACCGGAAACATACAACGGACTTGGTTTTAGAAATCTCATATTTATTCTATTTCGTATTTACGAGTATTTCAGAGCGTATCAGTCTGAAGAGACGGCTCCGAAATCCCATATTATTTTCATTGAAGAACCTGAAGCACATTTGCACCCTCAAATGCAGGAAGTGTTTATTCGACAGTTAGATAAAATAGTCTCAGAGTTTGAGAAAAAGTTTAATGAAGGAGCAACTTGGCCTATTCAATTTGTTATAAGTACACATTCAGCACATATTGCTAACGAAGCAGACTTTAGCAAAGTTAGATACTTTCTATCAAAAATCCCTGGCTCTACTCAGATTAAGGACTTAGGGGCAGAGTTTTCATCAGCAGATCGCAAAGAAGATAAAGAGTTTCTACATAAATACTTAACACTGACAAAATGTGATTTGTATTTTGCAGATAAAGCCATACTGATAGAGGGTGCAACAGAGAGAATCATATTACCTGAGATAATCAAAAAGGTAGATGAGATTAAAGGTACTTCACTCAGAAATAAGTATCTTTCAGTTATTGAAGTTGGTGGTGCATATGCCCATCACTTTTATAAGTTTATTGACTTTCTTGAGCTTAAGACTGTGATCATTACTGATCTTGACTCTGTTAGAAGAGATGAAGGTGGTCAGCGAGTTACCTATCCGGCTTGCCCAGTTTCCCAAGGTACACATTCATCAAATGCAGGCTTGAATAACTGGTTTAGTAATGATGAAAGGCCTGAATTAGAAGAGTTACAAAATAAAACAGACATCGAAAAAACTATAGGGTTTAGAAGAATTGCGTATCAGATCCCTGAACTGGGACGAGAAGCTTGTGCCAGAAGCTTCGAAGATGCATTTATCCTTGCGAATAGAGACTCCTTTGACGAGCTTCAAGGTGATGAAGAAGCGGATCTTGAAGCCTGTGCGTACGGTATAGCAGAATCAATTGGTAAGGGAAGTAAAGCTGACTTCGCGATTAAATATTCAATAGATGAAACTGAGTGGAACGTTCCTAAATATATCGTTGATGGGCTTGTTTGGTTGAACAACAATACTACCTTGCCAGAGGTTGCCCCTCTCGCTGCTGGAGCAGAAGAGATTGAAGCCGCTGAGGAGCCTACTAATGTGTGATCTTAGCCCGGCAGAGCAGGCATCTGTGCAAGCTTTGAATGAGATGTTTGCTGCGATAAATGATGGAAGCTGCTTTCGCTTAGAGGCAGGTGCAGGCGCAGGTAAAACTTACTCACTTATAAAGGCTTTGAAGCATCTTATAGACAACCGCTCTTCTGAGCTTTTAACAAATGAGCAGAGGATTGCTTGTATTACTTATACCAATGTCGCTAAAAATGAGATTCGTGAAAGAACAGATAATCACCCTGTAATATTTGCAGATACAATACACGCATTTAGTTGGAGTCTTATAAAACCCTTTCAGGCACAGATTCGTAATCTTATACCTGAGTTAAGCGGTAGATGGGTAGACCGTATTGTTGATGCTGGGGGAATAAACGGTCAAAAGGTTATCTATGATTTAGGTTTTCCGAAAATCAATCAAGAAATCATAGAGCTACATCATGATGATGTTATTAATCTGATAGTTTCATTCCTGAAGTCTTCTAAATTTAGAACACTTCTTAAATCTAAGTTCCCAATTATATTTATTGATGAATATCAAGATACCAATGTTGGATTGGCCTCTTCGATTGTTGAAAATATAATTGATAGTGATGCTGGAATTCTGGTTGGTTTATTCGGTGATCATTGGCAAAAAATCTATGGCAAGAACGCATGCGGTCTAATTACAAGCACACAAGGTAACATTACTGAAATTGGGGAAAATGCAAACTTTCGTTCTGATAGGAATATTATTCAATGTTTAAACAACATGAGGCCGGAGCTGCCTCAACATGAGTTTAATCCTGAATCCGATGGGCAGGTTTTAATATATCACTCCAACTCTTGGGTAGGAGAACGTCGAACCGGCGGACATTGGAAAGATGATTTACCTGAAGATGTAGCACATGAATACTTTGAACGTGTGAAAGGTATAATGGCAGGAAATGGATGGGATTTTGATTCTGGAAAAACAAAAGTGTTGATGCTGACAAATAATGTTCTTGCGACCGAGCAAGGTTACAAAGACCTTGCAGATTGCTTTGATTATCCAGAAGATTATTTAAAAAGAATGATCCATACATCAGGTATTTTGTCGATGTTATAGAGCCAGTCTCGACCTATTTTGAAGAGAAAAAATATGGTGAATTGTTTCAAGTCATTAACCAGAAATTCCCCCAGCTAAATTGCCAAGGTGATAAGCGTCAGTGGGCTACCAATTTAAATCATATAAATGATATTCGTTTGAATGGAACTATAGGAGATTTATTAGATTTCATTTCAGGTATAGATAAACCAAGACTGTCAAACAAGACTACTCAACTGGAAGCCAAGTATCAGGAGTTTCGAATTGAAAATATAGATAATTTAGATGATCGAAGTAGACGATTCTTAAGGAAAATGGCTTCTCTAAGAGAAATTAGATATCAACAAGTTATACAGTTAACTAAATTCATCGAAGATAAAACCCCGTTCTCTACAAAACATGGCGTAAAAGGTGCAGAGTTCGATAACGTTCTTGTAGTTTTAGGGCGTGGTTGGAATCACTACAACTGGAATCAAATGCTCGAATGGATGGAAGATGGATACATTGAAGATAAGCAAGAGACATTTGAGAGAAACCGAAATCTATTTTATGTAAGTTGTTCACGAGCCAAGCACAATCTCACTTTACTGTTCACACAGATACTATCTGATAAATCAATCACTGCACTTGAACAAATATTTGGTCATGATAATGTACTGGGAAGCCCATTTGAACCCTAGAGCTCTACTGAAAAACAATTTAAATAAGTTAATATACTAAAAAGCTACTTACCGATACCTAATTATTCAATATTCAGATTACTATTTCAGCTATTGATAATTTAATTTATCACTTCTTCCTGAGTGTTAATGGCCACTTGATGCCTGACCACAGGGCATCAGCTCAGCCAGTTGATGTCCGCTCCATCAACACTATATTAAGCCCCTGCTCCTTATATCGATTCATCTTTTTACTCAGGAACTCCGGTGCAGCAGAGCTTTCGATAGACTGAAAACCGATCTGTCCATAAAACCCGGCCAGGTAATCATGGGGCAAACAGAAGCAACTCTCGGACTTGCTCTCCAGATAATCCTGTAACTGGCTAAGCAAGCGACTCCCAATCGCCTGCCTTCTCAGATCTGGGTGAACCAGCATCCCCCAGAGCACCAGGGCACCCTGTTCGGTTGCGATTCTCACAACACCATGAACTTTGCTCTCATTCCCGATGAAAAACACCTCATCTTCACCATCGAAAGTCCCACCATAACCACACTCATGATAGAAATCAGGCAACCAATGAAGCTCCCTAGCCTTACCTCTGTCGATCTGCACTCTTCCCCTCCCCCAAGACAACCAACAACTTCCAAACGTTACCCCCAAGCCACCAAGAAATGGCGTTGTTTCCTAAATCCGAGTCTGATAATTGACTTGTACCCATTCAGGCAGCTTGCTGCCTGACAGGCATACCAAGCCCGATCACTTTGTTTAAAGCTTTAACTCCGGCCAAGGCTTCCCCAACCTGACCGTTATAACAACGTAAGCTCAGCTGTGGAGAATTGAGCTGTTTGTAGCGAGACATTGCTGTTTCTGCTAACGAGCGCTGATGGTAGTCGTTGTCATGCTTCCATTGTGAAAGCTGCCCATTTTTAAGCGCTTCGACAGCTTCATTTCTGGGATGATCTCCTTTCCAGTAAGCTGCATTACTGCGGGGAGGAATCGTTGGTTTACAACCCTTTCTCTGTAACAGTGCATAGCAAGCCTCTGTATCGTATGCACCATCTGCTGAGACTTGCTGTATCTTGCGTCGTAGTGGGTTTAATAAGGTCGGCAACACCTCGTTATCTCCAACACTATCAAGGCTGACCTCGGCTGCTATGATTTCATGAGTTTGAGCATCAACAGCCAGGTGGAGCTTGCGCCAAACTCGGCGCTTTTCTTTTCCGTGCTTGCGCATTTTCCACTCTCCCTCACCGTGGATTTTGAGCCCTGTCCCATCAACGACCACGTGAGCAACAGGGCCTCGGCTGGGGCGGCGATATTTTATCTCAACGGTCTTCGCTCGTTTGCTGATACAGCTATAAGTCGGTGACTTAAGAGGAACATTCATGAGCTGAAAGACCGAATCAAGGAATCCTTGCAACCCCCTCAGTGGAAGGCTGAATACTCCTTTGAGCATCAACGCGGTTTCGATAGCGGTATCACTGAACGTGAAGCCTCTTCCTCTGTCGCCATGGTGCTCCTGACAATGCCAGTTTTTGACTGCATTCTCATCCAACCAGAAGGTGATCGAGCCACGCTTTACCAATGCTTTATTGTATTGAGACCAGTTCTTGATTTTGCCGTTGGATTTACCCATTTGAAGCTTCCCATCATGACGATGGGAGATCAGATCTTGCTCAAACCAAAAGGTTCCATCGATTTAGGAAACAACGCCCCAAGAAATCCCGAGCCTTCATCACAAATGCCAGATGTTACATATACAGCCATTTATGGAAGCCCTCAGTTTTAATCTCGTGTATTTTTTAGAGCTCTCTAATTCTGCATATCAAGGAGTGATGCATGAAAAAGGCATTATTGGTTACTTTCGCCTTATTACTCTCGGGAACAGCCTACGCAAGCGGAACAGTGGCACTGACTTTTACAAGTCATGACCAATATAAACTATTGATTGAAGACCAAGATGGCTCATCGCACTTTGAGGTTAAGCCTAATCAAACCGTCACACTCGAATCTAGCATCTACTCACATAATGGATATCATAGTTTAGACCGTTGGGACTGGCAGAGGCATTACGAGGTATATACCAGCAACGGCTGGCTCGCACCGTGGACTCCAGTTGAACAACTCGTGGTATCTCATCATAAGCGAGAAAAAGACCCTTACTGGATAACCCTGGCCCAGGGAACCAAGCACTCATACGAAGTTCAGATCAGTAGCAACACCTATTCACCCAGAGCCACACTATCCCCGAGTTCAGATAATCACCAACTGAATGTTGATCTAACCGTTTATTAAACTGCTGTTGGGTTTAACTGTATGTCATTGATGGCTTAGTTTTTTCGAGGCAGGACGCCGAGCCGCGAAGCTCTGCGGAGGGACTCGCAGCGCGCAGCGAGTTTTTGCCTACTTTTGGCGATACAAAAGTAGGCACAGCCGGCAGCTAACGTCATCCATGACTATCGCTGCATTCACACATCCCTGTGTATCGCACCCCGACACCTGTGGCGCAGCCACACTCCCTGCCCGAAGGTCAACTCCTGCAACCTGCAGGGCATCAGCTCCCCGAGCTGAAACCAGCCGACCGCAGGTCAGCCCGAATCCCCCGCCTGTAGGGCAACAAATAACTCCCACTGGCACAGCCCAGCCTTACGCAGTAAAATCCCCCCATCCAAATTTTTAATCAAAGAGTCCAGTCTGATGGGAAGAGCATTTCAGAACCGCAAAGAGTCGATGGCCAAAACAGCCGGCGCAAAAACCAAGGTGTATTCAAAGTACGGCAAAGAGATCTATGTCTGCGCCAAAAACGGTGGCATCGACCCCGATGGCAACCTGTCACTGCGTCGCCTGATTGAATCTGCCAAGAAAGACCAGGTTCCCACCCATGTGATTGAGCGGGCCATCGAAAAAGCCAAGGGCGGCGCCGGTGAAGATTACACTCGGGCCACCTATGAAGGCTTTGGCCCGGCGGCTGCTCAGTGATTGTCGACTGCCTGACCGACAACAACAACCGCACCTATGCGGAAGTACGTAACTGCTTCATCAAGACCGGCGCCAAAATTGGCTCCTCCGGCACAGTCGCCCACATGTTCAAGCACCAGGCGGTGTTCTCCTTCAAGGGTGAAGATGAAGAAGCGGTGCTGGAAGCCCTGATGATGGCCGATGTTGAGGTGGATGATATCGAGTGTGAAGATGGCGTCATCACCATCTTCTGCCCTAACACCGAGTACAATAACACCAAGACCGCCCTGAGCGAGACCTACCCTGAGCTGGAGCTGGATCTCGATGAGATCACCTTTGTACCTCAGACCGACACCGACATCACCGAAGAGCACCTGGAGAAGTTCCAGAAGTTCATGGATATGCTCGAAGATTGTGATGACGTGCAGAACGTTTACCACAACGCGGTGCTGCCGGAGTAAGGCTCACGCCACCAGATGCCAAAAGGCCAGTCATCAGACTGGCCTTTTTTGTTTCCGAGCTCATAAAAAAGCCCTGCCGAAGCAGGGCTTTTCTCGCAATGGCTATCCGCGATTAGCCAAAGTGGCCATTGATATAGTCGTGGGTCTGCTTTTGCTGCGGGGTGGAGAAGAGCTTCTCGGTCGAACCAAACTCCACCATCTTACCCAGGTACATGAAGGCGGTGTAATCGGAGATCCGCGCCGCCTGCTGCATGTTGTGGGTCACGATCACGATTGTGTACTTCTGCTTGAGTTCCTCGATGAGGTTTTCAATCGCCTGGGTGGAAATAGGATCCAGCGCCGAGGTTGGCTCATCCATCAGGATGATCTCAGGCTCCAGTGCTATGGTTCGGGCGATACACAGACGCTGCTGCTGACCACCGGACAATGAGCTGCCGCTCGCCTTAAGCTTGTCTTTGACCTCTTCCCACAGGTTAGCGGCGCGCAGGGCATCTTCCACCCGCTTATCCAGCTCCGCCTTAGACATCTTCTTGTTAAGCTTGAGGGCAAAAGCGATGTTGTCATAAATGCTCATCGGGAACGGCGTCGGGCGCTGGAACACCATCCCAACCTTGGTGCGCAGACGGTTTATATCCACCGGTCCCTTAAGGATGTTACGTCCGTCGAGCAGGATCTCACCGGTTGCCTTCTGCCCCGGGTAGAGATCAAAAATCCGGTTCAGGGTCCGCAGCAGGGTCGACTTACCACAGCCAGACGGGCCGATGAGAGCGGTCACCTTGCGCTCATACAGCGGCAGGTTGATCCCATCGAGGGCAATCGTCTTACCGCCATCGTAGTAGAAGTGCAGGTCCCGGATCTCCATGCGCGTTGCATCGGCCAGAGAGACCACTTTATCGCTCGAGTTAAAGGTTTCTTCGTATTGAGGTAAAGCGTGCATCTGGATCTCTCCTAAGCTTTTTTAGCAACTAACAGACGTGAAATGATATTGAGTATAAGGACCATCATGGTCAGCAGCAGCGCGCCGCCCCATGCCAGGTCGTTCCAGTTTTGATACGGGCTCATGGCGTATTGATAGATGGTCACCGGCAAGCTGGCGATCGGCCCGTTCAGGCTGTAACTGGTAAAATCGTTATTCAGTGAGGTGAACAGCAGTGGCGCCGTTTCACCACTCACCCGGGCCACCGCCAGGATCACCCCGGTCACCAGACCCGAGCGCGCCGCGCGATAACCGATCTGACAGATGATCCGCCAGCGGGGAATTCCAAGGCCGGCCGCCGCTTCACGCAGGGAGCCAGGCAGAAGCTGCAGCATATCTTCGGTCGCCGTCACTATAATCGGCAGCGCGATGATGGTCAGCGACAAGATCCCGGCCCAGCCAGAGAAGTGGCCGCTTGGGATCACGATAAGCTCGTAGATAAAAAGACCGATCAGGATTGAGGGCAGGCTCAGCAGGATGCCGTTCACAAAACGGATCACCTCGCGAAGCTTGGTCCCCTTGCCGAACTCGGCAAGCCAGGTTCCGGCCAAAAGGCCAATTGGTGTCACCAGGATGGTGGTGCAGACCGTCATCATCAAAGATCCGATGATGGCGTTATACAGGCCGCCCCCCTCAGAGCCAGGACCCGGCATGCTCTCGGTCAGCATCTGCCAGTTGATGGCACTTAAGCCTTTCGAGAGCAGGGTGTAAAGAATCGCCCCCAACAGGAACAGCCCCAGCGCACAGGCAAGATAGGCACAACCAACAGCAATGGTATTTTTCAGCTTACGTGCAAACATCACTTATGCCCTCTTAACATGCGGCGCGCTACAGCCAGGATCACCACACTGATGACGAACAGAACCAGACCCAGTGCCATCAACGAGGATGGGTAGATGGTGCCAGTTGCCTCGTTAAACTGGTTGGCGATGCTGGCCGAGATGGTAGTGCCGGGCATAAACAGGGCGGCGTGAATCGCGTTGGCGCCACCGATGACAAAGGTCACCGCCATGGTCTCACCCAAGGCGCGTCCCAGGGCGAGAATCGATGCGCCGATCACCGGGCCTTTGATGCTGGGCAACAGTACCTTACAAAAGAGCTCCCAACGGGTGACACCCAGTCCATAGCCTGCCTCACGCTGCATCGGTGACACCGTCATCAGGGCATCGCGAATCAGTGAGGTCAAAAGCGGCAGAATCATCATCGCCAGAATGATCCCGGCAGTTAAGAGACCAATTCCCATCGGCGGGCCACTGAACACTGTGCCCAGGACCGGCACTCCGGCCAGGTGCTCCATCGCCCACATCTGAAAGCCGGTGGAGAACCAGGGGGCAAACACAAACAGCCCCACATGCCGTAGATGATGCTGGGGATCGCCGCCAGCAGCTCAATCAAGATCCCCAGAGGACGGCTCAGCCATTGTGGAGCGATCTCGGCCAGGAACACCGCAATCGCCAGTCCGACAGGAAATGCCAGGACCATGGCGATCAGTGAGCTGACCAGGGTTCCGTAGATAGCCGAAGCTGCACCAAACTGCTCGGCCACCGGATCCCAGACATTACTCCAGACAAAAGACGCACCAAACTTCTCTAACGCTGGAAGCGCTCCGTGGAGCAGCAGTACAAATACCCCCAGCATAATCAGCATCATCAGGATGGCAGAACCTTTACACAGTCCGTGAAAGATCTTGTCTCCGTCGATTCGCCGGGCGCCTGCCCCGTAGATCATCGCATCATCGTTTATCATTGAATCTACCGCTTAGCTCTTTATTACGATCTTATTTTGCTGCCAGTGTCTGGGGCGTTGCGTGCAGCTTGTCACTCCACACCGACTGCACCAGCTTGACGACATTTTGTGGCATAGGAACATAGTCCAGCTTCTTCGCCATCTCGACACCATGGCTATAGGACCAGTCGAAGAACTTCAGCGCCTCGCGGCTGGCTGCAGGATTCTTCGCGTCTTTTTGCATCAGGATGAAGGTGGTGGCAGTAATCGGCCAGCTGTGGGCACCCGGCTGGTTCACCAGAATCAGCTTCATGCCCGGGGCATGGGCCCAGTCGCCATTAGCAGCAGCGGCCTGGAAGGTTTCCAGGTTCGGCTGTACGTACTTGCCAGCCTTGTTGCGCATCTGAGTCACCGCCAGGTGATTCTCATCGGCGTAGGCGTATTCAACATAACCGATGGAGCCAGGGATACGCTTGACGAAGTTGGCAACACCTGCGTTACCCTTACCGCCCAGCTGGTTAGCAGCCTTTGGCCAGCTGACCATCTTGCCCATCCCTACCTCGCTCTTCCAGCTGTTGCTGACCTGATTGAGGTAAGCGGTAAAGTTGTAAGTGGTTCCCGAGCCTTCGGCGCGGTGAACCGCGTAGATTGCCATCTGAGGCAGCTTGAGTCCCGGGTTCAGTTCGGCGATGCGTGGATCGTTCCAGCTCTTTACCTTACCCATGTAGATGTCAGCCAACAGCTTGCCATCAAGCTTCAGGGCGCCACTCTTCACTCCGGGAATATTGACGACGGGAACTATCCCTCCCATCACCATCGGCCATTGCACCAGGCCTGCGTCTTTGAGCTCCTTGGCACTCAACGGAGCATCCGATGCACCAAAATCAACGGTTTGTGACTTGATCAGTTTGATACCACCACCGGATCCAATGGATTGGTAGTTCACCGCCACACCTGTGTCCTTATGGTATGAGCTTGCCCACTTAGCCAGGACAGGGTAGATAAAAGTCGAACCCGCGCCATTGACTGTCTCAGCAGACCAAGCGCTCGTTGCAGACAGCATCAGAGCGGAAACACAACCAACTTTCAGTAACCTATTCAGTTTCATGAACTGTACCTTATTGAGTAAATGCCTTAACGACAGTGCCATTTATGCCATTCCTTTATGACACTTTTATGACATCTGTAAAAAAAACGGCTGTGGACTCAGTAAGGGCCAGGTTCTGCTGATGCTTCAGATTTGGTTCTGCCGTTGGATATTTTTTCAACCAGCAAGGCAGAAGATGCGTGGTGTAGTTGCTCTACATGAACATCTGATAACGCAGCCGGGAGGAAAAATTGCCACGGCCCTTCGGGTGGCGCCTGAAAAAGCCCTGTCCATTGTTGCTCGCCACTCATTTAGAACCACTCAACCTGATGGCTCGCGTCGCGAACAAAATATTTTCAGAAGCAACAGGTTCAACAAAATAGGAAGCGCCAACAGAACCTCCCCCCAAATATTGCGGCTTGACAGCTTGGTTCGAAGCCTGAACAATGATTGGCGTTCGATTCCAGCCCTCAGTTCAAGTCAATGACTCAAAAACTGCTAGTAGTTGAAGATGAGCCCGCAATTCGCGATATGCTGCTTTTTTTACTCGATGGAGCAGGTTATCAAACCAGCTCTGCCGAAGATTTCGATTCAGCCCTCTCCCTCATTAAGCAACAAGTACCCGATCTGATCCTGCTCGACTGGATGCTCCCCGGAGCCAGTGGACTGGAACTGATTCGTCGTCTCAAGGAGAGTAGTTGGGGACGGGATCTTCCGGTCATCTTGCTGACCGCCCGAGGAGAAGAGGAGGATAAGGTACGCGGACTTAAATGCGGCGCCGATGATTATGTGACTAAGCCTTTCTCCCCCAATGAGCTGTTAGCTCGCATTCAGGCGGTGCTGCGTCGCAGCAACCCGACCACGGCCAAAGACTCGATCGACCTGCATGGCCTGTCATTAGATCCCGAAGCGCACCGGGTGATGAGCCAGCAGCAGGAGATAAGCTTAGGCCCCATAGAGTTCAAGCTCCTCTACTACTTCATGACCCATATCGATAAGGTTTGCAGCCGTGAGCGGCTGCTGGATCGGGTGTGGGGAAATGATGTGTATGTGGATGAGCGAACCGTGGATGTCTATATCCGAAGGCTACGCAAGACAATTGCTCCTTACGGCTACGATAAGTGGATAGAAACGGTTCGCGGTGCCGGCTATCGCTTCTCTCCCAAGGCGGGTGCTGATGCTTAAGCTCAAAACCCCCCTCCAGGTCTGTGGATTCTGGCTTTGCCTTTATGTGGTTTTACTGTTCGGGGCCTGCGCCATTGGCTATCCGGTCCTCATCATGATCCCGCTGACACTGCACCTGATGCTGTGCCTGTGGGGACAAAGCCGGATCCTTAGCTGGATGCAACAGCAGCAGAAAAGCGCAATCCCTTTAGCCAGGCTTAACCCTTACAGTGAGGCCATAGAGCAGCTCGACGGCCGCCTTAATCAACTCAGGCGCCAACGAAGCCGCCGCCAGAAGATGATCCGCTGGTTTCGCAACGGGGCCGAGGCTCTGCCCGACGCCCTGATGGTGTTTCAGCGCAACCAGTTGCTGCTGTGGTGCAATCAGCCCGCAGCCAAGCTGTTTCACTTCAGCTGGCCGCTGGACGGCCAGTTCTATCTGGATCAGCTGATCTCCTCGCCTTTGCTGCTGCGCTATATCGAGCGGGGAGACTTTAGCGACCCGCTGGAGCTACGCTCACCGGACTGCGATGAACAGTTCTTTGAGTACCGGGTGATCCCCTACACCGAGGATCTATCGATTCTCATCGTGCGGGATATGACCCGGCTGCATAGCATAGAGAAGGTGCGCAAGCGCTTTGTCTCCAACGTCTCCCACGAGCTTCGTACACCCCTGACCGTGCTTAAAGGCTATCTTGAGATGGGGGCGGCCCTGCCCGGTCAGCAGCTGCCCGCCCAGGTCCTGCCTGTGATGAGTGAGCAGACCGACCGGATGGAGAACCTGGTCAACGATCTGCTGACCCTGTCACGCATCGAATCGGATACCGAGATTGACCAGTCCGAGCAGGTGGATATTCCGGCGATGATGAAGATTTTGGAGGAGGAGGCGCTGGCACTCAGTGGCAAGAAGAACCACCAGTTCTCTTTTGAGATCGATCCAGAGCTACAGGTGCTGGGGAATACCTCACAGCTGCGCAGTGCCATCTCCAACCTGGTCTATAATGCGGTGCACTACACACCGGATGGCGGCAAAATCCATGTCCGCTGGTACCGGCACAATAAGCGGGCTCGCTTTTGTGTTGAAGATAGTGGCGAGGGAATCGCCTCAAAACATATTCCACGCCTGACCGAGCGCTTCTATCGGGTGGATAAGGCCCGCTCACGGCAAACCGGGGGATCCGGGCTGGGGCTGGCGATCGTCAAACACGCCCTGCACAATCACCAGAGCCAGTTACAGATAGAAAGTACCCAGGGAAAAGGCAGTACCTTCTGTTTTACCCTACCCGCTAAATTGGTCGTTACCCAGGATTCAGAGAAGACGACAGAAGAATAGGTTCAAACCTCAGCCGGGAAAAATAGAATAGAGAAACCATTTATTGCGCCATGGGCTTCGCAATAATAAGTATTTTTTAAAATATAAAAGCCTGGGAATAGCAGAATACTCTGTCAATAATTCCGATATTTATTCCCGGGTTTCAACTCAAGGTTGAATGCCAGTCAACTTGTACCCTATGAGTAGCAATTCATCCTGATCCTGAGATCAACAGGATTCGGCTGAATATCAGCGATTCAGCAGCACACCCGATTCCAGCTCGCGCTCTCTTTGACACTCTGCCAGATAGATAGCCGCGACCACACCTGAGTTGCTATGGTATTTATCGATCGCCTTAGATACCATCAGTTGTAAAGTTTTTTGGCTCTTCGCTTTTCTGAAGTTTCGCAACCAAAAACCTTTATCCTTAATTTCATCTTCCTCGACTCGTTGCGTAAGCATCTGTCTTGCCTCCAAAATAATATTGATTAAGGTTCGCGAGGTTCATTGGAGGTGAGCAGAAACTCACTCCTGATATCTCTCCAAAGCTGGCGACTATGCATCATGAATGCAACCGTGCCTGGTTCAGACACCTTACCGATAGCAGATAAATATATCTAAAAATAAAAGGTGGGTGGCGTGCAGCCGGATCACGAAAGATCGGGCCGAAGCCAATATATATCATCCACTACAGCTAAAGCAATAGTTGCGCCAGTTCAGAGAAATCCTCGAAAACCCAGTCCGGAGCACTATTTTCAATAGGCTCCCCATAATTATAACCGTAAGTGACGGCAGCGGCTGCCATTTGTGCATTTCTGGCAGCCAGAATATCATTTTTAGAATCCCCGACCATCAATGCTTTATCCGGGCTAACACCTAACTGCTCACAGGCAAAAAACAAAGGCTCGGGATCCGGCTTGCGCCGTGCCAGACAGTCGCCACCGAGACAGCAGTCAAACAGGGATTCCATCCTGAGTGCGCCAAGGATTGGCGCGATATAGCGGCTGGGTTTATTGGTAATGAGGGCCAACCGAACATTAGCCTGGTGTAGCGCCTCCAATGTCTCTATGACGCCGGGGTAAAGGGAGAGTCCCCGGGTACAACAACTTTCATAGTGGCGATAAAAGAGTTGCATGGCCTGAGCGAGCTCAACCTCGGTTGCAGAGCGCTCCATCGCCCAGCTCAATGCCCGCAGCATCAGTTTGAGGGCACCATTGCCAATCCAGCCCCGTACCGACAGCTCTCCCGGCTGAGGGAGCCTCAGCTCCTCTAGCGAGAGTGCCACCGCCAGGTGAAGCTGTGGAACGCTGTCGATCAGCGTCCCATCCAGATCCAACAGAACCGCCCTGAAATCAGCCATGAGTCTTTAACTGCTGGCGCATGGCATCGATCACCTGGGCATAATCAGGCTGGTTAAAGATAGCCGAGCCCGCCACAAACATGTCGGCTCCGGCGGCTGCGATCTCGGCGATATTATCCACCTTGACCCCGCCATCGATCTCCAGCCGAATATCACGGCCTGTGGCTTCGATTCGTTGACGCACCTGGCGCAGTTTCTCCAGGGTAGCCGGAATAAAGGCCTGGCCCCCGAAGCCTGGGTTTACCGACATCAGCAGGATCACATCCAGCTTATCCATCACAAAGTCCAGGTGATACAGGGGGGTCGCCGGATTAAGCACCAGCCCGGCCTGACATCCCTGATCCTTAATCAGCTGCAGGGAGCGATCCACGTGGGGCGTTGCCTCGGGGTGGAAGGTGATGATGCTGGCGCCGGCTTTGGCAAACTCGGTGATCATCCGATCGACCGGCTCAACCATCAGGTGAACATCGATAGGAGCCGTGATCCCATAATCGCGCAGCGCCTTACACACGCTGGGACCGAAGGTCAGGTTGGGTACATAATGATTATCCATCACATCAAAATGAACCACATCAGCACCAGCTTTGAGCACCGCCTCGACATCCTCCCCCAGACGAGCCAGATCAGCGGACAAAATCGAGGGGGCGATCAGATAATCTTTCATGTTCAGGATCCCATTCAAGTTCAGGCCGGCACCTTGCCAGCCCATCTAAAAGATAAACCGGGTTTACTCGCACTCCATAGCTCAAATAACTCGAACACTCATTTGTGCTATCAAGCACCTAAGCCACAGATAGCCAACCGCGCAGCTCAGCGCCGGAACTCACAGCTTACAGCGAGTTTTTTCGCACTTTTGACGATATAAAAGCGACCTGCTAACGGCAACTCATTTTATTAGCTTGCGGTCATCTGTCTTGCCAGGAGCCATTGATGCCACCAAAAACAGGATGCTTGAACCTGGCCATACTCACAGACTTGGCCGAAAGGCTGCAAGCTGATTGCAAAATATAACAGCTCTCAGATAACGGGCGTATCCACAAGCGGCTGGAGGCTTACGAATCCTCGCTGCGATACAGGGCAAGCAGCTCATCGACTTTTTTACGCTGATTGCCATTACGGCTGATGCTTCGTTTCACCTGGATGCTACCCAGGTTCGCTCCCCGGTACAGCTCACGGGTCAGGGGGATATCATGATTGCTGATCAGTACCGGGATCCCCTTCTCCCGGGCCGTGTGCCGTGCCAGCCGCGCCAGTACCGCCTGATCATCTAGAGAGAAGCCGTAACTGGCATAGGTGGTGAAACAGGCCGTGGTGCTCAAAGGGGCATAGGGTGGATCGCAGTAAACCACATCATTACCCTGAACCTTAGCGAAGGTCTCATCATAAGAGCAGCAGACAAACTCGGCGCGCTGAGACTTCTCGGCAAAAAAGTTAAGCTCGGCCTCAGGAAAATAGGGCTTACTGTAGGAGCCGAAAGGAACATTAAATATCCCTTTCTTATTGTAGCGACACAAGCCATTAAAGCCGTGGCGGTTCAGATAGAGAAACAGCAAAGAGCGCAGGTAAGGATCTTTACTCTTGTTAAACTTTTCCCGAAACTGATAATAGCGCTGCTTGTCGTTATTTTTTGGGACAAACAGTGATTTTGCATCCGCAATGTAGCGCTCAGACTCCTGCTGGACGATTTGATACAGAGCAATAAGATCCTGATTCACATCAGCCAGCAGATAGCGCTGATAATCGGTGTTCAAAAACACCGAGCCCGCTCCGACAAAGGGCTCAACCAGCCTCTCCCCTTGAGGCAAATGCTGGTGAATTGCCTCGATGAGAGAGTGCTTCCCCCCTGCCCACTTTAGAAACGCGCGTACTTTTTTCATCAGATTCCTGTGCTCAACCGCTCACTCGCAGAAAAAAGTACGCATTGTACCCCTGAATGACCACCTTCGCTGCACTAATTTTTCAATTCCTGCTGCAGCCTTGAAAATGATTTGAGCCAAGGTTGATTCTTGAGCAGAGCAGGCTGTAGCTGGGAGATAGCCAAACGAGCCTGATGAGCCGAATCATAGTCTCCCTTGATCACCACATACCAGGGCTTACCATGAAACTTGGTTTGATAAACCATGCCACTGGTTAACAGATCATGCTGCTTCACAAAGGTGAATGCCGCCTGCTTTTGGCTAAATCCTGCCAGCTGAATCGTATAGTGGCTGGCAGGTTTTGCCAGCAAAACCGAGGCCTGGGTCAGTGACAGACTATCCCCCGAAGAACTTACATTCGATGACTGGCTCACCGGCTCAACGACCTTAGGCTGAGCTGCGCTCTTTTGCGCCATCACCACGGGCTTACTCTGGGGTTTCTGCTCAGCTTGCTTCGCATCAGCCATCATCTCATCGGTATTGATGCTTGCCTTCGCCGGGGGAGGCGTCTTCTGCTGTGACTCAGTGGAAGGTGCAGCATCCTCGGCCGCTACCCTAGCGGGCTTTGATGAAATCTTTTGGAGCTCTGTACCTGCTTCATCCTTGATCAGCGCATCGACCACTTTATCGGACAGGACCACACGCCGGCCCTCGTAGTTCTTAGTCTCGGTGGTGATGGTCTTCTCACTCACAGATTGGGGCAGATTGACCTTATCCTTGTTCCAGGATTGAGCCACAGGCTCTGAGCCCTCACCGTCAGGCTCAGTGGATGGCGTTGTGGTTGCCGTGCTGGTCTCGACCGGAGATGGTAGTGGCTGCAGCGTATGCGGTGCTACCTCATCATTGCCGGCTGACTGCTCCCTTGGGGGTAAGAGCCAGCTCAGAGCCAGTAATACTATCGCGACCGCCAACACGGCCACCAACAGATAGCGGACCCAGCGCTTACCGGGTTTCAGGGGGGTGGACGCCTGTTCACTATCGGATTGAATCTGTTCGTCGTTTTTCTGTTCCATGGTTTTTCCCGCTTGTTCGCTTAACTGCCGGGTAATGGCTCCTGGCTCAAAATGCTCAGTCACACAATTGAGTTGCAGCTGCTTGAGCTCCTCCTGAGATAGAGGCTCAACCTGTAGCTCAAACAGAAGTTCTGCCGCTACACTGCGCTGGCAACTAGCTAACTCAGTTTCCCGCCAACTGGAGCCGGCACCCAGTAGTAACGCCAGTTGCTGTGCCTGCTGATTGCTCCCCTGCCAATGTAACTCAATCAGCTCCTCAAGTAACCCGGCAGAGAGTAGCTCTGCGTCATCGACGATCACCACTAACCGGGCTTGGGTATTGGAAAATAACCGCCCGACACTCTGATACAGGGGATCGCTCAGAGAAAACACCGCGCCCTTTTTCAATTGAGAGAGAATAGTTTCGCGCAGCTGCTGTTGACTCATCTTGGGATGAGCGGTCACATAAGCCAGGGAAAATGAGGAATCGGTTAAAGCAATGAGGCGCTGCAAAATCGCAGAGCGCCCACTACCAGCTTCACCATTGAGTACAATAAATGGAAAGGAGACATAATGAATCAGGTGATTCAGTCGTTCGACCATGACCTGCTGTGAAGGAAGGTCGGCCCAATCAATCTCTTGAGTCGTCACTCTGCTGCACTATCCGTGTTAATAACTGAATATCCATATCAGGGTAGAGTTCGGAGTCACCGATCCGGGTCGGAAGTACCACTCTAATCTTACCCCCGGCCACTTTTTTATCGTGACGCATGTGAGCAACAAACTTCTGCCAGCTCATCCCGGATGGTGGCTCTACCGGTAATCGGGCCCGCCCAAGCAGGGAGATGATCCGCTGCACAGACTCCCGGGACAAATTACCCTTTAACCTGGCCATCCTGGCAGCCATCACCATCCCGGCGGCGACCGCTTCTCCATGCAACCAGCTACCATACCCCTGCTCAACCTCAATTGCATGACCAAAAGTATGGCCCAGGTTCAGCAAGGCACGACAGCCCTGCTCACGCTCATCAAGGGCAACGATCTGCGCCTTAATCTCGCAAGAGCGACGAATTACATGGGTCAGAGCATCGATATCCAGCGCGTTGACTCGTTCTATATTGAGCTCCAGCCACTCAAAAAACGCGTCATCAAAGATGATTCCATACTTGATCACCTCAGCCAGCCCGGCGGCCAGCTCCCGCTGAGGAAGTGTCTTTAAAACATCGAGATCGGCGATAACAGCACGAGGCTGATAGAATGCACCGATCATGTTTTTCCCCAGCGGATGATTTACCGCTGTCTTTCCTCCGACGGAGGAATCAACCTGAGAGAGCAGCGTGGTCGGAACCTGAATAAAAGGTACTCCGCGCTGATAACAGGCAGCAGCAAAGCCGCTAAGATCACCGATCACTCCTCCACCGAGGGCGATAATGGTGGTATCACGGGCGTGATGATTTTCCAGCAGAGCACTCATCAACTGCTCAAAACTCGCCAGGGTCTTATACTGCTCTCCATCTTCGAAGATCACTTCATCGACCTCGTACCCAGCGAGGGCACGACGCAGTGTCTCCAGGTAGAGGGGAGCCACGGTCGTATTGCTGACGATCATCACCTTGTGTCCCGGGATCAGCTCCCTGAACACAGAAGATTTCTCCAGCAGCCCCGCAGCAATGAGAATCGGGTAACTGCGTTCAGCCAATTCAACGGTGACCTGCTCCATGCTCAACCCCCGGCTTACAGACCGATCTGTTTGATGATCTGATTTGCGACTACTTTTGCACTTTGTTCATCTGTTTGAACAACATAATCGGCAACTTCTTCATAAAGCGCATTACGCATAGTTGCCAGGCGCTCCAGAACCGTTTGTGGCTCTTCCTCTGTTTGAAGCAGGGGACGGCGCTTATCGCGCTGAGTCCGTGCAAGCTGCTTTTCGATTGGAGTTTCCAGGTAAACGACGATCCCGCGTGCAGAGAGGCGATTACGACTCTCCTTGCTCTCAATCGAGCCACCACCCGTTGCCAGGACAATGCCCTGTTTTTCCGTCAGGTCATTGATTACTTTCTCTTCACGAACTCGAAAGCCTTCTTCACCTTCGATATCAAATACCCAGCTAACCTCGGCACCCGTACGACGCTCAATCTCCTGATCGGAGTCATAAAACTCCATGTGGAGCTGTTGCGCCAGGTGTCGACCGATGGTGCTTTTACCCGCACCCATGGGACCCACTAGAAAAATATTACGTTTTTCAGCCATCTTAAACCGAATGAATTCTATAAAGCACCTAGCCCCGCAAAAAGCTGCGAGGCACCCAAAACCTACCTTGAGTATGAAACTGGACGTCGAATTATCTCAGTTGAAGAGGGGGATTGGCAACCATTGTGACCATAAAGATGGCGAAATGCTTACCAATCCCCCTCAAAGGGCACTGTAACAGGCTAGAATGACTCTGTTACAATCTTAGGTGTCACGAACACCAGGAGCTCGCGTTTGGAGTCTGTGTTCGAGGTTTTACGGAACAGGACTCCCACTCCCGGGATATCCCCAAGCAGTGGCACCTTGCTGACCGAGGTTCGGATGGTTTGCTGATAGATACCACCCAGAACCAGGGTTTCACCATTGTCCACCAGCACCTGGGTTACTATCTGCTGAGTGTCGATGGCAACCGCCGGACCGGTTGGGGTCGCTACCTCATCCCCCTGACTGTCCTGGGTCACCGTCAGATCCAGGATAATTCGATTATCCGGGGTGATCTGTGGGGTCACCGTCAGGCTCAGCACCGCCTTCTTAAAGGTCACAGAGGTGGCACCACTGGATGCAGCCTCTACGTATGGGATCTCGGTTCCCTGCTCAATGACAGCCTGCTGTTGATTGGCGGTCATGATCCGGGGACTGGCAATGACCTCACCCTTGTTTTCTGTCTCAAGAGCACTGAGCTCCAGATCCAAAATTCGCCCCTTGGATAGCTTGGCAATCTGGAACGCAAGCGATGGTGCTCCTGTCGCCGGGAAGTTCACATTCAAACGACTATCCAGAGAGGTTGCTTCACCCGCCAGATACTCCAGGGTACCTGCGGTCTGCTTCTCGCCCCCCGTCTTGGAGGCACCCCAACGGATCCCCAGCTCCTGATCATAACCATCGTTGATGGTAACGATCCGCGCCTCAATAAGCACCTGCTTCACCGGAATATCCAGGATCTCGACCATCCGGGTTACATTCTCCATCACCTCGGAGGTATCCTTAACCAGCAGGGTATTGGTTCGCTGGTCGACCGATACGGCGCCCCGCTTGGACAACAGACTGGTCTCACCACTGCTGAGCAGCTTGGCAAGCTCCGAAGCCTTGGCGTAGTTCACCTGGATATATTCGGTAAACAGAGGCGCCAAATCTGAGGCTTTTTGCAGAGCTGATAGCCGCTGCTCCTCACGAGCGGCGATCTCATTAGCCGGTGCGACCAATAGCACATTATTCTCAAGGCGCTTATCCAGTCCTTTAACCTTGAGGATGATATCCAGGGCCTGCTCCCAGGGAACGCCATCCAGCCGCAGGGTTACATTACCACTCACTGAGTCTGAGGTGACCAGATTGAACTTGTTAAAGTCAGCAATCAGCTGCAACACTGTTCTCACCGGAATATCCTGGAAGTTGAGTGAAATTGGCTTACCGCGATACTTACGCTTGGTAGACGCCGCTTTCTGACGTTTCGCCACCTCAAGGACAAACAGCTGATCGGCCTGATCGTAGCGATAGTCGACCTTACCCTTGGTATCGAGCTCAAACACCACATCCGGTCCCTTACGGAAAGATTCAATGCGCATCACAGGGGTCGCAAAGTCTTTCACATCCATGATGTGTAGCAGGGCATCACTGATCGCCATCCCGTGGAAGGTTGCCTTAATCTTATCTTTACCTTCGCGCATGTCGACAGCGACTGAGCTATTGTCCAGATAGATCAGGAACTGGCCACTACCATCCTTACCCCGGCGGAAATCAAAGCTCTTGACTCGGTTGATATATCCGGGAGTCTCCCCCTTGACCGGCTTGGTTTTCAGCAACAGTGGCTTCTTCGGCTGCTCCTTGGCAACTGCCTTGGCCATCTGGACATTCTGTCCCAGCTGGACAATCAGCATCTTATCTTTTTGGCGGATCTGATAAGGTACCAGCTTGTCGAGGGCGATCTTGATCTGCAGATCTTTTTCAATTTGCTGTACGCTCACCTGGCGCACCTTCTGCCGCTCAATCGGTATGGGATTGACCGTCAGCTCTGAGCGTGCATCAGGGAGTGAAAGGAGTAGCTCACGAGGCTGATACTGTAACTTGTCAGCAAACTTCTTCACAGGTTCATTAAACTCCAGCTCCAGGTCGAGCTGATCCTTTACTACAGGGTTGACTCGTACCTGCTTCAGTACCAATGCAGCCCATACCTGACCGCATAAGCTGATACTGAAAAATACGACCCAAACTTTCATCAAAAGATATAGATAACGCATCGTGCCACGTCCCTGTCGTTCTGTTGATTCAGTTGCTTTCGCTTCCAACCATGGTGAGTTTGGTTATTCTCGGAGCCCAACACCCTTTTCCATCAGGAATAAACTCTTCAAGCTCAACCCAGTCATGGGTGATCTTGATGACTTGACCATGGTTAAGCCCCATTCTCTGTTTAAGACCCACTCGATAGGTAGTCCCATCATTGGTCTTAATTAAAGCCCATAAAGCGCCATCCTTCCCCAAGGAGCCACTCATCGTAAGGTTGTTGAGAGAGTATTTTTCTAATGGCTCGCGAGCCCGATCAACTTTTGGTCGAACGCACTCATCTTTGATCTTAGTCGCTGGCATAATGATCTCAGGCTTAGGCTCAGCAAACGGGCTGCGCTCATTATCCGGCTCATATTTCATCGGTTTAAAATCGGGAACTTCCGGTAGCGGCTCAATCGGCGTCGGCTTGAGAGCCTTCATTCTGGCCACAAACTGCTTGAGATCACTGGTGCCATCACAGGCGCTAAGAAGCAGAGCACATAAGACGATTAGCAAAAATCTCATTTCGCTACCTCCTGCTTCTCATCATATTTATAGGTTTTAGCCAGCACATTGAGGGTCAGGAGATCCCCTTCGGCCCGGCCAATTGAGAAGCTGTCCAGGATCACTATCCGCGGCAAGGCCGCTATGTCAGCCGCAAACTCTCCGAGCTGGTGATAACTCCCCTGAACATCGATTCGCATCGGCAGCTCGGTTGAAAACTCCATCTTCTTCTCAGCCTCCCAATTGATCCGCAGCAGTTTCAATCCATTGTTGGTTCCGATGAAGCTGATATCGTCAATTAACCCGGGAACCTCGTGTTTATTGGGAAGCTGCTTTAACTGAGACTCCAGCAGTTTTTCCAGCTCAACCATCTGATCCTGATAAGCTTTGAGATTCGCAGCCATCTGAGCCTTGGTTTTATACTGCTGTTTAAGCTGTACCTCTTTTTTCTGAACGACCTTGAGCTTGGCGATCGAGTCATCAATCCAGTAGTAATAGCTGCCTCCGGCAATCAGGGCACACAGAATCAGGATCGCAATTGCTTTTATCGGTGCAGGCCAGCTACCGATATTTTCAAAGTCCAGTTCATTGAGCTGCTGCAGATCCATTGCTGGCCTCCTTGCTCTTCCTGTTCTGATTCAGCACATCAAAGTAGAGTGAGAACTGACTCAGAATGATTGGCTCCTTCTGGGTCTCAAAGATGGAGAGGATCTTGGTGTTCCCCAGCCAGCCACTCGACTCGATACGCCGCATCATGTTGGCAACCCTGCTGTATGCTTCGGTATCACCAACCACATCGATCCGCTTGTTATTGAGCTTCAAAGAGCCAAGATAGACCCCGGGAGGTACCACCTTGGGTAGCTGGTTAAACAGATGAACCGACAGGTTACGACTCAGTTGCAGCTGATTAATCAGATCCATCCGCTCAATCAGTTGCGCCCTACGCTTTTTAAGTCGCTGGATCTCGCCAATCTTGCTGTCAAGAACCACCATCTCTCGTTGCAGGTATTGATTGCGGCTATTTTGATTATCAACGGCTTTGCCGATAAACCAGTTCACCGCGAAGACCAGCAGCAGGGTCAGGACTGCAAAACACCCCAGCAGGGTAAAAAATTGTGTCTTTTGGCGTTGCTTAACCGCCTCTCGCCAGGGCAATAGGTTTATAGCTGACATGGCACAAAACTCCTTAACGCCAGACCCAGCGCCGTCATAAACTTAGGCCCCATCGCCTTGAATGGATCTTTATTTACCTTGCGCCCCCAGGAGCAGTGGGCAAAGGGGTCCGGGTGTAACACCTCAAGCTCCAGCTCAGTAGCTAGCTGGCTCGGCAATGAAGGTACCAGACTTCCACCACCGGTCAGCACCAGCTGGTTCACCTCACGGTAGCTTCCCGAGCTACAGAAAAGCTGAATATTGCGTCGCACCTGCTGAATGAGGTTAGTCATGTAGGGGGCAAATACATCAACATCAAAATTGGCTGGCAGATTGTTATTCAGCTTGGCCTGTTCAGCCTCTTCCGGGGTGAAGTTATAGAAATTCGCGATTCCCTGGGTATAGGCCTCTCCCCCAAAGTTTTGCAGTCGGGTATAGATCACCTGGCCCTTGACCATCACACTAAACCCCATGGTGTTTAAGCCCAGATCAATGATACCGATCACCTCCTGAGAGGAAGCCAACTCAGGCACAGTCTCAAGAACCGCTCTGCCCAGTGCGTGAGTGCTGACATCCACCACCTTGGTATCCAGACCGATCTCCGATAGGGCCGAGACCTGAGCCGTGATGCTTTCGGTACGCGCAGCACTGAGCAGCAAATCATTTTTAGTGGGGTCGACCTCATTCGCTCCGATCACCTCAAAGTCGAGACTGATCTCGTCGCGTGGGAAGGGGATGATCTGCTCAGCTTCAACTTCGAGCTGAGTCTCCAGCTCAAGATCGCTCAGGGAACCATCCATCTGGATAATCTTGGATATCACACCGGTCCCGGAAACCGCTGTTGCTGCCACGTGATAATGTGCAGGAAGATTCTTCTTGAGCTGGCGCAGTACCGTCGCCATCTTCTCGATATCCTGCAGCTGCTGCTCCACCATACTGCCTTTTGGTGTTGGCAATTCGACGCAAGACTCGATGGTAAGTTGCCCAGATCGCCCCGCTACCACAAGTGCTTTAATCGACTGTGAGCCGAAGTCAACACCCACCATAGGAATCAGTCTGGAGCTTTGAAATAGTGAAGCCATAATCCTTCCATGGTTATGCGAAAACACATTCCTCGTATCTATAAGCAAATATCAACAATCGCCAAAAATCCATTTTCTATTGGCTTTCTATTGGCTTTCTATTGGAAGTAGCAAAAATTTAGCCAGACTTCGGTTATGTGCCACGATATACTGATGCCCCTGAAACAAGGCTCAGAAGCGAATAAGTGAACGCATGCTAAAGTTCTGCAAACGGTTGATAATTTTCTGTCTGACCCTCTTTATCATTGGGGTTATCGCAGTCGTCGGGATCTATTTTTACCTCAAACCGACCCTGCCGGATGTCAGCACCCTCAAGGATGTTCATCTTGAAACCCCGATGAAGGTCTACAGTGCCGATGGCCAGTTGATCTCCCAGTTCGGTGAGAAGCGACGCATCCCGTTGCATATCGAACAGATCCCTCAGCCGATGATTGATGCCTTTCTCGCAACCGAAGATAACCGCTTCTATGAGCATCCGGGCATAGATCCGATCGGTATCATCCGTGCCGCCTGGATCTGGATGGTGACCGGGCAAAAGCGCCAGGGTGCCAGTACCATTACCCAGCAGGTGGCGCGTAACTTCTTTTTGACCCGTGACAAGACCATCACACGCAAGGTGAAAGAGATCTTCCTGGCCTGGCATATCGAGCAGCTTCTCACCAAAAATGAGATCCTCGAGCTCTATCTGAACAAGATCCCATTAGGCTATCGGGCCTTTGGGGTAGGTGCCGCGGCTCAGGTCTACTATGGCAAGACTGTCAAAGAGCTGACGCTGCCACAGATAGCGATGATCGCGGGATTGCCGAAAGCCCCCAGCGCCCTCAACCCACTGAGTCACCCGATCCGTGCCAAGGAGCGCCGGGATACCGTGCTGGAGCGGATGCTGGAGACGGGGAAAATCAGTGAGCAGCAGTATAGGACCGCAATCCACACCCCGCTCACCGCCCGCTATCATGGCGCGGAGATCACCCTGCACGCTCCCTATCTCGCTGAGATGGTGCGGCAGTGGATGGTGGATCGCTATGGAGAAAAAGCCTATACCGAGGGCTTTAATGTCTATACCACAGTCTATGCCAATCGGCAGCGGGCCGCTCAGGACGCTCTGCACGACGGTCTGTTTGCCTATGACATGCGTCACGGTTACCGGGGAGCAGTCAAAAAGCTCTGGGATCCAAGCTTGGGAGAGAGCGCCTGGCCTGAACAGAAGATCAATGATTACCTGAAGCGCTACCCGCACTACAAGCCACTTGAGCCCGCCATCGTGACCCAGGTTGATGAGAAGTCAGCCCAGGTCATCGTCAAAGGGGCAAAGCAGGTAACCCTGGGCTGGAATGCACTGAAGTGGGCCCGGGCCTATATAGACGATGAACACCAGGGCAATGCCCCCAAGCAGGCCTCAGATGTTTTGCAAGCCGGTGAGCTTATCTGGGTTCGCCCCCTCAAAGATGGCTCCTGGCAGCTCTCGGAGATCCCCCAGGTCAATGCCGCCATCGTTTCTGTCAACCCAACCGATGGGGCGATCCAGGCCCTGGTGGGTGGCTTTAATTTCTACCTGAGCAAGTTTAACCGTGCCGAGCAGGCACTTCGCCAGATAGGCTCAAACATCAAGCCATTTATCTACTCAGCGGCTCTCGATTCGGGTTTCACCCTGGCCTCTATGGTTAATGATGCCCCTCTGAGCTACTGGGATCCCAGCCTGGGTGTTGCCTGGCGGCCGAAAAATGACAACTCCAAATATAGTGGCCTGACCCGGTTGAGGGTCGCCTTGGGTAAATCCCTCAATGTGGTCTCGGTGCGCCTGCTGCAGAGTGTCGGACTGGACAGGGTACTGCAGCGGCTGGAGGCCTTTGGCTTCCCGGCCGATCAGCTTCCTCACGCCAGCTCGATCGCCCTGGGCAGTGCCTCTTTGACCCCCCTGCAGGTTGTGGCTGGTTTCTCGGCCTTTGCCAACGGCGGCTTTAAGGTGAACCCCTATTTTATCCGCCAGATCAATAATGGCTATGGCCAGGTTGTCTATGAGGCTAATCCCAAGGCGGCCTGTAGCCGCTGCTCTGAGATCTCCCAGCAGCAGCTGAGTCCCGAGCATGCACTCAACCAGGATGGTGACTGGCTCAAGACCTGTGCCATCACCCCGGTGACCCCCTTCAACAAGGCACGGCGGATCCTCTCTCCTCAGACTGCCTTTTTGATCTCAGATGCGATGCGCAGTGCCATCTGGGGTGGAGGCAGCTGGAAACACCATACCGCCTGGACCGGCACCGGCTGGCGTACCGCCCGCGCCCTCAAGCGTCATGACATTTCCGGGAAGACCGGGACCACCAATGAATCCCGGGATGCCTGGTTCTCCGGCTTTAATCCGGACCTGGTGACCACAGTGTGGATCGGTTTTGATAATCACGACCGCAAGCTTGGAAAGACCCGCTGGAATCCAAACATGGGACAAGGGCAGATAGTCGGAGGGGAGTATGGCGCCAACGCCGCCCAGCCCATCTGGATCGACTATATGAAAGAAGCCCTCAAGGGGGTGCCAGAGCAAGCACCACGAGTCCCTCAGGATGTGGTGTCGGTGAGGATTGACCGCGCCACCGGGCAGCTGAGCCGCAAGAGCGACTACACCTCAATGTTTGAGTATTTCAAAAAGGGCACGGCTCCGACCCGTTTTGCCGAGACCCAGTCTACGACTGTCTATCAACAACAGGGACAGGAGAGTGAGAAGGGTGTCGATGAGGCCCCTGCCCCGCTGTTTTAACCACAAATTCGCGAGCGGAGCTGACGCTCCCTCGCGGTTTTTCTGATAAATCACCGACAAATAGCATCTAACCCTTTCCGGGTTGACTAAAATTCCCCATAATAGCGACCTCCCAGTATTCCAGGTGTTATCCATGAGCGAGCAATCCGTAGCCAAAAAACCCGTCATCTCCGCAGATGATCTCAAGCTGCCTCCCCACTCTTTTGAGGCGGAGCAGTCTGTGCTGGGTGGCCTGATGCTCGATAACCAGGCCTGGGATCGTGTCGCCGAGCTCATAACGTCTCAGGATTTTTACAGCAAGCCCCACCGTTTGATCTTTCAGGCGATGGCACAGCTGGCTGAGTCGGGTCGCCCCATCGATCTCATCACCCTCCAGGAATTTCTGAGTAATGGTGAGGAGCTGGAGCTGGTTGGCGGATTCGCCTACCTGGTTGAGATCACCGCCAAGACTCCAAGTGCCGCAAACATCAACCATTATGCTGACATCGTCCGGGAACATGCGGTCAAGCGAGAGATGATCTCAGTTGCCAATGAGATCGTCGAAGCTGGCTATGACCCCCAGGGGCGTAGCAGTCACGAGCTGCTGGATTTTGCTGAGAGCCGGGTGTTTGGTATCGCGGAGCAGCGAGCCAGCAGTGATGAAGGTCCGATCGCCCTGCGATCTGTGCTGGAGAAGACTGTCGATCGCATTGAAGAGCTATTCCAAAATCCACACCAGGGGATCACGGGTGTCTCCAGTGGTTATATGGATCTCGACAAGATGACCGCCGGTATGCAGCCCTCGGATCTCATCATAGTGGCCGCCCGTCCCTCGATGGGAAAGACCACCTTCGCGATGAACCTGTGTGAACATGCGGCGATGACCGAGGATAAACCGGTGCTGATCTTCTCTTTAGAGATGCCCTCTGAGCAGATCATGATGCGTATGCTGGCCTCTTTAGGACGCATCGACCAGACCCGGATCCGTACCGGCCAGCTGGATGATGAAGATTGGGGACGGCTCTCGACCACCATGGGGATGATGCTGGATAAGGGCCAGCTATACATAGATGACTCCTCGGGACTGACGCCGACCGAAGTACGCTCCCGAGCCCGGCGAATCGCCCGGGAAACGGGGGGCCTGAGCATGATCATGATCGACTACCTGCAGCTGATGCAGGTGCCCGCGTTCAAAGATAACCGAACCCTGGAGATCGCCGAGATCTCCCGCTCACTCAAAGCTCTGGCCAAAGAACTGCAGGTGCCGGTTATCGCCCTGTCGCAGCTCAACCGTAGCCTGGAGCAGCGTGCCGATAAGCGCCCGGTGAACTCGGATCTGCGTGAATCTGGGTCTATCGAGCAGGATGCTGACCTCATCATGTTTATCTACCGAGATGAGGTTTATAACGACGATACCCCGGAAAAGGGCACCGCTGAGATCATTATCGGTAAGCAGCGTAATGGCCCGATCGGTAAGGTGCGCCTGACCTTTCAGGGGCAATACTCCCGTTTTGATAACTACGCAGGCCCGAGCCTGGATGATGACTATTGATCCCATGATGCAAACCGCAACCGCCGAAATCAACCTGGCAGCCCTGCGCCACAATTTTAGCGTGGTACGCGACCATGCTCCTCACAGCAAGATTATTGCGGTCGTCAAGGCCAATGCCTATGGCCACGGCCTGCTTGAAGTGGCCAAGGCACTTCCTCAGGCAGATGCCTATGCGGTGGCCCGGATTGAGGAAGCCCTCACCCTGCGCTGTGGCGGCATTGTCAAACCGATCATCCTGCTGGAGGGATTCTTCCATGCCAGTGATCTGCCGATTCTTGCCACCAACAACCTGCAAACCGTGGTGCACTCGCCGGAGCAACTTGAGGCGCTGGAGCAGGCCACCCTGCCCCAGCCGATCGTCGCCTGGCTCAAGCTCGATAGCGGCATGCACCGTCTCGGGGTCACCCCTGACGATTTTGCATCCTTTTGCCATCGAATGCAGGCCTGCCCCAATATCGCCCAGCCCTTTAATCTGATGACTCACTTTGGCTGCGCCGATGAGTGTGAAAACCAGATGACCGAGCGCCAGCTTTCCCTGTTTAAAGAGCTCACTTCTCAATTAAAAGGCAAACAGAGCCTGGCAAACTCTGCCGGGATCCTAGCCTGGCCAGCTTCCCACCAGGACTATGTCCGTCCTGGCATCATGCTCTATGGGGTCTCCCCTTTTCCTGAGCATACGGCGCAAACCCATGGGCTGCGCCCCGTGATGTCTCTTAAGACCCGGGTCATCGCGATCCGGGCGATCAAGAAGGGCGAGAGTGTGGGTTATGGCGCGACCTGGACCGCTTCCCGTGATGGCTATATCGCTGTGCTGGCGGTAGGCTATGGGGACGGCTATCCGAGAATGGCACCTAATGGTACCCCTGTCATCATAGGCAACCAGCGCTATAGCCTGGCCGGACGCCCCTCCATGGATATGCTCACCGTCGACCTGGGGGCCGAGCATGATGTCTCGGTGGGTGATATCGCGACCCTGTGGGGGGAAGGGTTACCGGTGGAAGAGATCGCCCTACACATAGGCACCATTCCCTATGAGCTGGTGACCAAGCTCACCTCCAGGGTACAGATGCGCTATATCTACTAAGCGCTACTGACTATAGCGCTTAGCCGAATGCTATCTATTTGCAGCTGCGCTGCAGATGCCGGTGCTGACCGGCGGCAGGCAAGGCCGTTCTCAGGCGTCTTGCCTTTCACGGCATTGATATATCCCTATATGGCAAAGGTGCCCCACACCTCTGATACACAGGGAAGTGTGAATGCCGCGTTAACCAAGGATGGCGCTAGCGGCGTGCATCTCCCGGGGCGCCCCGAACCTCGCTTTATCCTCGGCTCACCTGAAGCTTGAAGTACCACGTAGACAGGCCTTCCATGGCCAGGCTACGCTTTCGCAACGTCCTGTTGCTCAACTTCAATCCTCTACGGCTCACCTCAGCGCTCGCTCATGGGGGAGTTAACTTCCTCTCTTCGATGTAGTTACAGAGTTGCCTTCATATCTGAGGCTTTATGTTTTCAGAGCTGACAGGGGTTTTTGGCCCCGTCTATTTGCGCCGAAAGTTTCAAATAGGAGCAGAGGGTGAATCGCAGGGATGCGATGAAAAGGCAACCAGTACAAGGATGTAATGTTTGCCTGTACCTCTGCGAACTTGAAACTTGAGGATGAAGCAAATACCGGAGTGTCCTTGGAAATGAAGAGGGTATTGGACAAGCATATCCTGACATACAGGATGTATTAATGCCGTGGAAGGCAGGATGCCTGGGAACGGCCTCTTCCCGTATTCCGCGGCCGAACAATTGTGCCCCAGGCACAAATCAGATGACCGCAGGTCAAACTGCGATCTTTTTTAACCTGCGGATAGCATCCTTATTTGTGGCTACGCCACAGGTGTCGGGGGTGCCCGACGGCACATTACTTTTGTATCGTCAAAAGTAATCAAAACCTCGCTGCGCGCTACGAGTCCCTCCGTAGAGCTTCGCGGCTCGGCATCCTGCCTCGAAAAGAATAAAAACTCTCAACGGCTCGCCTCTGCGCTCGCTCACGGGGTTTTTAGTTCTCCCCTTTGATTTGCCCCGAAAAAATCATGCCGCGATTGAAGCCGAATGGCAGGACGCCATGAGTGCATAGCCACGCCAGGGATGGCGTGTCTATGCTGAGCTTCGGGGAGCAAATGGTTTTGAGGAGAGATGCGAATCGAGGGGCACCCTCGGGGTTGTTAGGGGGACTGGGTGAGCAGTCCCCCTGACCCGTCGCCGCTCGGCAGCGGCAATTATGCCGAAGGCATAAACTTGCGGCCCGCAGGGCTAATTGTAAGAGTATCGAGATGTTCTTGAATCAGGAGGGGGTTGGACAAGCCCCCCTCTAGCGAAGACAAGTCAGGCAAAGCCTGGCCTGAACTAAAAATATTCCCCTTGCAGGGTCGCAATCAGCTGGCGCGCGCCCCCATGATCGCGATGCTCTCCAAGGTAGATCCCCTGCCAGCGGCCTAACACGAGCTCCCCTGAGCTCACGGGGATCAGCAAGGAGCAACCGATCTGGGTTGCCTTAATATGAGCCGGCATATCATCATCCCCCTCATAGGTATGCTGATAATAGGGCTCACACTGGGGGACCGACCGATTGAAATAAGATTCCATATCACTGCGCACGGTCGGGTCCGCATTCTCATTAATGGTCAAGCTGGCACTGGTGTGCTGCAGAAACAGCTGACACAGGCCAAGCTTATAGCCCCCCAACTCGGGAAGCTGTGACAGGATCTCTTGGGTAATCAAATGAAAACCCCGCGCACGGGGTTTAAGTTGAAGCTTTTTTTGTTGCCACATAGCTCGCTCTAATATTTTTTAAGTGACTCCACTTTACGTGGTGCTTGAAACGGCAGACGGATCCAGAACTTGGTTTTTTGCTTCTCATCGGGAGACCATTTGAGATAGATCCAGGGATACTGCTTTTGCCAGCGAGGAAATGAGATCTCAAGCTGATTCTCATCTGTCTTGTAGATGGAGGTATCCAGTTTCACCTGACTGAAGATCAAGCCAACCAGGATTAAAAGCAATACCCAACGAAGCCACTTTCTGATCATCCCTGATCACTCCTCTTGAAAACTGCTCTTCTATCGGTCCCTGCTATCAGCTGCCCAGTCTATTCAAAACAGATCTCAATCACCGCCCTTCCCTGATCGCAGGTAAAGGGCATCATCAGTTTCATCCCTTCGGTTTTATGGCTGATGGAGTGGTTGGGGCCCGAAACCACAATCGGGGTAGCCATATCAAATTCATACCCCTCTTCCCCCAGGATCCGTTTCGCTCCCCCCGTCACCATGTTGGTGATCTCACCCACCATATCCGTGACCTCTTCATTGAGCTCATCGGGAGCCTCTCCCAGCATCCGTCGCATCACCTCCAGGGCCAGCCCCTGATCAAAGGTAATCGACATCGAGCCCTTGGTTTGCGGGCCAACCATACCTATGAGTCCGGATACATCTCCCCGGGCCAGGGAGTCCAGCTTCTTCTTGGGCTTACCAGGCTGAAGGTCAAGCTGTGCCATTGTCTTCATCACATTGATAAGTGATGTGATAAAAGGGTTTATAAACTCCACTCGCATCGCACACCATCCTTTGCAGAAGCTGCGTTATAACCCAACGAACGCAACGCCAGTTTAAAAGCAACTCACTCTCTTTCAAATCAAGAGCCTCTACTGACAAATCTTAACACAATCACAAAAATCCGCCGTCCATTCCCCCGAAATATCCGAGTCGAATGAGTCGATATCGCTCCTCACAGCTCCTTTGTTGTGATCCCGTCGATCAATGGGCGCAACCAAGGTGCATCAAGATCTCAATCGGAGTATGATCGCGCCCGAACGCACCCGAGGCTCTTTCGGGGCTTCAAGGTTCTTATCCAGACAGACCCCCTTTAAATCGAAAATACGGGCCCAACTGTCGCTCAGTCATTAGGAGTAATAAGCCATGAGTGGCATCGCCGTCATGCTTGACGCCTTTTCAAAGGTCGCAACCATAGCCAACCCCATCTCCATGATGGCCATCTTCATCAGCTTTGCCTCTGCATGGCCAAAACCGACTCAAAAGCGCTGTGCCAGTAAAACCTGTTTGATCGTTGCGATCATTCTGGTGGTCACCTCCTACTTTGGCAGTACCATCATGACACTGTTTGGTATCGATCTCCCATCACTGGAGATCGGAGGCGGCATCTGCCTGCTGTTAAGTAGCCTCAGCCTGATGAAGCACAGCGCAACCGATCAGGAAAATCACGACCAGCGTAGTGACCAACTCGCCGTGGTTCCGCTGGCGATGCCAATCATTGCAGGCCCGGCGGTGATCGCTTCGGTGATCCTTTCGGTTGAGCACCATGGAGCTCTTTTGATCAACAAGAGCTGGGTAGCCCTCGCCTGCATCCTGTTCAGCCTGGTCCTGTGGTTGTTCTTCTACTACAGTGAATACCTTGCCCGCTGGCTCGGAGCCAGGATCCTGACCATAGTGACCCAGATCACTGCACTTATCCTGATCTCGATGGCAGCCAAGATCATCATGACCGGACTCAAACAAAGTATGCTTTTGTAGGCCCTTCTATTTGCGCACAACCAAGAGTTGGCCTTTCACAACAAAGGGTATAAAATCAGCTCGTATTTTGAGCGGTATACAGGGTCATGAAATCTTTTTTCATCAGTATTGCGAGCTGCTGGTCGCTTCTGTGGTTTGCTGTTGCTATCTTTACCGCACAACACAGAATTAACCTCTGGCAGGTCGATATCGATTGCTACTTTGCGCTAAGCAGCCTGAGTCTCGGGCTGTTATTGCTATGGAGCCTTTATCAACTCCTGCTCTCCATGGGATTACGGCGTAAACGCCAACTCTATTAAGACTTACTTAGATTTACTTTGGATACGATTAATAACTATGACCCAGACTACACAGCCCATGCCCAGCTACCATAAATTCAGCGTTGCCCCCATGCTGGACTGGACAACCCGCCACTGCCGTTACTTTCACCGGCTTTTGACTGAGCATAGTCTGCTCTATACAGAGATGGTCACCACGGGGGCAATTACCCATGGCAAGGGAGACTACCTCAGGTATAACGAGGCAGAGCACCCACTCGCTCTGCAGCTCGGAGGCAGTAATCCCAAAGATCTGGCGCAGTGTGCAAAACTTGCCGAGCAGCGAGGCTATGACGAGATAAACCTCAATGTGGGTTGTCCTTCCGACCGGGTGCAAAATGGTCGTTTCGGCGCCTGCCTGATGGCCAGCCCACAGCTGGTGGCCGACTGTGTTGCGGCCATGCAGGATGCGGTCTCGATTCCTGTCACGGTCAAGACCCGTATCGGGATCGATGAACAGGACAGCTACGCTTTTTTGTGTGACTTTATCGAAACGGTCAATCGCACAGGTTGCGATACCTTCATTGTGCATGCCCGCAAGGCATGGCTGCAGGGACTTAGCCCAAAAGAGAACCGCGAAATCCCTCCACTGGATTATCCCCGAGTATGGCAGCTCAAGCAGGATTACTCACAGCTAAATATCATGGTCAATGGTGGCCTGGAAACTCTAGAGCAGTGCCAGGAGCAGCTACAGCATCTCGATGGTGTCATGGTTGGCCGGGCGGCTTACCAAAATCCCTGGATGATGGCTGAGCTGGATCGGGCCGTCTTTGGTGACACCCGTCCACAGCTCTCCCGCCATCAGATCGTTGAGCTCATGTACCCCTACATCGAGGAGCAACTGGCTCAGGGAGTCTATCTCGGTGGAATGACCAAGCCGATGCTGGGACTGTTCCAGGGGGTCCCCGGAGCACGAGCCTGGCGCCGGCATATCAGTGAAAATGCCCATAAAGCTGGAGCCGATCTCCGGGTGGTTGAGGATGCCCTGGCCAAGGTCCCGCAACCGGTCTAAAAATAGACTGGCCGCTTTTAGATCCAAGTCTCAGTTTCCCCGGAAAAGCTCCACTATAGTTGGTTAAGAGAACACCAACCACACAGGAGTGAGAGATATGGACGATAGTCTCAGCCTTGGCCAGGAGTTCCCTGAGCTGCAAGATAAAGTCGAGCAGCTTAGGGTAAACGATCAGGAATTTTCACAAATCATGCAGGAGTATTACTCACTAGACCGCCAGATCAAAGGACTTGAAACACGCGACGTACCAACCAGTGATACCCACTTTGAAGACCTAAAGAAACAACGCCTCCTCCTAAAAGACACTCTCTATTTTAAACTAACCCATGCTTAATCAGGATTAGTCAAAAAGAAACCGCCCAATGGGCGGTTTCTTTTTATGTGTGCTTTAAAAGCCAGTAGAATATCTTCCGCAAAAATGGGCGCGTATATTGTAGCCCTATTGGCAATTCTGAGCTTTGTTAAGCCGACCTTCCGCGGCATGGATGCCGTAGCAGAGCCACATGGATGTTACTTGTGTGTCGGCGTACAAAGCTCATGAGTTGCCTTGAGATATCTAACACATCCCTAGCCCACCAGGGCCAGTAGGATCCCCGCGGCCACCGCCGAACCCAGCACCCCGGCCACATTCGGCCCCATCGCATGCATCAACAGATGGTTCTGATCATTATCCTCAAGGCCCACCTTGTTCACCACCCGGGCCGCCATAGGCACCGCCGAAACCCCGGCAGCACCAATCAGTGGATTGACCTTACCCCCGCTAAGCTTATACATCAGCTTACCCATCAGTACCCCGGCAGCTGTGCCGATGGCGAAGGCCACCGCGCCCAGCACCAAAATCCCGATCGTTTCCAGGTGTAGGAAGCGATCTGCAGATAGCTTGGATCCGACCGCCAGCCCAAGGAAGATGGTCACCACATTGATGATCTCATTTTGTGCCGACTTGCTCAGACGCTCAACCACCCCACACTCGCGCATCAGGTTCCCCAGGGTAAACATCCCGATAAGAGGGGTTGCTGTGGGCAAAAACAGGATCGTCAGCAGCAGCACAGCCAGCGGAAACAGGATCCGCTCCTTGCGCCCCACCGGACGTAGCTGTTCCATCTTCACCTGCCGCTCCTGCTTGGTGGTCAAAAGCCGCATGATCGGTGGCTGGATGATAGGAACCAGCGCCATATAGGAGTATGCCGCCACCGCAATGGCCCCCAAAAGCTCCGGCGCCAACTTAGAAGCCAGGAAGATTGAGGTTGGCCCATCCGCCCCCCCGATGATGGCGATCGCCGAAGCATCCTGCAGGGTAAAGTGGATACCGGGCACCAGGTTCAGCAGCAAAGCACCAAACAGGGTAATAAAGATCCCAAACTGAGCCGCGGCCCCCAAAAACAGCGTTTTAGGGTTCGCAATCAGGGCCCCGAAATCGGTGAGGGCCCCCACCCCCATAAAGATCAGCAGGGGAAAGACGCCACTGGCGATCCCTACATTGTAGAAGTAGTAGAGAATGCCACCCGGATCGCTAAACCCGGCATTGGGGATATTGGTTAAAATGGCGCCAAATCCGATTGGCAACAACAGCAAAGGCTCAAACTTCTTGATGATGGCAAGGGCCATTAAGATACAGCCCACCAAAATCATCACCAGCTGCCCTGCCTGGAAGCTGGCGATCCCAGTCTGATGCCATAGGCTCATAAATCCATTCATCACATCATCCTTATGCCAGTGTTAACAATGGCTCACCCAAGGCGACCGCATCCCCCTCTTTGACTTCAATCGCCTGCACCAGACCCGAGCGACTGGCCCGAACCTCGGTTTCCATCTTCATCGCCTCCATCACCACCAATAACTCACCCTGATCCACCTGCTGATTCGGTTTGACGACTATTTTGAAGATGTTTCCGGCCAGAGGTGCTCCAACAGACTCTCCGGGAGCTGCGCTGGCAGCGGCCGGCTGAGCGGCCTGAGCCTGAGGGGCTGCAGCAATCTGCGCCACGTCACCAGATGGACTGACCTCGACCTTAAAGTTCTGGCCATCAACCACCACATCATAGAGTTCAGGACCGGTGGCGGCTGCAGGAGCTGCAGCAGGAGCGGCGACTGGCGCAGGGGCAGCTTCAGGCTTCTCGGTGCCCGGCGCCGGCTCAAAGGCATCCGGATTACCGCGATTTTGAATAAACTTGAGCCCCACCTGAGGGAAAAGGGCATAGGTCAGGACATCATCAATAGGCTCTTTTGCCAGCTTCAGTCCCTTCTCTTTGGCGATCCCCTGCAGATCCTCCTCCAGAATATGCAGCTCAGATTCCAGCAGATCCGCCGGGCGGCAAGTGATTGGCTCAGCCCCATCCAGCACCTTTGCCTGCAGAGCTTTATCCACCGGAGCTGGCGCCGCACCGTACTCTCCCTTGAGCACCCCAGCCGTCTCTTTGGTGATGTTCTTGTAGCGCTCTCCCATCAACACATTGATCACCGCCTGGGTGCCAACGATTTGCGAGGTTGGGGTCACCAACGGGATATAGCCCAGATCCTTACGAACCTTAGGGATCTCCTCAAGCACCTCATCGATGCGATCGGCAGCCCCCTGCTCCTTGAGCTGGCTCTCCATGTTGGTCAGCATGCCGCCTGGTACCTGGGCGAGCAGGATCCTGGCATCCACCCCTTTGAGGCTGCCTTCAAATTTGGCGTACTTCTTACGGACCTCGCGGAAATAAGCTGCGATCTCTTCAAGCTTGGTCATATCCAGCCCGGTATCACGAGCGGTTCCTTCGACCGAGGCAACTATGGTCTCGGTGGGCGAGTGTCCATAGGTCATACTCATGGAGGAGATGGCGGTATCCAGCATATCCACCCCGGCATCAATCGCCTTCATATGGGTTGGCAGACTAAGGCCTGTGGTGGAGTGACAGTGCAGAGCCAGTGGCAGATCCACACTGCTCTTAATTGCTTTGATCACCTCTTCGGCTTCATAGGGTTTGAGCAAGCCCGACATATCTTTAAGGCACAATGAGTGACACCCCATCTCCTCAAGACGCTTCGCCATATCGGTCCAGGTCTGAAGGGTGTGTACCGGGCTGGTGGTATAGCAGATGGTTCCCTGGGCATGGGCTCCCACATCCCTGGCCGCCTTGACCGCCATCTGCAGATTGCGCACATCATTCATCGCATCGAAGATCCGGAATACATCCATGCCGTTGGCGTGCGCCCGCTCCACAAACTTGGAGACCACATCATCAGCATAATGGCGGTAGCCCAGCAGATTCTGGGCGCGAAGCAGCATCTGATGGCGAGTCTTAGGCATCGCCTCTTTGAGTAATCTCAGACGCTCCCAGGGGTCCTCTCCCAAAAACCGGATACAGGCATCAAAGGTCGCCCCTCCCCATGACTCAACGGACCAATAACCAATCTCATCGAGCTTGGCCGCGATCGGCAACATATCCTCGACTCGCATCCGTGTCGCCAGTAGAGATTGATGGGCATCACGTAAAACCAGTTCAGTGATCGCTAACGGCTTAGACATACTGATTAACTCCTTGAAATCAAATTTGCAATTGCATCATCCTGAAAACAGATCAGTTGTTCCTGTGCTGTTGGCGATAGCGGTGCACAGCCGAGCTTATCGCGGCAACAACTGCAGGGTTAAGTCTTGTGGGATCAAGCTGTGGAGCTGTGGGAGAAGTGTCTTGAATTGGTAAGTCTGAGGCATCCCCTGCCCATCGTGCGATACAGTTGATAACCACAACCAGTACCCCGAGAAACAGAAAGACAAAAACAATCCCTATCACGAGCAGGCCGAACGCTTCGGCCAACAGAGAAGATAGATCCATCCGTCATCCCCTTTTTTTCTTTTCCATCAAGGAGCTAGGATAACCAGAACCGGAGAGATAAATCAATTTAGCGAGGAGGAAGTTGTGATAGAGCTTACAGGAAAAGTAGGGATATGGCGCATCCGGGAGGACTCGAACCTCCAACCGCTCGGTTCGTAGCCGAGTACTCTATCCAATTGAGCTACGGATGCACTGGGAAATCACAACAAAATATGGCGCATCCGGGAGGACTCGAACCTCCAACCGCTCGGTTCGTAGCCGAGTACTCTATCCAATTGAGCTACGGATGCACTGGGAAATCGCAACAAGATATGGCGCATCCGGGAGGACTCGAACCTCCAACCGCTCGGTTCGTAGCCGAGTACTCTATCCAATTGAGCTACGGATGCACTGGGAAATCACAACAAGTTATGGCGCATCCGGGAGGACTCGAACCTCCAACCGCTCGGTTCGTAGCCGAGTACTCTATCCAATTGAGCTACGGATGCACTGAAAACACAACGAGTTAAATGGCGCATCCGGGAGGACTCGAACCTCCAACCGCTCGGTTCGTAGCCGAGTACTCTATCCAATTGAGCTACGGATGCACACTGGCGGTGAGGGAGGGATTCGAACCCTCGATGCGGGACAAACCGCATACTCCCTTAGCAGGGGAGCGCCTTCAGCCTCTCGGCCACCTCACCGTGTTGCGGGGGCCATATTACCCTCAGCGAAAAATATGTCAAACCTTTTTTCAGGCAAAATAACTGTTTGATTATCAAATCGCCATTTCGCTCACACAAACAGCTGATTCCCCTTTAAACAAAGGCGATTGGGCAGTTTGCAAGGGAGACTCTCCAGGAAGAAAAGAGCGAAAAATAGGGTTGAGAGAGGCCTTTCATGGCTCACGCGGACTATATCAGACAAAACAGCGCAAAAAATCTGACTTGGACTACGAAACGATCTGAAGCCAATCTCAGTAGTTAAGGGATCAGGATGCAACTAATTCTTATTTGGATAAGCTGATCACCTTTCTTCCATGATTGGTATTAATCTGCCAGTTCAATCGGCGGCAGATAAAAAGATGGCCAGCTGCATTGCGCCAGCTGGCCATCCGGTGAGCACAAAAAAGGCGACTAAGCTAAGCTTGTCGCCTTGATATCATCAGGGACTCAGAAGTTGCCTGGTTCACCCTGCTGTACATTTTTTTCCGCTTGGATCCGCATATAGATCTCTTCACGGTGGACCGATACCTCTTTTGGAGCATTAACACCCAGGCGAACCTGGTTGCCTTTGACACCCAATACAGTTACAGTCACTTCATCACCGATCATCAGGGTTTCCCCAACGCGACGAGTCAGAATTAACATGTGCTCACTCCTTGTTCATTCCGTTTTTCAGCCAGAAAGTCGGCTATTATCCACTAACTGATGGCCAAGAGTAAATGGGCCAATCAAGAAAAACGTAAAGTCCCTTTATTTACTCAATTTATAGTATATATCACCAGTTAGGGAGGATAAATTTGACAATTCTTCCGAATTTAATCCTATTCGCTTCGCATACACACCATGAAAAATGCTAGCTAGGCGCTATTTAGTAGCTGCTCTGGATCGTCCATATCCTTTTGATCAAGACAAAATCCTGAGTGAAGCACCCTGACCGCATCCTGGAGCTCGGACTCATCTACCACCACAGAGATCTTGATCTCCGAAGTTGAGATGAGCTGCATATTGATCCCGGCATCTCCCAATAGCTCAAACATGCTTTTGGCAACTCCGGGATGATGTTTCATTCCAAGCCCCACCAATGAGACACAGGCGATGCTATCGTTACTCATGAAACTTTGCGCCTCGAGAGACTCAGCCCGAGCCTGAGTCAGCATGACGGCTCTGGCATAATCACTGCGCTGAACCGTAAAGGTGAGCTCAGTGGATCCACAGCTGCCGGTGCTTTGAACAATCATATCGATATCGATACCATCATCCGCCACCGGCTCCAGCAGTTTAGCCGCGATCTGCGAACCTTCGGGCAACCCCTGGATCCCGATACTTGCCACCGAACTATCAAAGGCAATGCCGGCGATCAGCGGGCGCTCATCCTGTTCACAGCCATAGGAGATGAGGGTCCCCTGCCCCTGTTCAAAGCTCGATAGTACCCGCAGTGGAACCCGGTACTGGCCTGCCAGCTCAACCGAGCGGACCTGCAAAACCTTAGCGCCAAGGGCTGACATCTCCAGCATCTCTTCGAAGGTGATCTGCTCCAGTCTCCTGGCCTTGGGCTCGACTCTGGGGTCTGTGGTGTAAACACCATCCACATCGGTAAAGATCTGGCACTCATCCGCCTTAAGGGCCGCCGCCAGGGCAACGGCAGTGGTATCTGAACCGCCCCGCCCCAGGGTGGTGATATTATTTTCATCATCCCGCCCCTGAAAACCGGCAACCACCACAACCTTGCCCTCAGCAAGCTGTTTTTGCACCGACTCGGTCTGGCACTCCAGGATCCGGGCCTTACCGAACTGATGATCGGTACGCACCCCCACCTGATCCCCTGTCATGGAGACGGCGGCACAGCCGCGCTTAATCAGGGCGATGGAGAGCAGAGCGATAGAGACCTGCTCTCCGGTTGATAGCAGAACGTCCTGTTCACGGCGCGATGCCTGGGGATCTAACTCTAGAGCCATTCCCAGCAGACGATTGGTTTCACCCGCCATCGCAGAAACCACGACCACTATGTCATGGCCCTGCTGGCGATACTGACAGATCCTGTCAGCCACGGCCTCGATTCGCTGCAAAGAGCCTACCGAGGTTCCACCAAATTTTTGAACATACAGGGCCACGAACAGGTTTCCTTTATTAACGTCTAAAGTTTAAAGCTTATCTTCAAGCCAGGAGTGAACCGAATCCAGCGCACCCTTGAGTGCCTCCGGACGGTTACCACCAGCCTGGGCCATATCGGGGCGTCCACCACCTTTACCACCGACCCGCTGAGCCACCATGTTGACCAGCTCTCCGGCCTTGACGCTGGATGTCAGCCCCTTGGTCACTCCCGCAATCAGGCTCACTTTTCCATTCTGGTGCGTTCCAAGCACGATGATCGCTTCACCCAGCTTGTTCTTGAGTTCATCGACCGACTGACGCAGTCCCTTGGGATCTGCCTCTTCGAGCAGTGCTACCAGCACCTTGGACCCATTGATCTCGACCACCTGCTCCAGCAGGCCGTGTCCCGCCTGAGAAGCCAGTTTTGCCTTGAGCTGCTCAATCTCACGCTCCAGTAAACGGGAGCGGTCGATCGCCTGCTGAACCCGCGCCGCGATAGAGAAGCGATCACCCTTCACCAGGTGAATCACCTCATCGACCTCTTCGGCAACCTGATGCATGAAGTCAATCGCGGCCTGACCGGATACCGCTTCGATACGGCGGATCCCTGCAGCGATGCCCCCTTCAGACAGGATACGGAACACACCAATCTCACCAGTTTGCCCTACATGGGTTCCACCACAAAGCTCTGTCGATACATCACCCATAGTGACGACCCGAACCTTCTCATCATATTTCTCACCAAATAGCGCCATGGCGCCGGAAGCTTTCGCCTGCTCCAGATCCATCAGCTGGGTTTTGACCTGATGATTGGCACGGATCTGCTTATTGACCCAATCCTCGATGGCACGAATCGTCCCGGCGGAGACCCCTTCAAAATGGGAGAAGTCAAAGCGCATCCGCTCGGAACCAACCAGGGATCCTTTCTGGGTGACATGCTCACCCAAAATGTTGCGAAGCGCCGCGTGCAGCAGGTGGGTCACCGAGTGATTGAGGGCGATCCCCTTGCGACGATCTTCGTCGACCTCAGCCAGAACACTATCTCCGATCTTAAGCGTTCCAAGCTCCATATAGCCCTTGTGTACGAAGGCATTACCCACTTTGCGGGTATCTGTGACCGCGAATACACCGCCATCGAGGCGGATTAGTCCGGTGTCTCCGACCTGGCCACCCGACTCGGCATAAAAAGGTGTTTCGTCCAGTAGTAGCAGGCCATCTTCACCCTCAGCAATTTGCTCGACCGGCTGCTGATCTCTGAAGAGCTGAACAATTTGCGCCTGCTGGCTAATTTTTTCATAGCCGGTAAAACAGGTTTTCTCATCGATGCGCTGCATCTCGTTATAGTCAACTGAGAACTGGCTCGCCTTCTTGGCCCGCTCACGCTGCTCAGCCATCGCCTTCTGGAAACCCTCTTCGTCGATACTGTAACCGCGATCCCTGACTACATCAGCGGTCAGATCGGCAGGGAAGCCATAGGTATCATAAAGCTTGAACACCATGGCACCGGGTATGACCCGCGTTTCACCCAGCAGCTCCAGCCCCTCTTCGAGGATCTGCAGACCCCGATCCAGAGTCTTGACGAACTGCTCCTCTTCGAGCTGCAGTACCCGCTCAACAACCGGCTGTTGACGCTTAAGCTCAGGGTAGGCATCAGCCATCAGCTGTGAGAGCTCCTCAACCAGCTTGAAGAAAAATACATCGCTCGCCCCAAGCTTACGGCCGTGGCGAACCGCACGACGAATGATCCGACGCAGGACATAGCCCCGCCCTTCGTTGGAGGGCATCACGCCATCGACAATCAAAAAGGCACAAGCGCGAATGTGATCGGCGATCACTCGCAGGGACTTATTCTCCAGATCATCGGTGCCAACAATGGCTGCTGCTGACTTGATCAATGCCTGGAACAGATCGATCTCATAGTTTGAGTGGACTTTCTGCACCACGGCCGCGATCCGCTCCAGCCCCATTCCGGTATCCACCGAAGGCTTAGGCAGAGGCTCCAGGGTGCCATCGCTCAAGCGGTTGTACTGCATGAACACTAGGTTCCAGATCTCGATGTAGCGATCGCCATCCTCTTCCGGCGTTCCGGGAGGTCCACCAGCCACATCTTCGCCGTGGTCGTAAAATATCTCGGTGCAGGGACCACAGGGACCTGTATCACCCATCTGCCAGAAGTTGTCCTTGGCACCGATGCGCGAAAAGCGCGCCGGATCCGCGCCCATCTCGTTGAGCCAGATATCCGCAGCCTCATCATCCTCTTCAAAGACGGTGATCCAAAGCTTCTCGGCCGGAAGCTTGAGCTCCTCGGTCAAAAAGTTCCAGGCAAAGCGGATCGCATCACGTTTGAAATAATCACCGAAGCTAAAGTTGCCCAGCATTTCAAAAAAGGTGTGGTGACGCGCGGTATAACCCACATTGTCGAGATCATTGTGTTTACCACCGGCCCTGACGCAACGCTGAGAGCTGGTCGCTCGGCTGTAACCACGGTCCTCCAGGCCCAGGAAAACATCTTTAAACTGGTTCATCCCCGCGTTGGTAAATAGCAAGGTTGGATCATTGTCCGGAACCAGCGAACTGGAAGCTACAACTTGGTGCCCTTTAGCACGAAAGAACTCGAGAAACGCAGTGCGGATCTCTGACGTGGTCATATACATGAATAATCCTGCTCAATGTCAGTCATCGAAGTGAAATCTTTACCGGGGATAAGATAAAGTAATCGAGGTCAAAGGTAAAACTGAAAGCTTGGAAATCGCATCAATTTCGAGCAAATTCGCAGTAGCTGGGTGAAATTAAGCTGAAATTGTTATGGAGGTGTTACTCGATAGCGGCCCGAGCCTGCTCCAGGCTAAAGCCACGCCCGACCAGAAAGCGGGTCAATTTGAGCTTTTGTTCCCGGGATAAGCTCCCGGTCTCTTGATGTGAAAGTTTCTTGTGGCAAGCCTTGACTGCCAATTCAAACCAGTCACATTCACTTAAGTTAAGTTGCTCCTCAACGAGCGCCCGGTCAATCCCTTTTGCACCGAGCTCGCTACGGATCCGGCTCGGGCCAAAGCCTTTAGCGGCCCGGGAGCGGATCCAGCACTCGGTATAGCGCGCCTCGTCAAGCCATCCCTGAGTGATGCAATATTCGATGGCTGACGAAGCAATTTCGGCGCAAAAACCTCGCTGAGCAAGCTTGAGCTTAAGCTCCTGGCGGCAGTGCTCCCGATAACTAAGCAGATTCAGCGATGCTGCGATCGCCTGCTTCAATACATCGGAACTCTCTGCCATCGGCTTTACAGGGCGGCCTGATCCTGAGAACTCAGAGATGACATCTCAACCTCAGCACCTTCGCTCGCCGCTCCTTCACTCATCTCAGTAGTCAGCAGCAGCTGACGCAGCTTAGTTTCGATCTCCTGAGCTATGGCACTGTTCTCTTTAAGATACTTGATAGAGTTCGCCTTACCCTGGCCTATCTTATCGCCGTTGTAGCTATACCAGGCGCCGGACTTATCGACAATCTTGTTCTTGACCCCAAGGTCGATGAGCTCACCCTCTTTGGAGATCCCTGCGCCATAGAGGATCTGGAACTCCGCCTGCTTGAATGGCGGTGCCACCTTGTTTTTGACCACCTTCACCCGGGTCTCGTTACCTACAACCTCATCACCCTCTTTGACGGCACCGGTGCGACGGATATCCAGGCGAACGGAGGAGTAGAACTTCAGGGCGTTACCACCCGTGGTGGTCTCAGGGTTACCAAACATCACACCGATCTTCATCCGGATCTGGTTGATGAAGATACACAGACAGTTGGCACTCTTGATGTTGGCGGTGAGCTTTCGCAGCGCCTGGGACATCAGACGCGCCTGCAGGCCCATGTGAGAGTCACCCATCTCACCCTCGATCTCCGCTTTTGGCGTCAGCGCGGCCACCGAGTCGACAATGATCACATCGACTGCCCCGGAGCGAACCAGCATGTCGCAGATCTCAAGAGCCTGCTCACCTGTATCCGGCTGAGAAACCAGCAGTTCATCAACATTAACCCCCAGCTTACCGGCATAGACAGGATCCAGGGCATGCTCAGCATCGACAAAAGCACAGGTTTTACCTACGCGCTGCGCTTCCGCAATCACCTGCAAGGTCAGAGTTGTCTTACCCGAAGATTCGGGACCAAAGATCTCGACAACCCTACCGCAGGGAAGCCCACCAACACCCAGGGCCACATCGATAGCCAGAGAGCCGGTCGAGATGGTTTCAACATCCAGAGCCTTTGAATCACCCAGGCGCATGATAGAGCCTTTGCCAAACTGCTTTTCGATCTGGCCGAGGGCCGCAGCCAGTGCCTTTTGTTTATTCTGATCCATGCATCACTCCAAACTTAAAATCGTTTTTACTGCTGTAAGTATACTGTTTATTTATACAGTATCAAGTTTCAAAGCCAATCCCTTCGAGCTGCTCATTGAGGCCCTCGAGGGCATAAAGCACCGCCTGCTCACGAACCGAGGCGCGATCGCCCTCAAAGTGGCAACATTCACTCCACCACTCATTATCCGGTGCTATATACCAGCTAAACCAGACCGTCCCCACCGGCTTTTCTGTGCTACCGCCATCGGGGCCGGCAATACCACTGATCGCCACAGCCACATCGGCCTGTGAATTCTCAACCGCCCCCCGGCTCATCTGCTGCACCACGGCATCACTGACCGCCCCATGCTCAAGGATTAATGGTTCCGCCACCCCAAGCATCTGCTGCTTGGACTCATTGCTATAGGTCACAAAGCCACACTCAAACCATTGTGAACTCCCAGCAATCGATGTGAGCGCATGAGCAACACCACCTCCGGTGCAAGACTCCGCGGTTGCCATCCTGAGGCCTCTGGCACTCAGTAAACGACCGGTAATATAGGCGGTCTGCTGCAGAACCTGCTCCATCGGCAATCTCCTTGATCCGTGTTGATTGTGGCGATTCTACCCTGTTGTGTGGATCCTCACCAGATACAGAGTTCACCAGCCAGCCAGTTCCTCCCGGATATATGCAAGAAAAATTAACATATCTGACAGATTTAATCGTTAACCACCCTCTAAGAAATTGGCTAATATTTATCCGTAACGATTTATATCTCATTTCATTGAATCAATAGGAGCAAGGATATGACCATTGATAAAGCAAGAGTCCAGCAGATTTTTCAAAACCTCGAAACAGGCGATGCCGATGCATTTTTCTCCCATGTCAGCCCGGACGTTGACTGGACCGTGATGGGAACCCATCCGCTGGCGGGCCACTACCGCACGCTGGATGCATTTCGCAAAAGTACCTTTGAGCGACTCACTCCCTGTCTGACTCAGCCGATCCAACTGGTGCTGCAACATATTTTCGTTGAAGGAAATACCGCCATTGTCGAGCTCCTCGCAACATCAAAATCACGTGCTGGATGGGACTTTGACAACCACTACTGCTGGATCGTCACCTTTGCCGATCACACCATTGTTGAAGTTCGGGCTTATCTGGATTCTGCCATGGTCGCCAAACTAATCACCGAACACGAGGCATAAGGCTAGGCTCTGTTGACGTTTCAATTTTGAACCTGTTGCCCCTGAAAGTGCTCTGCTCGCGACGCGAATCACGCGGTTTAGTTGCTCTAAATAAGTGATGAGCAACAATGAACAGGGCTTTTTCAGGCGCAACACGAAGGGCCGTGGTTATTTTTCCACCCAACTACGTTATCAGATGCTCATGTAGAACAACTACACCACACATCTTTTGCCTTGCTGGTTGAAAAAATGACCAACTGCAGAACCAAATCTGAAACGTCAACAGAGCCTAAAGATCCGATAGCTCTTACAGCGAGATGTTCAGATTAAGTAACATCCATTTTAAATTAACGTTAAACCCTATATACTTCCCGGGTTATTTCGGAGTTCATTCATAACCCGGAGCAGGATCCGGGTTCTGTCGTAAAGGAGTAGATCGTGCTTGAAGCCTACCGTAAACATGTAGCGGAGCGAGCCGCACAGGGGATCGTTGCCCAACCTCTCAATGCCGGACAGGTCGCAGAATTAATCAATCTCATCAAACAGCCCCCGGCGGGAGAAGAGGAATTTCTTCTTGAGCTACTCAGTGAACGCATTCCTCCGGGAGTTGATGAAGCTGCCTACATTAAAGCAGGCTTTTTGACTGCAATCGCCAACGCAGAGGTGAGCTCGCCTATTCTGAGTGCAGAGCGTGCCGTCGAACTGTTAGGCACCATGCAGGGGGGTACAACATAGAGCCCCTGATTAAGCTGCTGGACAACCCAACTCTTGCTGCAACCGCCGCGAAGCAACTTTCATCCACCCTGCTGATGTTTGATGCATTCCATGACGTGGCAGAAAAGGCCAAATCAGGAAATGCTTACGCGCAGCAGATCCTCCAGTCCTGGGCCGATGGCCAGTGGTTCACCGATCGTCCCGAGGTGCCTGAAAAGATCACAGTCACCGTATTCAAGGTTCCAGGCGAAACCAACACTGATGATCTTTCCCCGGCCCAGGATGCCTGGTCTCGCCCGGATATTCCGCTGCATGCCCTAGCGATGCTCAAGAACCCAAGACCCGGGCTGGATGGCAACCCCCTGGAAGTCATTGAGCAGCTCAAAACCAAGGGTTACCCGGTTGCCTATGTGGGCGATGTTGTCGGTACCGGATCCTCACGTAAATCTGCCACCAACTCAGTGCTCTGGCATATGGGGGATGCGATCCCTCATGTGCCGAACAAGAAGGCCGGCGGCTATGTACTGGGGGGCAAAATAGCTCCTATCTTCTTTAACACCATGGAAGATGCGGGCGCCCTGCCAATTGAGTGTGATGTCAGTGCACTCAAGATGGGAGATGTCATCGATATCTATCCCTACCAGGGGCTTATCAAGGATCACAACAGTGGCAGCACCATTAGTGAGTTTGAGCTTAAAACCGATGTGCTGCTCGACGAGGTTCGGGCCGGTGGTCGGATCCCACTGATTATCGGTCGGGGCCTGACCGATAAGGCCCGTGAAACCCTGGGACTGGAGCAGGATAATCTGTTCAAACGTCCCGCCGCGGTTGCCGCATCCGATAAGGGATTCACTCTGGCACAGAAAATGGTAGGCCGCGCCTGTGGCGTCGAGGGGATCCGTCCCGGCCAGTATTGTGAACCCAAGATGACCACGGTCGGCTCTCAGGATACCACGGGCCCGATGACCCGGGATGAGCTCAAAGATCTGGCCTGTCTTGGCTTTAGTGCCGATCTGGTGATGCAATCGTTCTGTCACACCGCAGCCTACCCTAAGCCGGTGGATGTTCAGACCCATCACACCCTGCCTGATTTCATCAAAAACCGCGGTGGTGTGTCACTGCGCCCCGGAGATGGTGTTATTCACTCCTGGCTGAACCGGATGCTGCTACCGGATACCGTGGGAACCGGGGGGGACTCCCACACCCGCTTCCCACTTGGGATCTCCTTCCCGGCGGGCTCTGGATTGGTCGCCTTTGCTGCAGCAACTGGGGTGATGCCACTGGATATGCCGGAATCTATCCTGGTACGTTTTAAAGGCAAGATGCAGCCCGGTATCACCCTGCGCGATCTGGTGCATGCGATTCCCTACGCCGCGATTCAAAAAGGTCTGCTAACCGTCGAAAAAGAGGGGAAAAAGAATGCTTTCTCCGGGCGGGTCATTGAGATCGAGGGGCTGTCCGATCTTAAAGTCGAGCAGGCCTTTGAACTTGCCGATGCTACTGCCGAGCGCTCGGCGGCCGGTTGTACCATCAAGCTGGATGAAGCTCCGGTCATCGAATATCTCAAATCCAATGTGGTGATGCTCAAATGGATGATCGCCGAAGGTTATGGCGATCGCCGCACCATTGAGCGGCGTATTGAGGCGATGGAGGCCTGGCTGGCCAAGCCTGAGCTCCTGTCTGCCGATGCCAACGCCGAGTATGTCGAAGTGCTGGAGATCGATCTCAGCGAGATCAAACAGCCGATTCTGTGTGCGCCAAACGACCCGGATGATGCCAAGTTGCTGTCCGACGTTGCCGGTGAAACCATAGATGAGGTGTTTATCGGCTCCTGCATGACCAATATCGGGCACTTTCGCGCGGCGGGTAAACTGCTGGAGCGCTTTGAGGGCCAGCTACCGGGCCGTTTGTGGCTGGCACCGCCAACCAAGATGGATCAGGCGCAGCTCACCGAAGAGGGCTACTACAGCACCTTCGGTAAGGCGGGGGCTCGCATCGAGATCCCGGGTTGCTCTTTGTGTATGGGGAACCAGGCGCGGGTGGCCGATGGTGCTACCGTGGTCTCGACCTCGACCCGCAACTTCCCGAACCGTTTGGGGACCGGGGCCAATGTCTACCTTGCCTCGGCTGAGCTTGCCGCGGTTGCGGCCATCTTGGGGCGCCTGCCGACCCCGGCCGAGTATCAGGACTATGCCCACCATATCGATATGGTCGCCGCAGACACCTATCGCTACCTCAATTTCAATGAGCTTCCAAGCTATACCGAAATTGCCGATGAGGTAATAGTGCAAAAACCGGCATAAGCGCCCACAAAAAGAGCCCCATAAGGGGCTCTTTTTTTATATATCCCAGGCTAGCGGGCTATCTCTCGATACGAATCATCAGGGTCGCGGCTATGTTGCGCGCGGTTAGCTCAATATTCTGTGCCGCCAGCTCCAATGCCTCGGGCAGGCTGCAGGCACTATTGACCACGGAAAATACCGCATCCAGACCATGCTGATGCACCACGCCACAATCGGGGCTCAGGCAACCCGCTATCCCGATCACCGGCTTACCCTGCTCCCTGGCGACTCGCGCAATGCCGACGGGGGTCTTACCATGAACGCTCTGGCTATCGATCCGCCCCTCGCCGGTGATCACCAGATCTGCATCCATGAGTGCATCCCTGAACTTCAGCGCATCCATCACGATCTCGATACCCGGCCTAAGCTCTGCGGCCAGGCAACCTAACAGCGCCGCTCCCATGCCTCCGGCGGCGCCGGCTCCGGCGCAGTGCAACACTTGGTTGCCGGTGCACTCCTGAATACAGGAGGCGTAATGGGCCAGGTGACGATCAAGCTGCTCGACCATCTCGGGAGTCGCCCCTTTTTGCGGACCAAAAACTGCCGAGGCGCCCTTGGGGCCACACAGGGGATTATCCACGTCACAGGCTATCTGCAATGAAACCTCAGACAACCGGGGATCCAGTCCCTGCAGCTTTATCCGGTCAAGCTCGGCCAGTCCAGCACCGCCGGGGGCGATCCTTTGGCCCTCTTTGGTGAGAAGTTCGGCCCCTAAAGCCTGTAGCATTCCGGCGCCACCATCATTGGTAGCACTGCCACCTATGCCAAGAATAATTTTTTGCACTCCATGATCCAGTGCCCGGAGGATCAGCTCACCGGTTCCAAAACTGCTGGTTTGAAGCGGGTTTCGCTGCCTGGGTTCAACCAGATGCAAGCCGGAAGCTGCCGCCATCTCAATCACCGCCGTCTCACCATCGCCGAGCACCCCGAAAAAGCCCTCAACCGGCTGACCCAGCGGATCTCTGACCCAAGCCTTGATGAGCTGGCCCGAGGTCGCATCGATCATCGACTGTACGGTTCCCTCCCCTCCATCGGCCATCGGTAGCTTAAGATAGCTTACCTCGGGCAATACCTGGCGAAATCCCTTTTCGATGGCATCACAGACCCCCATCGCAGACAAGCTCTCCTTATAGGAATCGGGCGCGATTACAATCTTCATCAAAATCTCCTTAGATAAACCAGCCAAATACGCCAAAGATCAAGGTCGACACTATGGTCATGATCAATCCCACCGCCGACTCATAGGGCATCAATTTGAGCCGCTCTTTAACCCCCATGGAGACGCTCCCTCCCGAGGAGTGGAAAAAGCTACCATGGGGCATATGGTCAAAAACAGTTGCCCCGGCATGGATCATCGCCGCACTGGCCAGGGCCGGAACCCCCATAGAGAACAGGGTATGGCTAAATACGTTAGATGCCACGACGGTACCGGCCGTGGTTGAAGCCGTAGCCAAAGACATCAGCATTCCGCTAAAGGGAGCCAGCAGGTAGGCAGGTAATCCGGTGGATGTCAGCCCGTTAATCAGCAGATCCTTGAGGCCCGAGTTGGCGATGATCCCAGCCAGGGTGCCGGTTCCGAGCAGCATGATGGCAACCGGAGCCATCCGGCTTAACCCGGACACCGAGTACTCATTGAGGCTGGTCCAGCGGCGCATCACCAACACGCCCACCATTCCTCCCAGAGGCAGAGCAATCATGGGATCCACATTGATGCCGAACAGGGGGCGCAGCGCCAGCAGAATGATCGCCACCAGCGGCGCTGTGATAGAGCAGGCAAAGGAGGGAAGCTCACTGCGATCAACCTCAATCACCTCATGGGCAGCAACAAAGCTGCCACGGTTCACCAGCTTAGAGGCGATGAGGTAAGCGGCGAACATCCCGATGAGCCCCGGGATCACCCCGGCGGCCATCACTGAGGTCAGGGGAAGATGAAATGCATCGGCGGCTGCAATCGCATTGGGATTGGGCGACATGATGTTGCCCGCCTTGCCACCACCTATCATAGCCAGCAACACCGCGGTTTTTGAGATATTGGTACGCCTTGCGATCGCAAGACCTATGGGGGCTACCGTAATCACCGAGACATCAACAAACACCCCAACTGCGGTAAGGATCATGGTCGCCAGCGCCAGGGCTAACAGGGCCCGGGTCTCACCCAGCTTACCCACTATGGTTTCTGCAATACTGGTCGCAGCCCCCGACTCAATCAAAACCCCGGCCAGCACACCGGCGGCCAAAATTCGCATTACGGCGGTGACTATGCCCTGAGCCCCGTGGATCATCAACTCAACCGTATGCACCAGACCGGCGCCACCAATCAATCCGCCAATCAGGGCACCAATAATCATTCCATAGGCGGGGGGACTTTTCTAAGAATGAGAGCGATGGCAATGATAAGCGCCACAATCGCTCCAAGAGAGCTCACTTCAACCATGATGACAACCTTGCTGAATAACTATTCGGGCATTATCCAAAAGCTTGCGGCAATAATCTTTATTCAATTTCACAAAAAATAACTGGCTGATTAGTTATTTATTGGAACAATTCACAATTAGAATTAGATTTTAAGTGCCAGGTAGAGCTGCAGAAGATCATCTAACTGATTGAGATCCAATGCAGTTATCTGCTGTATCTGGTTCAGCCGATAGCGAAGGGTGTTGGGGTGAATATGCAGGGATCGGGCGGCGTGATTGAGATCACAACTCTGATCTAAATAATGTTTCAGGGTTTTGCGCAGCTGCTTTTTGGGGTCCTGCTGCTGCAATTTTTGCAAAGGAGCCCTGAGCTGTTCGAGCTTCCAGGGGCTATAGCAGTGATCAAGCAATACAGCTAACCGATAGTCCTGGTAAAAATAGATCCGTTTTCCAGGATGCTTGATCCGTCCAGCCCTCAGGGTCGCAGTGGCGGTCTGGTAGGATTGAGCCAGTCCCTGGACCCCGGGGAAATAGTGCCCCAGCGCGATATCGACCTCAAACTTGTGACGGGTTGCCCGCTCAATGAGCTCTTTTGCCTTTTTGCGCTCCAGCTCAACCTGCCATACTCCTTCATCGAGCTGGATCGGCTTTAACACTACGGCTTCCTGCAAGGAACTGATCGCCACCAGGTTGTGCCTCTCTGGATGCTCCAGTAGCTGCACCAGCTCGCGCAGCGAACCACTTGCCGCCTCCTCTGCCTCACGCAAAGAGACTATTGCAACCACCCGGGGAAGACTCAGATCGATTCCCAGATGGCGGGCCAGACTTTGCAGAGACTCGCTTCGGGAGGGTTCCTTGACCAGTTGCAGAATAAGCTCTTCACGATGGCGCCGGTCCCACTGGATCTCTTCGAGCAGGGCGGCCTGCTCTATGATGAGCTCAGCCGTCATCCGAACAAACTCACCATAGCGGCGCACCGTCTCGGGAGCACCTGAGATCCCAACCACCCCCAGAAGCTGCTGGTGAAAAGCGATCGGCAGATTGATTCCGGGGCGAACCCCATGCAGCCGGTTTGCCATCGACTGATCGATCTCAACCACCCGGTTCTCAGCAAGGGCCAGTACCGCGCCCTCGTGGCGCTCACCTAAACGGGAAAGATCACCGGAGGCGATGATCTGACCCTGGGCATCCATCACGTTCACCGACTCATCGACGATCTGCATCGAACGCTCAACGATCTGCCTGGCAATTCGATGATCGAGCTGCATGACTAAAAAGGTCTAGAGGGTGAACTCAAACAACGCCAAAACCGAGCGATACAGCTCTTCGGTCTTAGAGGCGGACAGAGGGGTTATAAAGATGGTGTCATCACCGGCAATGGTTCCCAGGATCCCCTCGGCCTTGCCAAGAGAATCAAGCAGGCGGGCGATCAGCTGCGCCGCACCCGGACTGGTATGAATCACCACCATGGCACCGTTGTGGTCAATATCGGTCACCAGGCTTTTGAGTTGACTGGTGGGGGTTGGTACCCCGAGCTCGACCGGCAGGCAATACACCATCTCCATCCGGGTATTACGGGTCCGGACCGCACCGAACTTGCTGAGCATCCGTGAGACCTTGGACTGGTTGATATGGTCAAATCCCATCTCTTTGAGGGCATCGACTATTTCTTGTTGAGAGCCAAAACGCTCCTCTTTAAGCAGCGCCTTAAACGCCTTATGCAGTTTTTCCTGTTTTTCAGTGTTTTTCATTATCTTCATGCCTTAGTCATGCGCACCGATATTCTCCTATCTTGCTTTCCCCTTTGCAACCAACTCCCCTGAGCTTCTCAGGCTAAATCACAATAAAAGTTGCTCTATCAATCAGTTGAAAAGTTGCACCCTGAGCAAGGCTCCGAATACGGGCCAAATCATGCTAAAATCAGCGCCAATTTTACGCCTGTGATGCAGGTCGTTTGCATGTCGCACCCGCAATCCCATAGATATGAAGAGACAATGAAAAAGAGCGCTACCACACAACACACGCCGATGATGCAGCAATACTTCAAGCTCAAGGCGGAGCACCCGGATATTTTGCTGTTCTATCGCATGGGAGATTTCTACGAGCTTTTTTATGATGATGCGAAAAAAGCGGCGGAGCTTTTGGATATCTCTCTGACCAAGCGGGGTCAATCTGCGGGAGAGCCGATCCCTATGGCCGGAGTCCCCTATCATGCCGTCGAAGGCTACCTGGCAAGGCTGGTCACCCTGGGTGAATCAGTGGCGATCTGTGAGCAGATTGGCGACCCAGCCACCAGCAAGGGGCCGGTAGAGCGCAAGGTGGTGCGGATCATCACCCCGGGAACCATCTCGGATGAGGCGCTCCTCAAAGAGCGTCAGGACAACCTGATTGCCGCCATTCATCATCAACACCTAAGCTATGGCATCGCGGTGCTGGATATGAGTTCAGGGCGATTTGAGCTCAACGAGTTCGATCACCTGGAAACACTCGCCAGCGAGCTCCAGCGGCTCAAGCCATCCGAGCTTCTCTACTGCGAGGACTTCCCTCATCCTGAACTACTGGAGCAGCAGCGAGGCTTGCGACGCCGCCCTCAGTGGGAGTTTGAGCTGGACAGTGCCCGTCGCCTGTTGTGCCAGCAGTTTGAGACCCGGGATCTCAAGGGCTTTGGTGTGGATGATGCTCATACCGCCCTGTGCGCCGCGGGTTGCCTGTTTCAATACGTGAAAGATACTCAGCGCACCGCCCTGCCCCACATTCACTCGCTGACCCGGATCGACTCCAGCGAGCATGTGATCCTCGATGCCGCCACCCGCCGTAATCTTGAGATCACCGAAAACTTAAGTGGTGGCAACGAGCACACCCTGGCCTGGGTGTTAGATCGTACCGTCACCCCCATGGGGGGGCGACTTCTCAAGCGCTGGCTGCATCAACCCAGCCGCAACCAGCAGATCCTTAAAGCCCGCCAAGAGAGCATCGAGACTCTGAGCAGCCAGCACCTGATAGAGGTGCTGCAGGATGAGCTCAAACCGATTGGTGACATGGAGCGGATCCTGGCGCGGCTGGCACTGCGCAGTGCCCGACCCCGGGATCTGGCGCGGTTGCGCACCGCCTTTGCTCAGCTGCCTCTAATTCGCGAGCTGTTGGAGCAGGCCGATTGCCCACATCTCTCGCACCTCACCCAAAAGGCCCGTCCCTTCCCCGAGCTGAGCGAACTACTCAACAGCGCGCTCATCGAAAATCCACCGGTACTGATCCGCGATGGCGGCGTCATCGCCCCGGGTTGGAACGAGGAGCTCGATGAGCTTAGATCCCTGGCCAGTGGTGCAACCGATGCGCTGGAGCGTATCGAACTGCGCGAGCGTGAACAGACAGGTATTTCTACTCTCAAGGTTGGATTTAATAAGGTCCACGGTTATTACATAGAGGTCAGCCGGGCCAGTGCCCATCTGGTCCCGACCCATTATGTGCGCCGCCAAACTCTTAAAAACAATGAGCGCTACATCATCCATGAGCTCAAAGAGTATGAAGAGAAGGTGCTGAGCGCTCAGAGCAAGTCTCTGGCTCTGGAAAAGCGCCTGTGGGAAGAGCTTTTGGATCAACTGCTGCCACACCTTAAGGCGCTGCAGCTGGCCTCGATGGCCCTGTGTGAGCTGGATGTGCTGACCAACCTGAGTGAACGGGCCGATACCCTTGGCTATAGCAAGCCTCAGCTGGTTGCCGAGTCCTGTATCGATATCGAGTCCGGTCGTCACCCTGTGGTAGAGCAGGTCACTGAGACTCCCTTCATCGCCAACCCGCTCACCCTTCACCCCGAGCGGCAGATGTTGATCGTGACCGGTCCCAACATGGGCGGTAAATCGACCTATATGCGTCAGGCGGCCCTGATCGTGCTGCTGACACATATCGGCTCCTTTGTCCCTGCAGCTTCCGCCCGTATCGGACCTATCGATCGGATCTTTACCCGCATCGGGGCCTCGGACGATCTGGCTTCGGGTCGCTCCACCTTCATGGTGGAGATGACTGAGACCGCCAATATCTTGCACAACGCCACCCGTCATAGCCTGGTGCTGATGGATGAAATTGGCCGCGGAACCAGCACCTATGACGGACTATCCCTGGCCTGGTCCTGCGCCGAACACCTGGCAAGCCAGACTCGCTGCTATACCCTGTTTGCCACCCACTACTTTGAGCTGACCCAGCTCCCTGAGCTAATGCCGGGAGTGGTTAATGTGCACCTGGATGCGATGGAGCATGAGGATGGCATCATCTTTATGCATGAGGTTCAGGATGGGGCAGCCAATCGCTCCTATGGTTTACAGGTTGCAGCCCTTGCGGGTGTTCCCAGCTCGGTCATTGCCAGGGCCCACCAAAAGCTCAACGAGCTCGAGCAACAATCCGTGGAAACCAAGGGTAAACCGCTCGCACCAATCAGCTACCCACAACCCAAAGCAAAGCGGACCTCAGCGGCCGAGAAGCTACTGGCCAGCATCAACCCAGAGCAGATGACTCCACTGGATGCCCTGCAGGCCCTGTATAAGCTAAGACAACTGCACGATGAAGAGAGCCTGACAGCCGCCGACCTTCTATCATAACTCGGGAAAAAGTTAGCACCCGCTGCATCGGGAAGCAAAGCGGAAGTCATTGACCTCCTCTTTGCTTCCCTGCACTCGGACCTGATGATACTCCTTGCAGGTTTATCACCGTTTCAGCCCATAAATACCTTTGGTTATGTCTCAGATCCGTTGCTCATACAAAGGTGTACTGATTTCAAGGTCACCAACCTTCTGTCGCAGGGATGCGGCAGCAGAGGCTCCATGGACGGATACACCCCCTGTTGGTGAGGCGTGAAATCAGACATCAACAACAGATGTGAAACACGACCAATACCTTTTACTCTAATTCAAACTTAGAGTAGTCCACCCTATTACCTTCTGGTGATGCCTGAATACTTTTTATCTCCTGATATTTAATAATGACTATATACCCTACACAGGCAAAGAATAAACCGATCACCAGGGTGCCAACCCACTGTATTCTCAAAAAATCAAGCTTGAATAGTAATGTCAGTAGGCTTAATACCACTATATTACCCAGTATGTACTTCACCTTACCGAGTCTGGATACCGTCATTCCAATGTTGTCTGTATACAAACGAACCAATGAATCCAGCGAGTTAATCACAAAGGTAATTCCGACCACCGCCATGATAAGGCTATAGAAACCCGATACATTCAACCCATGACTATAATAGAAATACAGGGTGGTAAACCAGATTGCAATCGGAATAGAGGGGAATATTAGCATCACTAAGAATACCTGCCAGGTTCTCAGACCGCCAACAAAGCGTGAAGTAAACTGGCCGATCATGATACTCCAAGATAACCACCAAAACAGATAAAATGCGTGATATGAATTAACAGGCAGCAGGAACTTATCTAAATGACTAAAGTACCCCCCAAGCAGTAGGAAGGTAGAAAAAAACTCACTCAGACCTGAGGGGTGAGCAAAAGCCCCGAGCCATATCAAGCCGATGAGAGCGATAAATAACCAGGTTGTCCCAAGGCTTAGCACCCTGACATAACGCAAGCTGGTACTTGAGTATACAGAAATCGAGATCACTAAAAACACGATAAGATAAAAGCTGCCAATCACAGTTTTACCATCACCCATTTGTGGCAGGTACCAGGGAAGATTAAACAAAAGCAAATAAGCGGTAAAAGCACAGGTTCCAATAATCACTATATTATTAATAAATTTAACCAGGGGTATCTCAAAGAATTTAACCCTTGGCTCGATTACGCAAAAATAAAAACAGGTTAAGAAGTAAAAACCCCAGATCAGGCCCCCCCAGAACCCGAACTCAATTGCCAGCGGGTTGGTAAAACTAAACCCAGGGTAAGTGCTGAGATCCGTATAGCGACTGAATTCAGTCAATGGCAGCATGATGAGACCTGCATCGAGTCCCGATGTAAATAAAATAGAGATAAAACTAAAGGTTTTTACCGGGGTAACACCGATACAACGTAGGTTTCCCCATTTAAATAAGATGATTGCAATTGCGACATAGGTAAAAATCATTCCAGCACTTAACCAGGCTGTCATTACGCACTCTCCTTTGCATACAAGATATATCGCGGGGACAGACCTTAGTAAGCCTATAGATTTCTCCACAACGCTCCGAAGTGAAATCCCTGTACTATCCTTTAACCCTTTAAACCCATCAGTCGATGGGCTCTAACGATCTTTGCTCCTTCTGCCAGACCTCTGATACCTGAACCTCTGCAGTCGAGGCGGCTAATGGTGGCTTTCGCAAAATCATGTCGGCGGCTTTCTCTGCCAGCATAATGGTTGGCGCGTTCAGGTTACCATTGGGGATCGTCGGGAAGATGGATGAGTCCACGACCCGAAGTCCCTCTATGCCTCGGACCCGGGTGCTTGAGTCCACCACAGCCATCTCATCCTCACCCATCCTGCAAGAGCAGCTCGGATGATAGGCGCTCTCGACCGACTCACGCACAAATGCATCAATTTCGTCATCCGTTCGCACAGCTATGCCCGGCTGGATCTCCTCCCCCCTGAAGGGATCAAAGGCACTCTGGTTGATGATTTCCCGGGTCAGGCGAACACATTGGCGAAAACCTTGCCTGTCTGCGGGGTGCTGAAGGTAGTTAAATCGGATCTCTGGGGGCCGATTTGGATCCGGGCTAGTCACTCTGACATGACCCCGGCTCCGGGGCTTGTTATGCCCTATATGCACCTGAAAGCCATGGCCATCGAAGGCACTTTGGCCATCGTAGCGCATGGCGGCGGGCAGAAAGTGATATTGAAGATCGGGCCACTCAATCCCGGCTCTTGAGCGAATAAACCCACAGGACTCAAAGTGATTGGTTGCCCCCAGGCCATCTTTTTTTAATAGCCAGCGCGAACCGATTTTAAACTTACTCCATAAATCAAGCTGGCCATTGAGTGTAATCGGCTGTTTACACTTGAACTGGAAATAAAACTCCAGATGATCCTGAAGGTTTTCGCCCACCCCGGGTAATTCATGCTTAAGTTCAATCCCCGCCTTTTGCAGTACCTTAGATGGACCAATTCCGGAAAGCTGAAGTAGCTGTGGTGAACCGATGGAGCCGGCACTTAAAATGACCTCTTTGCGACTAAACGCCTGCTGCAATTTTCCCTTTCGCTCAAACGCGACACCGACCGCTTGCTTTTCCTCCAGTAACACCTTATGTACCAGAGCATGAGTCAACACCGTCAGATTTTTTCTGTGTAAAATCGGTTTAAGATAAGCATTCGCCGTTGACCAGCGAACTCCATTCTTAACCGTCATATGCATCGGCCCAAAGCCCTCCTGCAACTTGCCATTGTAGTCCTGAGTCTCAAAGTAACCTGCCTGGACACCCGCCTGAATAAACGCCCGATACAGGGGATTTTGCATCCGGTTACCATTGTTGACCGCCAAAGGTCCATCCGCACCACGATAACTATCCTCGCCAAGGCTCCAGCTTTCCGCTTTTTTAAAATAGGGCAAACAGTTTGCGTAGCCCCATCCCTGGGCCCCCATCTCTTGCCACTCATCAAAATCACGGGCGTGGCCGCGTACATAGACCATGCCATTAATCGATGAAGAGCCCCCCAGGACTTTCCCACGTGGGCAATGCATTTTTCGCAGGTTCAGGTAAGTCTCGGGTTGGCTTTCAAACTGCCAGGCATATTTGCTGGTGTTCATTGGAATGGATAACGCGGTCGGCATCTGGATCAAGATGCTCTTGTCACTGCCGCCGGTCTCCAGCAGCAGAACCTGATTGGCAGGGTCTTCACTCAAACGATTCGCCAGCACACAGCCCGCAGACCCTGCACCAACTATGATGTAATCATAGGTCACAACGCTCTCCTAAAATGGGCTTTCCAGTGGGCTCATTCCCATGTAGACGGCTTTTAGCTGGGTGTAATGGTTTAAGGTCGCCATCCCATTTTCTCTGCCAATCCCGGATTGCTTATAGCCCCCGACCGGCATCTGGGCCGGGGAGGCTCCATAAGCGTTTACCCAGCAAATTCCCGCTTCAAGTTTGTGGGTCACTCGATGGGCTCGGCTAATATCCTGGGTAAATACGGCTGCAGCCAGGCCGTAATCACTGTTATTGGCCCGGTGAATGACTTCGAGTTCATCCTCAAAGGTAAGGAGGCTCATCACGGGGCCAAAAATTTCTTCCTGAACGATGCGCATCTCATCATGGCAATCGGTGAAGATGGTCGGTGCCACAAAGTACCCCTCAGGAGCCGATTCCGGGGTCAAGGGTTTGCCCCCCGTCAGTAAGCGGGCTCCTTCACTCAGGCCTGAGGCAATATAGTCCAGTACCAGTTGATAGTGCTTCTGAGAGATAAGTGCGCCAAAGTTGACCTTGGGATCCAGGGGGTCACCGGCGACTATATTCGCTTCGGTTCGCTCTAATAGGCGCTCCACAAAAGCGTCATAGATGTTTTGGTGGACAAAAACCCGGGTACCATTGGTGCAAATCTCTCCCTGGGTATAGAAGTTTCCGAGCATCGCTGCAGAGACAGCATTGTCGATATCGGCATCTTCAAAAATAATCAGCGGTGATTTTCCCCCAAGCTCCATGCTGACCTCTTTAAGGGTGCTGGATGCTGCCTGCATCACCTTTTTCCCGGTTTCCACTTCACCGGTAAAAGAAACCTTGGCGATGTCAGGAGATTGCGTCAGCCACTGGCCCACCCTGGCATCCCCTTGAACAACATTGAATACCCCGGGTGGTACACCCGCTTCGATGAAAATCTCAGCCAACTTCAGCGCCCCCAGAGGAGTTTCTTCGGATGGCTTAAAGATCATTGCATTACCGCAAGCCAGAGCCGGGGCAGCCTTCCAGCAAGCGATCTGCAATGGGTAATTCCAGGCCCCAATCCCGCCGCAAATCCCCAGCGGCTCACGGCGGGTATAATAAAAATCCCCCCCCAGGTCCTGCTGATTCCCCTCAATCGAAGACGCCAGACCCGCAAAAAACTCAATGGAGTCAGCTCCGGTCACCACATCAACCACAGAGGCTTCCTGCCAGGGCTTGCCCGTATCCAGTACCTCTATTTTTGCCAACTCATCATTACGTTCCCGAAGTAAATTCACGGCCCTATTCAGGATACGTCCCCGATCCATACCCGACATTGATGACCAAACTTCGAATCCATGACGCGCACTTTCAATCGCGGCCTTCTTAATTTTTTCGTCAGCAATTTCAACCTGATAGATGACTTTCCCGGTCGCAGGATTCAGCACATCGAAGGTTTCACCCGATTGATTATCAAGATACTGACCCGAGATATAATTTTTGTAGCAAAACATAACCTAACAAACCAGAAACATAAGAATTTTAGTATCCTAACAAATTTAACAATCAAAGATCCAAACAAGCTTGATCACTTATCCAAGACTTTCGCTCTGCTACGCAAGCAAACTCCCGGCAAAGGCCGCACCAGTGCCATGCCACAGCTCAGAAGCAGGAGAGCTCCGAACTCTGAGCCTCAGCCTGGCTCCATTTTGTAAAAGTGCTCTAGACTAAAATCATCGATACTTGGCTTTCAGCTCGACTCTCCACCTTTCAAGATCAAGGGATCACTATGGACAGCTATTGCAGAGAGTGCGGGGCACAAGTTGAAGCATCCAGCCCCAGGTGCGATCAATGCGGTACGATTCAGGACTCTTTTGTCTATAAAAGCCGGATCGCGGCGGCCTCCCTTGCGATGTTCGCCGGGGTATTTGGGTTCCATCGGTTTTTCCTGGGCCAGTGGTGGGGGATTTTTTACCTGCTGCTGTGCTGGACCTATCTCCCCTGGCTGGTTGGCATCATTGAGGGAATCGTGTTTCTTGCCACCTCTCAGGAAAAATGGAACAAGAAATACAACCAGGGGATTTCGGCAGGCTCGGAAAAAGGCACTGTACTGGTGGTGGTGGCGGTGCTGTTTCCGCTGATCGCTATTATCGGTATCCTTGCGGCGATCGCGATTCCGGCCTATCTTGATTTCACCATCCGCGCCAAGCTGGCACCGGCCCATCAAGCGATACACAGCGCAACCCAGGCCGTTGAAGCCTATACCATTCGCGAGCAGGCCTGGCCGGCAGACAACGCTACTCTGGGCCTGAGTACTGAGCCTGTAAATTCACGGCTTGGTGCGATCCGGATTGAGGGTGGTGTTATCCATCTCGATGTATCATCGGCGGCAGGGACATCCGGCAGCATAATTTATGTTCCCAAAGCCACTGAGCAGGGGATCCAGTGGAGCTGCAGCAAGTCCACCATCCCCAGGAAGTATTTGCCGACGAAGTGCCGGTAGATGCCGGAATAGCGATGCATAAGGATATGCGAATGCAGTGATAACCATATAATAAAGGGGCTGAATGATCAGCCCCTTTGACGATAAAAGAGAACTCCTGGAATCTAGCTTAAACGGAACAGCGCATCAATTGACAGTCCCTGTTGACTCAAAAGCTCGCGCAGCCGATGCAGGGCTTCCACCTGGATTTGCCGGACCCGCTCACGAGTCAGACCAATTTCACGCCCTACCAGCTCCAGGGTAGATGCCTCATAACCCAGCAGGCCAAAGCGCCGTGCCAGCACCTCTCGCTGCTTGGGGGAAAGCTCTTCGAGCCAGCGCACTATGCTCAGGCGGATATCCTCCTCCTGGGTCTGGGACTCCGGCTCGGAGCCGTGATCGTCGGCAATCACATCCAGCAGCGCCTTATCTCCATTGCCCCCGATCGGCATATCCACCGAGCCTATCTTCTCATTGAGCTTGAGCATCTTGCTCACCTCTTCCACCGGACGCTCCAGCTCACAGGCGATCTCTTCGGCGGAGGGCTCGTGATCCAGACGATGGGCCAGCTCCCGGGCGGTTCGAAGATAGACATTGAGCTCTTTCACCACATGGATGGGCAGACGTATGGTGCGGGTTTGATTCATGATCGCCCGCTCTATGGTTTGACGGATCCACCAGGTGGCATAGGTCGAAAAGCGGAATCCGCGCTCGGGGTCGAATTTTTCGACGGCACGGATAAGACCAAGGTTTCCCTCTTCGATGAGATCTAAAAAGGCTAATCCGCGGTTGTTATAGCGTCTTGCGATCTTAACCACCAATCGCAGATTGGACTCAATCATCCGCTTGCGGGCAACCTTATCTCCTTTGAGGGCCCGACGTGCATAATAGACCTCCTCCTCTGCTGTGAGCAGCGGGGAAAAACCTATCTCGCCTAAATAGAGCTGGGTTGCATCCAGATTCTTGCTCTGTAACTCAACCGCTTCCTCTTCGGCCTGCTGCTCTTCAATTGCGGCCAGCTCCTCGGTGCGAGCATCCTGCTCAACCAACTCGGCAACTTCGGCCACCTCTGCCTCATAACTAACCTTTTTTTCGTCTTGCTGCTGTTGAGTTTCTTGTTGTTTATTCTTGGTTTCCCGGCCCATAGCTCTCACTCCCTGATCCTCTCAGGTTTTAAGCCAAAGGAACTCTCAGCGCTTTGGCAAAAAACGAATAGGATTGACGGATTTTCCCCGATAACGAATCTCAAAATGGAGGGCAACTTTCACCGCTCCAGTATTTCCCATGTCGGCAATCCTTTGCCCAACTTTAATTTTTTGTTGCTCTTTCACCCGGATATGCGCGTTGTGTGCATAAGCGGACAGGTAATCATCGTTGTGCTTGATGATGATCAACTTGCCGTAGCCTCTCAGTGCACTTCCGGCATATACCACGACTCCGGATGCGGCTGCATAGATGGGCTGGCCGAGCTTGCCACCGATATCGATACCCTTATTGCCAGTTTCAGATAAAGAGAAGCTGGCAATAATTGGGCCAGATGCGGGCCAGCTCCATTTGATTTTCTGAGAGCTATGGGCTACAGCCTTACGGGACGCGGGTTGTGAGACTCGTTTGACTGACGAGGAGCTCGCCTTGCGCGAGGAAACCGGGGCGGGTGTAGGGGAGGTTTTCGGGGAGGAGCTACTAGTCACTTGACGCTTTTTCGTCAAGGAGGAGGAGCCGGAGTGTGATGAATGACGAACTTTTGGCTGACCATTGGCCACCAGGTTGAGCTTTTGACCGGGATAGAGACGATAGGGAGAACGTAATCCATTCAAGGCCGCCAACCGGGAGGCAGAAACTCCAAGCTTGCGGGAGATCCCGTACAGGGTGTCGCCTTTTCGGACCTTATAGTAGCCCGATGAGGAAGCAACAACCTTGGGAGTCAGGCGTAGTAGCTGGCCCGGGTAGATATTATAGGGAGCGGAAATCTTGTTATAGCGGGCAATCTCCTGAAAATCTTTGCCCGAACCCCAGGCGATGGAATAGAGGGTATCCCCGGGCTGGACTCGCCAATAGCCTCCGACCGGCCCCACACTTGAAACCGGAGCGGGTCCGTTAGAGGCACAGCCAACCAGCCCCAGAGTAATGAGCAGCACCAGCCATTGTCTGATATATCTTCTCGCTATCCCTGTACTCATCTACCCCAGACAAAATATATCAGAGCTATCCCAATCAGGGTCGCCCAGCCCAACCTGTCGATCCACAGCAGTAGCTTTTGCTCCATCCTGGGACCACCCAATACCATCACCAGGGATACAAGATAAAAGCGCATCCCCCTACCTACAATAGAGATCAGTATAAAGGGGAGAAATGCCATCTGCAGCAAGCCAGCAGTCACGGTAAACACCTTGTAAGGCACCGGGGTAAAGCTGGCGATGAAGATGATCCAGACTCCCCACTGGGTGAACCAGCCGCGGGCCAGCTCAATATAGTGCTGATAGCCAGCCCACTCTACCAAAGGTTGAACTAAGGGATCATAGAGGGCATATCCCAACCCATAGCCAACCGCAGCGCCTGCCACCGAAAACAGCGTGGTAATCATGGCGTAGAACCAGGCTTTATTTGGCTTAGCCAATGACATGGGAGCCAGCATCACATCGGCCGGGATCGGCCAGAAAATGGACTCGATAAAGCTACAGAACGCCAGATAATAGGGGGCATGGCGGTGGCGTGCCCACTCCATCATCCGGATAAACATAGAGGAGAAGATCTTCATCCTCGGCTCCCCTCTACCAGAGGTACAAAGCGAACCGCCTCCAGGATTTGGGTCGTGAAGTGTTCGCCATGGCGACTAATGCGTTGCAGGTTTTGCGAAGACTCACCCACGGGGATCACCATCACTCCTCCATCAGCCAATTGCTCCAGTAGCATTCTTGGTACACAGCGGGCCGCTGCCGATACAATAATAGCATCAAACGGCGCCTTGCTCTGCCACCCCTGCCAACCATCCCCCTGGCGGGAGATCACATTGTGCAGATCCAACATCTTCAGACGCCGCCTGGCCTGATACAACAGAGGCTCCAGCAGCTCCACCGAATAGACCCGCTCAAACAGCTGCGCCAGAATCGCGGTCTGATAACCCGATCCCGTGCCTATCTCCAGCACTCGCCTGGGGCTAGACTTGCTGAGCTCTGAGATCATGCGAGCTACGATATAGGGCTGGGAGATGGTCTGACCAAACCCTATCGGCAGCGCCGTATTATCCCAGGCCTGATGCGCCAGCGCCTCATCCACAAACCGTTGACGGGGCACGCAGCGGATCGCCGCTAAAACCCGTGAGTCATGGATCCCCTGGGCCTGTAGCTGCTGATAGAGTAACTGTTCGCAATGACTGATCACTTACATCTCCAATGTCTCGGCCCACTCACTCAACTGGGGCATCTGAGTGTAGGCCGTCAGATCGATACGCAGCGGTGTGATGGAGACAAAACCCTCATCAACTGCAGCAAAATCGGTTCCATCCCCGGCATCCTGACGCTCTCCCGGAGGACCCAGCCAAAAGATGGTCTTGCCCCTGGGGTCCTGGGTTCTGATCATCTCTTCGGCGCGGTGACGCGCCCCCTGGCGGGTGATTTTAAACCCCTTGAGCTCAGCATAGGGCAGATCCGGGACATTGACATTGAGGATCTGATCGGCGGGCAGAGGCTGTTTCTGCAAGCGTTTGACCAGCTGCACCGCAACCTGAGCGGCGCTGGCAAAGTGCTTGTCTCCCACCAGTGAAATAGCAATCGCAGGAAGCCCCAAGTGACGCCCCTCGGTGGCCGCGGCGACCGTTCCCGAATAGATCACATCATCCCCGAGATTCGCTCCATGGTTGATCCCGGAGATCACCAGATCCGGCTCCGGCGATACCAACTCATTGAGGGCCAGGTGAACACAGTCGGTCGGTGTTCCATTCACCGCCAGAAAGCCACTGCCCTCCACCGGCTGGACCCGCAAGGGGGTTTCCAGGGTCAGAGAGTTACTGGCGCCGGAGCAGTTTCTGTCCGGCGCCACCGTCACCACTTCGGCTATCTCGGACAGGGCCAGACTCAGTACAGAAATTCCCTCGGCATGGACACCATCATCATTACTGATCAGTATTTTCATCTTTCGCTGTCTACCTCAATGGCCTGAACCAACTCCCGAACAACCGAGGTTGCAAATGACCCGCTTGGCAGGTGAAAACTCAGGGTAAGCATATCGCCTTCAAGCTGCCAATCCAAAGCTTCGGGATGAAGCATCAGGGCTCGCCGCTCCTGCTTCATTCCGGCCTTCTCAAGCCCCTCACAAAAATCAGCGAATTCACTCAGTGCCGACTGCTCAAGCTCCCGGGCAGCTCCCTGAGAGCCCAGCTCACCACGTCCCCACAGGGGCGCAGAAAGCTGAATATCTCCCGATGCAAAACGCTCAAGCAACTCATCGCTTAGCTCTGGCTCACTGAAAAACGAACGGCTACCCCTGAGCATCACACAGTCACCCGCCATCAGGGTGGTTGCCAGCTCCTGGCTTAATCGCTCACTCACCACCTGGTTAAACAGCAGGCTTCGCGCTGACGACAGGGCCATCGAACGCTGCATCTTATCCCGTACCCGGGCCCCGCCAAACATGGCAGCGGCTCGCTCTATGTTTTTCCCATCGCGGCCGAAACGTTGCAGACCATAATAGTTCGGCACCCCAAGCTCCTTGAGGCGCTCAAGACGCGTCATCACCTCATCTGGGTCACTGAGCTCACGCAGCACCAGCTTAAAGTCATTGCCACTCAAAGCCCCGGTGCGCATCTTCTTGTTGTGACGAGTCACCTCAAGGATCTGTAGCTCGTCGCTCTCAAGAGGACTTAGATCAGGCATCGCCTTACCTGGCAGGTGGATCGCGAACCACTGTTCGGTAACCGCATGCCTGTCTTTGAGGCCGGCCCAACCGACCTGACGGGCCGGGACCTCCACCAGCTCGGCCAATTTTTTGGCCACAAAAGCGGTATTCATCCCCCGCTTGCGAACACGGATCAGCAGGTGCTCTCCCTCTCCGGATGGGGTGAAATTAAGGTGCTCACGCACAAAGAAATCTTCGGGGGTGGTTTTTAACCGCCCGGTTCCGGCAGGCTGGCCCTGCAGATAGCTAAATTCTGGGATCAACATCGGTTTATCAGTACCACGGCTTCAGTTGCGATCGCCTCCTGGCGACCTATGGTGCCAACTTTCTCAGTGGTTGTGGCTTTCACATTCACCTGATCCGGCTTGGCTTCAAGAATTTCAGCGATCGCATCACGCATCGCTTCAATATGGGGAGAGAGTTTGGGAGCCTGGGCCAATACAGTGACATCAAGGTTCCCCAGCAGAAAGCCCCGCTCTTTCACCAGAGCATAGACTCTTTGCAGCAACAGTTTGCTATCTACATCTTTAAATTCACTGCTGGTATCTGGGAAGTGATAACCTATATCCCGGGCTGCTATTGCGCCAAGCAAAGCATCGGATACGGCATGCAGAACCACATCCCCGTCGGAGTGAGCGATGAGCCCCTGGGAGTATGGGATCTCTACGCCCCCAAGGATCAGGGGCTTTTGTGCACCAAAGCGATGCAGATCAAACCCATGTCCGATTCTTATCATCATCCATTACTCTCCTGTAACTGCATAAAGATCTCAGCCAGCCTGAGATCCTTGGGGTGGGTGATCTTAATATTATCAAAGCGCCCCTCAACTAAAGCTGGATGATAACCGGCAAACTCCATCGCAGATGATTCATCGGTGACCTCAAGGCCTGCTTCCCCCGCCTGCTCAAGGGCTCGGTATAAGAGCTCGGTACGAAATAGCTGAGGAGTCAGAGCATGCCAGAGCCGCTCTCGACAAACCGTCTGGGCAACTCGCCCACTTAAGTCACCACGCTTCATGGTATCACGCACCGGAGCTGCCAGCAGGGCTCCAACGCCGTCGCTGCGTGCCGTATCCCACAGTTTTTTAAGATCCTCATGGGTAATACAGGGGCGGGCCGCATCATGAACCATCACCCAGGGAGCCTTCGCCTTTGCCAGTGCATGGAGCACGGAGTCGGCTCGCTCCCGGCCCCCTTCCACCCGGATGATTCTTGGGTCGCGTAAAATTGCCAGCTCACTGGCATATTCATCATCGGCCCCCAGGGCCAATATCAGCTGGCTGACCGCAGGAAAAGCCAACAAGCGTTGCAGGGTATGCTCCAAAATGGTCTGCTTACCCAGTTTAAGATACTGTTTTGGGCGGTCCGCACCCATCCGGCGTCCAACGCCGGCAGCAGGCACCACGGCAATCAGTTCATCAGTCATGGATTACTCTTTGAATGAGGGTTTCGGGAGGGAAGAATACGGTAAAAGGTCTCGCCCTGACGGATCATCCCCAGATCATTACGGGCATGCTCCTCAACACCCTCAAAACCATTTCGCAGATCGGCGACCTCGCGTCGCATCATCGCATTTCGCTCCTCAAGCTCACTGTTACGTTGCTGCTGCAGGACCACACTCTTGGAGACCTGCTGATACTCCAGCATCCCATTGTTACCAAACCAGAATTGGTAGGTAAGTCCCAACAACAGACAAAACAGTATCAGAGCCAGTAACCGCATCTATTTTCTCCCTGCAAGGTCCCGTGATCCATCCCCCGAAAAAGCTGTATGAGGGGCTCAGCTACCATAACCGAACCCGCTCTCTCAACAAACAGACTCACTCATAAGCTTAGGATCTGCTGTGAATGAGTCCCCGAACTTAGTGCTCACGTGTCTTATGGAACTCGATATCCGGGTAACGCTCCATGGTCAGATTGAGGTTGACCATGGTGGGGGCAATATAGGTGAGGTTATCACCTCCATCCAGGGCCAGGTTCAGTGAGCACTTACGGCGGAACTCATCGAGCTTGCGCTCATCCTGGGCACCAACCCAGCGAGCGGTGGCCACGTTGACCGGCTCATACAGGGCCTCGACCTTGTATTCTCCCTTAAGGCGCGCCACCACCACATCAAACTGCAGCACCCCGACGGCACCAACGATCAGATCATTGCTATCCAGGGGACGGAACACCTGGACCGCTCCCTCTTCGGAGAGCTGTACCAGCCCCTTGAGCAGCTGCTTTTGCTTGAGTGGATCCTTGAGACGAATGCGCCGGAACAGCTCAGGGGCAAAATTAGGGATCCCGGTAAAGCGCATCACTTCACCCTGGGTAAAGGCATCACCGATCTGAATGGTGCCATGATTGTGCAAGCCGATAATATCCCCGGCAAACGCCTCTTCGGCGTGGCTGCGATCACCCGCCATGAAGGTCACAGCATCCGAGATGCTGACATCCTTGCCAAGGCGCACATGGCGCATCTTCATCCCTTTACGATAGGTCCCGGAGCAGATCCGCAGGAAAGCGATCCGATCCCGATGGCGAGGATCCATGTTGGCCTGGATTTTAAACACAAAGCCGGAGAAGTTCTCCTCATCGGCACTCACCTCTCGCTGATCGCTCTGACGTGGTTGCGGCGCTGGCGCCCACTCGGTCAGGCCATCGAGCATATGATCCACCCCAAAGTTCCCAAGGGCGGTGCCGAAAAACACCGGAGTCAGCTCACCAGCCAGAAACAGCTCTCGATCGAATTCGTGAGAAGCGCCCTGCACCAGCTCCATCTCTTCACGCAGCTGGGTCGCATACTCTTCACCCACGGCCTCATCCAGCTCGGGGTTATCCAGCCCCTTGATGATCCGGCTATCCTGGATCTGGTGGCCCTGACCCGTCTCGTAGAGGATCGCCTCATCACGGTAGATGTGATACACCCCCTTGAACTGCTTACCCATGCCGATCGGCCAGCTGATCGGTGCACAAGCGATATTCAGCACCTCTTCAACCTCATCCATCAGCTCCAGTGGATCCCGGATATCCCGGTCCAGCTTGTTCATAAAGGTGACGATCGGCGTATCACGCAGCCGGGTGACATCCATCAGCTTGATGGTGCGTTCCTCGACACCCTTGGCCGAATCAATCACCATCAGGCAGGAGTCCACGGCGGTCAGGGTCCGGTAGGTATCCTCAGAGAAATCTTCGTGCCCCGGGGTATCCAGCAGGTTTACCAGGCAGTCGTTATAGGGAAACTGCATCACAGAGGTGGTGACCGAGATCCCACGCTCTTTTTCCATCTCCATCCAGTCGGACTTGGCATGCTGACCTGACTTCTTGCCCTTTACCGTACCTGCGCGCTGCAGCGCGTTACCGAACAACAGCACCTTCTCTGTGATGGTTGTTTTACCCGCATCCGGGTGGGAAATGATGGCAAACGTTCTGCGTTTGCCGACTTCTTGCAAGAAATCAGACATGCTTATATCACTCAACCACTCTGGCTATATAGAACGACGATAGCGACAGATTATGGCGCTATCGAAAAAATTAACTGCTCATTATATCCAGCCTCAGGGGATCACTAAAGCCTGACCGGGGTAAATTTATCCAAAAAAAAAGCGGGAAGGTTATCCTTCCCGCTTTATCATGAGCATAAGCGTGAATTACAGCTCGCTCAGAATCGCCTCGACACTGTCCTTGGCATCGCCAAACAGCATCTGGGTGTTCTCTTTGAAGAACAACGGGTTTTGCACCCCGGCATAACCTGTGTTCATTGAGCGCTTAAACACCACCACGTTGCGTGCATGCCATACTTCGAGGACCGGCATCCCGGCGATTGGGCTGTTCGGATCTTCCTCGGCCGAAGGGTTGACCGTATCGTTGGCACCAATTACCAATACCGTATCCGTATCGCTGAAATCATCGTTGATTTCATCCATCTCCAGCACGATATCGTAAGGCACCTTGGCTTCAGCCAGCAGGACGTTCATGTGTCCAGGCAGACGCCCGGCTACCGGGTGGATACCAAAGCGAACATTGACGCCCTTCTCACGCAGGCGACGGGTCAACTCGGCAACCGGATATTGCGCCTGAGCCACGGCCAGACCGTAACCCGGGGTGATGATCACTGAGCTTGAGTCCTTGAGCATCTCAGCCACATCGGCCGCAGAGATCTCGGTATGCTCACCCACCACGCCTTCACCGGTTGAGGAGCCGTCGGTCCCGAAGCCACCGGCAATCACCGAGATGAAGGAGCGGTTCATCGCCTTACACATGATGTAAGACAGGATCGCACCCGAGGAGCCCACCAGGGCACCTGTCACGATCAAAAGATCGTTGGAGAGCATGAAACCGGCCGCCGCTGCCGCCCATCCAGAGTAGGAGTTGAGCATGGAGATCACCACCGGCATATCCGCGCCACCGATAGATGCCACCAGGTGCCAGCCAAAGGCCAAAGCTATGATAGTCATCACCAGCAGAGCCAGCCAGCTGCCGCCGTTGTGAACAAAATAGACCAGCAGTACCACAGAGATGATAAGACCCAGCAGGTTCATCTTGTGACGCTGAGGCAGCATCAGCGGGCTCGAAGAGAAGATCCCACGCAGCTTACCGAAGGCGACGATAGAGCCGGTAAAGGTCACGGCACCGATAAACACCCCGATGAAGATCTCGGCGAGGTGGATATTGAGCAGGACCCCGGTCAGCTCCCCATGATCGATATAGGAGTTATAGCCGACGAATACCGCCGCCAGACCGACGAAGCTATGGAGGATCGCCACCAGCTCCGGCATCTCGGTCATCTCAACCTTGAGAGCAAAGCGGATACCGATCACCGCACCGATCACCATCGCCAGCAGAATCCATCCGACACTGCTAACATCCGGGCTACAGATGGTTGCGATCAGGGCGATCGCCATCCCGATAATTCCGTACCAGTTACCGGTACGCGCCGTCTCCTGCTTGGAGAGGCCAGCCAAACTGAGGATAAACAGGATGGCAGCAACAATATAAGACGCGATTACGAGTCCATGAGACATCTTGTTGTTCTCCCTATTTCCTGAACATCTTCAGCATGCGCTGAGTCACGGTGAAGCCACCAAATATATTGATCGAAGCGATGAGGGTTGCCACGAAGGCAAGGATCGCGATGATCGCGTGGTTATGGCCAAACTGCAACAAAGCCCCGACGATTATGATCCCGGAGATCGCATTGGTCACCGACATCAGCGGAGTATGCAGGGCGTGGGTAACGTTCCAGATGACGTAATACCCCACCACACAGGCAAGAACAAACACGGTTAAGTGCGACAGGAATGAAACCGGAGCGACACTCGCCAACCAGCCAAACAGCACCACACCGACGGCCATAGAGATATGGTGCTTGAGATGGGACTTGGGTGTCTCATCCTCTTTTTTCTGCTTGGCCGGCTCAGGTTTGAGCTTAGGCTGAGGCGCAGCAGAGACATTTATCGGTGGTGGTGGCCAGCTGATCTCCCCCTCCTGAATCACGCTCATGTGGCGGATCACCTCATCCTCATAGTTGAGGGTGATGGCACCATCTTTTTCAGGACACAGTAATTTGATGAGATTCACCAGGTTGGTGCTATAAAGCTGGGAGGATTGGGCTGGCAGACGCCCCGCCATATCCGTATAGCCGATGATCCGCACTCCATTGTCGGTCACCGAAAGCTCACCGGGCACGGTCAGCTCACAGTTACCGCCATTTTGCGCCGCCAGGTCAACAATCACGCTGCCGGGAGCCATGCTCTCGACCATGGCTTTGGTAATGAGCTTAGGCGCAGGCTTGCCCGGGATAAGCGCTGTGGTGATGATGACATCCACCTCTTTGGCCTGCTCGGCAAATAGCTCCATCTCCGCCTTAATGAAGGCTTCAGACATCACCTTGGCATAGCCATCGGAGGAGGAGCCATCCTCTTCAAAATCAAGCATCAGGAACTCGGCGCCCATCGACTCAATTTGCTCACTCACCTCGGGACGGGTATCAAAGGCACGCACGATGGCGCCCAGAGAGCCTGCCGCACCTATGGCGGCAAGACCGGCGACACCGGCACCGATCACCAGCACCTTGGCGGGTGGAACCTTACCGGCGGCGGTGATCTGGCCATTAAAGAAGCGCCCAAACTCGTGAGCCGCCTCAACCACGGCGCGATAGCCTGCAATATTAGCCATCGAACTCAGGGCGTCCAGGGACTGGGCCCTGGAGATCCGCGGCACCATGTCCATCGCCAATACATTGATCTTCTTGGCGGTGAGCTTTTTCAACAGTGCTTCATTTTGAGCCGGCCAGATAAAGCTGACCAAGGTTGCTCCCTCGGGGATCAACTCTATCTCTTCATCGGTTGGGGCATTCAGTTTGAACAAGAGTTCACTCTGCCAGACATCGGCAGGGGTTGCGAGCTCAGCTCCCGCATCAACATATGCTTGATCGGTAAAGCTTGCCAGCAGACCTGCATCCTGCTCAACAGCTACCGTGAAGCCGAACTTCCTGAGCTGCTCAACCGTCTTAGGTGTCGCCGCAACGCGGGTCTCCCCGGCGAGTCGCTCCTTTGGTATACCTATTTGCATGATATATCCCTGAATTGAATTAACAAAATCACCTCTGTTATACAGCCAATCCTGATAAAACTGGTTTTGGTTCTATTTTTTGTGGCCGGCTCAGCACGCAGCCCTTTGGCTTTGTAACAGCAGAACTGTTCTATCTTCGCTCATCAAACACAAAAAAAAAACAATCAGTTTCATGTGTTTGTAAAATAGTTCTGCAAACTTTGTCACAAAACAGGCTGTCTCCTGTTGTGCCGGTGTCGCAGAATATGATTGGTACCGTCACTTGTCAAAAGGTATCGGCAGAAATCACGGGAATGAATCGGGATGAGATTCACCCGGAATCTTTGTTAAGGATCCCGGGTGACATATAACAAATACCTCTAGCTCTCGTTAAACTCACGAGCCGAGGTGATCTGGTAGAGATCGTACTTATGTTGGAGCATCTGCCCGCCATCGCGAGTCAGTGGGATCCAGTTCAGATCAGCGGTTGAGGTGCTGGGGCGTACCGTCATCACATCAAACGGAATCGAGAGGTAAAAGCCCTTGGTAAAGCTTCCCTCACCGTACTCCTCGGCACTGACATCCGTCTTGGTGGCAAAAAAGCCGGCGCGGATCCCGTTAGCAAATGTCTTGGAGAGATCTATGGTTCCACCCCAGTCTTTTGCCAGGTAACGTCCGACACTCACCTTGGCCAGAAGCCCACCATAAGGGATCTGGTAGTAGCCTGTTAGGTGGCCGGTGATGGTGTCGTAATCACGCATCCCCAGCTGGTTCTCATAGCTACGCTGCTTCACCGCATCGGTCTGGATACCCACAGCCCAACGCTTATCCAGCGGCCGATACAGGAGCTGACCACCGGCCCCGGCATACATCATCTCCAGATATCCCCCATAGACCTGGCTGTACCAGTTCTCACCAAAACGATCAAAATGGGTCAGTTGCAGGTTATTGAGGCGCACCGTCGATTGATTCAGATACTCGGCGATATAGGTCCGAACCCTTGGTAAGTTGCTGGGCGCCGTATAGGTAAACTTGTCCATGTTATCGAAAAGATTAATATAGGCTGACCCATAGACTTGCAGGTGATCGGTAAACCAGTAGCGGGCCCCCGGAACAAGCCCCAGCTGATACAGAATAAAGCCATCGGGGCCACCGATCGACTGGTTAAATGCAGGATCGATGGAGTAGCCGAGATCCCCCTGACTGCCCTGGTACATAAGCTCGCCCGGTTGATGAGGTGGTGAACTGTTGGTGACCCTGTCATCAAGCTGCTGCTCTGAGATCTCGTAGGCCTTGGCCTGTTTAAAGGGCTTGGCCGGGATATTGGTCTGAGTCAACGGCAGGCGCTTTTGCTCATCGACAATCTGGTAGCCCGTAACTGTATCCGGCAGGGCATTGGCCATCAACCGCGCGGCCCTATCCTCTCCAACTTTGGCATCCCGGTATTTCCTCTGGGTACCACGCAGAGTAACCTTGTCGCCCTCCCGGTAGAAGCTTGGCTGCTGATAACCGGCATTCTTGCTGACATCCTGAGAGAGTTTCTGCCAGTCTACCTCATCCATCGACTTAACCTTGGAGGGTTTCACCTCGGCCGGTGCCTCATCCAGGTGGGAGTGGGGAATGATCTCATTGAAGTTGGTGCGCATGGTCAGCCCCAACATCCAGGTATTACCCCGCTCATAGCCAAGACGCAGCCCGAAATATTTACTCAGTTGCAACTCGGCGCCGTAGTTGATGGGGGATGCCGCATCTATATTGGGGGCAAAATCATTCTTGTAGTTGTTGCCGTCATACTCAATCTTGAGCCTGAGTGGTTGCCAGGGAGTCTGGTACTCGATGCCGCCAAACAGGGCCGCCGGGCCGTGGAACATGGCGCCGGTATCTATGGTGCCGCCATTGCCCACATCGTTGGTGCGGGTCTCATAGGAGGAGCTCGCCCAGGTAAAGGGGTTTTTCACATTATCGCGCTGCCCCAAGTAACCCCAGCCCATCCCCAGGGTAAAATCAAAGTCATAAACCCGTTTGGAAGCCACCAGGTATTCCGCTGAAAAAAGCCCGGTCCCCCCGAGGTCACGCGCCCCGAGAGAAACCTCAGGATTGTAATAGCCCTCGCTCAGCAGCCGTACCCTGGCATCGATGCTCTTATCCTTATAATCCTGGTCACCTGATAAGCTCTCGGCCCCATATCTGACCCCCTGGATATTCACATAGCGCCCGGTAAATTGCAGCCAGGAAAAGGGCTGCAGGGAGAGGTTGAGATAGGAGTAGGGATAAACATGGTTAACGCTGGCACTAAACTCGCCGGCGGGTGCCATCCGTGCCGAAGGCATCTGAATCAGCCCGGTATCCCCAAAATCGGTCAGTGACGCGATGGGGACCTGCTCCACCAGGCTGCTCGCCTGAGCCTGACCATAGATGCCCAGCAGACAGCACCCCACTAATAAGCTTATTTTCTTCACAGCTACATCCCTGCCTAAGTTCGGATCTGCCGCGCCACCAGGGTCGCGATCTGATAATTGAGTTGCTGATAGTCACTGCCCGCCAGCGGCACAAAAAGGGTGCCTCCCGGAGCCAGGTAACGCTTAAGGTGATTCCAATAGGCAACCGGCGCCTGGCTAATTTCACCATCGGGCTGAATGAGATATACCTGGTTGTGGCTTGCCAGCTTGAGTCGCTCCATCTCATTGAGATAGCCGGAAACCGGCTGGGCCGGCACAAAGGTCACGGCACCTGGTTTGTTAATCAGCCCCATCAACTTGATGGTATCAGGCTGCTTGGGAAGATAGAGCTCAATATGTTCGGCCCTGCCAGAAGTCTCCCTGAATTTAGTAGTTTTAAGTAGCAGATCATGCTGAGGTTGTAGCCGCAGCAGGTCCGGATCCAATGGTGTCAGCAGGCGTCCCTGGGGCGAAAGCCTTCTAACCTCATCCAAGAGTACCTTGATGCTGGCGGCCTCGGCATCATCATCATCTTTAAGATATTTTTCATAGAGCCCGCTGAGCTCCTGCTCAAGCTTCTGCTTCAGCGCCCGGGTATCGGCATCGCTCAGATCGGTCTGCAGGCTGGCGCCCCGATACCAGAGCTCTTTGCCATGGGTCGCCTTCAATACCAGCTGACTCACCCGGACTTTACTCTGGCTCAGCCAGTACTGGCCTGATTCCTGGCCCGTGACCTTCAAAAAAATCTCGGCACGGGATGCCTGTGACCAAACCGCACACAGCAGCATCCCGACAACTAGTAGTTTACGCATCATGAATACTTTCCTATGTAGGGTCTGAGCTGAGTGATGGTCAGAGGTGGCACATCCGGCGCGTAGTGCTGGATGCTTTTACGAACCAGCCCGGTGTCCGGCTCGACCCAGAAAGTATTGACCGCCTGATAGTCGAAGGCGGGAATGGTAAGGAACTCGGTGAATTTATTGAGCTCCATGCTGTGGCCGGCAATAGTCAACTGCTCTTTGCCGATAAATTGAAAGCTGGACTCCTCCTTGATATCACTGAAGTATCCGGGCATCCAGCTTATCTTCCGGCTATAACTTTGGGGCATATTCGCGGGTTTTAGACCTTCAATAACAGGGTCTTTTTGCTGATTGGAGACTGAAATTAGCTGATGTTCCAGGCCGATCGCTTTGACCAGCCGCCCTTTACGGGTCACCAGCATCGCATGGTCGCTGGAAACCCATTTATCCAGCCCCTGTTCAGCAAAAGCCAGTACCATAAAGGCTTGGGGGCCGTCACCCTGGCGGGCATAGATACTGGCATAGGGAATGGCTGCGATCTGCTCTGGTGTGAGCTCGGCCCCCTTCTGCCCCAAAAATGCAAGCTTGGCGGTTTCACCCACCTGCTGAAACTTTGCGCTGCAACTGCTGAGAAGCAACGCCATCAGGATCATCAATATGACCCTCAATCGAACCGCACAAGACATCTGTCCTTGACCTCACACTGCAATGGGAGTTAGTGGCAGTCACGGCTGCCCCAGACTCGAATATACCCTGTTTGTTGGTAGCAAACCAGATAGCCAGAGCTTTGCTAAATGGATAGCAGGCACTGGATCACAAACATAAAAAAACCGCCAATGAGGCGGCTTTTAAACTCACAGCAGAGATCAGGTAGAGCCTGTCGTCGCAGTGGTCCCTGTGGTATCAGAGTTACTGGCCACGGCCGCTGCAGCCGCCGCAACCGCACCCGCGGTTCCCACTGCAACCGCAGTGATGGTGCCTGTGGTGACGCCGGTTGTGGTCGCTGTGCCGGTTGCGACTGTCGCCCCAGTAGTAGAGCCTGTGGTAGTTCCCGTGGTGGTTCCTGTAGTCGCACCTGTGGTGCTACCTGAGCCCCCCCCGTACCACTACCGGTAGCTGGAGCAGCCATAGCGCCACCTGCAGCCAGGACTGCCGCCGCCGCCAGTGCAATCAAAGTTTTCTTCATAAGAGTTTCCCTCTCGCTAAGCAAAAAACGAGGAAGCAGCACTCCATAACGAGCTTCCCCTGAGGCTTAGTGTATGTTTTTTTAGCAAATCCTGCCAGAGGGGAAACTCCCTATAGGCAACAAAAACGCAGATAAGTTTCGAACTCAAGCGAAACTTATCTGCTGCAATATACTTAGAGATATCAGAGGATATCGCCATATTAGCGGAGAAACCTTGTGAAACAACAGCTATTACGCCATAGCCTGGGCGCCCTGATTGGTGCACTGATAGTGCTACTGGGTGCTGTGGCTTGGTTTTACCTCAAACGTCCGGCAGAAATTCCCGAGCCCTTCACCCCGATCATCTGGTTTGAGAATGAAAGAGGCTATCTGAAGGGACGCGCCGAGGCGATGGGTAGCGGCAAACCGCTGTTAGTCCTCATCGAGAAAAAGCGTTGCCGGCGCTGCAAGCTGTTTGAGGAGCATTTTCTGCGGGATAAAGAGCTAAAAGCAGAGCTTAAAAAATTCATCAAGATCCGCCTTAATATCAGTGCTACTGATAACAGCCGTAATCTGGCGCGACGCTACCCCTACCAGAGTCGTCTTCCGGCCCTGTTTGTCCAGAACAATGTCGATGATATGCCGCGTCCCATCCATGTGCTGGTGGATCTGGAGCAGATCTGGATGCCATCCCCTAGCTATAGCCGGGGTAACTATATGCCCCTGTCTCCCACCACCATCACCATGGCGATCAATGAGACACTGAAGATCCCAAGGGATGTGTTGACTAAGGAGCTCAACAACAGTTAGCTCACCCTAAAAGCGCCCTGGTCGAGTAATAGGTGCTTCTATTGAGTCGCCGCTGGCCGTTGCAGATAACTTCCAAGCCAGGCAAAACGCTCCGGTCGCTTACCCGAGAAGTTAAAAGGTATAGAGATAAACTTATCACCGCGCTTGCGCTGCATCGCAAAGTGCAAATGGGGACCTGTGCTAAAGCCATTAAATCCGGAGCGAGCCAGCAGCTGTCCCTCTTTAACCTTTTGTCCAACCTTCACCCTGGCACTTCGATTCTGGATATGCGCATACAGGCTGTAACTGCCATCCCGGTGCTTGAGACGAATATGGTTCATCTCAGAGCGCTTCCCCTTCGCCGAGCCGAGATCCCTATGTCGATCCACCACCTCTATGACCACACCATCGCGGACCGCCACAATCGGATTACCCAGCGGCATAGCCACATCAATGGCGTAACGATTCTGTGGTCCCTGGTGGCTAAAGCTCCCCATAAATCCCTGGGATACCTGAAACCGCCCCCAAAACGGTAGGGTCGTCAGTACTATATCTCCAGAAGAGAGGATCTCATCTGTCAGCAGGCGATGCTGATATCGGTAGCTCCATTGGCCCTCTTTAACCGGGGTTATTTTAAGCAGTGCAATTTCACGAAGGGCCGGAAGTTCAAAAATCAGCGGGCCGGATTGGCCGGTGCTGGCATTGATAAGCTCACTAAACAAAAACTCGATGCGAACCGAAACCGGATGAGAGTTATAGGCAAAAAGGTAGTGACCATCTTCACGTTTAACCACCCTGGTACTCAGAGTCGATTTACTATGACCGATTTTTAGTAGCTGGGGCTTATAGGGTGCGGCCTTGTCTATCTTATCGGTAAAGCTGACCACCCCCGCGAGTCCACATATTGATAGATATCTGTCGCTGCTGCGAGGGATGAAAAAAGCATCAGAGGAACCAATAACCGGTAAGGCCACATAAGCTACCCGAAAAAATCACTTTTTTTGAGTATAGAGGGATTGACTCATTCAGAGCCTTAATCTTGTTTTCATCAGCCATTTCTGTGGCAGATGCCATCACCGTGCAGCTAAGCGTTATTGCCTTTAAAGTTTATGCTGATGCTCCTGGTTTGCCGAACAGCTGCAAACCCTGTCGGGGGGTGCCCGACAGCACCCAACTTTTAGATCGTCAAAAGTAGGCAAAACCTTACTGCGCGCGATGAGTCCCTCCATCGAGCTACGTGGCTCGCCATCCATGGCTCAAATACTTCATGGTACAGGTAGGTGGTTTAGGTATTTGAGCTGTTTGATACCAGAAAGCTTACCAACGGCCAAGGATAGTACAGGCAAAAAGTGTTTTTAGAGTTCAGCTTTTCTGTGGAAGAGTTAAACGCATCACCAAAGCATCTTCACGGCCACTTTCAGCCGGGTAGTAGTCTTTGCGAACTCCCTGAGACTCAAAACCGAGCTCCTGATAGAGATTCAAAGCAGCCTGATTCGAGCGCCTGACCTCAAGCCATAGCAGATCCGCCTTTTTTTGCTTCAGCTGCCCAATGAGGTGCTCCAGCAACTGCCGGCCGAGGCCACGACGACGAAAAGCCGGCGCGATGCAGATATTAAACAGAGTCGACTCCCCCCGATAAGATCAGCAAGATAAAAGCCGAACGTCTGTCCGCCTGAAACCAGCCGTGAACCAAAATAGCGGCCGCCGATGCAGGAGGCCAGCTGCTGGCGCGACCAGGGGTACTCCTGAGCCAAGGTCTCAAGATGCAGCAGCTCATCGAGATCCTGCGCCTCAATGGGTAGAGTCTCAAACATCGAGCTCTCGCAGCTCACGCCACAGCGCGCGCTTGGCTTGCCAGTCCTGGCGTAAGCTCTCCAGTGCCAAAGTTTCGATTATCTGGCCCTCTCCCATCGGCTGAGGACTCACACCGGCAAACCAACAGATTGAGGGGGTATGGGACACCCCGTTGCAAAACTCTCGCTCAGAGGTCACAAAAAGCTCACTGACCTTAATTCCCAGGGCCTGCAGCACCGAGCTTAGCAAAGGTTCCTGACTTGAGGCATCATTACCTATAACCAGTAACAGGCGACACTGCTGTGGAACGGCCAGAGCCTGAGATTTGGATGAGTGCTCTTTTAAAGGACTATGGTGAAAAAACGGGCTATCTGAAGAAAATTGGTCACGCAAACTCCAGAGTTCAAAACCCATCTCTTGTAAGGTTTGTATCTGTAATGCGTTCATGGTGGAAAATGACTATCTTGATGAGAATTTGGCAGGGGCGGAGGGACTCGAACCCCCAACCATCGGTTTTGGAGACCGCTGTTCTACCAATTCGAACTACGCCCCTGCTGAAGTCGAGATGGATTATACGTATTCAGCGGGTAAGGTAAAGCCCTATTTACAAAAAAAAATCCGTTCGCCTAATTAGTAAACAGTGATATCTGCCGCTGCACTCACAGGCATCTACCACTATCATTAGAAATACGTTAATAATAAAGAGATTAACCACTTTGAGGGATCAAGGGTGAAAGGACGCACCACCTCGTTACTTTGCTGGATGCTATTATTCGTGCTGTACCCTGCTCTGAGTGCTGCCTCTGAGCCCCAGGCCTGCTCACCTGAGCAGCTGAAGGTTATCACCACCCCGGGATCATCCATTCAAACTCTGAGTAAGCAGCAACTTCTGACCATATTTACCATGAAACGGACCTTCTGGAGTGATGGTAGCCCCATCCATGTTTTTGTTCTCCCATCCAATAGCAGCCTGCATCAGCAGTTCAGTGAGCAATATCTATCTATGTTTCCCTACCAACTTTCCCGGATCTGGTATCGCCAGGTCTTCTCAGGAGCCGGACAAGCCCCAACCCGGGTTAAAACAGGCTCGGATATGTTGCAAAAAGTAGCCACCACGCCAGGAGCCATTGGATATGCCTGCCTGACGACCCCACGCATGGCAGAGGAGGTTGATCATGTTACGATTGATTAGCCTACTGCTGGTTCTGATAAGCGCATCCTCACTAGCTGCAGAAAACAATAAGCTGCATTGGCAGGGTTACCTCTCGGGAGGTTTTGCCGATACCAACTATGATAACTTCCTGGTCAATGGTGATGGTGGATCGACCATGCTGTATAGTGGTGGGCTATCGGCCCGTTGGCACTTCACCCCGGGGATTAGCCTCACCGGCCAGACCATCTACCAGGACACAGGCGATCACAATGACAACGGTCTGAGCCTGGATTATCTGCAACTGGATTTGAGCGATAACCTCCTGCCCAACAGTGAGCAAACCCTGTCGATTGGCCGCTTCAAGAGCCAGATAGGCCTGTATAACAGTACCCGGGATATCCCCTTCACCCGTCCCAGCATCTATCTGCCTCAGTCAATCTACTCCGAAGGGCTCAGGGACTTTATGCTGGGGATGGATGGGCTCAAGGTGAAGTCGGATTTCTTTTTGGATTACGGCACCCTCACCGCCGAAGCGGCTGTTGGCAAAAATGTGATCGACAGCAAGTTTAACGATAATGTGCTGGGGCCAACTTATCCCGGAGATTGGAGCTCGGCGATCAACTACTATTTCGATCTGCGCTATCAGATCGATCGCTGGCTACTGGCCGCCAACCTGACCCGTAGTAATGTGCACTATGACTCATCAAACGCAATCATCGAAAGTGGTGGTATCCACTCCCTGCAAAGCGTGTTTAGCCTGCAGTACCGGGAGCGTTGGTGGGAGTTTGTCACCGAGTATGGTGAACGGCGCATGGATCTTAGAGGCTTTGTGATTACCAATGGGAACAACTATTTCAATAACGATCGCACCATGCAGTCCTGGTATGCGCAGCTGCGCTTCTTCCCCAGCAACGACTGGACTCTGCTGGCCCGCTATGATCTACACTACAACGATAAGAACGATAAAAACGGTGATTATTTGAGTCGGATCCCAGGGGGGCTATTTCCTACATATTTTGCCAATAGCCAGGACTGGACCATTGGCGCTTCCTGGCATCCGGATGATCACTGGCTGATACAGCTGGAGCACCACTGGGTGGATGGAGCCTCCTGGTTGCCACCGATCGGCAACCCGGATCCAAGTGTGAACACTCACGCGCGCTGGCGTCTGTTTGCGGTTCAGGTGAGCTACCGGTTTTAAGGAGCGGTATGGAGCGTCCTCAACATAGTCATTATTTCAGCTTAAGCTGCAAAATAATCACGACGATCCTGTTTCTGCTGACTCTTATCATCAGTATCTATGGCTTTGTCTCCCAGCGGCACTTGCGCAACCTGATGGATGAGGATCTCCAGCTCCAATATAGCCACTACCAAAACGACTACGACTTCCTGCTGCAACAGCTGACCGATCACCTGGTGCTGCTCGGAGAGCAGGTAGGGAATTTCTTTGTCCAGGCCGAAGAGAGCTCCAACAAAAGCGGCTTTAATCTGCTGAAACAGACCTGGCCCAATCTGCAGCTATTGGCCAATATCGATGGCATCGCCCTGTATGGCGCCAAGAGCAATAAGCCTATCCTGCGTCTGTCTTCACTACCCGATTACCAGGGGGGAATATCGCAGCCAAGGTGATGAAGAGTAAACTCCCCGAGTCGGTGATCGAGTGCACCCGGGAGTGCTCTTTGTATGTGGGGATCCCAATTCATAGCATCTTTGGCACCCAGGTACTGGTAATGAGCTCCAGCCTGCTGGAGACCATGATTGAATTTAGCCGCCTCAATGAAATTGATGTCGCCCTGCTTAACCCGGCAAAAAAAGATCGCCCGGAGCGCGAAGCCCGCTACCTTGGTAACTGGCAGGCCACGGTTCCCTCGCTGACCAATGGCAACGCCACTTTTCAACTACTGGCCAAGGCATCCACCCGCATGCCGCTGAGCGCCATCGGGCAACGAGGGGTCGAGCTAACCCTGGCCGGTAAGCATTTCATGCTCTGGTCGCTGCCGGTCCACCAGAAGCTGGATCCGAAAACCGCGAACCTGCTCCTCATCAAGGATATCTCCCAGCAGAAACAGGTGTTGCGCAATAACATCAAGAATATTGCACTGCTTGGGATCAGCAGCATCATCTTGCTGGCCGCCCTTGGGATCTTTATCACCCTGGCCCCACTCAGGCGAATTCGCCTGCTTTCGCAAAAACTGCCACTGCTGGCTCAGCATCGCTATCAGGAGTTTCGTGATGAGCTCAAGGTCCCCAATGCCCTGGTCCATGATGAGCTGGATCTTTTGAGTGATGCGACAACCTCTCTGTCCCTGGAGTTGGAGCAGATGCAGCAACAGATCGAGGATAAAACCAAGCAGCTTGAACAGATCGCCATGTACGATGCCCTCACCGGACTTGCCAACCGATCTATGTTCCTGTTCCAGCTCGATAAATCAATCGCCACCCTGGGACGGACTCAGCGCCTGATGGCGATCATTTTTCTCGATCTCGATAAGTTCAAATCGATCAACGACACCCTGGGTCACCACTATGGTGATGAGCTACTGAAAATAGTATCCCACCGTATCAAAAACTGTGTGCGTGATATGGATATGGTATGCCGCCTTGGGGGGGATGAGTTTACCGTACTGTTGACCGGTCTGTCTCAGGTAGCCGACATCGAACTCATCATGGAAAAGATCGCTTATGAGATGAACCGCCCCGTCTACCTTGCCAACCGTAACCTGTTGGTGACCAGTAGTGCCGGGGTTGCCTTTGCTGACTCGCCGAAAATTCGCAGTGAGGAGCTTCTCAAGCGTGCCGATATCGCCATGTATGAAGCCAAGCGCCTGGGCCGCAACCAATATGTGATGTTTAGTGAGGGGATGTACCAGCAGGCGGTGCGCTCCTTTGCTATCGAAACCGAGTTTGTTGAGGCGATAGAGAAAGGGGAGCTGCGGCTACATCTGCAACCCAAGGTGTCGGCTAAGGATAATGAGCTCGAGGGCTTTGAGGCGCTGATCCGCTGGCAGCACCCTGAGCAGGGGCTGATCCTCCCCGGTGAATTTATCCCAATTCTTGAAGATACGGATCATATCAACACCCTGGGCAGCTGGGTTATCTCCCATGCTCTCAAGCTAATGGAGATGCTCGATGAACAGGGATTCCCTCCCCTGTCGGTCGCTATCAACCTGAGCGCCCGCCAGTTCTCGGACCCGGATCTGCTGCGCCATCTGCTGAGCACCTGCAGCAAGCATAATATCCCTCCCAAGCGGGTGGAGCTTGAGGTCACGGAAACCGTGATGATCAAAGATTTTAAAACCACTCAGCAGCTGATGCGGGCCATGAAAAACATGAGTTCCGCCTGGCCATTGATGATTTCGGAACCGGCTACTCCTCGCTCTCATACCTGAATAAACTGCCCTTTGACACGGTCAAGTTTGACCGCTCCTTCATCGTCAAAATAACTCGTTCCAAGAATGATCAGAAGTTTATCGGGGCACTGATCAACATGGTGCAACTGATGCATTGCCAGGTGGTTGCCGAGGGGGTCGAGTCCTGTCAGCAGCTGGATCTGCTACAGGGTCTTGGCTGCGATACCATTCAGGGGAACTATTTCTCCAAACCAATCCCGGAAGAGCGGTTGGTTGAAACACTGGAACAACATTTGCAGAAAGGAAATATCTGGCACTGACAGGAGGTCGCCATGCTGCTGACTCTACTTCTTTGTTCAAACCTGTTGTTTGCTGCAGCACTGCTGATCCTGATCTTCTACTGGAAGCGCCACCCCGAGCTCCACACGTCCAAAGAGCAGCATGCAATGGATCCCCAAGCTCCTTTCAACTCACTGAGCGATCCCGTCAACCCCTTTTTGCAAGACCCACTGACCGGGCTGGATAATCGCTCACTCTTTCTAACCCAGCTTAAAAAGAGCTGGCGACCCTGGGGCGCACACAGCAGATGCTGGCGCTTTTATGCCTCAACCTGGATGAGTTCGAAAAGTTTAACCTTAAACACGGCTACCCCACAGGCGATCGCCTCCTGCAGCTGGTTGCCGAACGGCTAACCCATAAGCTGCGGGAGATGGATCTGGTGTGTCGTCTCGCCGAGGATGAATTTGCAGTGCTGCTCAAGGGGCTGCAAAACAGTAGCGATCTGCCAATCGTGTTAAACAAGGTTCTCGGTGAATTTCAAAAACCCTGGAAAATCAATCAACGCAACTATCATGCAACCGCCAGTATCGGGGTCGCCATGGCTGAAAATGCAGACAATGGCCACCGGGAGTTGATGCGCCGAGCCAATACAGCCATGCATGAGGCCAAGCGCCAGGGAGGCAATCAGTTCTGCCTGTTCAGTCCTGAGTCTCATCACCAGCTGGCCGATAACTTTGTGATTGAAGCCGATTTTCCTAACGCTATCACCCATAATGAACTGCGCTTATCCCTGCAGCCCCAGGTCAATGCCCACACCAATCACTTAGAGGGATTTGAGGCCCTGATCCGTTGGAAGCACCCTCAACGGGGGATGATGATGCCACTGGAGTTTATTCCGGTACTGGAAAATACCCAGCAGATCCATGCCTTAGGCCATTGGGTGATCAAACATTCCCTGCGGCTACTCAGCCAGCTGGATAAAAATGGCTTCCCATCCTTGAATATGGCGATCAATCTAAGTCCCTGCCAATTTTCCGACCCTGTGCTGATGAAGGTGTTACTGCGTAACTGTGAAGAGTACCAGATCGCCACCGAGCGGGTTGAGCTTGAGATCACCGAAAGCATGATGCTTCAGGATTACGAACATGCTCTGGGGCTGTGTAGCCGCTTTAAACAACATGACTTTAGATTAGCCATCGATGATTTCGGCACCGGCTACTCCTCCTTTGCCACCCTCAACCGCCTGCCCTTTGATACGGTGAAGTTTGATCGCTCCTTTATCATGCAGCTCGGCCAATCCAGGCAGAACCAGAGATTCATGAATTCGATGATCAATATGATGCAGCAGATGAACCTCACCACTATCGCTGAGGGGGTTGAAACCGCCCAGCAGCGCGAGCTTCTCGATGATTTTGAGTGCGATCTGCTACAAGGTTTTCATATCTCCAAGCCAATCATCCAATCCCAGCTACTGCCCATCATGAACCAGCATCTACATGCGGGGGCATGGCACTGAGGTGCTTGTTGACCTTCGGTCAGAATAATTGTGCCTGCGGCACATTGCCGCTGCCGAGCGGCGGCGGGAAAAAGGTATTGCTTGTCCAATACCCTCTTCACTCCCAAGGACACCCCGCACCTCGCTGAACTTTCGGCTTCCCTGAGACTTGAAGCACCACGTAAACAGGCCTTCCATGGCCTGGCTACGCTTTCACAACATCCTGTTGCTCAACTTCAATCCTCTACTGCTCGCCTCGATGCTCGCTCACGGGGATTTAACTTCCTCTCTCCGATTCCAGTATCGTGAATAAGCTGCACTTCATGCTTTAAACCAGATCCACAGCAAAGGAGCACGATAAAACTCACTATAGTGCTGGCTCACTGGCATAACTCCCCTTTGATTCGTACCGAAAAAATATGCCGCGATTGAAGCTGAATGGCTGGACGCCATGAGTGCATAGCCACGCCATGGATGGCGTGTCTATGCTGAGCTTTAGGGAGCAAATGGTTTTGAGGAGATATACGAATCGAGGGGCACCCTCGGGGTTGTTAGGGGGACTGGGTGAGCAGTCCCCCTGACCCGTAGTCCGCGGCCGGACAATTGTGCCAAAGGCACAAATCAGCTGACCGCAGGTCGAACTACGTCGATCTTTATCCTGCGGATGGCAGGTTTGCAGTAATTGTCGGGATCGCCCGACAGCGAGCAAAGGGGCAAACGCCTTCCCCTTTGCAAGCCCCTCGCGCCCCGGATCTTGCTTAATCCTTGGCTCACCTGAGCATTAAGGCACCGCTTAGACGCAACATCCCTGTAGCGGCTAAGCTCTCATCACGCTTATCATCCCTGATAAGCCTTCCCAGTTTGACTTCCTTGTCTCTCGTTTTGTTTCTCTAAGAGAAACGTCACCCATGTGATTCGACCTGAATCTTCTACGGCTCGCCTCGCGCTCGCTCACGGGGGGATTAACTTCCTCTCTCCGATCACACGCTGTGACTCAGATTTGAAATGAATCTTGTATTCGAGGCAGGATGCCGAGCCGCGTAGCTCTGCGGATGGACTCGCAGCGCGCAGCGAGTTTTTGCCTACTTTTGGCGATACAAAAGTAGGGCGCTGTCGGCGCCCCGACATCTGTGCCGAAAGGATAAAACAACAGCCCGTAGGGCAAACAAGAGTCTCTTCCCGTCGCCGCTCGGCAGTGGCAATTGCGCCAAAGGCACAAATCAGCTGACCGCAGGTCACAAAATTGCATATTACATATTTATCTACCTTTTACGCCATAAATATGTCAAATTAAAGATTAAAGGCACTTTACGCGGCAACCCAGGGAGGGAACATCATGCTTAATTATCATCTGATGCGAACACTCGCCCCCTTGCATTTTCGCAGCGACTGCAGCGAAGAAAAATGCCCGGAATACCTGAGCCGCATGCGACGAGAGGTGCCTGACATTCCACAAAACATCCTGCAGCACTGGATTTTTCGCCATTGGCGTGGGTTTGAATCGAACTGGGGATGGTTGGATCTGGAACAGATCCATTTTGAAAAGTTATGCTATTCCACGAAAGTATTGATTCAGGAGCTGGGGACCCACCGGCGTGACACCATCAACTACTGGAGCCGGGTCCACCAGGATAATAGTTATGTCCGGGACAGCTGGCTTGCTCAATCGATGCTGGAACAGGGGAGCTGGCCAGAGCCAATTATCGTGTTAAACAATAACCAGCAGCTCAACGATCCTTCGGGCAGGCCGATGGCAAAGCTGCATCTCTTAGAGGGACATCACAGGTTTGCCTACCTCAAATCGATGTATGATAACAGCCCGCAGCTACTGCTGCCGGAGCATGAGATCTGGCTGCTGACGCCAAAAACCAAGTTTTTCATGTAATCCCCCAGGACTCCTCGGGCGATCCAATCCCCGAAGAGTCCTGGCCTCCTGGTGACCCCCTAACCCCGAATGCCTCCCGATCCAGTCCCGGATAAAAAAACCTTGACAATCTCTCAAATAGCAATAAAATTTCGAGGATTTTTTATCCAGGTTGGGTCATGTACGAAATTTCATTCGAAACTTCTTCACCTCGACGCTCCGACATCCTCCCAGGTCGGTCGCCACACTCTTTTTTCTATTCAACCTGTTTCAACAAATCCCCAATTTTTCAAAAAAAGCCCCTGTTATCAGGGGCTTTTTTTTATCTAAATCCCCCCAACTCCATCACAAAGGAACGCACATGATGAGCAACCCACTCTATCAAAAGCATGTCATCTCCATCCCGGACATGAGCCGTGAAGAGCTTGAGCTGGTGGTTCAGACCGCCGCCCGACTCAAGGCCGATCCACAGCCTGAGCTGCTGAAAAACAAAGTGATCGCCAGCTGTTTCTTTGAGGCATCCACTCGTACCCGCCTCTCCTTTGAGACCGCAATTTCACGGCTGGGGGTTCTGTTATCGGCTTTGATAACGGTGGCAATACCTCCCTTGCCAAAAAAGGGGAAACCCTGGCCGACTCGATGAAGATCATCGGCTCCTACAGTGATGCGGTGGTGATGCGTCACCCTCAGGAGGGCGCGGCACGGCTGGCTTCTGAATTCTCCGATGTGCCAATCATCAACGGTGGTGACGGCTCAAACCAGCACCCAACCCAAACCCTGCTGGATCTCTTTTCCATCTTCGAAACCCAAAATACCCTGGACGAGCTCAATGTCGCTTTCGTCGGGGACCTCAAGTATGGACGCACGGTTCACTCACTGGCCCAGGCCCTGAGCCTGTTTAACTGCCGCTTCTTCTTTATCGCACCGGATGCACTGAAGATGCCCGACTATATCTGTGATGAGCTCAACGAAAAGGGAATTCGTTACAGCTGCCATGAGAGCATCGAGGAGGTGGTTTCAGAGCTGGATGTCCTGTATATGACCCGGGTTCAGAAAGAGCGCTTCGATGAGACCGAGTACAAGTACATGGCATCCAAATATATCCTCACCACAGACAGCCTCAAAGAGGTCAAAAATAACCTCAAGATCCTGCACCCCCTGCCACGGGTTGATGAGATAAGTGTCGAGGTCGATAAAACCCCCTACGCTTACTACTTCGAGCAGGCAGAGAACGGGGTTTACGCCCGCGAAGCCCTGCTATCCCTCATCCTCAACCCAAGCGTATAAGGAGGTCGTCATGACTGAGAAGAAGCAACTGCAAGTCGAAGCCATTGAGAATGGTTCTGTCATCGACCACATTCCGGCAGGCGCCGGCGTCAAGATCCTGCACCTGTTTAACCTGACCAATAATGGCGAGCGGATCACCGTGGGTCTCAACCTGCCATCCGGATTGCAGGGCAAGAAAGACCTCATCAAGGTTGAGAACACCATTTTGACCGAGCCTCAGGCGAACCAGCTGGCACTGTTCGCTCCAGAGGCGACCATCAATATCATCAAAGAGTTTCAGGTGATCAACAAATATGAGGTCCGCCTCCCTGAGCGGATCACCGGCGTATTTGACTGCCCGAACTCAAACTGTATCTCCCACCATGAACCTGTCAGTAGCTCTTTCAGGGTCAAGGCGGTCAACCAAGATGTACAGCTTAAATGCAAGTATTGTGAAAAGTCTTTCTCACGGGATATCGTCGGTCACTAATCCGATTTAGCCTCTGTGACACGAGAAAAAGCGCCAGGTTCACAAAAAGGACCTGGCGTTGCTGTTTCTGGCTGTCGGTACCCCATAAACTCCGTATAATACAGGTTCAGATCGACTCGACTATGCCAGAGATTAGGGAGGAGTGCAGTGAGTGAGAACAGATCCGGTCAGGGACGACACTGCCAGGAAACACAACAGCTGGATGCATGCCGGCTGATCGTCGAAAAACAGTGCTGCTCAACTCAGGAGGAGATCCGCAGCGAACTCGCCCAGGCTGGCTTTGCAGAGATAAGTCAGTCAACTGTTTCCAGGCTGCTGCACCGCCTCGGAGTCGTCAAGGCGCAAAATGCCAGCGGTAAAAAAGTCTACACCCTGGTTGAACAGCAACTCGAACCCGTAGACAACGCCCGCTCAGTCCCGGAAATGGTGCGCGATATCAGTCATAACGAACATGTCATCCTGATCAAGACAGCGCCGGGGGCAGCCAATGTGGTGGCCCGCCTGCTGGATCGCCAACCCATGCCAGAGGTAATGGGTTCGGTAGCCGGTAACGATGTGGTGCTGATCGCCCCGCGTCATATCACTCGCATCAAGCAGAGCTATCACTCGATTCGCAAAGCCCTGGAGCTCAATTTAAACTCTCACTGAGAGTCATCAACAATCGGGTACTATGGTAGTGAACGATCCTCTGTTTTCAGCCCATGGACTGAGTCACTACCAGCAACAGGGACGGGCGATCATCCACTGCCCGTCAGGCTCATTCAACAAAGAAGGCATCATTGAGCAGCATAGGGTATTGCTCGGCATCCTGGAGAAGCAAAATCTCAGGGACTGGTGCTTTATCGAAGCTCCCAGCGCCGATGGCCTGATGACCGAAGCCGCAATCTTTGAGCTTGGGCAGAGTTATATGGAGCTCGCCCGGCATGGCTGCCTCGGAGTGATCCTGGTCCAGACTCACCCCTTACAAAAAATGTATCTCTCGAAAGCCTGTGGTTACTCTGCCCTTCCCTGGCTACTGACAACCGACACCCTTGAGAAGGCTCTGGAGTTTGTCAAAAGCCTCTCCCTTCCCTGAGAGTAATCTGAACTCCCCGGTTTAACGAACGAGCTCCCATCCAAAGCCCGTCCCCTGGTGATCCCCGGTGGATTCCCTGGCGCAAATATATTTCACAAACGGTAACAGGATGATTAGGCCGAACAATAATACTTGAGAGCGTTGTCACTTCGGATTAGCAATAAAAAACGCCCTGCACGAAGGCAGGGCGTCGCAGGTCACCAATCGACAAAGTTAGCCGATCATCACCCCGATACTCAGCAGGATCATCGAGACCACAGCCAAAATCAGGATCAGCGGCGCAACCCACTTGAGATAGCGATTATAAGGAACCCGGGCAATCGCCAGTCCTCCCATCACCACGGCAGAGGTTGGAGTCACCAGATTCACCAGGCCGGATGCTGACTGGTAAGCCGTGACCACCAGCTCACGTCCCACATGGGCAAAGTCAGCCAATGGCGCCAGGATCGGCATACTCAGCACCGCCAGGCCAGAGCTTGATGGCACCAGGAAGGACATCAGCACCTCAATCCAGTAGATCACATTGATAAACACTATGTTGGACAGGCCATGGACCGAGTCTTCAAAGGCATGCAGAATGGTATCGGTGATCATGCCGTTGTTCATCACCACCACGATACCACGCGCCACCCCGATGATCAGGGCAACCCCAAGGAGATCCCGGGCACCATCAATGAAGGTGGAGATAAACTCCTCCTCACTCATCCGTGCCACGAAGGCGATGATGATACTGAACACCAGGAACACCGCGCCCATCTTGGCCATCCACCAGCCCTGGGTTACGACACCCCAGATCATGACAGCAAAAGCCAGGGTCCCCAGGATCAGAACCAATTTTCGCTTGAGGGTAAACTCAAGGACTTCGTCCTCATCAATGTTAGCCAGGAAGTGCTTACGATTGGACTCACGCAGGTCATAAACAATCGATTGAGTCGGATCTTTTTGGATCTTAGCGGCATAGCGCATCACATAGGCCACACAAATAAGCCAGCCAATCACCAAAAAGGCGATCCTGAGCATCATCCCCTGAGTGAAGGGGATCTGCGCCGCATTGGAGGCGATGACAGTGGCAAAGGCGTTAATGGTCGAGCCCAGGGTACCGATCCCTGCCCCCAGCAAGATGGTCGCGGCCGCCACCAGGGGATCGAAGCGAGCCGCCATCATCACCGGAACCAATAGTATGTAGAAGGGTATCGATTCCTCGCACATACCATAAACGGTTCCTCCGGCGGCAAACAACGCCATCAGGATCGGGATCATCAGAACCTCCCGCCCCTTGAACCGAACCATCACCCGCTCGATACCGGCATCGATCGCCTTAGTACGGTTTACTATCCCAAGAAACCCACCAATGACCAGGATAAACAGGGATACATCGATGGCGTTGGCTTCATTGGTTTCATGGTTATACAAGCCATCCATGGGAGCCAGGAAGATAGCAGCCAGTCCCTGAGGATTTGGCTCAACCTTGTGGTAGGTTCCTGCGACCGCAGTCTCTCTTCCAAGCTCGGGGTTCATCTTGGTTTCATATTTGCCCGCCGGGATAATCCAGGTCAACGCTGCCACTAAAATAATCAGCAGAAACAGGATCGTAAAGGCAGAAGGAAACTTCAATTTACTCATCACATTGCTTCCTTATGGTTACATCACACACCGCAACTCTTTAAACTTCATGCTTCAACAGGCTCAGTGATCCCGTTGAGAAAGGTACTCAAACATCCTGAAGGGATAAAAAAGCCGAGACCCTGGGCCTCGGCTTAATAGAGGAGAGATTAGGCTCCCAAAGTTGCAACCATCACAGCCTTGATGGTATGCATGCGGTTTTCTGCCTCATCAAAGACGATGGAGTGCTTGGACTCAAAAACGTCCTCAGTTACTTCCAGGCCCTTCATGCCGAACTTCTCTTCGATTTCGCGGCCCACGGTTGTCTCTTCGTTGTGGAACGCAGGCAGACAGTGCATGAACTTCACATCCGGGTTGCCGGTTGCCTTGATGACATCCATGTTGACCTGATATGGCTTCATCAGCTTGATCCGCTCAGCCCAGGCAGACTCAGGCTCACCCATGGATACCCAAACGTCGGTATACAGGTAGTCGGTGCCCTGCACCCCTTCCTGAACATCTTCGGTCAGGGTGATCTTACCGCCGGTCTCGGCCGCCACCTCACGGCACTTAGCCACCAGCTCATCTTCCGGCCAGTAAGCCTTAGGAGCCACCAGGCGAATATCCATCCCCATCTTGGCGGCGCCAACCATCAGGGAGTTCCCCATGTTGTTGCGAGCATCACCCAGGTAGGCAAACTTGATCTGGTTCAGACGCTTGCCGTTGCCGTGCTCCAGCATGGTCATGAAGTCCGCCAGGATCTGAGTGGGATGGAACTCATCGGTCAGGCCATTCCACACAGGAACACCCGCATTGGCGGCAAGATCCTCAACAATTTCCTGGCCAAAGCCACGGTACTCAATGCCGTCATACATACGGCCCAGCACACGAGCGGTATCTTTCATCGACTCCTTGTGGCCAATCTGTGAGCCGGATGGGCCAAGATAGGTGACCTTGGCACCCTGATCGTAAGCGGCAACCTCAAAGGCACAGCGGGTACGGGTGGAGCTCTTCTCAAAGATCAGTGCAATATTTTTGCCCTGCAGCCGTGGCTGCTCACATCCTGCATACTTAGCCTTTTTCAGCTCGATGGACAGATCGATCATGTGAGCGATCTCGGCAGTGGTGAAGTCCAGCAGTTTCAGGAAGTGACGGTTACGCAGATTAAAAGCCATAATAAATTCTCTCTCATTCAGACGACTCACCGCGGTGAGTCTCATTAAATTGGGTATCTTCGATTTATTTAGTCGGTCGCAATGGTTGTGCCCTTGTCACCCCGAAGGATGGCCAGACCATCTTCCAGAGCGCCAATCCCTACCTTGCCACCGGTTGCTTTTACAAACTCACAGGATGCTTCGATCTTGGGCCCCATGGAGCCGGCATCAAACGGAATTTCGGCAAGCTCTGCCGGAGTCGCCTGATGCAGCGCACGCTGAGTCTCTTTGCCCCAGTCCAGGTATACCGCATCGGCATCGGTCAGGATCAACAGGTGATCGGCCTTGATCTGCCGGGCCAGGAAGGCTGCCGACATATCCTTATCGATGACCGCTTCAATACCAGTAATCTGCTGATTATTGATAGTGACAGGAACACCGCCGCCACCGGTACAGATCACCAAATGATCGCGACCAATAAGGGCCTCAATCGCATCACCCTCTACAATATGCTGTGGCAATGGCGATGGCACAACCCGGCGGAAGAATTTTCCATCTGGTTTGACCACCCAGCCCTTGGCCTCGGCCAGAGACTTAGCTTCTGCCTCGGAGTAAACAGGGCCGATAAATTTGGTTGGATTTTCAAAGGCAGGATCATCTGAGTTCACCTGCACCTGGGTCAGCAGGGCTGTCACATCCTGCTCCGGCATCAGGTTCTTGAGCTCCTGAACCAACATGATACCGATCATCCCCTGGGATTCTGCTCCCAGGACATCCAAAGGATAGGGAGAAACCTTGTCATAGGCATTATTTTGCAGTGCCAGCAGCCCCACCTGAGGGCCATTACCATGAACCAGAACCACGTTATATTCTTTGGCGATCTCACTGATGGTCTTGGCTGCTACCGCTATATTTTTACGTTGGATATCTGCTTCAAGTGGCTCACCGCGACGCAGCAGGGCATTTCCCCCCAGAGCCACTACAACTGTTTTCTTGCTCATAATGATTACTTCTTTGAATAGGGCTGAGACAGTGGGGCCTTAAGCCCCACATCCTGAATTAGAGACCGTCACGCTCCAGAGGACAGCTCATGCAGCGAGCGCCTCCGCGACCACGACCGAGTTCATCACCAGGGATGGGCAGTACAGTGATCCCCGCCTTATCGTATTTCTCGTTGGTGTAAACGTTGCGCTCATAGCCCACAACCACACCGGGGCGAACCGTCAATACGTTATTGGCGTCATTCCACTGCTCACGCTCGGCCTCGAAACTGTCGCCACCTGTGGTGATGAGTTTGAGCTGATCAACACCCAGCGCTTTCTCAATGGCGGTCACAAAGTAACCTTTCTCTTTGACGCTGAGATTGCCAGCCGTGCCCGGAGTCAGGCTCCAGCACTTCACATCTTTACGAACCACTTCCGGATAGACGGAGAAGGTGTCGTAATCCATGTGAGTCATCACTGTATCTAAGTGCATGCAGGAGCGATGATGAGGCAGCTCAATGGCAATTACCTGCTTGGCCTGCTCATGCTTAAACAGCTGACGGGCCAGGTGCTCAACCCCCTGAGGCGTGGTCCGCTCGGACATACCGATCAGCACAGCACCGTTACCTATGACCTCGACATCTCCACCCTCGATGCTGGAGTTATCATAGTTGCGTTCCTCATCCCCGTAATACTTGATGAAGTCCGCATCTTTGAACATGGGATGCCAGCGATAGATCGCCTTGAGGTTGTTGGTTTCACGCTGACGAGCCGGTTTTGCCATCGGGTTGATAGAAACCCCGCCATAAACCCAGCATGAGGTGTCGCGGGTAAACAGGTGGTTTGGCAGCGGGTTGATGATGAAATCGCTCTCATTTGCCATTCCCTGCACCATGTTGACGCCGCTAAATGGCATCTCACCGAAGGTCAGGCCACCGATCATGATGCTGGCGATCTCGGTATTTGGCAGCTCGCTCAGGTAGCGACGCACATCATTGGCAAACGATGGACCCAAACGATAATCTGAAACCTGATTGGCCAGTAACCACTCTTTGGCTTCTGCAATGGCCAGGGTTTCAGCCAAGACATCACGCAGCAGGAAAACCTCAACATCCTGATCCCTGAGTACCTGAGCAAACTGGTCGTGCTCTTCGCCCGCCCGCTCAACCGACAGCACATCATCAAACAACAAATCCTGGCAGTTTGATGGTGTTAATCTCTTCAGGCTTAGCTCCGGTCGATGAAGAAGTACGCGACGAAGTTGACCAATCTCAGAACCTACATAAAACGTGCTCATGGTTAGTACCTGTCCTCTATTAGGCTTCCTGCTGACTACAGATGGCCTCCTGCCACCTGTGTTCAAATCCAAGGGTCTGACCGGGAAGTGAGGATGCAGTTTGGATAACTTGTGGCATTCACTTGCGGTCTCAACCGTGTGGCCCGAAGACTAGACCTAGATAACCGGGTAAACCGTGAAACAGGTCACAATCAACAAGCTATTCACTTTTATCTCTTATAAATTTTGACAAGTCACACAAAAATTAAATTCGCCCTAGTCACTTTTTCGACTATATATGCAGTCATAAAGAGATAATCACCAGGAATAGAATATGTTAATTCGCACATCACAATACTAAACCGGCAAGCCATGCGCCCATAACTCATTGATTAATTTGACCCTTTATTTTTCACAAAGCAGCATTGTGAATATTTAGCCGGGTTTTAGGCATAACTAATACCAATAAATAATTTACGGAATAAATTTTCAGGCAAAAAGAGAGCTAATGATGAATATATAGCTATGCAGCTCTGATCACTGTTTTTTTATATTCAACATAAAAACAGCAAGTTAGAAGTAGATTAGCAGTCAAGGTAATGCATAAAAATTTAGGAAAAGTGGCCAATCGCGCATAAAATCCTGAAAAGTGAAAATGATAAATAATTTTAACAATCCAATATTAATGCAATAGCTCCGTATCATGTTCGATTATTAAGCTATACAACCCTTACATGGTCGTTAAGAATTCAAGAAAAGGCATGAAAAATGAATTAAGTTGAGCCAACCCATGGTGACCATCCCAGAGGGTAATGAAGCGAGACACAGGGCATCCTGGGCTAGAGCTCTTTCGGACTAACCAGGGTCATCACTTCAGCCTGAGATAAAGAATTTCTGGCTTTGCTAAGCTGACCCTCTGCAGCATGGATGCTGCAGTAGAGCTCCAGGGAGGGCACTGCGAGTCCGTCTGCAAAGCCCGAGATTAATCACAGTATTGACTCCATTTATGGAGAAAATGCTCTAGCAAGACAACGAGCGGTTATATGCCGGACAGGATCAGGTCTCCATGAATCGGCGCCACCGAGCTAAGAAAGACCCTTATGATGAAGGGACACTCCAGTCATGCTCCTTTTAAGGCAGGCATCCCCTTCACACCGAGATCGGCATCACCCGGTTACGCCCCAGCTCCTTGGCCTTGTAGAGCTGTTCGTCGGCACGCTCGATCACCTTGGCGACAGTGTCCCCCTTGCTAAACTCAGCTACCCCGAACGAGGCAGTGATCTTGTCGACCTTCTTACCGGTTCGCCTATCCTGAATCGACAGCTTCTCCAGACCGCGGCGAACGCTCTCGGCAAACTGGCGCGCCACCATCAGCTTTTTACCGGGCGCCACCAAGGCAAACTCCTCCCCCCCGTAACGATAGGCCTGGATCCCCTCCTTACAGCTATCCTGCAGGCGCCGGGCAACCATCTTGAGCACCAGATCCCCAAGCTGATGGCCATATTCATCATTGAATGCCTTAAAGTGATCGATATCGACCAGCACCAGGGAATAAAGCTGGCTCTGCTGATGAAATGATTCCAGCTCCTGATCAAAGCTGCGCCTGTTCAAGAGCTGGGTCAGTGCATCGTGAGATGCCTGTTTACGGCTCTCCTGCAGGGCATTGCGCAACTGCTCTATCTCCTGCTGCGCCTCGGCCAGCTGCTTATGAAAGTGACTTGTGACCTTTTGAATATGCGCCGAGCCACTCACCAGCTCGCGGATCACCCCAACCGTTTCATCCAGTGACATCCCCTGCTCTTCAAAGTGCTCCAGCGAGGCAAAGCGCTTGTTCAGCATATTCTGGAAGTCATCCGTATCGCTAAGGGTATCTTTCATGGTGTGAAACATTTCACTGGTCATCGCCTCAAGACTCTGGCGTAGCTGCTCCATGTTGGCCTGAGATTCCTGCTCGACATGGGCCTGATAGAGAGTGTTACAGGTCACCTCGCTAATAAGGCCCGTGTCCTGGAGCTTTTCGTCAATAGCCCGGTTGAGCTCAGGTTTCTCTTCTGAGACATAGGTATACCAGAGGGTATAGTTACAGGGGGTTGCCGGGATCTGATATTTCATCATCAGGGGGACAACCTGCTTCAGGTAAGCGGCAGATTGGCGAAAATCATCCATGCCCATAACAGCATCCATCTATCAAGCAGGAACACTCTCTATAGTATGGACCCTATTAAGGACACTGCACGGCTGAGATGCCACTCCTCCCTCTAAAGTTTGCTAAGGATCTCTGGAGGTAGCTTGAGCTCATCATTGCAGTTGATGCCGATCCCGCGCTCAAGGATCTTGCGGGCGATATTTTGAGCATCTTCAAGGGAGTGCATCTGATAGCTGCCGCACTGATAGCGGTTAACCTCGGGAAGCTTGGACGGATCTGCCACCTGGAGAATATCCTTTGCCGATGCCAGCCAGGCATCAGCCACCTGCTGCTCCGAGGGGGAGCCGATGAGGCTCATATAAAAACCGGTGCGACATCCCATGGGGGAGATATCGATGATCTCGACGCTCTTGCCATCAAGATGGTTGCGCATGAAGCCGGCAAATAGGTGCTCAAAGGTATGGATCCCCTCCTGAGACAGAGCCTCCTGATTAGGCACGCAGAAGCGTAGATCAAAGACGGTTATACAATCTCCGGAGGGAGTGTGAAGGGATTTGGCCACCCGCACCGCGGGGGCCTGCATTTTGGTGTGATCAACGGTAAAACTGTCCAGCAATGGCATCTGAGCTCTCCACCGAGACTAGCCAAAGAACAGCCTCCAAAGCCAACCATGGCTGAGCTCTTCCTGGCAGGAACGAAACTGTGCTCCGTAGGTTTCGGCGCGTTTTTGAACCCGCTTGGCTGTCTTGATGAGCCAGGCCTTGTTGCGATAACTGCCACGCTTATACCCACCCCACCCTTCATGGTAGTTCAGATATTGGGCGTAGGCATTCCACTTGGATACCTTATTAATCTTATTGGTCTTGGTGATATACCAACCCATGAAGTCGATGGCATCGGCAAAGTCATCCCGATCGCCACTGTAGTTGCCAGTTTCACGCTGATACTGCTCCCAGGCTGGATCCATCGCCTGGGCATAGCCATAGGCGGAGCTCACCCGCCCGATCGGAATAAAACCTAAGAAGTAATCCATCGGCGGCTTGGCATCATCGCGAAAGCTACTCTCCTGAAACATCATTGCCATGGGCACCTGAACCGGAACCCCCCACTTATGATTCATATCCATCGCCGCATCATACCAGCTACGATTTTGCCGAAAGATGTCGCAAATATTATGGGGGTTATCGGGCAGTGAGCTGCAGCTACTCAGCAGCGTCAGTAACACCAAGACTATCACTGAACGTTTTAGCATCAAATCAACTCATCTCGCTTAGGGGGCTCCCGCTCTTCCACCACAGGTGCTGAGCCCGGAGCGCCCAGGCTCGGTACCTGCCGTGGATCACAGGGCGTCTTCGTTCTCTTCGCCGGTACGAATTCGGATCACCTGCTCAATTTCACAGACGAAGATCTTTCCGTCACCTATCTTACCGGTACGCGCCGTATTCTGAATCGCCTCGAGGCAAGCCTCCAGCTCCTCATCGGGGATCACCAGCTCAATCTTCATCTTGGGGAGAAAGTCCACCATATATTCGGCCCCGCGATATAGCTCGGTATGCCCCTTCTGCCGGCCAAACCCCTTCACCTCGGTCACTGTCATCCCGGTGATCCCGACTTCGGAGAGAGCCTCCCGAACATCATCGAGCTTAAAGGGCTTGATGATCGCCTCAATCTTTTTCATGGTTCATCCTTACCAGTTATGTCGTCCGAACCCCGAGGTAATCGGGTAACGTCGATCTTTACCAAAGTTACGGGGAGTGATCCGCGGCCCAATCGGAGCCTGGCGTCGCTTATATTCATTGAGATCCACCAGGCGAACCACCCGGCGCACCGTTGCTTCATCAAAACCTTCGGCAACAATCTCCTCAACCGAAGCATCCTGCTCCACATAACGCTGCAAAATTGTATCCAATACATCGTAAGGGGCAGGCTATCCTGATCCACCTGATCCGGAGCCAGCTCAGCCGATGGGGGACGTGTGATCACCCGATCCGGAATGATCTCCTGGTCACGGTTACAGTAGCGAGCCAGACGATACACCAGAGTTTTTGGAACATCCTTGAGCACATCAAAACCACCCGCCATATCACCATACAGAGTCGAATAGCCGACCGCTACCTCGCTCTTATTGCCCGTGGTCAGCACCAGCTTGCGATGCTTGTTGGAGATAGCCATCAAAAGAACGCCCCGACAGCGTGCCTGCAGGTTCTCCTCTGTGGTGTCACGCTCGCTGTTCTCAAACAGAGGATTGAGCTGCTGCATGAAGCTATCAAACATAGGCTCAATTGGCACGATATCAAACTGCACTCCCTGGCGCTCAGCCTGGGCCTTGGCGTCCTCGACACTCATCTGTGAGGTATAGCGAAATGGCATCATCACCGCCTGCACCCGATCGGCTCCCAGAGCATCGACGGCGATCGCCATGGTCAGGGCCGAGTCAATCCCGCCGGAAAGCCCCAGCACGGCACCGGCAAAGCCGTTTTTATTCACATAATCGCGCACCGCCAGAACCAGGGCCTGGTAGATGTCTGCCTCTTCATACTTCTTGGCCGGCACCGGTAGCACATCAACCTGAGGCTCAGCATCAACAAACTCAACCAGCTGACACTCCTCCTGAAAGGGAGCCAGCCTGTGAGTCAGCACTCCTGCACGGTTGAACACCTTGGATCGTCCATCAAAAATAAGCTCATCCTGACCACAGATCTGGTTGAGATAGACCAGGGGTAGATTGGTCTCCTGGCAACGCTGTTTCATCAAATCTTTGCGGATCCAGGGTTTATCCTGGTGGAAGGGGGATGCATTGATAGAAACCAGGATTTCGGCGCCCTGGCGCTTGGCATCCTGCACCGGGGCATCAATCCACAGATCTTCACAGATCAAAAGACCCAGCTTCACTCCCTTAAAATCAACCACCAGGGTGCCGTTACCCTCGACGAAATAGCGTTTTTCATCAAACACGCTGTAGTTCGGCAGGCTCTGCTTGAAGTAACGTCCCAGCACCTTGCCCTGATGCAGTAAAGAGACCGCATTATAGAGCTTACCCTCTTCGCGCCAGGGATGCCCCACCAGCAACGCCGTTTCACCACTGCGCGCCTGCATCAGCGCCAGGGCGTTTTCAACCCGCTGCATCAGGTCTGCGCGCAACAACAGATCCTCGGGGGATAGCCGGTTAATGCCAGCTCAGGATACACCACCAGATCGGCGCCCTGTTGCTCTGCATCAGCCAATACCCCGAGCATCTTCTCGGCATTTTGTTCGATCGCGCCCACTACCAGATTCAGCTGGGCAAGCATGATGGTTAATGATTTAGCCATATTTAGCTCGGTCTCTGCTCAAAATTAAACTCCCAGCATAATAAGAAAAAGCATCGCCTCAAGCCAGCTTCGGCGAAGCATCTGCTAAGAAAACGGCTACTTTTCAACCTGAAAGCGGCTTTTCCTGCTTGCCTGACCAGGAGTAACCTTAGCTTAGATTCTCCCGGTAACCGGGATCACTCCCCCGAAAAAGAGCTCTGCTGATGCAGCCCCCCTTGATTGAGATAATCAAATTGGGTGGTTCTTCAAGGCCGGGCCCACAAGTAGCGCACTCATCCAGCCGAAGCACTGCCCGAATGTTCATGCATAATGACTCAAGCCTCCTTCTGGCAATGGGTCGAAAAAATAGCCAGCATCGGCTGGCACTACTAAACCCCTGACAGTGACAGGTTACCTCCCGCTTACACTTTGTAAATCTTATAGTTATGCATTTTTTTTGTATTTTCTTTGCAAACGTGTTCAAATGCCGGACGAACCATTGTTAACGGTTTGTTTTCAAAATACATATCAGATGTATCTTCTTTAGAATAATAAATCAGAAATACGCCTTTATTTGAAATTTTATATGCCTGAATCGTTAGCGTTCAGGATCTTTCCCAATTTTCAGCAGAGGATGTTCTTTTTATGAGTTCTTCGATAACACAAGCTCCCCCCCGACGACTTGGATTAATGACACTACTGATGAGTGGTATGGGCTCAGTCATCGGATCCGGTTGGCTGTTTGGTGCCTATCATGCTGCCCGGATCGCCGGCCCCGCCTCTATCATCTCCTGGATCATCGGCTGGGCTGCCGTGCTGGTGGTAGCACTGACTTATGTTGAAGTAGCAACCATCTTCCCCAAGGCCGGAGGCCCGGTTCGCTACCTGGAGTTTACCCATGGTTCAGTGGTGGGTTACATGGCCGCCTGGGCCACCTGGCTGTCGATCGTCACAGTGATCCCGGTGGAGGCCGAAGCCTCGGTCCAGTATATGGCCTCCTGGAAGTGGCCCTGGGCGGAGCACCTTTTTAATGTCGCAACCGGCTCTTTGAGCACCACAGGGCTGGCCCTGGCTGCTGTGCTAATGCTGGTCTATTTTGCCCTGAACTTCTGGGGACTATCGCTGTTTGCCCGCTCGCAAAATGCCATCACTACCTTCAAGATCCTGATCCCCTGCTTTGCGGTGGGCTCTATAGTGATCGCGGGCTTTCACCAAAGTAATTTTACCCTGGTTCATCACGCCTTTGCCCCTTACGGTTGGGCTGGCCCCCTAACCGCAGTGGCAACCGCAGGAATAGTCTTTGCCTATAACGGATTTCAAAGTCCGATGCACTTTGCCGGAGAAGCGAAAAACCCCAAACGGGATCTGCCGCTGGCGATCATCCTCACCACATTGTTTGCGGTTATCCTCTATATCGGGCTGCAGGTCGCCTTTATCGGGGGGGTTGAACCCGGTGCCCTGGGCAAGTCCGGCTGGCACCTGAACTTCAGTTCGCCCTTTGCCCAGCTGGCGATCGCCCTGAACCTGAACCTTTTGATGATGCTGCTGTATCTGGATGCCTTTGTATCACCCTCGGGCACAGGTATCACCTATATGGGCACCACCACCCGAATGCTGTTTGCCATGAGTGAACATGGTCACATGCCCCACAAGTTTCAGGCCCTGCACCCGCGCTATCATATTCCGCGCCCGGCGCTGTGGGCCAACCTGGCGGTTGGCTTTCTGTTCCTCTACCTGTTCCGCGGCTGGGGACACCTTGCCGGGATCATCTCGGCCGCCACCGTCATCACCTATCTGGTAGGACCTATGTCGGCCATGTCACTTCGAAAAATCGCTCCGGATGCCGAACGTCCGGTACGGATGGGCTATCTGCAGATCCTGGCTCCCATCGCCTTTGCGATCTCCTCCGAGGTGCTCTACTGGTCTCGCTGGCCGCTGACCGGCAAGGTGATCATCATTCTGCTGATGGGATTTGTGATCTACGCCTATTACCAGAATAAGCGTGGCTGGAATGGATTTATGCGACACCTGAAGGCCAGTGCCTGGTTGCTCTGCTATTTCCTGACCATGATGCTGCTCTCCTATATCGGCAGCAAGGAGTTTGGCGGACTGGATATTCTGCCCTTTGGTTACGGCATGGCAGTAGTTGCCCTCGCCAGCGTGTTCTTCTTCTACTGGGGGGTTAACAGTGCCTGGCGAACCCCCATGCTCGAAGAGGCGCTCAAAACACCGCACTAAACGAAAGGCTGGACGCCGAGCTTAAATAGGGTATCAGGGAGGATACCCGGACCATGGGGCAACATGGATGATGCCTTGAGTCTGTAGATATATTTAAAACTCTCTCTATCTATAGGGCGAGTAACCCATTCATCTTAAACACTCACCTCTATACTCCCCCTGACTAAAGGCTCCTGAGAAGCCTCGATTCTCAAAATATTTTTGACAAACAAACAATAATTACCATGTTTTTAATCTTAAGCTCTTCCACCATAATTCACTCATCGGTTCAACGAAATCTAAATGAGGTAGATCATGAGCAAACTCACTATAGTGGCCAAGATAGTGGCAAAGACCGAACACAGCGAAAGCGTTAAACAAGAGCTTCTCAAGTTAATTGAACCCACCCGGGCAGAGGAGGGTTGCATCCAGTACGACCTGCACCAGGATAATCAGGACCCGGCGGTTTTCCTTTTCTATGAAAACTGGCAGAGCCGTGAGCTATGGCAGCAACACATGAACTCGCAACACCTGCAGGATTATGTCGCTGCTACCGAGGGGATGGTTGCCGAGTTTATTCTCAATGAGATGACGCATATCGGTTAAGTGTGATTTTAATTGTGCTGCGCACAACTGATTTGCAGCTTCGCTGCAGATGCCGGTGCTGACCGGCGGCAGGCAAGAAGGTGCGCTCGCCCGCACCCTCTTGCATCTCCCGGGGCGCCCCGGACCTCGCTTTATCCTCGGCTCACCTGAAGCTTGAAGTACCACGTAGACAGGCCTTCCATGGCCTGGCTACGCTTACACAACGTCCTGTTGCTCAACTTCAACCCCCTACGGCTCGCCTCAGTGCTCGCTCACGGGGAATTAACTATCTCTCTTCGAATCAGCTCTTGAGTAAGGTCTTAAAGGCAAGTTGAAGCTTATTTTTTCGAGGTATGGGCACTCAGATCACCCATAAGCAAAGCTTTGCAGCATGGCTCACTTGAGACCAGGAAGGGACGGGTTGACATACGGGTCTCTTTGTCTGCTGCAAATGCCCTATTTTTGCCCGCTCAATCTCTCAGTGCTATGCAGCACTCAGCAGAAGCGCTAGACTGATCTGCCCGATATAAATTCACTTAACGGACTATGAGACTGACACGGAAGGCACGCTATCAGCTAATCGCCGAGCAAGGCGATCTCGTGCTATTTCGCAATCTCAAAACCGGCAGTGACTCCCGGATGAATCCTGTTGAATTGGTCAATCAGGGACTGATCGAACAGTTCAGTGATCGGGACAGGATCAAGGTGGGTTATGCCGCAGCTGCGCAAGATGACTCCATTGTTGTCGCTAATAATAAAGGGAGTATCGCAGTTTATAGCTATAGCCGAACCCTATTCTTTCCAATTCTATTTACCGGTTATATTCTTTGCATATTCGCATCCTGTATCTTAGATGCATCCAGCACAACAATTTTCAATATACAAACTCCAACATCTTTTCTAATCCTTCCCCTCGTTTATGTATTTGAAGATTGCGTTACTGAACTATATGGGTTCAGTACAGGCTTAAGATTGATCACCAAGGGATGGCGTTGTTTCCTAAATCGATGGAACCTTTTGGTTTGAGCAAGATCTGATCTCCCATCGTCATGATGGGAAGCTTCAAATGGGTAAATCCAACGGCAAAATCAAGAACTGGTCTCAATACAATAAAGCATTGGTAAAGCGTGGCTCGATCACCTTCTGGTTGGATGAGAATGCAGTCAAAAACTGGCATTGTCAGGAGCACCATGGCGACAGAGGAAGAGGCTTCACGTTCAGTGATACCGCTATCGAAACCGCGTTGATGCTCAAAGGAGTATTCAGCCTTCCACTGAGGGGGTTGCAAGGATTCCTTGATTCGGTCTTTCAGCTCATGAATGTTCCTCTTAAGTCACCGACTTATAGCTGTATCAGCAAACGAGCGAAGACCGTTGAGATAAAATATCGCCGCCCCAGCCGAGGCCCTGTTGCTCACGTGGTCGTTGATGGGACAGGGCTCAAAATCCACGGTGAGGGAGAGTGGAAAATGCGCAAGCACGGAAAAGAAAAGCGCCGAGTTTGGCGCAAGCTCCACCTGGCTGTTGATGCTCAAACTCATGAAATCATAGCAGCCGAGGTCAGCCTTGATAGTGTTGGAGATAACGAGGTGTTGCCGACCTTATTAAACCCACTACGACGCAAGATACAGCAAGTCTCAGCAGATGGTGCATACGATACAGAGGCTTGCTATGCACTGTTACAGAGAAAGGGTTGTAAACCAACGATTCCTCCCCGCAGTAATGCAGCTTACTGGAAAGGAGATCATCCCAGAAATGAAGCTGTCGAAGCGCTTAAAAATGGGCAGCTTTCACAATGGAAGCATGACAACGACTACCATCAGCGCTCGTTAGCAGAAACAGCAATGTCTCGCTACAAACAGCTCAATTCTCCACAGCTGAGCTTACGTTGTTATAACGGTCAGGTTGGGGAAGCCTTGGCCGGAGTTAAAGCTTTAAACAAAGTGATCGGGCTTGGTATGCCTGTCAGGCAGCAAGCTGCCTGAATGGGTACAAGTCAATTATCAGACTCGGATTTAGGAAACAACGCCCCAAGGGATTATTTATCCTCCTCTTATTATCTTTGTTGATTAAGTTAATCTTTACATTCTGCTCTATTAGTCAATCAGGAATACACTCTGTTATTCAAGATAGATTCTCTTATTTATCCGGAGACCTTTCAACTAGCTCACTAGATGATTTCATATCTTCATTTGTTGACCTATATACTTTCTCTAAACTATTCAGATTTCTAAATGGGAGAAGCTTCTGGATAAGATCGCTTGCATCTTCATGTGTCTCCCAGACTGTTTGCTCTTTTATCGGTGGATTTATCATTTTATATACAGTTCCCACTACACCATTTAGCTCAATCTATAACATCATGTTTCTTTTTTGGTGTTATAATATTGCCTTTTCATTCTTATATCTACCGATATCCTATCTGATTATCTATGCTGTGAAAAACATAAGCATCAATCCAAAATATAGGCATTTCTCATGGAAGCCTACTTGTTTTTGCATTGCCAATATTATGGCTATTCTTGCATTAACTCTTTGTGGCACTACTCTGGAGTTTTTTGGTATTGAAATCAGTACCTCTGCTTTAATTTTAGCGGCCGTCGCCAGCTTAACTGTGGCTTATCTTCGCGATGACACATACTTACACTCTCTGGCATTGATCTCGATTGCAGGCATCATCATCGCTATCCTGACTCGTCAGCAACTTCCCTCTCAGATGTCTCAGGAGCTACTCATCACCGCATTAACTCTTGGGTGTATTTGGGTCCTTGGCTATTTACAGATACCGGTACTTCAAATACCTGGAGTCGGATTAATCCTAGCGATTATAGCGGTAGACTCTGGCCCAAGCTTTGCCGGATTTACCGTAACCTTGCTTCTCCAGGGAGCTATCTGCTGGTTGATCATGGATAAAGCACTCAGTCAAAGATTCCTGAACCATCGGGCTAGGTGGAAATTCCTACAACAAGGAATCAGTCTACTGATTGTTGCCAGCCTGGTTTATGCAATCGAGTTTGAGCTACTTCAGGCAAGTACCAGCCCCACTTTTTACGGCTTGTGGATCGCCATTGGCATTACCCTTGGCTGTGCCGGGTACCTTGCCTTGCGAGCCTATAGCCACCCATCACCAAAGCAAGAGACCCTTGCTATCAGTTAAATGATTCTCATTTCATCTCTAATTCGATAATAGATGACAAAAAGTTCTATCAACCACCGACCTGTTTCACAAAAAATGAACAAAAAATAGTAAGAATCACTGTGAAAGGTGAACGCCTGGGTATAAAATGACGCGTTTTTCATACTAGCCAAGGACATTGGATCATCATGTTGCGAAGAAAAGCTCGCTACGAACTGATTGTGGAGCAAGGAGACACAATCGAGTTCGAGGATATCAAAACCCAAAAGCGCCTTCAAATGAACCCGTTAGAAATCGTTAACCAGGGCTTAACCGAGCTTTTTAACGATGAAGACAGGGCAACCATAGGGCATGCAGCTGCTCGTAAAGACTCCTCTATTGTGGTGGCCAACAATAAAGGGAGTGTGGCGGTTTATAACTATGCAAGAACTTTATTTCTTCCATTATTATTTACTGCTTATGTTGTAAGTATAGTTATTAACTGCTTCATGGATGCCTCTAGCGTCAATTTCTTTGGTTCCATTGTTCCACTGTCTTTTTTTATTGGTGCACTGAGCTTTGTTTTTGAAGATTGTGTTACTGAGCTATATGGCTTCACAAGAGGCATCAAACTTATCTGCCAATCGTTTGTATTTCTTGTGATTTTGTCTGCTATTCTTTTTTTACTTGTGCACCTCTCAAGTGACAAGGAATTTCTTGGTTTCTTCTCGTATTACCCTGGTGACTTATTAGCTAGTTCATTTGCTGTTTCCATTGCCTCTCTTATTGATTTATTTGTATTCTCATTTCTTTTTAAATTTTTTAGGAACTATGGTTTCTGGCTCAGATCTATTGTTTCATCTTTCATTGCCCAATTTTTCCTATCTATTATAGGTGCATTCATAGTAACTTATTTGATTCCAGACTCTGCAACACCGTTTAAAGAGGCATTCAATAACGGAATGCTACTATGGGCTTTTAATATATCCTTTTCCATTTTATATCTTCCACTTGCATACGCAATAATTGGATTTGTAAAAAAAAAGGGTAATTAACTCAAAATACCGTACATTCAAGTGGAACTCGCAGTGCTTAAGTCTCGCTAGCAGCATATCTATTCTTGCCCTAGTAACGTCAGGGATGACGTTCAGATTTTTAGATGGAAATATCAGCACTTCAATTATCCTTCTCACTCTTCTCGCTGTTACTTGCTGGACATACTTAAAAGATAGCGTTTACCTATTAGCTCTAGTTCCTATATCAATAGTTGGGCTTGGTGTTGCAATATATCTCAGAGATCTCTTTCATATTCCATCTTCTGATAGTCTATGGATTAATACAATTATTTTATGTTGTATCTGTGTTCTCACTTATCTGAGAAATCTCCCTCTACAGCTTGCTGTTGGTGTAACCCTGATCTTAGTTATAGCACTCCAGATGGAGCTAGACTCGCTAAGCGTTGCTATTACTCTGATGTTACAAGCGCTGATCATCTGGCTAGTACTGGACACAGCCATCACCCAAAAACTTTCCAAAGAACCAAGCCGCTGGCTGGTTCCTCTTGGGATCATCACCTTCCTGGTGGTTGGTGTTCTCATCTATGAGACCGAGTTATCCGTGGGTGGATTTAGTGGTATGGCTCCGGATTACCTGGCCCAGTCTATTTTCGCAGGCGGCCTGCTACTGGCGCTTTATTATGCGTTTCGTCGCTGGCAATGCTACCAGCATGCAATACAGGGCGCGCAACTCTTGGAGCGCCGTCGCGAGCTTGCCAACAACCACCAACTCTACCGCTTGAATCACAACCCGGATGATGAGTGGCCCCAGAGTAAGCGTCAGGAGTTAGATCTTTTTATTCAAAATGAGGAGGAGAAGCAGGAGCGCCGCCTGCAGATGGATCGTAGCTACCGGAATAATCTCTTTAAATACCCTGAGATGAAGATAGCAACCCGCGACATCTTTGAGCGCTCTTTGAAAGCTGAACTTAATAACCCGGAAGTCGGGATCGGCAGCATCTTTCTCATCGAGTTTGGTGAACTGCAGGATGAAGATACCCTCAAGCTATTGAGCCTAAGTATCCATCACCTGCTGCGTGAGCAGCCCAAGCATTTGGTAGCCCGTTACGATCACAAGACTGTCGCTATCCTGCTTCCTGAAACCACTGAGCTACAGGCGCAGAACCTGACCTCCATGTTCAGCTCCACCCTGTATAACTACTTTAGCCAGGCAGAAGATCATAGCCCTTTCCATATGGGAACCGTTAGCTTTACTCACCTGGAGAGAATGCAGGAGATCCTCAATCAGGCTGAATATGCGCTGCACCTGTCTCGCCGCCTGATCGATCGCTGCTGGTACCAGCAGGAGAAAGGACTTATCTATAAACAGTCTCACGGCTGGAGCAACTGGCGAAAGCACCTGCAACTATGTATCAATCAAAATCGCCTGGAATTTAGCCTGGAGCGATATCAGGATATCCTCGGCCAAACGCTGTTTAGCAACTTTATGGCAAAGATTGAAGGGATCAGCGGCAATACCCTGGAGGATGAGCAGCTTAGCCTGATGGCTGAAAAGTCAGGGCTCTCTTTGGGACTGCTAGACCTTAAGCTTAAAGCGGCCTGCTCTGTGCTCTTTACCAGTAAAGAAAACCTCTGCCTGAATACCCACGCTGGCGTGCTTAGCAATAAGTCCAGTCTGAGCCAGCTACTCATAGAGCTGTATGGCTACCCGATGGAAATACGCCAGCGACTTATCTTTGAAATTCGCGAGTCCGAAGTCGCTGAACAGCTTAGTGCATTGAAGATGGCAAGTTTTGCCCTGCATGCCCTGGGTTGCAAGCTATGTATCAGTCGGGTCGGCCGACAGGTTGAAGCGATGGAGTATGTTCGAGAGCTGAGTGTGGACTACCTGAAACTCGATGAGCACCTACTCTCCAACCTGACCCCAGACAGCCGCCAGAGCAAGGCACTTCAAAGCATTCGCCTGATGATCGAAGGCACTCAAACCATGCTCCTCGCCCACCAGGCTGATGACGAAGCCCATTGGGCCAAACTTCAGCTAGAAGGCATAGAAGGAACTCACCTGGCTCAAGGCTAACCAAGCCTGTAGCAGAGGGGCTTCCCTCTGCTACTCTCATAGCCCGCCAATAGCATGACTTTGTTTAACATTCACTGCGGGATACAATGGGCTGCTTCGGGGCAGGTGGGATACCTATGATACGATTGCGAAGGAAAGCACGTTACAGCTGGATTGCCGAGCGCGGCGACCTAGTGCTGTTTCGCGATCTCAAAACCCAAACCAACATACAAATGAATCCGGTCGAGTTGGTCAACCAGGGACTCACCGAGCAGTTCAGCGATCAGGACAGGATCCGCATTGGCTATGCCGCCGCCGGGCAAGACTCTTCGGTCGTAGTCGCAAATAATAAAGGTAGTGTTGCGGTCTATAGTTATTCCAGAGCTCTATTCATTCCTATTCTTTTTACTGCATATATAGCCTCAATTTTTATTTCATGTATAGCTGATGCAGGAACTTTCACCGCATTTGGAATAATCACCCCGATATCCTTTATCATTTACCCGTTAACTTTTGTGTTTGAAGATTGTGTTACTGAGCTTTACGGAAGAGAAAAAGGGCTGAAAATTATATTTCATGCATTGCTTCTCCTGTTACTATCCTCCGCTGTACTTAAAGGGATATTTGCCCTATCAGAAAACCTTGATTACGAATCAAGCAATAATTTTCTGAGTACAATGAGCTTCATTCCTTTTGATGTTGCTTATGCAAGTGTGAATGCCTTTATATCGTCAGCGATAGACATCATCGTTTTCTCCTTAATCTATACGCAACTTAGAAACTATGGCTTCTGGTTTAGAGCAACCGTTTCATCATTCTCTGCACAATTTGTTGCCTCTATCCTCGCTGGTCTGTATTACTACTTTACTGTAATGACAAGCGCTCCCTTTGGTGAAATCTATAGCAACTCCCTATTCTATTTTCTATGGAGCTTTGGCCTCTCGGTTGCTTATATTCCACTATCCTACGCAATTATTATCTCAATAAAAAAGCTTTCCGTGAGTCCAAGATACAGGGAGTTTGTCTGGAACAACTGTCGACTTGCTGTCGTCAATATACTCGCTATTTTGGCCCAATTGTTCTCCGGCATAACCCTGAACCTCTATGATCTTAATATCAGCGTCTCGGCCCTCCTACTGAGCGCTATCTGTGCTTTAACCCTGGCCTACCTACGAGACAACACCTATATCAACACCCTCGCGATAACCTCCATTATTGGCCTGTTTTCCGCATGCCTCTGCCGGCAGCAACTCCCCGCTCCTATGAGTCAGGAGTTGTTAATTACCTCGCTGGCACTAGGTTGTATCTGGCTGTTAGCTTATCTGGAAAACCCATGGGTTCAGCTCGGTGGCATGCTGATTGTTTTGCTGATGACAGCCTTAGACTCTGGCCCAACGCTCGGTAGCTTTCTGCTGACGCTACTCCTGCAAGGGGCCATCATCTGGCTGCTGCTGGATAAGGTAGTGTGTCAGCGGCTACTAGCCCACAGAAGCTCCGTGCACTATCTGGCTGCTCTGCTCAGCCTGACTTTGATCGCGACCCTGACCTATACCCTGGCTAGCCCATTACTGCAGGAGTTTAATGTCCCCCTTCCCTCCCTGTGGCTGGGAGTCGCTCTGGTTGGAGCCAGTTGCGGCTACCTTACCCTGACACTAACTCGATATAAGGGGCTTCGCCAGAGCCCCTTATACAACCTCTGATCCAGATTTATCATAAGGAATGAGCGATGCACTTTGATCACCAGAACACCCGGGGATGCTATAACGCAAGAGAGGTCGATGCCAGCTGGCTCCAGTGGTGCCAAAAACTGCTGGAGCCCGTCGATAAAACCGTCATCGACTTAGGTTGTGGCGGTGGTATCTATGCCCGGGGTTTTATTCAGGCCGGAGCATCTCATGTGTACGCTCTGGATAGCTCCGAGCAATATATTCAGGAGGCTGCCGGGGATAACCCATTCCCCGGACAATTAGACTTCATTCATGCCGATGCTTGCGCCGTTCCCCTGGGCGATGCGGTTGCGGATATCCTGTTTGAACGCGCCATGGTTCACCACCTGAATGAGACTCAAAAGCTCAGCAATCTCCGGGAGGCCAGGCGCCTTCTTAAACCTGATGGCCTGCTGGTGATTCAGGATCGCACCTTTGATGACATTCTGGATATCAGCCCCCAATCCTGGATCCGCTCAACCCTATTTGAGTGTTTCCCGCGCCTCCTGGAGTTTGAAGAGAAAAGATGCCCCAGTACAGCTTCTTACCTGAGGCTGATGAAACAGGCCGGATTCACGGATATTCAGCAGCTCCAATACCGGGAAGTCAGAAAGCGTTACCCGGACTTTGAAGCGCTGGCCACTGAAATCAAAAGCCGCAAGGGCAAGAGTATTCTCTATGAGCTCAGTGAAAATGAGCTCAAACTTTACTGCCAGAAACTTAAAATAAAAAGCCTCTCTCACCCCCTGGTGGAAACGGATCGCTGGAGTGTCTGGCTGGCCAATAACACCAGGTAACCGGCAGAAGGGGCAGGTAGGCCTCACTGATGACGCCCTGCGCCCCCTCGTGCTTAATCACGCATACTGCGGCTGAGACACCCTCTCTCTGGTTAACAGACTGCTCTTTGATGCAAACAGAGACATGGCGAACCAGGCAAGAGTGCATCCAAGGCAAAGGATGAGGGGCAGTGTCCAGCTCCCTTGCTGCTCGTGTAGTGATCCCATGGTCACAGGCCCTGCGGCTGCCAAGAGATAGCTAACTAATTGCGCCATTCCCGATAAGCCTGCGGCCTGATGAGCACAGGTTGTACGAAGGCTCACCAGAGCCAGGGCCAGAATAAAACCCCCTCCGGCACCAAACCCAAAAATTGATGCCCATAGGATAGCCATAGAGGGTGCGAGCAGCAGCCCCGTGATACTGGCAAATGCCATCAGAGGCATCATCATGCAGATGGCTCGTTTATCCTTAACCCGCGCCATCAGTGGGATCAGGATAAATGCGGGCAAGGCGGTAAAGAGCTGTAATAGCCCATGGATGAAGCCCGCCTGAGATTCGCTATAGCCACTATCCACCAGTATGGTTGGTAGCCAGCAGATAAAGATGTACATCAAAAGTGAGTTCAGCCCCAAAAACAGGGTCACTTGCCAGGCAATGGGTGAACGCCACAGGTAGCCGTGGCTCTCTATTTCCGGGGTATCCCGGGCCGGGGCGGTGTGCTTTTTTAACTGGGGCAGCCAGATGACTATGCCGATGATAGGAAAGATCAAAATACCGCCAAGGGAGAAGGCCCAGCCCGGAATGAAGGTGAGTCTTGCTGACTCGGCGACTTGCATCAGAGGAATCGCCATACTCGCACTGATAAAGGAGCCCACTCCCATCGTCAGGGTGTAGATGGCTGTGATGGTGGTAATTTTTCCGGGAAAGTCTCGCTTGATAAGCCCTGGCAGCAATACATTCGAAATCGCAATTCCGCCACCTATGATGAGGGTACCACCAAACAGGGTGGATACTGTGCCCCATGAGCGCACCAGGATACCGACAAGCAGCAACATCAGTGACAGCATCAGGGCCTGCTCTAATCCGCGCTTGCGCCCCAGCATAGTCGCGATGGGCGAGAAGAGTGCAAATGCCAACAAAGGGAGAGTTGTGAGCCAACCGGCCTGGGTTGCAGACAGATCGAGCTGCAGGCGAATTTGCTCTAACAAAGGGCCGACCCCGGTAATTGGGCTGCGCAGGCTGATGGCGATCAGAATGATCCCGATTAGCAGGCCAACCGATTGGTTAAAGCGAGACGTTTTAAGTATTGCCATGGGTCTTCCTCGTAATCATTTCTGGCTAAGATTAAACCTCTCCTTATCTGTAGTATTTAGGTATATTGACTTTATATTTCTAAAAACGGTCATTGTTATGCGGCTTCCCCTCTTTCCTGAGTTTGATTCTGATGATTACCCGCAAAAAGCCGTGGGTGTGATGCTTACCGGGGGAAGTCATGATGATGAAACACCCTTTCATCATCACCATAAATGCCAGCTGGTGATGCCGCTCAGTGGTTTTATTAAGTGTAAAATTGAAGATGCGATCTGGATGGTTCCGGCTAACTCTGCGGTATGGATCCCAAGTCAGGTGCCCCACAGTAACCTGATTTCAGCGGATGCGAGTGTCTGCATGCTCTTTGTTGATCCGGACGCAGCTAAGATGCCAGACCAAAGCTGTACCATCTCAATCAGCCCGCTACTCCGCGAGCTAGTCTGCCACCTCATCGAACAGGATCAGCATTACCTGCCACAAAGTGCTACCGCAAGACTGGTGGATGTTCTGCTCGAACAGCTCGTCAATATGCCCACCCAGCACTTTGACTTTCCGATCCCAACAGAGCCCAGGCTGCATGCCATCGCACTGAGATTGATAGCCGAACCTGGTGACAGGCGCACCGTGGGCGAGTGGGCCCGCCAGTTTGCGATGAGCGAAAGAACTCTTACCCGCTTGGTCCGCCAGGAGGTGAAACTAACCTTTGGCCGCTGGCGCGGCCAACTTCATATCGTTCTGGCGCTGCAAAAACTTGCTTCCGGTGAGAGCGTGCAACGAATAGCTGATGATCTAGGCTATGAATCCGTCAGCGCCTTCATTACCTTCTTCAAAAAGAACCTCGGCCAGCCACCAAAGCAATACATGAAAACACAGGATCATTGATGTGAGCTGACCAAAGGTCAGCAGCTTAAGGGTACTTGTGCCTACGGCACAATTGTCCAGCCGCGGATGCTGCACATGGAGGTGCGAATGTAGCGAGAGTCATGGATGACGATAGCTACTCCCAGGCATCCCGCCTTCCACGGCATTAATACATCCTGTATGGCAGGATATGCTTGTCCAATACCCTCTTCACTCCCAAGGACACCCCGGTATTTGCTATTTCCTTATGCTTCATCAGATTCACTAACGGACAGACGGATCGTCCATGTCCCAGCTGTCCTTCAATCACGATTATCGTCCTGATAATCCTTCCCAGTTCAGCGTCCCTGCTTCTCGCTTCATTGCTGCGCAATTACGCCCATGTGATTGATACGTTCATCAACAATGAATCATTCGGCGAAAATTGATGGGGCCCAACTTCTCCCCCGTGAGCGAGCGCTGAGATGAACCGTAAAGGATTAAGGCTTAATCGCATGGATGCGATGAAAGCACAGTATCAATAAAGGATGTATTGTCTGTGCGAGGCCTTAATTCTTAGGTGAAGCGAAGACTAAGCGAGATCGGGGCGCCCCGGGAGATGCAAGAGGGTGCGGGCGAGCGCACCTTCTTGCCTGCCGCCGGTCAGCACCGGCATCTGCAGCGAAGCTGCAAACCGCCACCCGCAGGAGAAAAATCTCAGTCTGATCTGCGGTCAGCTTATTTGTGCCCGCGGCACATAGTCGGGGCGCCGACAGCGCCCTACTTTTGTATCGCCAAAAGTAGGCAAAAACGCGCTGCGAGTCCATCCGCAGAGCTACGCGGCTCAGCATCCTGCCTCGAATACAATATTCACTTTTAAATCTGAGTCACTGCATGCGTTCGGAGAGAGGGTTTTAATCCCCCATGAGCGAGCGCTGAGATGAGCCGTAAAGGATTAAGACTGAATCGCATGGATGCGATGAAAGCACAGTATCAATACAGGATGTATTGTCTGTGCGAGGCCTTAATTCTTAGGTGAATCGAAGACTAAGCGAGATCGGGGCGCCCCGGGAGATGCAAGAGGGTGCGGGCGAGCGCACCTTCTTGCCTGCCGCCGGTCAGCACCGGCATCTGCAGCGCAGCTGCAAATCGCCATCCGCAGGATGAACAAACATAATAGGGAGATTGGGGGCCAGAGAGGCCCCCGAAAAATCAACTAGCGTAATTCAGCCGGAAGCTCAAACACTATCGACTCTTCCTGCCCCGGTAGCTCTGAGCTCTCTTTGCCACCAAAGGACTTCAGGGTCTCGATCACCTGCTGGATCAATACCTCAGGGGTTGAGGCACCAGCGGTCACCCCGACCTTGGCGACATCGGTAAACCACTCCCTGTTGAGTTGACTGGCATCATCCACCAGCCAGGCCGGTGTCCCGAGATTTTCGGAAAGCTCACGCAACCGGTTGGCATTGGAGGAGTTGGTCGACCCGACCACCAGCATCACATCTGCCTCTGCGGCCAGGGAGCGTACCGCGTCCTGACGATTCTGGGTGGCATAACAGATATCATTCTTGCGTGGCCCCTGGATATTGGGGAAGCGCTCCCGCAACGCCGTGATCACGCTCTGAGTCTCATCAACGCTCAGGGTGGTCTGAGTCACATAGCGCAGCTTATCCGGGTTGTTCACCTCAAGCTCTGCCACCCCCTGGCTATCTTCCACCAGGTACATGCCGCCTTCGGGGTTCTCATACTGACCCATTGTGCCGATCACCTCGATGTGACCTGCGTGGCCTATCAGAACCACCTCTTCGCCCTTGAGGCTGGCCCGGTGAACCTCCATATGCACCTTGCTCACCAGCGGGCAGGTAGCGTCAAACACCTTAAGCGGGCGGCTCTTGGCCTCCTCGCGCACCGATTTAGCAACACCGTGGGCAGAGAAGATGGCGATGCTGCCGTCGGGGATCTCGCTGAGCTCCTCAACAAACACAGCCCCCGCCTCACGCAGCTTGCTCACCACATAGCGATTGTGCACCACCTCGTGACGCACATAGATGGGAGCCCCAAATTTCTCCAGGGCACTCTCAACGATACTGATTGCCCGATCCACGCCGGCACAAAAGCCGCGGGGGTTTGCCAGTAAAATTTCCATCATCCGGGATTACTCACATCTAGGATCTCTACATCAAAATTCAGGGTCTGACCCGCCAGTGGATGGTTGAAGTCCACCGTCACCGAGTCGCCCTGGACCTCACGGATCATTCCGGCAACCTGCCCGCCATTTGGCTGCTCAAAGCCGACAATCACCCCGGGCTCCAGCTCGATCTCCGGAGAGAAGCGCGCAGCCTCCATGTGGTGGATCTGATCCGGGTTCGACATGCCAAAGGCATCCTCGGGGGCCAGGGTAAAGCTCTTGTTCGAGCCGATACTCAGCCCTTTGAGGCAAGCCTCAAAGCCTGCGGTCAGGCTGCCATCACCCATTTTGAGACGGGCGGGTTTATCCTGGGTCCGGCTGGTATCTGCGACCGAGCCATCTTCAAGCTTAATGGTGAAGTGAAAGGTCACTTCACTATGATCACTAATCAGGGTATCTGTCACTTCAAGACTCCTTCTTCTTATTGAAGATACTCTCCAACACCAGCATCACCGCCCCGACACAGATGCCACTATCGGCCAGATTAAAGGCCGGGTAGTGGCTACCGCCCAGGTGAAAATCGATAAAATCGATCACATGCCCGAGGTGGATACGATCAATAACATTGCCCAGAGCACCACCTATGATCAATGCAATGGCGATCCCCAACCAACGGGACTTTGCAGGCAGTCGCTTGAGCCAAACCGACAAGACAATCGCGATCACTATGGCGAAGCCGGTAAATAGCCAGCGCTGCCAACCGGACTCATCGGCAAGAAAGCTAAAGGCGGCACCTGGGTTAAACACATAAACCAGGTTCAAAAAGGGAGTCAGCTCAATCCCCTGAAAACCATAGGGAATGGAGATACTCACCCAGTACTTAGTGAGCTGATCCAGGATCAGCACAAGGGCCGCCAGCCATAGCCAGCGAAGCCCTGATTCACAGCGAAACAGTCGTCCCATCACTTTTAAGACTCCTCCTTCTTATTGAAGAAACTCTCCAGTACCAGCATCAGTGCGCCGACACAGACACCGCAATCAGCCAGGTTAAACCTTGGGAAATGGCCGTAATTGAGGTAAAGATCGATAAAATCGATCACATGACCCAGATATAAGCGATCAATCAGATTTCCAAGGGCACCACCTATGATCAGCGCAATGGCAATCCCTATCCAGTGCGACTTCGGCGGCAGGCGCTTAAGCCATGCCAGCAAGGCTCCGGCAATCCCGATCGCAAAGCCAGTAAACAGCCAGCGCTGCCAACCCGATGCATCCGCCAGAAAGCTAAAAGCCGCTCCGGAGTTAAATACATAGACCAGGCGCAAGAAAGGATTCAATTCAATGCCCTGACTCCCATAGGGGATGTTGCTACTGATCCACAGCTTTGTGAGCTGGTCCAGGATCAACACGAGGCCCGCCAGCCATAGCCAGCGAAGCCCCGATTCACAACGAAACAGCTTTAGCATCAGGCGTATTGGCGGGTCTCGCCATTACCCTCAACATTGCTGTAGCAGCGACCACACAGAGCGTCATGGCCCTCAATTGTGCCAACCTCAGGGGTACGGTGCCAGCAGCGATCGCACTTCTGATTCTCGGAAGCACGCACACTCACCTTTAGACCCTCTACCTCGGTCTCGCTGGCCTCCGCCGGAGCCTCAGCTTCCGGCTTCACCTCGGCCTTGGAGGTGATCAGCACAAAGCGCAGCTCATCTTCGAGCAGCCCCAGCGACTCAACCAGCTCGGGCTTGGCATACAGGGTAACTTCCGCTTCCAGTGCGCCACCGATCACCTTCTCGTTACGTGCCAGCTCCAGCTGACGGTTAACCGCATCACGCACCTCGAGGATCTGCTGCCAGTAGCCATCGTTGAGCTTCTCCTGACCATCTAAGCCAAACAGTCCCTGATACCACTCGCCGGTAAACACGAACGTGTCACGCTCACCCGGCAACTCCTGCCAGATCTCGTCTGCGGTGAAGCTCAGGATCGGTGCCATCCAGCGCACCAGGGCCTCAACGATGTGATAGAGAGCCGTCTGACAGGAGCGACGTGCCACACTGTCGGTCTTGGCGGTGTACTGACGGTCCTTGATGATATCCAGGTAGAAACTACCCATCTCCACCGAGCAGAACTGCATCAATTTTTGCAGAACCACGTGGAAGTTGTAGTTGTCGTAAGCTTCGATGATCTCACGCTGCAGGGTTTCGGCACGGCCGACCGCCCAGCGATCCAGAACCACCATATCCTCTTTGGCAACCATGTGCTGTTTCGGATCAAAGCCGTTGAGGTTCGCCAGCAAAAAGCGCGAGGTATTGCGGATCCGCCGGTAAGAGTCGGCGGCACGCTTTAGGATCTCATCGGAAACCGACATATCCCCGGTGTAATCGGTCGAAGCGACCCACAGGCGCAGGATGTCACCACCGAGCTTATTCATTACCTGCTGCGGGCTGATCACATTGCCCAGAGACTTGGACATCTTGTGGCCCTTGGCATCTGTGGTAAAGCCGTGAGTCAGTACCTCTTTGTAAGGGGCCTCATCTTTCATCGCGATAGAGAGCATCAAAGATGACATGAACCAGCCGCGATGCTGATCCGAGCCTTCCAGATAGAGGTTGGCAGTGTGGCCGCCAAACTCGGGGCGGGCATCAACCACTGAGGCGTGGGTAGCACCTGAGTCAAACCAAACATCCAGGGTATCCAACACCTTGCGATACTGGTCGGCCTCATCACCCAGCAGCTCCGCCGGGTCCAGATCCCACCAGGCCTGGATGCCGGATTTCTCAACCCGCTTGGCCACCTCTTCCATCAGCTCGACGGTGCGAGGGTGCAGCTCATCGCTCTCTTTATGGATGAACAGAGAGAGCGGAGTCCCCCAGGTACGCTGACGGGAGATACACCAGTCCGGACGATTCTCGATCATCGCCTGGATACGGTTCTCACCCCAGCTTGGGATCCACTTCACTTTCTTGATCTCTTCCAGGGCGCGCTGACGCAGACCCGCCTGATCCATGCTGATGAACCACTGAGGCGTAGCACGGAAGATGATTGGAGTCTTATGCCGCCAGCAGTGTGGGTAGGAGTGCTCCATATTTTCATGGTGCAGCAGGGTGCCATGCTCTTTGAGCACCTCAATCACATCTGTGTTGGCCTTAAATACATGTTTACCGGCAAATAGCTCGGTATCCGGCAGATAAACCCCGTTATCGCCAACCGGGTTGGCCACTTCCAGGCCATACTGCTGACCGACCGCGAAATCTTCCTGACCGTGGCCAGGGGCGGTGTGTACCACACCGGTACCGGACTCCAGAGTGACGTGATCGCCGAGGATCGCCGGAACATCGAACTGGTAGAAGGGGTGGTTGAAGCGAAGGTGCTCCAGCGCCGCGCCCTTACAGTATCCCAGGTTGTGGTACTTGGTGATCCCGGCTCTGTCCATCACATCTTTCACCAGCTCAGCAGCGACGATGTAACGCACCGGATTCTCATCCCGCTCCACCTGTACCAGGGCGTAATCCAGATTCTCATGCAGGGCCACCGCACGGTTGGCCGGCAGGGTCCAGGGGTGGTGGTCCAGATCACTACCGAAATGGCGCCCTTGCCCGGATGCCCCTCGGCACAATCGAAACGGCTGGCGACCTCGGCATCATCGACGGCACTGAACAGCACATCGATAGAGGGAGAGGTCTTGTCATAGTACTCAACCTCGGCCTCAGCCAGAGCTGAGCCACAATCGGTGCACCAGTGCACCGGCTTGGAGCCCTTGTGCAGGTGGCCGTTTTTGACCACCTTGGCCAGAGAGCGGATGATCTCGGCTTCGGTGGAGTAATCCATGGTCAGATAAGGCTTATCCCAGTCACCCAATACGCCCAGACGTACAAAGCCCTCTTTCTGTCCGGCGATCTGCTTGCTGGCGTAGTCACGGCACTTTTGACGAAACTCAGCCGCAGAGACTTTCTGGCCCGGCTTACCCACCTTCTGTTCAACTTTGAGCTCAATCGGCAGACCATGACAGTCCCAACCCGGAATATAGGGGGAGTCAAAACCGGACAGGCCTTTGGCCTTGTTAATAATGTCTTTGAGGATCTTATTGAGTGCATGGCCCAGGTGAATATCACCATTTGCATAGGGAGGGCCGTCATGCAAAATAAACGGCTTCTTCCCGGTTTTGGCCTCGCGAATTTGGCCATAGAGATCCTCTTGCTGCCAACGCTTGAGCATCTCAGGTTCACGCTTCGCCAGGTTTCCGCGCATCGGAAATCCTGTCTCGGGAAGATTCAGGGTATGTTTATAATCACTCATGGATCCAAAATTCCGTAATTGGGCTTATTTCTGGGAAATTGATTCAAAATACTGCCGGGCCGCCGCGGCGTCCCGGCTAATCTGCTGTTGCAACTGGGCGAATGAATCAAACTTCTTCTCATCGCGCAGCTTGTGTCGAAATACGACTTTTAACTGCTGACCATAAAGGTCGCCATCAAAATCAAAAAGATGGACCTCCAGCCTGGGCTGTAAGCCATCCAGGGTTGGACGAAATCCGATATTAGCCACCGCCGGATAACGGTTAGAGCACCATATCACATCCACCACATAAACACCCACCATGGGCAATACCAGCCGACTGGGCTTGATATTGGCAGTAGGAAAGCCGATGGTTCGTCCCAGCTCATCACCGTGACAGACCCGGCCACTAATCGCATAATCACGCCCCAACATCCTGCGGGCCTCATCAAAGGCGCCTTGCTGCAAGGCCTGGCGCACCGCTGTGCTACTGACCCGCAGTTGATCCACCAGGATGCTGTGGCTATCGATGACCTCAAACTGATGCCGCTTTCCGGCCTCACTGAGCATCTGAAAGTCACCGGCCCGATCGCGGCCAAAACAAAAATCATCGCCTACCAGCAGGCTCTTGACCCCGAGCCGTTCAATCAGAAGCTTCTCAATAAACTCCCCTGCATCCATTCCCGCAAACTCCGGGGTGAAACGGATACAGAGTAATCGCTCCACTCCCAGCTCCCTGAGTGCCTGGTACTTTTCACGCAGGCAAGACAAGCGGGCCGGCGCCTCCTGGCCTAAAAAAAGCTCCTGAGGCTGAGGCTCAAAAACCATCACGCAGCTGGGCAACTGGTAGTGCTCCCCCCTGGATTTCAGGCGTGCGATGATCGCCTGGTGCCCGAGGTGGATACCATCAAAGTTACCTATGGTCAGGACACAGCCATGGTGCTCCGCCCTGATATTTTCTACTCCACGAATAAGCTCCATCTACATCTTCGAGCCCTGCTAACGGTCAAACTGGCGAATTATATACCAGACGCCGCCTCGGATCAGCCCTCATCCATGGCTTTTAAAATGACGGGGCGGATCCCGCAGATAAGAGTCGCCAACAGATAGCTCACCACGCCGATGCCGATGAGCTTGGAAAGCTCCATCATGCTATGCCATGAGCTCCAGTGCACCCACTGCTCCAGCGGCGGTGAAAAGTACTCCAAGGCTCCCCCCATCACCGCCGCCGCGAACACCAAACGCAGCACAAACCAGGCGGTCGCCCTCCCCGGGCAGTAGACATCTTTACGGTAAAGGCCCCAGAACAACATTCCGGCATTGAGAATACCGGACAGGGCGGTGGCAAGCGCTAGTCCCACATAGCTCAAGGGGTACACCAGGATGGCGTTAAACACCATGTTGGCGATCATCGCGATGATCCCAAAACGCACCGGGGTTTTGGTATCCTGACGGGCGTAATAGCCAGGCGCCAGTACCTTAACCATCATGAAGCCCACCAAGCCGATGGAGTACACATGCAGACTACGGGCGGCCATATGCACCTCGTGGGCGCTAAACTCCCCATGCATGAACAACACCCGTAGCAAAGGCTCACTGAGCACCACCAGCCCGACGGTCGCCGGCAAGCCCAGGGTCAACACCATTCGAACTCCCCAGTCCATGGTCTGATCAAACTGCTTGGAGCTCTGATCCACATGACGCCTCGACAGCGCCGGCAGGATCACAGTGGCGATCGCGATGCCGAACAGTCCCAGGGGAAACTGCAACAGGCGATCTGAGTAATAAAGATAACTAATGGAGCCGGTGGCCAGAAACGAGGCCAGAAAGGTATCAAACAACAGATTAACCTGGCTGACCGAAACCCCGAACAGCGCCGGGATCATCAATTTTCGAATCCGTGCCACCCCGGGGTGATTCCAGCCCCACTTCGGCAATACCAGCAAACCCTGGCGCTTAAGAAACGGCAACTGAAACACAAACTGCAATACGCCACCGGAAACCATACCGATCGCCAGACCAAACTCGGGATTCTCCATGTGCGGCGCTAGCCACAGTGCCGCCGCGATGAGGGCAAGGTTGAGAAAAATTGGGGTCAGAGCCGGAACCGCAAACTTCCCCCGGGTATTGAGAATCGCCCCGGACATAGCGGTCAATGTGATGAACAAAAGATAAGGGAAGGTCACCCTCAGGATATCGCTGGCCAGCACAAACTTCTCGGCCTCAGGCCCGCCACGCAGGTAATCCAGGAACCAGCCGGTGCCAAAAATCATCGACACCACGGGAGATGCAATCATGCCGATGATGGTCACTACCCCTACCAGCATTCCCAGGGTCCCGGCCACCCGGGAAAACAGCTCTCTGACCTCGTCATCCCCATGCTTTCTCTGATATTCGGTCATCACAGGAACAAAGGCCTGGTTAAAGGCTCCCTCGGCAAACAGGCGCCGCAGGAAATTGGGGATCCGGTTGGCAAAAAAGAACACATCGGCTGCGGTACCGGCTCCCAACAGGTGGGCGATCACTATGTCTCTGACCAGCCCTAATACACGCGATGCCAGCGTCATCACTGAAACAACAAGACCCGATTTTATTAATTTTTTACTCAAGGGTATCTCCGGGGTGCTCTGACAGAAAAAATCTGTGTAAACGTGCAGCAAGCTGCTACAATCAGCCCGACAGTTTACCCACCTCTCTGGGCACTTGCTACAGGGACGGTGGTTATTTGCACAAATGGTTTGACAAAACCCGCGAAAAAAGGCATATTCCGGGCCTTTCGATAAACTCGCTAAGACAGTTTTAGGAGTAATACCTTGGCTAATATCAAATCTGCTAAGAAGCGCGCGATTCAAGCAGAGAAACGCCGTCAGCACAACGCAAGCCGCAGCTCAATGATGCGTACTTACGTAAAGAAAGTTATCGCAGCTATCGAAGCTGGTGATAAAGAAGCTGCTCAAAAGGCGTTCGCCGTAGCACAACCTGTGCTGGATCGCATGGCAACCAAAGGGTTGATCCACAAAAACAAGGCAGCTCGTCATAAGAGCCGTCTGAGTGCTAAAATCAAAGCACTGTAAGTGGGCAACCTGCCAATAAAAAAACCGGCTTAAGCCGGTTTTTTTATGCCTGCTCCCCGCTCAGCCGGGAATGCAGAAGCAGCGATACAGGGTCTCCAGTACCGCTCGCACCTCATCACTATGCACCCGATAATAAACTTTTTGTGCGATCTTGCGTGTCGCAACCAACTCATCTCGCCGCAGCAGTGCTAGGTGTTGTGACAGGGCCGACTGGCTCAGGTTGAGTTTTTCATTGAGCTCCGTCACCGACAACTCCGCATCGAGCAGCATACAGAGGATCATCAACCTCTGCTGATTGGCCATCGCTTTCAACAGCTCGGCCGCTCTGCCCGCATTCTCTTCCATCTCAGCCAGTTCCATCCCATCGAACTCCTTAGATCGCCACCGGTGCCTTGATATGTGGATGAGGATCGTAACCCTCAATCACAAAATCTTCGAACCTGTAGTCAAAAATCGACTCTGGCTTACGCAAAATTGTCAGCTGCGGAAGTGCTCTTGGATCCCTTGATAGCTGCAACTTGGTCTGCTCCAGGTGGTTGGAGTAAAGATGTACATCTCCGCCACTCCACACAAAGTCCCCCACCTCAAGATCACACTGCTGGGCGATCATATGGGTGAGCAGGGCGTAGCTGGCGATATTAAACGGCAGCCCCAAAAAGACATCACAGCTGCGCTGATACAGCTGACAAGAGAGCTTGCCATTGGCCACATAAAACTGGAACAGGGCATGACAGGGAGACAGGGCCATCTTGGGCAGGTCGCCCACATTCCAGGCCGAGATGATCATCCGCCTCGAATCGGGATCTTTTTTGATGAGCTCGATCACCTGAGAGATCTGATCGATCACCTCCCCATCCTGACTCACCCAGCTGCGCCACTGCTTACCGTACACAGGGCCCAGGTCGCCATTTTCATCGGCCCACTCATCCCAGATAGAGACGCCATTATCTTTGAGGTAACCGGTGTTGGTATCGCCATTAAGAAACCACAGCAACTCATAGATGATCGAACGCAGGTGACACTTCTTGGTAGTGACCAGCGGAAAGCCCTGCTGGAGATCAAAACGCATCTGGTGGCCAAACACAGAGAGGGTCCCGGTACCGGTCCGGTCCTCTTTGGCCTGCCCCTCATCTAAAATATGCTGCATCAAATCCAGGTACGCTTTCATGCTTTCTCCTCTGAAGAATTACCAAACCAGCCGGGTTTACGGTGGGCGATCAAGATAAAGGTCAGGCCAATCAGAATCATTGGCGCAGACAGGATCTGCCCCATGGTGAAGTAGTGGAAATAGAATCCCATCTGCGGATCGGGCTGACGGAAAAACTCTGCAATAAAGCGGAACAATCCATAGCAAACCAGGAACATGCCGGCCACCGAACCTCGTGGCGGGTTACGCTTCCAATAGAGATTGAGAATAATGAAGAGCAGGACTCCCTCCATGGTGAACTCATAGATCTCTGAGGGGTGGCGCGGCAGGGGGCCGGCCTGAGGATAGATGACACCCCAGGGCATATCGGTCACCCGTCCCCAAAGCTCACCATTAATAAAGTTACCGATGCGCCCGGCACCTAATCCGAAAGGCACCAGGGGCGCGACAAAATCGGCAACCGTCATGAAGTGGCGGGAGTTTTTGCGCCCAAACAGCCACATCGCCAGGATCACACCGATCAGGCCACCATGAAACGACATCCCTCCGGTCCAGATCTTGAAAAGATAGAGAGGGTTGGCAATAAAGTAATCCCACTGGTAGATCAGCACATAGCCGATCCTTCCTCCCAGGATCACCCCCAGAAACGAGTAGAACACCAGATCGCTGATCTGCTCGCTGGTCCAGAATCCATTCGAACGCTTCGCCCTGGCATTTGCCAGCAGCATCGCAAAGCCAATTCCAACCAGGTACATCAAGCCATACCAGCGCACATGCAGGGGTCCAAGGCTGAACGCGACAGGATCGATATGAGGATAAACCAGATGATGAATCACTGAATATTCCTGTAGTTAACGGGTGAAGCGGCATTGTCCGATCAATCCCGATGGAGCTCAAGCCCCAATCGAATTTCTGAAAGGCTAACGTAAGGAACGCCACAAAGCCTAGTGACTCTGCAGAGCTCAGAGTCCTCTGTGGATCCGGCTCATTTAGAGCACTTCGGGTTAAGCTGGGTCATCATTTAAGCTTGGACAAAAGAATTTCTGGCTTTGCTAAGCTGACCTTCTGCAGCATGGATGCTGCAGCAGAGCACCAAGGATGGCATTGCGAGTCAGGATGCAAAGCCAGAGATTCATCCCAGCATTGACTCCATTTATGGAGAAAATGCTCTAGTAAATTCAGGCCCCTGCCCTGAGAAAACCACCGAGTTTTTTAAACTCGAGGTAGTCGGTGAAACTTTTTCGCAGCAGCTCAGAGCTCTCTTCGGCCATTCCCTGCTTGAGCAGAGGCTGAAGCTCATCGAGGCGCACCCTGCGTAATATATATTTGATCCGGGAAAGGTTCATCCGGTTCATGCTCAACTGCCGATACCCCATGGCCACCAGCACCAGGGCACCGATTGGATCGCCAGCCAGCTCACCGCAAACCGACAGCGGCTTGCCATGCTCACGAGCGAGCACCGGCAGGGGCTCAAGGGCTCGCAGCAGCGCCGGGTGCAGCACATCATACAGAGGGGAAACCCGGGTATTATTTCGATCCACAGCTAACAGATACTGAGTCAGATCATTGGTCCCGATGGAGATAAAATCGACCTTGCCCGCCAGCTCATCGAACAGATAAAGCAGTGAGGGGACCTCAAGCATCACCCCCAGACGAGGTAGCGCAGTGATCTCTTCTCCTGCTCCCTCTTTCTCCTCTTTGAGCTCTTTCCAGGCTTGCTCCAGCAGACGGCGAGACTCGAAGATCTCATGCAGCGTGGTGACCATTGGCAACATGATAGAGAGGTTTCCCAATCCCTGATCGGCTCTGAGCATCGCTTTGAGTTGTTGTAAAAAGATCTCCGGATGATCGAGCATCAGGCGGATGCCACGCCATCCGAGGAAGGGATTTGGCTCAACCACGGGGAAATAGGGCAAGAGCTTATCTCCCCCCACATCCAGGATCCGCATGCAGACAGGCTTATCCCGAAAATGTTTCAAAATGGCCCGGTAGCTTGCCTGCTGCTCCAGCTCGGATGGGAAGCTATCCTGTAGCATGAATGGATACTCACTCCGATAGAGGCCGACCCCATCAAAGTGCAGTCCATCATGGATCTGTTCCTCTCCCAGCCCAATATTCAGCAAAAGTGAGATCTCGACTCCATCCTCCAGGGCCGCAGGCCCCTGTTCATGATGCATCACATCATCAATCAGGCTACTCTCCTGGGCCTGGTACTCCCGATAACGTTGCATGGTTGAGGAGTCAGGATTGACAAAGAGATCGCCACTGTAGCCATCAATGATCAGCGAGCTATGATTGAGTTCATCCAGCGGAAGGTTAAGCCCCATCACAGCAGGTACCCCCAGAGCCTTGGCCAAGATGGCGGCATGGGAGTGGTGAGAACCATGGGCTGACACTATGCCTCTAAGTTTATCCCGAGGCAGCTCAGCCAGGGTTGCAGCACTTATCTCTTCGGCGATCAGAATAAACTCATCCGGAAACTCCTGCTGATCGACCTCATTCTGGACCAGCCGGCTTAACAGGCGACGGGCAACATCACGAATATCTGAGGAGCGCTCCTGAAAATAGGGATCGCGCATCTGAGAGAACTGGGCCACCATCCGCTCACTCACCAGTTTGACCGCGGTCGCTGCCGTATGGCTGCGCTGGCCGATCTCATCGCGTATCCCCTGCAGGTAGAGGGGATCCTTGAGGAGGTGGCGGTAGATATCAAAAATGGCAAGGGTATCCCCGGACAGGGTCTCCTTCAGGCATAGGGAGACCCTGTCCAGCTCATCAAAGACCTGTTCAATGGCCAGATCCAGGCGTACCAGTTGCCGGGCCGGGTACTCGGCCTTATGGATACCCACCTGCTCCAACTCGACATGGGGGTTCCAGATCAAAGCCTTGGCGATCCCGATCCCGGGGGCACTGGCAAGGCCCTGAAAGTGCTGGCAGATCCCGAGATGCAAACCTGTTTGCAGCTTTCCTTTGGCCTCATCATGGGCGATCACCACCGCAATCTGCGCCGCCAGAGTGACCAGGAAGGACTCTTCACTCTCATCAAAGAAACGCTTTTGCTGTTGCTGAACAACCAACACCCCCAAAACCTGGCGCTGGTGAATGATAGGAACCCCAAGAAACCCATGGAGCTGGGTGTCACAGAGTCCGGGGAGATCGATAAAACGGGGGTGCTGATGAATATCCGCGAGATTGATCGGCTCTTCACGCAGAGCCACCTGCCATTGGACCCCTTCACCCAGAGGTAGGGAGAGCTCACCTATGGCATCGGCACAGGGGCCGCAGGCAGCCATCAGGGATAGCTGCTGTGACTGCACGATAAATATGGAGCAGCAATCTGCTCCCATCACGGCCCGTGTCTTATTAACCAGAATATCGAGCGCCGATTGAAGCTCAGCTGCGGCACTCACCTGTTCAACTATCTCTCGTAACTGTGTCAGCACCTAAGATCTCCTTTCTTATTTACGGTGCCGCTTACCCTCCCGCTGAGAGTTAAATGGCATCGCCAGGGGTGCAAACTCCTTCATGACACGTCGGTACACCTCTCTCTTAAAGGATACGACATGACGCACCGGATACCAGTAACTAACCCATCGCCAATCATCAAACTCAGGGTGCCCATGGCAGCCGAACTGGATGTTAGATTCGTTCGACTCATTCAGACAGAGCAGGAACCATTTCTGCTTCTGCCCAATGCACAAGGGCTTAGAGTCCCAGCGGATCAATCGCTTGGGGAGTCGATACTTAAGCCAGTTGCGAGTTGAGCCAAGGAGAGTCACATCTCCTTTTTTTAGCCCTATCTCCTCATGCAGCTCGCGGTACATCGCATCTTCTGCTGTCTCATTCTCATCGACACCGCCCTGGGGAAACTGCCAGGAGTTTTGCCCAAAGCGCCTGGCCCACAAGACCTGACCTTTGCGATTGCACACTACGATACCAACATTGGGACGATATCCATCACCATCCACCACGCAATCACCTGTTATAAAAACTGATTTCTGTTAGAGATTGTTTCACAATAGCCCGTTACCAGCAAATCAGCCTCATCCCGGATAGCTGTTTGTGAGGTCACTCGCTCTCTAAGCCTTAAATCCCAAGCCAAAAAATAGGTTAAAACAACAAAATAGACATTTAATAAGCTTAAAAATCCATTTTATTGATGAGTTAACACCTGTTTATGATGAATAGCTCTCATTTTTTAGATAAAAATGAGGTAGTGGATAACTTAGCTGATCCTGATGGGGACGCCCCCAGAGTCGGGAGATGAAAGGCATTACAAATAAGATAACCAAATGATTATTATTACTTTAATACAAAGAACAGGAACCTTGACACTCACAGAGTTATCCACTTATCCCTTGAAAACAAGCTGATCATCTTGAGAAACACCGGTTAACATCTACATTTTTGTGGAATGAAATAGATGCCTTATGATGATAATCAACTAAAAAGCATAAAAATATCTGTTGCTTTTTCCGTTATCCAGAGTTGATGTGGATAACATTGTGGATTAAATCAAGATCCGGGTGAATACTCACTCACCGAAGCATTGTCAAATGATCCATGTAACAATAAACCCTTTGAAATCATTCAATTAGAAAAGAAAGCTCCTTCTGCCTCATTTGTAGCTCCCATCGCACATTTTTTATCCGTAACATAGGCTGCACTAAGGATAGTGCTTTAATCCTGGCTTAAAAGGCCATAGAATATTTCGCCGCTTCACAAATAGCACCGCCATGAAACTTATCCCTCCCGGCTCAGAAGAGCAGCTATTACAACGAGCAGAACAACTGGCTGGCTTGTCGATGGCCGAGCTGGCAGAGATAGCCCAGATTCAAATCCCAAAGGATCTACGCCGGGATAAAGGCTGGATTGGCCAGATGCTTGAGCTGCACCTGGGTGCCGAAGCCGGCAGCAAGCCGGAGCAGGATTTCCCCGAACTAGGGATTGAGCTCAAGACCATCCCGGTTGATCAGCTGGGCAAGCCGACAGAGACCACCTTTGTCTGCGTCGCCCCCCTTTACGATATTCTGGGCCTGAGCTGGGAGAGCTCCAGTGTTCGTAATAAGCTCTCCAGGGTGCTGTGGATCCCGATAGAGTACAACCGACAGCTTCCCCTGGCTGAGCGCCGGGTTGGAACTCCTCTGATCTGGAGCCCCTCAGCCGAGGAGGAGCGCAAGCTCCGTCAGGACTGGGAAGAGCTGATGGAGATGATCGCTCTCGGGGAGGTGGAGTCGATCACAGCCCGAACCGGACAGGCCCTGCAGCTCAGACCCAAGGCAGCCAATCGTAAAGCCCTGACCCGGGCGATTGGCTCCGATGGCCAAACGATCATGACCCTTCCCCGGGGCTTCTATCTCAAGACTCAGTTCACCCATGAGATACTCAAGCGACATTTTATGTTGTAATATACTCTCTTGAACCCTATAGAGTGTGTGGAATACTCGGAATTCATTCACAGCAATGATTGGGAAAAGTGAGTGATTATTGGGTACTATAGGAGAGTAAAGGCAAGAAATTTCTGATTTTTTAAGCTTTTCTGAGTTCTTGCCTTTACTGATTCTGTATTGATAAGGAGATTGAAATGCCGGTGATCAAAAAATTCCTAAAGTCTCGTCCAGAGGTTAAGGTAACCTTCGAAGTTGATCCGAATAGTGTTGGCGATGCCAAAAAAGTCAATATTATTGCTGAGTTTGAGCAGTGGAAACCTATCGCCCTCAAGCGTCTTAAATCAGGAAGCTTCAAGACAACCCTGAACGTTCCAACCGACAAGCAGGACCAATTCCAGTTTCGCTATCAGCTTATCATGCAAGATGGCCGTGAAGTGTATCAAAACGACCCTCAAGCCGATGGCTATATTCCAAACGAGTATGGAGAAGAGAATTCCGTGCTGCGAGTTTGTGAATAACCACCTCAAAGAGGTGGTTGAGCCAACCACCTCTTTCTCTTTTCTCACCTGACATCACTCAATATTTTTGATCCTCTCGACCACTTCGGGTGGCATCTTCAATGCCAAACGATCGAGTAACCGCTCTTCACGCTCATCTCCACCGAGCTCCTCACCGACTGAGTTCAACAACCAGTAATAAGCTTTCTCGTAATCAAGCGGACTACCATAGCCTTCGAGCAGAAGCTCAACCAGCTCGACCCGTGCAGGACGATAACCCAGGCTGGCCGCCTCTATCATCAAGGGCATGGCTCGCTGGGCATTTTGCTTGACCATGGTCCCGGTCGCATAGGCATGGCCAAGATAGGCCAGGGCCTCAGGTAACCCCTGACGGGCCGCTCGCCAGATAAAATCAAAACCAAGGGCTACGTTGGAATCAACACAGACCCCCTCGGCTAACATATTCCCCCATAAAAACCGGTAGGCGGGCAGCTTCATCACCAGGGCTCTGGCCTCAATATCCTGAACCAGCTGACACTCATCGAGGACGACACGCTCCAGGTGCAGCCCCTTATTTATGAGTTTCAGGAGATCATCCTCCCGGTAGATCTGAACCGCGCCATAAGGATCCTCTTCCTCGACGATTGGCTCTGGCTTTGACTGCTCCTTGATAGCCACCTTTTTCTGAGCTTCTGGTGCGGGTTTTGTGAGGGGCTTGGCCACAGCCTCTTTCTCGGCTATCTCGGCGCTTTTAGCCTGACCACTGGCAGCACTCGCAGCTGGATCCTGGCCTTCAGGTTTAGCGTCCGCCACCTGGGCCCGGCGAGCTTTTTCACTCACCACCTCTTCGGGGCTCTTCACCGCCTCCTTGTCTGCTTTTTCTGCGACTGAGACCGGCTCCGTTACCTCAGAGCTCACGACGGCCTCAGGTTCGGCTTCAGGCTTAAGGGTTTTTTCTGTCACCGCCGCCGGTGCTTTCTCTGAAATCTGCTGGTTTTTTTGCTGCTGGACCGGCTGGGATGGCAAGGGCTCGATCGCCCCGCCTACTTTAGCCGGAGCCGTGGTCGCGGTCGCCACTGTCGGCATCTTAACCTGGGGGGTCACAGGTCCCTGTGAACTGGCAGGCTCTTGTGCCATCACCAACCAAGGCAGCAGAGCAAGGGTCCCCCAGTACCTGGGTAACAAAAACATCGCGGCGCTCCTTTCATGGCAGCAGCGGTCAACTTAGTTGATTTATGCAAAATAGACGCCACCGACAAAAGATCTTGAGATCGCTCTATCTATAGGTATAGGTGATGTAAGGAAGGAAAAAAATGCCGGGAGAAAAGGGGCCAGAGGCAAGCTCTGGCCGCGGGTCAGGATTTACCTAAGTTACTGTGTTGCTGCTCCCGATACAGCTCGGGGATGATCCGTGCCCGGGTCACCATGTTATTGGTCACCTCCAGGATTTCAATCGGGTATCCGGCAAGACGCAATGAGATATTGGCTCCCGGAATATCTTCCAGGTACTCCAGGATCAAACCATTGAGGGTGCGCGGACCATCGGTTGGAAACAGCCAGCCCATCTCCTTATTGAGATCGCGGACACTGACGCTCCCTTCCACAATGTAGGATCCATCCTCCTGAGGGTGGATCTCCTCGCTGGGGGTCGGTGCGATAGTGGTGGTGAAGTCACCGACAATCTCTTCAAGAATATCATCCAGAGTCACCAGCCCCTGGATGTCACCATATTCGTCGACCACCAGGCCGATTCGCTCCTGGTTGCGCTGGAACTTGAGAAGCTGCACATTCAGAGGGGTTCCCTCTGGAATGAAATAGATTTCTCGCAGCGAACGCATCAGCATCGCCTTATCGAAGTGATCCTTATCATTGGCCATGAGATGCATCATCTCCCGGGCATGAATAAAACCGATGGCGTCATCCACGTTATCCCGGTAGAGCAGAGTCTTGGTGTGGGGGCTCTGCACCAGCTGGCGAACTATATCCCGCCAGTCATCATTGATATCGATACCGAAGATCTCACTGCGAGGTACCATGATATCCTCCACCGTGACCTTCTCCAGATCCAGGATACTCAGCAGCATATCCTGGTGGCGACGCGGGATCATGGTTCCGGCCTCATTGACCACGGTTCTCAGCTCATCTGAGCTCAGCTCTCTGCTGATCCCCCCCTTGGTGCGAATGCGAAACATCATCAGCAAGCCATTGGAGAGCATATTGATCAGAACCACCAGCGGATACAGGGCCTTCATCAGAGGCTTGAGGATCCAGGAGACAGGGAACGCCACCCGCTCCGGATAGAGAGCGGCCAGGGTTTTTGGCGTCACCTCGGCAAAGATCAGCACCACCAGGGTCAAAAGCCCGGTTGCCACCGCGACCCCAAGATCACCATACAGGCGCATTCCGAGAATGGTAGCGATTGCCGATGCCAGGATATTGGCCAGGGTATTGCCGATAATGATGAGGCCAATCAGGCGATCCGGGCGCTGCAGCATAGATTCGACCCGCTGAGCGGATTTATGGCGACGTTGCACCAGGTGCCTTAGTTTATAACGGTTGAGGGTCATCATCCCCGTTTCTGATCCTGAGAAAAATGCAGAGATCGCAACAAATAGGATCAACAAACCAAATAACAGATGAGTTGAGAGGTGTTCCAAGAAGGGTTCCTTTTCTAATAATCTGGTTACATTACTAAGAGTAACCTGGGCCGCTGTCAAGCTTAGGCGGCATTAATGGAGCACCAGACTCTGGATAAAGTGGCTACCAAAAAACGCCAGGGATAAAAGAGCAATGCCTATCACATTGCACCACATGGTTTTTCGAGCCCGCCACCCATACCTGTGATGTCCCCAGATAAACAGCAGGTAACAGAGCCAGGCCAGCAGGCTTCCCCCGAGCTCCTGACCCATCTGCCAGGAGGTTTTTTCATGTAGCAGAAACATCCCGGAAAAGAGCGCTAACGTCAGCAGAAAAAAACCCAGGGCAATAATGAAGAATAGCTGGCGCTCCACCGTCATCAGGGGCGGCATCTTGATGCTGGCTGGACGAAGCTTGCGCTTTTTAAGGCGCCAGTCCAGATAGCCCAGTTGCAGGGAGAACAGACAAGCGATCAGCAGCACAGAATAGGCAAACAGACTCAGGATAATATGCAGCAGCAGGGCGGGATTATCCCCGAGGTGGGTAATCACCACGCTATCACTCATGGAGACGGCAGCAATAGTCGTCAGTGCAAAAAGATAAACAATCGGCAGTAGCAACCAGCCATTGAGCCGCTCAGCCAGAATGCTCATCAACAGGGCCACCATAAAGCTTATGATCGCCATGGTATTCAGCACACTGAGGTTTTGGCCGGCATCGACAAAAACCACCTTATTGAGCCAAACAAAATGAATAACCAGGGCGATAGTAGCCGCAGCCCGCACATGAACCCGGCTCACCCCTTTGGATGAGACGAACTGATGCAGGCACAGCAGGACTGACAGCAGATAAAATGCGAGAGCCGCAATTGGCAAGGCGTTCATGAAATCAGCGGGACCCAATTAGCTATTAGCCAAATAGCACCAGTATACAAGAGCTGTGGAAGCTGAGCTACCGCGCGATCGATCCTTACGCCAAATCAGGTTATAATCGGCGCAATTTTCTGCCTTACGGTTATAGAATCGGGACACTCCATGTTTGAGAATTTGACAGATCGACTGTCGCGAACGCTGAAAAACATCAGTGGCCGCGGTCGACTCACTGAAGATAATATCAAGGAAACCCTGCGCGAAGTGCGCATGGCTCTGCTGGAAGCAGATGTTGCCCTGCCGGTTGTTCGCGAGTTCATCAAGCGCGTTAAGGAGCGTGCGGTCGGTCAGGAGGTCACCAAGAGCCTCAGCCCGGGCCAGGTATTTATCAAGATCGTAAATAGCGAACTGGTTGCAGTGATGGGCGAGGAGAACTCGGCCCTGGATCTGGCAGCACAGCCGCCTGCGGTTCTGCTGATGGCTGGCCTGCAGGGTGCGGGTAAAACAACCACGGTCGCCAAGCTGGCCAAACACCTCAAAGAGCGTGACAAGAAAAAGGTGCTGGTTGTCAGTGCCGACGTTTACCGTCCGGCAGCAATCAAGCAGCTGGAGACCCTGGCCGGTGAGGTCGATGTCGAATTCTTTCCAAGTGACATCAAACAAAAACCGATCGCCATCGTCAATGCCGCGATTGATCATGCCCGCAAGAAGTTTTTTGATGTCCTGATCGTCGATACCGCTGGTCGTCTGCACGTCGATGAGCAGATGATGGGTGAGATCCAGGAATTGCACGCCGCGGTCAAGCCGGTTGAGACCCTGTTTGTGGTCGATGCCATGACGGGTCAGGATGCCGCTAACACCGCCAAGGCCTTTAATGATGCCCTTCCCCTGACCGGGGTGGTCCTCACCAAGGCAGATGGTGATGCCCGAGGTGGTGCCGCCCTGTCGGTGCGTCATATCACAGGTAAACCGATCAAGTTTATCGGTATGGGTGAAAAGACCGATGCCCTGGAGCCCTTCTTCCCGGACCGGATCGCATCACGCATCCTGGGAATGGGTGACGTACTGTCACTCATCGAAGAGGTTGAGCGCAAGGTCGACAAAGATAAGGCCGATAAGCTCGCCAAGAAGATCAAAAAAGGTAAGGGCTTTGATCTCGAAGATTTCCGTGACCAGCTACAGCAGATGGGCAACATGGGTGGCATGGCCGGACTGCTGGACAAGCTCCCCGGAATGAATCAGGTACCGGATCAGGTCAAGAACCAGGTCAACGATAAGATGATGGTCCACATGGAAGCGATTATCAGCTCCATGACTCCCCATGAGCGCCGTTTCCCCGATGTGATCAAGGGGTCACGCAAGCGCCGTATCGCCAATGGTTGCGGGCTGCAAGTCCAGGATGTCAACCGCCTGCTCAAGCAGTTCACCCAGATGCAGAAGATGATGAAAAAGCTCTCCGGCAAGGGTGGCATGCGCAAGATGATGAGCGCCATGCAGGGAATGATGCCTCCCGGCGGTATGGGAGGAATGGGTGGCGGCCGCGGCGGGCGTCCATTCTAAAATTTTGTCAGTGGCTACTAGCCATATGGCACTAAGGGGCAACCGATCTGCATAAAAAATAGTAAGATCGGTTGCATTTGCCGTGAATAAAAGTAAAATTTCGCGGCTTACTGTAAGCAAGGTTCGGCTAGTCCGAGCCCTTTTTTATTGAAAATATATAGAGGACGGTATGGTAACCATTCGTTTACAACGCGGCGGAGCTAAGAAGCGCCCGTTCTATCAGGTAGTTGTAGCTGATAGCCGTTTCTCCCGCGATGGTCGTTTCATCGAGCGAGTTGGCTTCTTTAACCCTGTAGCTTCTGGCCAGGCAGAAAAACTGCGTCTGGACATGGAGCGCATCGAGCACTGGACTACTCAGGGCGCTCAGGTATCTGATCGCGTAGCCAAGCTGATCAAAGACGCAAACAAAGCGGCTTAATCGGTAGGTGCTTAAGTGAAAGAGCAAATCGTAATCGCCCGTTTGGGTGCCGTGTACGGTATTAAAGGCTGGCTGAAAATCCACTCTTTCACCGATGTGGCTGGAAGCATTTTTGACTATCAGCCCTGGCTGATGGAACAAAAAGGTCAGTTCAAAGAGCTGACGATCAGTAACTGGCGTCGCCACAATAAGGGTTTGTTGGTCAAGCTTGAGGGCATCGACCAGCGTGAGCAGGCTGAACTGCTGACCGGTGTGGAGATCTCGGTCCATAAGGACCAGTTACCTGATTTACAGGATGGCGATTATTACTGGCGTGACCTGATTGGGTGTAGCGTCAAAAACACCAGCAACTACGATTTTGGACAGGTGACCCAGATGATGGAAACCGGCTCAAACGACGTGCTGATGGTAAAAGCCAATCTGAATGATGCTTTTGGCAAAAAAGAACGGTTAATTCCGTTCATCGAAGAGCAGGTGATCCAGTCTGTTGACTTGGAAACCCGCACTATAACTGTTGATTGGGATCCGGGTTTTTAATGTGGTTAGGGGTTGTTAGCCTCTTCCCTGAAATGTTCAGAGCTATCTCTGATTTCGGGGTCACAGGTCGGGCCATCAAACAGGGACTGATCCAGCTTGAGTGCTGGAACCCTCGGGACTTTACCCATGACCGTCATCGCACCGTTGATGACAGGCCATATGGCGGAGGACCGGGAATGCTGATGATGATTCAACCACTGCGCGATGCGATTTTGGCAGCCAAGCAGGCCGCCGGAGGAGACGCCAGAGTCATCTACCTCTCCCCCAGGGGAGAAAGCTGGAGCAATCCGGTGTCAGAGAGCTTGCACAACACCAGAAGCTGATTCTGGTTGCCGGGCGCTACGAAGGCATCGATGAACGCTTGCTGCAGGCTGAGGTGGATGAGGAGTGGTCGGTCGGAGACTATGTCTTAAGCGGTGGCGAGCTCCCCGCAATGACGCTGATTGATGCGGTGTCGAGGCTGGTCCCCGGTGTATTGGGTAAGATGGAGAGTGCTGAGCAGGACTCCTTCGAAGATGGTCTTCTGGACTGCCCCCACTACACGCGCCCTGAGTCACTGGATGGAATGCAAGTTCCCCAGGTTTTGCTCAGTGGTGACCATAAGAAGATCGATCGTTGGCGGTTAAAACAGTCGCTGGGACGGACCTGGCAGAGAAGACCGGAACTACTAAATAATCTAGCTCTGACTGACGAGCAGGAAACACTTCTTGCTGAGTTTATTCGTGACACTCACGAATAACTGTAGAGTTATCAGTTACACCTAGGTAGGAATATTGAAATGAGCAATATCATTAAGCAACTTGAACAAGAGCAGATGCGTCAGGATCTTCCTGAGTTTGCACCAGGTGACACCGTTCGTGTCATGGTTCGCGTAAAAGAAGGCACCAAAGAGCGTCTTCAGGCTTTCGAAGGCTTCGTAATGGCCAAGCGCAACCGTGGTCTGCACTCTGCGTTCACTGTACGTAAGATTTCAAACGGCGAAGGCGTTGAGCGTACTTTCCAGACTCACAGCCCAGCTGTTGCGAGCGTTGAAGTGAAGCGTCGCGGTGACGTTCGCCGTGCCAAGCTGTACTACATGCGTGGCCGTACCGGTAAGGCAGCTCGTATCAAAGAGAAGCTGGCCAAGCGTAAGTAATAGGGGTTACCTCCCAACGGAGAGTAAGCTTTCCGTTTACGCACGAAAAACCCGCCATCAGGCGGGTTTTTTTATGGCTTGTGCTGCGCACAGCTGTTTGCAGCTTCGCTGTATTTGCCGGTGCTGACCGGTGGCAGGCAAGGCCGTTCTCAGGCATCCTGCCTTCCACGGCATTGATATATCCCTATATGGCAAAGGTGCCCGCGCTTCTGATATACAGGGAAGTGTGAATGCCGCGATAAACATGGATGTTGTTAGCGGCGTGCATCTCCCGGGGCGCCCCGAACCTCGCTAAATCCTCGGCTCTCCTGAGGATGTGCCATGCAGACAAGACCTCCCTTTCTTGACTGCATTCTCGTGGCATCCATGCCACTCAACCTTAACCCTCTACGACTCGCCTCCGCGCTCGCTCACGGGGATGTATAACCCGCACTTCGATTTAACACCGTGATTTAGTTTGAAGATTCGAGGGTAATCGTAACGGCACCATAAAACTGAATCGGAGAAAGGTCCTATAGCCTCCTGTCAATTTCCCCCGAGGTGACTCGTAGTGAACAAGACCGAACAGCATGGAGGCTGTGAATGGACAGCCCGCACATGGATGTGCGGTTTGTCCATTGTCTTGTGAGTCAAGACAAACCGAGGAGAAGGGAAATTCCAGGGCGCCGGTGGATTGTTAAGGAGGGAGGCGCTCTCTCCTTAACCCGTCGCCGCTCGGCAGCGGCAATGTGCCTCTGGCACAAATCGCTGACCACAGGTCAAGCTGAACATATTTTTATCCTTCGGATGGCCCAGTGCCTCGCCCATTGGGTGGGGTCTTGTGGCTACCGCCACTTTTGTCGGGGGTGCCCGACGACACCTTACTTTTGTACCGCCAAAAGTAAGCAAAAGCTCTCTACGCGTGATGAGTCCCTCCATCAAGCTCCGATGCTCGACATCCTGTCTCGGAAAGAAAAAACAACAAATATTAACGGTTGCCTCACCGCTTTCTCACGGGGTGTCCTTGGGAGTCCAGAGGGGGTTGGACAAGCAATCCCCTCTGGCTGTCGTCGGCAGCCCGACACTATGTTCCGCAGGCACAAATAAGCTGGCCGCAGGTCAGAACCATCTGTCAGCGGTATTTGGCGTAGATCTTCTCCAAGGCCCCATCGGCGCGCATGGCCCGAATCGTTTCATCAAATTGCGGCAGTATTTTGGTGAAAGGAGAGCCTCTTCCAACACATAGGTGAAACTTAACCGGCTTAAAGGGCACCGGAATCGCTAGCAGGTTAGCCCCATAGCCGGACTGCTTGATGTAGTAGTTGATGGCATGGGTGGCCTCAACAAAGATATCGTAGCGATTCTTATCCATCAGTTGCAGCACCCGCTCAATGGTGGGCCCCCAGATGATATCCATCTTCCCAAGTTTCAATTTCGCCCAGCCATTTCCCAGATAGGAGACCTGGCGAAATGGCTCAAGATCGGGAAGAGTCTTGATCTGCTCAATCTGTTTGAGCCTGGAGTTCTCCTTATTGGTCAACAAAGAGAAGGTCACCGGCAGGACGGTTTCTTCGCTGAACAGGGTATACTCCTGACGCACAGGCGTTGGCACTGTAACAAATGCGTCGGCCTTGTGCTCCCTGACCCTGAGCTGCGCCCTGGCCCATGGGTAGCCCTGGTGTTCGACCTTGAGTTTCATCCTGTTCTGCAGAGCCTCGGTGGCTATATCCACCAGGATCCCCTTCATCTGCCCCTTCTCCTTCCATGAGTAGGGCGGGTAACTATCAAAATAGGTCATTACCATGGTGGGTTGTGCAGTAGCCAATGCAGGAAGTAGGCTCAAAAGTGCGATCAGCCAAGTTCTCATCGGGAGCTCCAGGAAAACCTTGATGCTCTGAGTATAGCCAGATGAAGCTCATGACGATCAATCCTCACCCCATCATCACTGGTGATGTTTCGGCTTTGTCGAAGTAATCGCGACCCGAGCTCACGGGGAGTTAACTTCCTCTCTATGATTCAGCAACCAAGCCGGTCGTGAGAGTCTCATGCTGCTTGATGCTTTCGAGGCAGGACGCCGAGCCGCGCAGCTCGATGGAGGGGTGGAAATACGCAGCAATGGAGCGAGAAGCAGGATGCTGAACTGGAGAAGCCTATAGGGATATAGGCTCATCGCGCGAAGCAAGGTTTTGCTTACTTTTGACGATACAAAAGTAAGGCGGTGTCCGCGCCCCGACACCTGTGCCGTAGGCACAAAGCAACCTGCCCGTAGGGCTACAATCCCTCGCTCATCAAACACCTCTTTGGCGGTGAAGCTTGCATTAAGCGCAGCCGGGAATCCGGCATAGACTGCCATCTGGGTGATGATCTCCAGGATCTCCCGGGGCGTACAACCCACATTGAGAGCCGCGTTGATATGGACCTTGAGCTGTGGCTGGGCATGCCCCAGTGTGGTGAGGGCCGCGACCGTTGCTATCTCCCTCGATCTTAAATCAAGCTCGCTGCGGCTATAGATATCCCCGAAGCCAAACTCCACGGTATAACGAGCCAGGGCCGGATTGATCTCACTTAAAGAGGAGATCACCTCCTCTCCGGCACGACCATCGATTTCGCTGAGCTTCTCCAGACCCTTTTCAAAACGTGTGTTGCTGCGCATCTCTATCTCCTTAAGTTCAAACTCCCGAAGTGATTCTCCGGGCCACTGGAGATAGAGCCTGAGGGTTAGAGTATGCTCTAAGTCAATAGGTTATTTTATATTTAATAGGGAAATGCTTTTTCACCACTGATGAAAGAATCATACAAAGCGATCTTGTCCTGAATGTTTCTCAGATGTTCCTGCTCGATAGCAAGTCGCTGCCTGACAATCTCAACATGGGCCTCCAGCAATGCCTTGCGTTCCTGCATTGTGGTATCCCCCTGCTCCCTCAGCTCTGCATAGCGTTGGATCTGAGAAAGAGGCATTCCCATATCCTTGAGGCGCAGCACAAACTCCATCCACTTGAGATCCTGGCCGTTAAAAAACCGATGACCACTACTGCTTCGGCGGATCTCCCTGAGCACCCCGATCTTTTCGTAATAACGGATGGTATGTGCGCTGACGCCGACCCTGCTACTGAACTCTTTGATATTCACACTCTCTCCTACTGAGCTTTCGAGTCAGGCCTCGATTTTACAGAACAAGGACCCTGGCTATATAAAAAATTATCACCTCCTCAAAAAACCAGGCTGTGACCCCGATCGCAAATTAATGTAACCGGTTACATTAACTCTCACGACTTATATATCCTGTAAGCCGCATCCTTATTGACGATGCGACAAAATGTCTTCATTTGGCGACATTTTGCACATTTTTTATGCGACAGTTTTGAGCGGAATCCTGCTCTAGCTTAAGGCTTGGATCATTTGCCATCTTGGCAAATACCTTTACAGGAGTTTAATCATGCGTGTTCATTCTAATTCCATCATCAAACCACTCCAGAGGGTTAAGCCCCTCTGCTTTGGTGCCTTGCTATTCCCCTCATTGTTGATGAGCCCTGTCAGCCATGCAGGTGCTTTAGATGCAAACTCTTTATGTAGCCACCTGACCGAAGGAGCCAACTGCACTCAAGATACCAATCTGCTCTCAGGTATTAGCAAAGTAGAGGACCTGGATCGCTTCTTCTGGAGAGCAGATAACTTTTATCACTCGGGACCCGGGGAAGCTCAAATCTACACAAAGGGCCAGATTCAGTTCAACGGGTCAGATCAGAGCGTTTCATTGATAGCGGAAAAAAAGCCATCGGGCGGACATAACTACAGCTCAGGATGGCTGGCAACTCAGGGCGTTTTTGATATCAACAGGGTCGGAGGCAAGCCCGGTGATCCAACAATTAAACGCGGTGCAATCGAGGTGACCGCCAAAGTTGCTTATAGCAATGGGCTCTGGCCTGCTATCTGGATGATGCCCAACAACGATCGAATGAATGATGGCGGGGGTCACCCCTGGCCAGGAGCGGGAAAAGACACCTGGCCTGCCGGAATGGAGATCGACATCCTGGAGCTGATGTATAAGCCTTACCCCGTCATGTCTACTATCCACTACCCAAGCAACCCTTATGCTGGCGATGGAAGCGAGGCAGTGAATGCCGCTCCTGCCCAGGGGATCTCAGGCTATCACCACTATGGAATGGAGTGGAACCTGACCCAGTACGGGGATTACATGACCTTTTACTATGATGGAGATTCCTACTTCCAAATCGAGCTTCACCCGGACTCTGCCGTTTTGCGCAACCTTAAAACGGGTGGGACAAAAAATCTAAGCCCCGAAGCCTCTAAAACCGCTTACGACTCTTTCCATAAAGGATTTGATTCAGGCTATTACCTCATCATGAACATGGCCGTCGGTGGTGCTGTCACAGAACCGATCAAAATTGATGGTTTACCACAAGAGCAACGTGAGATGCGGATCCAGGCCGTGCATAGATACATCATAGGTAACAGTGAATCCGCCCAGGAATCTTAGTCCCTGCTGGCACTTAAACGTTGAGTAAGCAAATCCCTACATGGGTTCTTGCTGCCAGTCCTCAACCTCAGTGCCAGTCATTTTGAAAAACGACGAATGATAAAAATCTCAAGGGGTTATAAATCATGTCTTTTACTTTGCCAAACAGATATCAGCTTAGCTGTGCCGCTCTGATCCTCTGTAGCCTGGGAATGACTTTCGCCGCCAGTGCCGGTGAAAACCCATTTGAAGGGGTTAGAGGGATTTACACTGTACTAAATGATAGTGAGCTGCTTTCAGCCCTTGATAGCTGCCAATTGCCCGAGGAAGCAGGCGTGCGTATTATCGCGATGGCGATCACCGAATAATATGATGTCGATCACCTCAACATCCCGTCTCACAGACTGGGTTATTTTTTACCCTGAGTGATCGGCATCCGTCAACTCTGCGGTGATTTTTCTCATCGATTCTCCGCATAATTCTACACGGATCGCTCCATGAACCAGACGATCCAGGATCGCATCCGCATGGGTTGATTCACCGATCATTGTGTGCCAGTGCTCCAGCGGAAGCTGGCTGCCGATCAGTGTGGCTCCGTGACCATGGCGAGCATCGATTAACTCCAGTAGATCGCTACGCTGAAGCGCATTCAGCGACTCCAGTCCCCAGTCATCGAGGATCAGAAGCGGCGTGTTTCTCAACTGAACCATCAGCTTTCGATAGCTGCCATCAGCCTGAGCCAGCTGCAGTTGCTCCAGCAGCTCTTTAAACCGGAAGTAGCGAACCCCGAGTCCCTGCAGACAGAAGTGATGGCCCAGGGCGCAGGCCAGATAGGTTTTCCCGCACCCGGTCGCCCCGGTCAGGATCAGAGTCTGCCCCAGGCTAAGCCAGTATCCCTCTGCCAGTGAGCGGATCTGGGCTCTATGCAAGCCGCGATCACTTCGATAATCCAGTTGCTCCAGATTTGCCTGCAGCCGGAATCGGGCCTGCTTGATAAGGCGCTCGATCCGCCGCTGAGACCGATCCGTCAGCTCCTGCTCCAGCAGCAGGCTGAGTCGCTCTTCGAACCCGAGTTCCTGGTAGTGCCCGGGTTGCTGATGTTGCCTTTCCAGGGCATCCCGGATACCACTTAGTTTCAGCTCCCGAAGTTGCTGTTTGAGTTGTTCTGTCATCTTTGATCCTTAGTGATAGTAGCCTGAGCCACGGATATTGAGGTGAGTGAGCTCCGCCAGACGATCCGGCTGAGTTTCGGGCAGTGGCTGGCCATCCAGCCCCTTTTCCAGGATGGAGCGGATCCCTTTCTGATAGTAAACGCCCGTTCGGTCTGCTCGCTGGCAGGCCGCTTCTAAGCGGGGGCGTCCATATCGCTTTTCCAGGTTGAGGATCCCAAGGCTGGCCCGATATCCAAGCTCCGGGTGGGACTTTCGGTAGAGCAGCTGTTTGATCACCGCAAGCGTGGAGGGGCCTATCTCCTGAGCCCAGTTCAGAAAGCGTCCCGGGGTCCATTGCATCTGCTTTTGGTGTGCGACCGGCATATGATCGGGGTGGGTGGTTTGCCCTCCCTGCTGATAGCTGCGTGGATGTGTCGCGACACAGCGACCACCATGATAGATCCGTACCAGGTTGTCGCAGATATGCGCTTCAAGCTTGCGTTTGAGCAGGGTATAGGGAACCGAGTAGTAGTGCTTGTCGAGCTCGATGTGATAGTCGATATGAACCCGAACCGCCTTCACCCGGGTGAACTGATAGGGGTTTTGAGGCAGCGATTTGAGCACCGGTTTGTCTAGCAATTCAAACTGTGATTTACGGCTTCCCGGCAGCTTCTTGAACGGGCGATTGTTCAACTCGGTGAGCAGAGCCCCGATCCGCTGGTTTAGCTGAGCCAGACTGAAGAAGGTCTCATGGCGCAGTTTTGCCAGGATCCAGCGCTCAACGATCTGCACGCCCACCTCAGCCTTGGCTTTATCTTTGGGCTTGTAAGGACGGGCAGGAAGCACTGCAACACCATAGTGTGCAGCCAGCTGCTGATAGGTAGGATTGAGATCTGGCTCGTAGCGACACGCTCTACTGACTCCGCTTTTGAGATTATCCGGAACGATCATCTCTGGTACTCCCCCCAGAAATTCGAAGGCCCGTTTATGGCTCATCACCCAGTCTTCCAGCCCCTGACTCAAGGTTGCATCGGCGTAGGTGTAGCTGGATGCACCCATCACAGCGACAAAGATCTGAGCCCGACGCTCCTCCCCAGTCCTCGGATCCACGATGGGCACGGTTGGACCGCAGTAATCAACAAACAGTTTTTCACCGGCTTTATGGCTCTGACGCATTGAGGGAGACTGGCATTTACGCCACTCACGATAACGCATGCAGTAATGGTTATAGCTGTAGTGGTTCTTGGGATGTCGCTCAGCATACTCCTCCCACAGGAGTTGTAGCGTCATCCCTTTGCGTCTGAGCTCCTGATGGGCCACGGCCCAATCCGGCAGAGGAGGTGTCTGACGAACCGTGATCCGGGTCTCAAGGAACTCACGGCGCAGCCGCTCTTCATCCCACTCAGCAGGCAGAGGCCATTGGCATAGCCCCATCTGTTGGGCCCTTTTGCAGTAATTGGACACAGTCGACGGAGACACAGACAGGCTGCTTGCGATCTGGCGGTGACTCAGGCCGCCTTGGTACTTGAGTCTGAGGATCTCTTTGAGTTTTCGCATGGTGATATGCACCGTTGGCATGGCTGGCTCTCCGCTCGAGGTCAAACAGAGAGCATAGCCGGTTAAAAAAACACCTGCGAAACGGGAGTTGAAATGAATAACATTTCGGTCGGGACTGCATAATATTCATGCCGATCACCCAATAATATAAAACTCAAAAGTGATCGCCATCGATATTATTGAGCGATCGCGATCGATATTATTCAGTGATCGCTATCGATCTTATTGGGTGATCGCGATGGACCAAAAAACGCAAGGCGACCGGCAGCAGGACTCCGGATGCGCCATCCTGGTCCACCCCGGGACCTATAGCACCCAGGGAACGGTCGGTTACTTTACTCAGGTTGCCGGGCTCGGAAAAAACCCGGATGCCGTCCACATCACCGGAGGGGATGGGATCACTCCCGCCCCGGGTACTGCTGCTCCGAATGATACCCGAACCTTCTGGAGAGCCCTCGAAAATATGCATATCGACAGCGAGGTTTGGTCTGTATCACAGGGAGCGGCTCTCAGACGGATGCACCTGGGCTCGTTAAAGCTCAGCAAAAACGGCTACTCCAGTGGCGGTTTTATCGCCGACACCAGGATTGATGGAGGGGTGAACTACGGCTCGCAGCAACAGTGGTTTACCCGTAATTCAGAAGCTCAAACCTGGCAAGCCGGAGGAAACCCTTTTAATAAGGTATTCCTGGGCAGCACTCAGCAGGGTAACAAAATAGCAGCCCCCAATCCCAGGACAACTGTGGTTGATGTCAGTCCACAGGTTGCAGAAAAGCCCTTTATCATAGAGGAGAATAACCAATACCGGGTATTTGTGCCCAGCGCTGAATCCAACAAGACAGGGCCAACCACAGACTGGAGCAATCAGCCCGGCTCGAGCTACCCAATTCTCAGATCCGATGAAACCTGTTCTTCGGGAGCATGCTTTCATCTGGTCACACCGGATAATTCAGCAGCCGACATCAATCAATTACTCTCCTCCTCTTCAACCAAAGGAATTATCTTTGCTCCTGGGAATTACCGCTTCGAAGCTCCCATTGTGGTTTCACAAACGAACACTGTTTTGCTTGGGCTCGGCTACCCTAAGCTCCATTCAAGCGCCCAAAATAAGCCGGTCATCGAAACCCAGGCCTCAGGGGTTACATTATCCGGGCTTATGTTCGGTAACAATCAGGGATCCGAGTCTGATCTGAATAGTAGAACCGCTCCCTATTTGCAAATGGATAAGGCAAGTGGTGATAACTTAAGTTACCTGCATGACATTTTTGTGCGCATCGGGATCAATGAGCAAAAGGCCTCAGATCTGAACCAAGCCGCTATTGTCATCAAACAGAACAATGTCATCGGTGATAACCTTTGGCTGTGGGCCAGGGATGGTGGTGGTCAGGTCGGCTCAGCCTATCATGGCCTCTACATCACAGGTGATAACGTCAAGATGTATGGCCTTTCCGTTGAGCACTTTTACGGGAGTCAGGTAACCTGGAGTGGAGATAAAGGGGCTGTTTACTTCTATCAGTCAGAATTACCCTATAGTCCACCAGCTACAGGGGGAGATAAAAGAGAGCCCTCTTTTAAAATAGAGTCCTCGGTCAAAAAATTCGATGGCTATGGGATTGGTGCCTATGCCGTGGTTGGTAACAGCTGGTCAGATGCAACCCTTTATGCTCCCAATCACTCCGGCATACACCTGACCAATACATTCTTCTGGAATCTCGCAAATCCCGGAAACATCAACCATGTCATTCAAACCACCAATGATGGTGTAACACCTGTGTTTATCGATTGGGATTACGGAAAGAACGGCAATTACAATCAAGCCTATAAAACCTATTGGCAGGGCGAGCAGTAACAAGAGCTACAACCCTGAATAGTTAAACAGAGGGGATGGGTCGCTCCTTTAGTGGTCTAACCCTCTTTTCGCTGTTTATGAATCCATTCGCACAATCCGGCAATTCTTACCCTCAGCACGATTCGATTCTCACAGACTATTCCTGGCCCATAGTTTGCAGAGTGCTAGTTGAAAATGGATAAGAATACGCGAGGTGGTAGCGATGAAGTCGTGGAAGATGACAGCTTATAGCGAGCTTTGGGTTAACTGGTGTATGGCCTGGCTGTTGTTGAGTTGCTCTATCACTCTGTTGTTCCCCGATGCCCTGCTCCATGGCGCCGTCAGTGAGTGGATTGAACGCCATATCACCTACCTGGTCCTGGGGATCTTGTTTTCCAGCGCCTATTTTCTGGCCCGGGCATTGCTCCTGTTATGGGACTGGCTGATGAGTAAGCTCGAGATCTGGCACTCTCAGCACCGCCTGGAAAGGATGATCAATCACCTGGACTTTGCCGAAAAGGCGATTCTGCGCGAGTTCGTACTACAGCGCAAGAGTGTCATAAAATTGCCACTGGCCGAGCCTGCGGTCAAAAATATGTTAGATAGCGGCATTCTGGATTTTGCCTATGGCCAGCCCAGCAGCAATGATCAGGCTCATATCAAGCCGATGATGATCTCGCTGAGGGCCCGACCACTGCTGACTTACAAGGTTCTGGGAATGAGCCGCGGTAACATGAGTGAAGAGCAGATCGAGCAGATGATGAGTGCCCGTCCCAAGTTTGCCAAGAACTAAGCCACAAGTCTCCTTACGTTTTAGTGCGGGCCTCCCGCACTATTTTTTTGTCCGCTCCGCCAGATAGCCCTGATAATCGGGAACGCTGATCGTTACGCTCTCGCTCATATGTGGTGAGTCCATCAAAAAGTCGGCAGTAGCTCTATTGGTAGCCACCGGAATATTCCACACCGCAGCCAGCCGCAGCAAGGCTTTGACGTCGGGGTCGTGTGGCACCGCATTAAGCGGATCCCAGAAAAAGATCAGCACATCGATTTTCCCCTCGGCGATTAGGGCTCCCAGCTGCTGATCGCCACCCATGGGACCGGAGAACAGGCAGTTGATTGGCAATCCAGCTTCTCTTCCCAGCAAACTGCCGGTTGTTCCGGTCGCATAGAGGTGATGGAGCTTCAGCTGTTCGGCGCGAGAGCTCACCCAGTCGATAAGATCGGCTTTCATGTGATCGTGGGCCACCAAAGCAACTCGCTTGTGAGCCTCCATTTGCCTGCTTGTATACTTCATGACTTTCTCCTGTAAAAGCAATTGACAGCAGTCTACCGAAAAAAGTGCGTTACGCACTCACCCACGAGGCGAACTGTGATCCTCCATGGATCAAAGTGAAGTTTATTGTTAAAGCATAGCCCCGGTTGGCCCCCTGCCATCCCATTTTCGGCGGTTCAACATAAAATTATTTGACAATTTATAAAAAAAGTTGAGAATCAACCCATCCTCTCTCAATCTTATGGGGCTTTACGTGACGGAAGACACACTGCAACGGCGCTTTACAGCAGAAGATCATCTGCTGATGGACTCTTATGCAGATCTTGTTGATTCTCTCGCAGCCTTTGCCGGCCTCCATTGTGAAGTGGTACTACACTCACTTGAGTCACTGCATAATTCAGTGATCAAGATTGCCAACGGTTTTCATACCAAGCGTAGTGCCGGGGCGCCGATTACCGACATGGCTCTGGAGCTGGTAAAGCGCCTTGAACAGTCTTCTGAAAACTTTGTCGCCAATTACATGACACGCACCGATGACGGTTTGATGATGCGCTCCACCACCATGGGACTGCGCAATTCAAAGCAGCAGTTGATCGGACTATTGTGCTTTAACATGAACATCAGCGCTCCGTTTCATGAGCTTGCTGCCAATTGGCTGCCGGTGGGCAATGAACCGATGTCAGATTCACCCGAGACTTTCGCCTCCAATGTGGAAGAGCTGGTCACCCGGACGATTGAGAGAACTATTCATGAGATCAACCAGGATCCTCAAGTCGGCAATCAGAATAAAAACAAACTGATTGTCACTCGCCTGCATGACAAGCGGATCTTTGACATCAAAGACGCGGTACTGCTGGTCGCAAGTAAGCTTGGGATATCCAAACACACGGTTTATCTCTATATCCGACAACACAAGCAGGAAGAGCACAGCTAGCCAACCTGCACTCCCAAGGAGCAAACGATGAAAGAGATCATTGCCACTGAAAAAGCACCAGCAGCGATTGGCCCATATGTTCAGGCCAGCAAGCTGGGTAACATGGTTTACACTTCAGGCCAGATCCCTCTGGATCCAAAGAGCATGGAAGTGGTTGCCGGTGGCGTTGCTGAGCAGGCTGAGATGGTGATGCAAAACCTGATGGCGGTTCTGGAAGAAGCTGGTGCCAACGCAGACACAGTGGTTAAGACCACCTGTTTCCTGAGCGACATGAACAACTTTGCTGCATTCAACGACGTATACGGCAAATACTTCCAAAACGTTGCTCCGGCACGCTCTTGTGTTGAAGTCGCTCGCCTGCCAAAAGATGTTCTGGTGGAAGTTGAAGCGATCGCTTACATCAAGTAATCTGAGCCATTGGCGAATGAGGCTGTTCTAAGCAGCCGGATGAAGGCCTCTGCATGTCAGGGGCTTTTTTATAGGTAAATGATGGTGACCCATGAGTGCTCCTCTGACTTTTGCTCTGCTGATCTCCGGCCCTCCCTACGGCAATAGCCGAGCCAGCCGGGCTCTTCAATTGGCCAGAGCAATCCTGAATGCTGGCCACAAGCTGCCGCGTATCTTCTTCTATCAGGATGGCGTCCTCAATGCCAATAGCCTGCTTGCCCCGGCCAGTGACGAGTTTGATCTGCACCAGGGGTGGTGTGAGCTTGCGCAACAGCAGGGGGTCCAGCTGGAGATCTGTGTTGCCGCCGCCCAACGCCGCGGCGTTCTGGATCAAAATGAAGCCAGACTTGCCCGCAAACCTGGCTCAAATACAGCGGTTCCCTTTGAGATGACCGGCTTGCTGCAGCTTAGTGAAATCACCGAACAGTGCGATCGGCTGATCCAGCTTTAGGAGATATTATGACACCAACTGCCTATATCTTTCGAAGCGCCCCCCATGGTAGTGCCTCTGGCCGTGAAGGGCTGGATGCCCTGCTTGCCGCCTCTGCCGTCAATGAAGAGCTCACCGCTCTTTTTATCGAAGATGGAGTATATCAGCTACTAAGGGAGCAACAGCCGCAGCAGATCCTCGGCCGCGATTACGCACCCACCTTTAAGATGCTAGATCTCTATGATGTTGAACACATCTACGTGTGTGCTGAGTCTATGGCGGCTCGTGGACTCTCGACTGAGGATCTGCTGATCGATGTGACCCCCTGCCTCGCCGGGATATCATCGCTCAGTTCGCCGCACACCCCATCCGCCTGATGTTTTAGGAACCCAGATGCTACATATCGTTCAGGACTCGCCCTTTAGTCACTTAACTCTGGATCAGGCTCTGAGCTATCTTGGAGAGCAGGATCAGCTGCTACTGATGGGGGACGCCGTTATAGCGGCTAGCACTGCAAACGGCAATGATGCTCTGACCCGGCTAGCCGGTCAGCAGCTTCTGTATGTCAGCCTCCCGGATCTTGAGGCCCGGGGACTTAAGGCTCAGTGTGGGCAGGCTGTCGACGATGCCGGACTCATCGCCCTCGTCGCCAAGCAGGGATCACCGTTAACCTGGTAGAGTCGACCACACAGCAGAATTTGCACAAAATTTCTTACGCCAGAGGCATTTTTGGCCTGTATAATTCTTGACTCAGCACCTAGGCAGTAATAAAATTCCGCGTCCCCATTTTATGGGGATGTTTTTCACACGTTTATGAAAATGAATTTTCAGGAGCTACATTAGATGGCAACTATTAACCAGCTAGTGCGTAAGCCCCGCGAGAGACAAGTTGACAAGAGCAACGTCCCTGCGCTGGCTGCTTGCCCACAGAAGCGTGGCGTATGTACTCGTGTATATACTACCACTCCAAAGAAACCAAACTCTGCACTCCGTAAGGTGTGTCGTGTTCGCCTGACCAACGGTTTTGAAGTTTCTTCATACATCGGTGGTGAAGGCCACAACCTGCAAGAGCACTCTGTTGTTCTGATCCGTGGCGGTCGTGTAAAAGACTTGCCAGGTGTTCGTTATCACACCGTTCGTGGTGCACTTGACTGTGCCGGTGTTAACGATCGCCGCCAGGGCCGTTCTAAGTACGGTGCTAAAAAGCCTAAATCTTAATGGTTCTCCGTTAAGTAAGGCCAAACAACTTTTAGTTTAATCCCAGGTTTTGGAAATTACCTGAAGATACGGAGAATTAGCAATGCCAAGACGTCGCATTGTCGGTCAGCGTAAAATGCTGCCAGATCCTAAGTTCGGATCTGAGCTGCTGGCTAAGTTTGTAAATGTAGTAATGGTAGACGGTAAGAAGTCTACTGCAGAAAAAATCGTATATGGTGCACTGGAAATCTGTAACCAGAAGTCCAACAAAGAGCACCTGAACATCTTCGAGGAAGCTCTTGAGAATGTTCGTCCAACCGTCGAGGTTAAGTCTCGTCGTGTTGGTGGCTCTACTTACCAGGTTCCTGTAGAGGTTCGTCCTGTGCGTCGTAACACTCTGGGTATGCGCTGGATGGTAGACGCCGCTCGTAAACGTGGTGAAAAATCAATGGCTCAGCGCCTGGCTGGCGAGATCCTTGACGCGGCTGAGAACAAAGGTTCTGCAGTTAAGAAGCGTGAAGATGTTCATCGCATGGCTGAAGCGAACAAAGCGTTCGCTCACTATCGCTGGTAGTCTGCTGGTGCAGATCATAAAATCTGCACCTATCATTAGATTCCAGGGATTTTCCTTAGGATAAGAGGGGACGTATCGTGGCTCGTACAACTCCAATCGAGCGTTACCGTAATATCGGTATCTGTGCTCACGTCGACGCGGGTAAAACCACTACGACTGAGCGTGTTTTGTTCTACACCGGCCTGTCTCACAAAATTGGTGAGGTTCATGACGGTGCTGCGACCATGGACTGGATGGAGCAGGAGCAGGAGCGTGGTATCACTATCACCTCAGCTGCGACTACTACATTCTGGCGTGGTATGCAGGGTCAATTCGAAGAACACCGTGTCAACATCATCGACACCCCGGGACACGTTGACTTCACTATCGAAGTTGAACGTTCTCTGCGTGTTCTCGATGGTGCCGTGGTTGTTTTCTGTGGCTCTTCAGGTGTTGAGCCTCAGTCTGAGACCGTATGGCGTCAGGCTGACAAGTACAGCGTTCCTCGCATGGTATTTGTCAACAAGATGGACCGTGCCGGTGCTGACTTCGAGCGCGTTGTTGAGCAGATCCGTGAGCGCCTGGGCGCTACCTGTGTGCCAATTCAGCTGAACATCGGTGCTGAAGATGAGTTCAAGGGTGTTATCGATCTGATCAAGATGAAGGCGATCAACTGGAATGAAGAAGACCAGGGGATGACCTTCACCTACGACGAGATCCCTGCTGAGCTGCAGGATCGCGCCGCTGAGCTGCATGAAGAGCTGGTTGAAGCTGCCGCTGAAGCCACTGAAGAGATGATGGAGAAGTACCTCGACGAGGGCGAACTGTCAGAAGAAGAGATCAAAGCAGGTCTGCGTCAGCGCACCCTGAACAACGAGATTGTTCTGGCGACCTGTGGCTCTGCATTCAAAAACAAAGGTGTTCAGGCAGTACTGGACGCGGTTGTTGAATTCCTGCCAGCTCCAAACCAGGTTGAAGCGATCAAAGGCGTGGACATGGATGACAATGAGATCACCTGTCCTGCTGATGACGACGCACCATTCGCGGCTCTGGCATTCAAGATCGCCACTGACCCGTTTGTTGGTACTCTGACCTTCATGCGTGTTTACTCTGGTGTTCTGCCTACAGGCTCTGGCGTTTATAACTCTGTTAAAGAGAAGCGTGAGCGTGTGGGTCGTATGGTTCAGATGCACTCTAAAGATCGTAAAGAGATCAAAGAGGTTCGCGCTGGTGACATCGCTGCAGCGATCGGCCTGAAGGACGTGACCACAGGTGATACCCTGTGTGACATCGACCACAAGGTTGTTCTGGAGCGTATGGAATTCCCTGAGCCTGTTATCCAGATCGCTGTTGAGCCTAAGACCAAGGCTGACCAGGAGAAGATGGGTATCGCTCTGGGCAAACTGGCTGCAGAAGATCCATCATTCCGTGTTGAAACTGACGAAGAATCAGGTCAAACTCTGATCGCCGGTATGGGTGAACTCCATCTGGACATCATCGTTGACCGTATGAAGCGTGAGTTCAAGGTTGAATGTAATGTTGGTAAGCCTCAGGTTGCGTATCGTGAAACGATCCGTAAAGAAGTTGAGGTTGAAGGCAAGTTCGTTCGTCAGTCTGGTGGTCGTGGTCAGTTCGGTCACGTCTGGCTGAAGCTGGCACCTCTCGTAGACAGCGAAGAGAACTTCGAGTTTGTCAACGAGATCGTCGGTGGTGTGGTACCAAAAGAATATATCCCTGCGGTAAGCAAGGGTATTGCCGAGCAGATGACCGGTGGTGTTCTGGCTGGTTACCCAGTCCTGAACGTCAAGGCGACTCTGTTCGACGGCTCTTACCACGATGTTGACTCGTCAGAAATGGCATTCAAAATCGCAGGTTCTATGGCATTCAAGAAGGGTGCTCTCGAAGCAGACCCTGTACTGCTTGAGCCTATGATGAAGGTTGAAGTTACTACCCCTGAAGACTTCATGGGTGATGTAGTTGGTGACTTGAACCGCCGCCGTGGCATGATCGACGGTATGGACGATGGCGCAGCTGGCCTGAAGATCGTTCGTGCTCAGGTACCACTGGCAGAAATGTTTGGCTATGCAACTGACTTGCGTTCTCAAACTCAGGGTCGTGCTTCTTACTCTATGGAGTTCTTGAAGTACAATGAGACTCCGAATAACATCGCTCAGGCGGTGATTGAGAACCGTAAAGCCAATTAAGTTAACTTAAAAATAATTTAATATCCTGCCCATGGCTTCCTCGTGGGCAGGCTCAACCTAGGAAGGACAACGTTGTGTCTAAAGAAAAATTTGACCGTTCCAAGCCCCATGTAAACGTTGGTACTATCGGCCACGTTGACCATGGTAAGACCACTCTGACTGCAGCTATCACCTCAGTTCTGGCTAAGACCTACGGTGGTGAGATGAAGGCGTTCGATCAGATCGATAACGCTCCTGAAGAGCGTGAGCGTGGTATCACCATCGCAACTTCTCACGTTGAGTATGACACTCCTGAGCGTCACTACGCTCACGTAGACTGCCCAGGACACGCTGACTATGTTAAAAACATGATCACCGGTGCTGCTCAGATGGACGGTGCTATCCTGGTTGTTGCTGCTACTGATGGTCCTATGCCTCAGACTCGTGAGCACATCCTGCTGGGTCGTCAGGTTGGTATCCCATACATGATCGTGTTCATGAACAAGTGTGACATGGTTGATGATGAAGAGCTGCTTGAGCTGGTTGAGATGGAAGTTCGTGAACTGCTGTCTGAGTACGACTTCCCAGGTGACGACCTGCCAGTAATCCAGGGCAGCGCTCTGAAAGCACTGGAAGGTGAAGCTGAGTGGGAAGCTAAGGTTGTTGAGCTGGCTGAAGCACTGGATTCTTACATCCCTCTGCCTGAGCGTGACATCGACAAGCCATTCCTGATGCCTATCGAGGACGTATTCTCAATCTCTGGCCGTGGTACTGTTGTAACTGGTCGTGTTGAGCGCGGTATCGTTACCGTTGGTGACGAAGTAGAAATCGTTGGTATCAAAGAGACTACCAAGACTACTTGTACTGGTGTTGAAATGTTCCGTAAGCTGCTGGACGAAGGTCGTGCAGGTGAGAACATCGGTGCCCTGATCCGTGGTACTAAGCGTGACGAAGTTGAGCGTGGTCAGGTTCTGGCTAAGCCAGGTTCTATCACTCCTCACACCAAGTTCGAGTCTGAGGTTTACGTTCTGTCTAAGGACGAAGGTGGCCGTCATACTCCGTTCTTCAAAGGCTATCGTCCACAGTTCTACTTCCGTACTACTGACGTGACCGGTACCATCGAGCTGCCAGAAGGCGTTGAAATGGTAATGCCTGGTGACAACATCAAGATGGTTGTAAACCTGATCTGCCCAATCGCAATGGACGAAGGTCTGCGCTTCGCTATCCGTGAAGGCGGCCGTACTGTTGGTGCGGGTGTTGTTGCTAAGATCATCGAGTAATCGATAATCTAATCAACACGAAAAAGGTCGCTTCGGCGGCCTTTTTTATTATCTGCAGAAAACCACCTCCGGCTTCATGACTGAGCCCGAACTGAGATCCAGATACTCCCCCCTTCATCTAAAGGCGACTAAGATATAATCAGTTCAGCAAAGGATGATGCAATTATGAAAATACGGATCCTGGGTGTTGGCTGTATCGCTCTGATTGTTACAAGCCTGCTCGGCGGATGTGCCGTCAACCAGTCCAGACAGCGCACCAGCATAGTGGATTACCTCTACCCGAAAAATACGCAACAGGTGATCGAGCCATCAATTCCGACACTCAAGCTTCCTCTGAGCGTTGGTATCGCCTTTGTCCCCAACCCTCAATCCCAACCCGGAGCTCCAAACCTTTGGTCCGGGAGAGTGGATCAGAACAACCTGACGGAAGAGACCAAGATGGCTTTGCTACAAAAGGTGCAAAGTCATTTTGAGAAGCTCGACTTTGTCAGTGATATTCAGCTGATCCCTTCGGCATACCTGACACCGGAGGGGGGATTTAATAACCTTAATCAGATCCAAAATATGTTTGGGATCGACGAGATCGCCCTGGTCTCCTACGATCAGGTTCAATTTACTGACGAGGGAGCTCTTTCGCTTACCTACTGGACCCTTATCGGGGCTTATGTTGTCTCGGGTGAAAAGAATGACACCAGCACCATGCTGGATACGGCAGTCTATGACATCAAGAGCCAGAAGATGCTATTTCGGGCGCCAGGGATGAGCCGGGTCAAGGGATCATCGACTTTGGTGAACCTGAGTGATCAGCTGAGAAAAGATAGCGTGACAGGCTTTAATCAGGCAACCGAGCAGATGATTAAAAACCTGGATATCCAGCTCAAGCTGTTTAAGGAGAAGGTGAAGAGTAACCCTGACAAGTTCAAGGTAGAGCATAAAAAAGGCTACACAGGCGGGGGAGCATTTGGGCCAGTCATGCTAATACTCCTGCTGATTGCTGGCTGTATTTTCAGACTTAGATTTCGCCAAACCGATTAAGCTCATTGAGGCCGCCAGTGCGGCCTCTTCCTTCCTGATGCATATATTTTCCTTTGATTCAGGATATCTTCAGTATTTGTTGCCTAGGCCGTACAGAAAGCATACAATCGCCAGCTTTCATCATCCCCTGCGACAAACCAAGTTGTTCCTCCGCAGGGTATATCTGAATTGGTGACACTTTAAGCGTCACTCATGAAACCCCGGTCATACATATGACACGAGTTACCGCCTGGGAGGCATTTTTGAGTTTTTTAAGAAAACTGCATCAGGGGCAGCTGAGTATCAGCTCTCACCTGCTCACTCTGATCTATTCCTTTTTTATTATAACCTTCTGCAATTTCTCTTTGTGGAGCGATGCGCTGCATGGTCATGGAGCGGATCCTCATCCGGCAAGTCCCCTGCTTGCATTCGTGCTGTACCTGGTGCTTATTATTGTTCTCAACACCCTGCTGTCGATCGTCTCTTTTAAATACCTGCTCAAGCCGATATTAATCGTGGTGCTGTTTATCGCTGCCGGTACGGCACACTTTCTGGATAACTACGGCGTCATGATCGATAAGAACATGATCCGCAATGTGATGCAGACCGATGTTCACGAGAGCGGTGAGCTACTGACAACCCACCTGCTTGTCTACATGCTGCTGTTAGCCGTGATCCCAAGCTATGTCATCAGTCGCCTGAAGATCTCCTATCACTCCTTCTTCAAAGAGCTGGCGATTCGGGTGGTGACAGCCTTGGTCCTGCTGCTATTCGCCGGGGCTCTGATGTGGAGCCAGTACCAGGATCTGGCCTCATTTATTCGCAACAACCGCTACCTGAGGTTCGTGCTGGACCCATCGGCTCCCATCTACTATAGCTTTGGCTATCTTCGGGGAGATATTCATAAGGGCCCCATCGTTCTGAAGAAGCTCGGAACCGATGCCCACAAGGGCAAGACCCTGAGCGAGTCGAAGAAAAAGCTCCTGACGATTGTGGTCGTTGGCGAGGCGGCACGGGCACAGGAGTTCAGCCTGGATGGCTATCCACGCCAAACCAACCCCGAGCTCTCCAAACTGGATGTAGCCAGCTTCAAGCAGTTCTCAAGCTGTGGCACCGAAACCGCGGTCTCGGTTCCCTGCATGTTCTCCATCTATAATCGCAGCGATTATAGCTACGAGAAGGGGATATCAACCGAAAATGTAGTCGATGTGCTCAAGCATGCCGGATTCAACCTGCTGTGGCGCGACAATGATGGTGGCAGCAAGGCGGTCGCCGATCGGATCAAGGAGATCGATGTAGACTCCCTTGGGGATACCCGGGACTGCAAAGATGGGATGTGCAGGGATGATGCGCTGCTCTATAAGCTGCAGGACTACCTGGACAAACAGACCGGTGATACTGTGATTTTCCTGCACCAGAAGGGCAGCCATGGTCCGGCCTACTATCGCCGGGTTCCCGAGGCCTATACCCAGTTTAAGCCAATCTGCAAGTCAGCATCTTTCTCTGACTGCTCACGCCAGCAGATCATCAACTCCTATGACAACACGATCCTGTATACGGATCACCAGCTCGCGAGAGTGATCGATTTTCTCAAGAAAAATGAGGGACGTTTTAACAGCTCTATGCTGTATCTCTCCGATCATGGGGAGTCCACGGGAGAACATGGGATCTATCTGCATGGCACCCCCTACATGTTTGCTCCCAGTCAGCAGACCCATATCCCGTTTATCGCCTGGTTCTCCCCCGGTTATAAAAAGGAGATGGGGCTCAACATGCAGTGTGTCAACAAGCTGTTGAATAAGCCTTTCTCTCAGGATAACCTGTTCCATACGCTACTGGGTGTGACCGATGTGAAGAGCAAGGTCTATCAGCCCGAGATGGATATCTTCAGAGAGTGTCGCCAATGAAACCCGGTAATACAGGGCTAATCCGCATCATCAAGGCAACCGGCTACTCCCTCAAGGGATTTGCCGCCGCTTTTCGCCATGAGGCAGCCTTTCGTCAGGAGCTGTTGATGGCGGTGATCCTGATCCCACTGGCCCTGTGGCTGGGCGATAGCGGGGTCGAGCGAGCAGTGCTGATCGCCAGCGTGGTGTTGGTGATGCTCGTTGAGCTCGTCAACTCGGCGATTGAAGCCGTGGTCGATCGCATCGGCTCTGAGCGTCACGAGCTGTCGGGGCGAGCCAAAGATATCGGCTCTGCTGCGGTGATGTTGGCACTGCTATTGATGGTTGTCTGCTGGGCACTGATCCTCTGGCCCTAAACCGAAACAAACAGACCGGCTTAGGGCGGTCTGTTTGCATCTGTACCCTCTCCTTTGCGATAAACTCCCCTTGCTTCACCGCACGCATGCCGATAGAATATCAGCTCATTTTTTGACCTGGCGTTATTCTGATGTCTCTGAGATCCCTACTTTGCGCTGCACTACTGCTGATTGCCTTTTGCGGCACAGCTCAGGCTGAAAGTACGCCAAGTGCATCTCAGGATCTCATCCCGCAAACCGAGATGCACCAGCTCATCCAGAAGGGACTGGCTCAATTCAAGCAGCGTCTGGTCACCCTGACCGCTATCAAAAACTCTAAGCCCCTCATCGATTTGAGTAAGCCTGAGCCCACAAGTAACGATGACTATTTTGGCCCCACCCTGAGAGTCGATAACCCTCTGACGGAAGATCAGCAGATCTGGGTTGGGATCAAGGCGCCCCTGAGCTAATAATTAGCTCACAGTCACAACCTGAGTCTCCATTCTGAAGCCGCTCTCCTCTGCAACCAGTTTGACCTCCATTGCCTTGATCTCAGACAGGGATCGCAAATGGGTACCACCACAGGGGATCACAGCTTTCGGTTCCCCCTCCAACTGACAGTGCCAATAGCGAGAATCCAGCAGCCCCTCTCCCGCATGCTCCATCCACACCTTTGCCTCTGCGGCCTGCCACCCATTAAGTTGCTGATTAATTCGGGCTGTAATCTCAGGCAGTTGCTCCAGCGCATCGGCCGAGTTAAAACCTTTTTTGCGCAATGACTTTCCAAGGCGGTAGCGATCCAGTGATTCAAGCTCGGCAATTTTTGACTCGGTGATCGCCAGGCGATCAAAATCAATCTCTCCCAAAGCATCGCGAGCCCCGGGATCTTTGCGCCAGTACTCCCTGAGCGCCCGGTTAAGAGCCAGGGAAGCCAGGTGACAGCCGGTATGGGCCGCACTTAGCCGTGACAGGTATGCCATATCCAGCTCAAGAGTCACCTGCTGGCCAATCTCAACTTGTGGCTGACACTCCAGGAGATGAGCCGCGACAAAGACCCAGCCTTCACTGCCCACCTTCACCGGGATCTCATGCTCAAGATAGAGCTCGCCAGCTGAGTTATAGGCTCCCAGAATGCAATTGATTATCGGGTAGCTCTGCCCCTTAACCCTTAAACTTCCCCGGTCCCCCGGCTGATCCGGCCAGCGAAAATTCTCGGCATGGAACTGGGTCTTTTCAGTCACGGCTATCCAACCGCGGGCGGTTTGCTGCAGATCCAGCAGGCGGGTTTCCAGCTCAGGACAAGATGCCTCCAGGCGGGTGGGTTTCATCTCAAACATCATGCTCTCTTCATTGTGTGTATTCAACGACGGCGGTTTATCCAGTCAAAAAGGCTGTGGCTGACCCATTCAAATCCGCTATCTACCCATCCCAACAGGGTGCCACGCCAACGAATACAACTCAATCACAAAGGTTGTTGCGCCTGTGGTAGTAATTTTATACAATAGCGCGCCTTTTAAATCAGTCACATTCTATTCGTTCCTTGCCTCTTAAGGTCTGACTGAGCCTAGGCGGAGGCTGATTAATCCGTAAGGAGCAACCATGCGTCATTACGAAATCGTATTTATGGTGCATCCGGACCAGAGCGAACAGGTTCCGGGCATGATCGAGCGTTACACTGGTTCGATCAAAGAGAACGGCGGTCAAATCCACCGTCTGGAAGATTGGGGTCGTCGTCAACTGGCTTATCCAATCAACAAGCTGCACAAAGCTCACTATGTTCTGATGAACGTAGAAGCTGAGCAAGCGGTTATCGACGAGCTGGAAACTACTTTCCGCTATAACGATGCTGTACTGCGTAGCATGGTCATGCGCGTTAAAAACGCTGTAACTGAAGCTTCTATCATGGCTAAGGCCAAAGAAGAGCGTCAAGAGCGTTCTGACCGTCAAGAGCGTCAGGTTAAGCGTGAAGAGTCTCAGCAGCCTGCTGCCGAGTAAGCATTTAAGTTATAGAGGATAAGCGCAATGGCACGTTATTTCCGTCGTCGTAAGTTCTGTCGCTTCACCGCTGAAGGTGTAACTGAGATCGATTACAAAGATCTGGCGACTCTGAAAAATTATGTTACTGAGTCTGGCAAGATTGTACCTAGCCGTATCACTGGTACTCGTGCGAAGTATCAGCGTCAGCTGGCTCGCGCAATCAAGCGTGCTCGTTACCTGGCTCTGCTGCCATACACCGATCTGCACAAGTAATCGGTAGTTAGCAGGCCTAACTCCATTCATATTAAGAGGAAAGGTAATGGAAATCATTCTGTTAGATAAGTTCGCTAAACTTGGCTCACTGGGTGACAAAGTTTCTGTTAAATCTGGTTATGCTCGTAACTTCCTGATCCCACAGGGCAAGGCTGTTATGGCAACCAAAGAGAACATGGCTGCTTTCGAAGCGCGTCGTGCTGAGCTGGAAGCAAAAGCTGCTGACGATCTGACCCGTGCACAGGGCCGTCTGACTCTGCTGACCGAGATGGACACTGTCGTGATCACCACTAAAGCGGGTGACGAAGGCAAGCTGTTCGGCTCTATCGGTACTCGCGACATCGCTGATGCCGTGACTGCTAAAGGTCAGGAGCTGGCTAAGAGTGAAGTTCGTCTGCCTGAAGGCGCTCTGCGTCACACTGGTGAGTTCGAAATCACTGTTCAGCTGCACTCTGAAGTTAAGGGTGCTATCAAGCTGGAGATCGTTGCTGCCGAGTAATCTCGTCTGCCTTGATCAGAAGCTGAAAAACCCGTGCCACCTGGCGCGGGTTTTTTGTTATGGTACTGTCTATGCCAATCGTTTTAGGAACGCCCTATGGCCAACTGGATTGAAGCCACAGTCACCGAAAATCATCACTGGAACCCTCAGCTTTTTTCTCTCAAAATCTCGGCCCCACTCCAGCCTCACCTGGCCGGACAGTTCGTCAAGCTGGCGCTGGATGAAGGCGATAAGCGCGTCGCACGAGCCTACTCCTTCGTCAATGCCCCGGATAACAGAGCCCATGAATTTTTGATCATCGAGATTGATGATGGCGCCCTGACCCCCAAGCTCAACCAATTAAAACCCGGCGATAGGCTGTGGGTGACAGAGAAGCCCCAGGGTTACCTGACCCTTGATGAACTCCCTGAAGGCAAAGATCTGTGGCTGCTTGCCACAGGTACCGGCCTCGGACCATTTCTCTCTATTTTGCAGGAGTCGGGAGTCTGGGAGCGTTTTAGCAAAATTAACCTGGTCCACGGGGTACGCTTCGCTACCGATCTCGCCTACCAACCGCTGATCGCCAAGCTGCAGGCCCAATATCCGGATCGCCTGAGTTATGTCCCTGTGGTGAGCCGGGAATCCCACAATGAAGGGCTTAGCGGCAGGATCCCTGCGGCGATAGAGTCCGGAGCTCTCGAAAGCTACTGTGATACTAGCTTTACCCCTGACTCTAGCCAGGTGATGATCTGCGGCAACCCGGCGATGGTGAAAGATGCAATCACAGTCCTGAAACTCAAAGGACTGACAAAAAACCTGCGGCGTAAGCCGGGTAACATAACAGTTGAACAGTACTGGTAAGCAAGGAGTGTTTGATGGATGTAAGCTGTAAGGCGCTGATTTTTGACCTTGATGGAACCCTGGCCCATAGCATAGAGGCTCATAATCAATCCTGGGCCGAGGCTCTCAATCAATTCGAGATCCCCTTTACCCGGCAAAGGATGAATCAGCTCGGCGGGGTCTCACTCAAAGAGACGATCCGAATATTGCTTGAAGAGGCTGATATGCAGCAGGATCAGGCCGCTGTACTTGCCGCCAAGGAAGAGGCTTTTTATCGCCGGGTTGAGCAGGGTATCAGGGAGACACCACTGGTTGAGCAGGTGGTACGTTACTTCTATGGAAAGCTGCCGATGGCCGTTGGCACCGGATGTGAAACCCTGATGGCCCAGCGGGTACTGGAGGCGATGGGGATCCGCCACTACTTTGATCAGCTGGTCGGCGTAGAGCAGGTATTACATGGTAAACCTGCCCCGGATATCTTTTTGCGCTGTGCCGAGCTCCTGGATACCCAACCTGAGTGCTGCATGGTGTTTGAAGACGCCGAAGCCGGAGTCCAGGCGGGCAGAAGAGCAAAGATGCAGATCATCGATGTTCGTCAGGGCTGGCCAACGGCTGCAGAGTTACTATCTCTTTAATTCCATAAATATAGAAATACCACTTCCCCACAGCATCCATTTACGTTAAAGTGAATGCCGTTTGAGGTTGAAAAATGTTTCAGCCGCCACCATTTCTTGTTACAGAGCATGGACGCTGAGGTCTTATGCATTCTGACTGGCAGCCAGCCCCAGGGCGACTGTTCCAATTCAGCTAGCTGGAGCTATCTTGTGAGCGAATCTTGTACCAAGCAACTGGAGCAACTATCGACTCCGGAAAATATTTCCTCCCTGCGAGGGATCCGTCGTGGCATAGAAAGGGAGACACTGCGTGTCACTCCCGATGCTCATCTGGCACAGAGCCATCATCCTGCGACTTTGGGCTCAGCCCTCACCCACGCCAACATCACGACCGATTACTCTGAAAGCCTGCTGGAGTTTATCACCCCGGTCTCGGACTGTACCGAAATCCTGCTCAACCAGCTGTCGGATATTCACCATCAGGTCACCAAACAACTCGATGGCGAACTGCTGTGGCCGATGAGCATGCCCTGTATCGTCGAAGACGATGCGGGTATCCCTCTGGCCCAGTATGGCAGCTCTAATATCGGTAAGATGAAAACCCTGTACAGGGAGGGGCTACGCAACCGCTATGGCAGCAGGATGCAGGTGATTGCCGGGGTCCACTATAACTTCTCAATGCCGGATCGCTTCTGGAGCCTGCTGCAGAAGCTCAATAACAACCAGCAGCCGCTGCAGGATTTTATCTCCGACAGCTATATGGGACTGATCCGTAATTTCTACCGTTACGGCTGGCTGATCCCCTATCTGTTTGGTGCCTCTCCCAGCATCTGCCGCTCATTCGTCGAAGGCCGTGAGCAGGAGCTGCCTTTTGAGAGCTATGGCAATGGCACCCTGTTTTTACCCCATGCCACCGCGCTACGTATGTCTCGCCTGGGTTACACCAGCACAGCTCAAAGCAAGCTGGATATCTGTCACAACAGCTTACGTGGCTATATTCGCTCCCTGCAACAGGCCGCCTGCTGTAAAGAGCCTGAGTTCAGCGCAATAGGCCTTTACAACAAAGATGGCAAGCGCCTGCAGCTCAATGACAACATTCTGCAGATAGAAAATGAGCTGTATGCGCCGATCCGCCCCAAGCGCACCACTAAGCCGGGAGAAACACCTCTGGAGGCCCTGCACTCTCGTGGTATCGAGTATATTGAGGTCCGCTCTTTGGATATTAACCCATTCAATCCCCTTGGGATTGGTGAAGAGGAGATCCGCTTCCTTGATGAGTTCCTGATCTGGTGCCTGCTCACCCCATCGGCTCCGCTGACCCAATCGGAGACCACTGCCAATCGGAGTAACTTTGAGAAAGTGGTTCTCGAGGGGCGCAAGAGCGGACTAGAGCTTGAGCTGAATGGGCAGTCGATCGGGCTTCAGGATTGGGCGAAAGAGATCTTTAATCAGCTCAAACCTATCGCGCAGTTGTTGGATAAGTCAGTGTGCCGGGATGCTTATCTCAAGAGCTGGCAGCAGCAACTCAACAAGATTGAGGAACCTGAGCTGACCCCATCGGCGCTCCTGCTGGCAGAGTTTAAGCGCCGGGGTGGCAAGATGACCGAGCTTGCGATGGAGCTTGCTCAGGAGTACCGCCAGGATCTGCTGAACCGGGATTACGGCTACTTTGATGCCAACTACTTCAATGAAGAGCGCGAGCGCTCATTGCAGCAACAGCGGCAAATCGAAGCCACCGACAACATCAGCTTTGAGGCATTTCTTGAGAACTACTTCGACAAGCTCCAAGGCAAATACCAGCCTCAACATCTGACCAAGGAATAACCTCAGGCAGGATAAAATCTCAGGGGCCATCATGCGCCCCTGAACAAATTAGTGTGGATAGATAATCAACCCTTTACCGAAGTTTCATGCAGATACCGCCAACATAATTGCCCATCAGTTAACTCCATGATGGCAGTTGCCCATCGCTGGCTTATGACATCGTTTTGAGAATGCACCTCTCGGTAGCAAACAACTGCATTATCTTCTATTACAGTAATCACTTCTATTGAGTCAATATCAATCTTTAACCCCTCTCTCTTTCCCATGTTATTTATAAACATCTCATTTACCTGAGTTAAGCCTATCCTCTGTCCCTCAGTAGTGACCATTTCAAAATCATCAAGGAAATAGCTATTAATTTTTTCAAGTGCACCATCGATTAAAGGCTCTTTATTTATAAAGATGTCTTCTATTAGCTCATGGATATCAATAATGCTTTTCTTTGCCTGAAACTCTAGGTTATTTTTCATCAATTGCGCCTTTTACTTAATTTATAGTAAGAATATCATTCACTAATCATTTAGAAGATCAAATAAGTCATGAATAAGATATCTTTAACGAAGATATAATCCACCATTAATATCTATCGTCGTTCCGGTAATCGATGATGCATCGGGCGATGCTAATATGGCCGTCATCTTAGAAATATATCCGGGGTCACCATGCTTTCCTACTGGAATTGAGTTATTAATCTTTTGAATCTCCTCAGAAGATAGGATTTCTCGATTCAACTCAACATCCAGAGGACCAGGTGCTATGGCGTTTACAGTAATCCCCTGTGATGCTAACTCACGTGCAAATACTTTTGTTAGAGTAATGATCCCCCCTTAGATGCCGCGTAGTGGGCACCGGTTGCTGAGCCCCCGTTCTGGCCAGCCAGTGAAGAGATGTTAATTATTCTCCCATAATTATTATCTTTAAAATAACTACCGAAAACCTGACTCCCTAAAAAAACACTCAATAGATTTGTTGAGCTAACATCCAAAAATTCATCCGGGGAGATATCAAATATTGGCGTCGTACTTGTACGGGCGGCATTATTAACTAGCACCCCCACTCCTCCAAATCTCTCTGCAACTAGTTTTAAAGCAGATTCAAACCCAGACTTGTCTGTCACATCCAATCTTATAGCAATTGAAGAACCACCATCTTTATTGATCCTATGCGATAATTTTTTTGCTCGTTCTAAATCAATATCTGTTATGGCAACATGATACCCAGAGTCTGCTAGCTCTTTAGAAATAGACTCACCCAGACCTCGCCCAGCTCCGGTGATTACTGCGACATTTTGATAATTAAGTGTTTTCATTACTCACCTTCATTAAATGGTGTTTTTTATTAGTTTAATACCCTATCAGCTACAGCATGAGCTGAATAAATTAATAGAGTAAATATGATGCATAGGAAAATTAACACTTTCTCAATCATCGTGAGAGAAGATAAGTTAGCAAGAGTGGTTATGCTTTCTGTTTGACTATTCTAATAATATCTGTTTATCTATCAATATTCGAATTATCAATTAATAATTACTCTAGAGGTAATAATGAAGCAGTTCCAGGGACTCTACGAGTTTGTGTCTGTTGCTGAAAAGCTCAGCTTTAAACTTGCCGCTGAGGCACTTGGCGTTTCACCAGCCCAAGTCAGTCGCCAAATCTCAACCCTGGAACAAAGACTCGGGGTCAAGCTCCTGTACCGCTCCACCCGACAGGTGGCCTTAACCGAATCTGGCGGTATCTATTATGATTACTGCAGCAAGATCATTGAACAAATAGACGAGGCAGAGAGTGCGATAAGCCAGCTCCAGCAGAACCCCATGGGCTTACTACGCGTCACGGCTCCTCATGCCTATGGAGAGCAGGTCGTCTCACCACTTCTCAATCAATTTGTAATGCAATATCCAGAACTCAAACTCTGGCTACAGCTTTCTAACCAGGTCATCGATCTGGTCCAGGAGGGCATTGATCTTGGTATTAGAATTGGCAACCTGACTGACTCCAGCATGATTGCGCGTCGTCTGACCGAACGCTCCTTGCACCTGGTTGCCACTCCTGACTACCTGGCTAAATTTACAAAGCCAAACTCTATTAGAGAGTTGGTGAATCACAGCTGCCTGGCACGGTTTAATCAGGCATGGAGCCTGAAAATTGATGGCAAAGAGCAAAGCTATAAGCCAAAAGGAAAGCTTAGTAGTGATAGTGCTCAGGCACTTCTTAATGCTTGCCTGGAAGGACTTGGCATCGCTCAACTTCCGAACTACTATCTTGACAGTTACCTGGCATCAGGAGAGTTGATCCCATTACTTGAGGCACACCAGCCTGATCCTGAAGGTATCTGGGCAATCTACCCTCATAACCGCCAGCTATCACCCAAAGTGAAGTGTGCCGTCGACTTTCTGCAGGAGCGGATTCAGGGCACTATAGATAAATAGGGAAAATATCAGCAAACCCGACCATATAGCCAAGAAAGCTGTAGTAAGCAGGGTCTTACTCGTTGTAGATCACTATCGTCAGATGAAACTGATCTGAGATCAGCTAATTAGTTTACGAGCTCAACCATCTCCTCCTTCATAAGAGAGTCGTATGCCTCCTGTAATTTAAGCTTAATCGAATCAGGGGTCGCCAGGCTGAGCGCTATGTATGGAGGGGTTCTGAAAAGAGGCATAACATGAACGGCTCGGTTGGGATCCCAGCCATAGTGGGAAAATTCCGACTTCATGGTGGAGTCATCGAAGGCGATCATGTCGAACCTGTCATAGAAGAACATCTTGATGGTCAACTCAACCGCATGAGGTGTATACAGGTTATGAAAACCATTGTCTTGTAGCCACAAGTGATCCATTGAGTCCTTATTGGCCCCGATCCTATAGCTCTTAGCCTCCTGCAAAGTGATAGGGCTGATATGCTTATTCTTTTTCAGCCTATACAGAGAAGTAACTCCCCCACGCCCCAGGGGCCTGACCCACTTAAACAGTTTCTCGCGAGTTGGGATCCGGATGATGGTATAGATCATGACACTTTTATCTTCCTGGGCCATTCGATACGCCCTTGCCCATGGGTAAACCTTGATCTGATACTTGATTCCTGCACGCTCCAGAACCTTCTTCACTATCTCGGTTGACAGCCCTTTAACCTCGCCAAACTCCTCATAATTATATGGCCGCCAGTTTTCAGTCACCACCAATAGCTCCTCTGAATGGCTATTCAGCGAGCAGGAGAGCAGAGGCAATAGCAGCAACAGTCGCATCCGTTTAACACGACTGCGGATAACATGACCCAGTCGAGAAAAGTGTCCCATTCGTAAACGATCGGTGAACCAGGTGGGGATATTACTCATGCCAGCTCTCCATGCCGGGATGAATCCAGATCAATTCATCGCTTCGATAGCTCATCCTCTCTTGATTATTGTCCCGAACCACAGATAGCTCCAATTTTCACAGGGCACTTCGGATCCGGCCAATCGCTTCTCTTGGCAGGCTCTCACAGGTGGCACCCAACCCAACTAAGGTTAGGCACTGATATTTGCAAACTGTTGCACTCTTCTTTCAACTTCTGGAATATAGAACACTGCCCTTCCTGCCCGGGAAGAACTCAGTCAGTTCAGGGAGTATCGATTTGAAAAAAAAGGAATTTAAGGGATTACTGCTGCAGATCCGCGATCAGCGTAAGGTCCGCCTAGAGGAGTGGGAAAGCTTTGCCTGTTTAAGTGGCCTGGCCCTTGAACAGCTGGATATTCTCAACGTGTTTGATACCCCGCACTTTGATGCCGATGTGCTCCAGGGGTATGACGCTCTGTTCGTCGGCGGTGCCAGCGAGGCGAACGTTCTGCAGCCCGATAAATACCCCTTTGTTGGCAGTGCCCAGCGGCTGCTTGTGGAGTGCCTTGACTCTGAGCTTCCGGTCTTTGCCTCCTGCTTTGGCTATCAACTGGCAGTGTTAGCCCTGGGAGGTGAGATCATCCACCAGCAGCAGGACTTTGAGATGGGCAGTGTGCCTATCTCTTTAACCCGTGAGGCACGTCAGGATCCTCTTTTCTCAAGGGTTGATGATCCCTTTATGGCGATCTCCGTCCATCAGCAAAAATCCCTGCAGTGTCCCCCGGGCTGTGTCTCTCTTGCCTATACTCAGCAGTGTCACCACGCCTTTCGGGTCAAGGATAAACCCTTCTGGGCATTTCAGTTCCACCCAGAGGTCGACCGGGCAACCCTGGTGGAGCGGCTAACCTTCTATAAAGACAAATACACCACGAATGATGCCCACCTCGATGAGGTTTTGAAGAGCACGGTTGAAACTCCCGAGTCCAACGCCCTGCCTCGAATATTTACAGACTGGGTGGTATCACAGAAGAGCTGACTCAGGGGAGTTGGATCTCGATATCCTTGCGCGTGACCAGATCCGCTCCGCTGGCATCAAGCCTTGCAACCAGCTCCCAAGAGAGCCTGGCGTCCTCCCCGGGTTGAATCAGCTCGGCCCAGGCTTTCAGAGAATGCCGACTGCCCCTGACCGGTTGAAGATTCTCTTCAGAAAGCCTGAACATAAAATCATATGATCTCTCGTCGGCTGGCTCATAGTTGCCCCCCTCATCCAGCAGCAACTCCTGTCGATAAAGGGTCTCCTTGAACTCCCTGACTCGATCCCCCTGACTGCGGCGAGCCCTCTTTATGCAGTGCAAGTTAATCTTGAGCCGATTCCCCCGGATCTGACGTTTGGCCTTGACCCTGAGCCTGCCACTCACCGGCTGCTGCGGACTGAAGGGACCAGGCTCACACTCTATGGTTAGCTCCCCCTTGCTGCGTCTTAACAGGATCAACCCAAGGGTACCTCCCACCACAAGGATAAAAGCAAACAAGATCATCAGATTATCAAATGGCATGTAAATATCTCCTGACAGGGAGCCGCGCTCGGCAACACGAGCCGATGAAAGATACCTCTTTACCTGACAGTATGTATCCCAACCTCTTTAAGGAGAACATTTTCTCAGCAGGGTCGACAACAGTATGGAAAGGATCCGGACAATAAAAAACGGCAACCCGGGATGAGTTGCCGTTTACTACCAGACTTTCAAAATGTTAATGCTACCTCTTAGGTAGGACGGTGTTTCACAATGTTAGGCCAAGGGGTTGGCTTTCTCATTCTCTTCTGCCGGATATAAGCAGGGTTATCTCAACATTTCTAACCAACGGTGATTGGCCCTTCTGGCTGCTCGAAATATTGATGCGAGCAAGATTTAAATTACGCCCTTCCTCCGTCACTTCAATAGTTATCTTCTCCAGATGAGATCCCGATCACAGAGCTTTTTCACTCCTTCCCGGGTCAGCTTGCTTCTGCCGGGATAAGTTGGCAATTAAAAGTGAATTTAACCAATCACTTCAGGAACTTTTTGAGAAAAACTCTCATCAAAGATATGGGGAGAGATCTCCTTATATCCATATCAAAAAAGAGAGCACATAACCTATGAAAAAATTTTTGTCTGTAGTGGCGATACTTTTTGCCTTTACACTCACGACAGCAACCGCAGAGGCGAAGAAATTCGGAGGGAGCCGCTCCTTTGGCAAGAGCTATAAAACTGCTCCGGCCCAACCTAAGAATGGTGCAACCAGCCAAGCCCAACAGAAAACCCAATCAAACAGCAAGAAAGGGCTGATGGGCGGCCTGCTGGGAGGCCTCCTGGCCGGTGGCCTGTTGGCGGCCCTGATGGGTGGAGCCTTTGAAGGCTTCAAGATGATGGACTTTTTGATCATGGCGGTGATCGCCTTCGTGCTGTTCCGCATTTTCAGAAGCATCATGCAGGCCAAAGCCGGCGCCATGAAACAGCAGCAGCCAGCCTACGCAGCCAACACGCAGCAGCGCACCTCTGAACTGAACTGGGGACAGCAATCCTCAGCGGCAGCCACTTCTGATCCCCATGTACCTTTTAACCTGCCCCAGGGATTCAATCTGGATGCATTTCTGGAGGGAGCCCGCGACCACTACAACACACTGCAGCAGGCCTGGAACAGCAATGATTTTTCCAAGATCCAGGAGTATGTGACCCCGGAACTCTACAACCTTCTCAAAGAGGAGCGTGCAACCCTCAAGGGAGAGCAGCACACCGAGGTCATGTACCTTAACTGTGAGCTGGTTCGAGCCGATCAAACCGCGAGTGCATCTCAGCTCAGCGTACTGTTCACTGGTCGTTATCGCGATGCCAAGAGCGGCGAAGAGGAGGATATTAAAGAGGTATGGCACCTGGAGCGCGCCCTGAATCAGAGCAACGCTCCCTGGCTCATCGTCGGTATTGAGCAGTAATTATCACACCAGAGCCCCGCAGGAGAAGTCCAATCCGGGGCTCTGAGCCCAAGACTTCAGGGGCTGCAGCTTCACATTGGAAGCCTCTGCAACCCCTGCTATGGAAGTCTTACCTTTTCCCGGTAGGAGGCTGCAGCTGCTCAATGGCACAGGCAAGCCTGACGAAATCTTTTTCGCTTGGATAGGGTAATAGATCTTCTAAATCTTCAACCATGGCGCGGATCCCTACCAACCCAACATTCGCCGCACAGCCCTTCAGGGCATGCAGCAGGTAACTGAGTTGCTCGGTATCCTCCTCTATAAAGGCATCATGGGCCTTTCGGTAGAGCCCTATCAGCTCATGATGAGCCAACTCCATTAAATCAGGCTCTGCGTGGAAGTGAGTGGCTGTATCCACCCGAGGGGCGCTATGCAGGGTTACTCCGCGCGCTTGCTGAAACACGCAGGCCTTTTCCACGACCCTGGCCAGCTGCATCAGGGTCACCGGCTTAACCAGGTAATCATTCATCAGCTCCTCAAGAAGCGCACTTCGCTCAACCGGGTGAGCATTGGCAGTTAATGCCACTATGTAGCAGCCAGGATCCAGTACCTCTGCAAGCTCTCTGCGCCAGAGCCGGGTCACTTCTACCCCATCAATATCTGGCAGGCGAATATCCATCAGCACCAGATCAAACACCTGCTCCTGTGCTATCTTTAACGCCTCTTGCCCACTTCGTGCCTGCACAACCCTCTGCCCAAGCTTGGTTAACATTTTGCAAGTCAACTCTCGGTTGGTCGCGATATCATCCACCAGCAGGATATTAAGCTCTGCCGTTTGCAGCTGCTCCTGAGGCTCAGGGGATAAAACCAGGGCTGAGTCCTCTCCGGGCTCCACGGTCTCAGGCAGTTCGACTGGCAGTGTCAGGGTGAAAGTTGAACCGAGCCCAACTTCACTTTCAACGGTCAGATCGCCTCCCATCATCTGGGCAAGCTTCGAGCTGATGGCCAGGCCTAATCCTGAACCGGACTGGAGATCCGGTGCCTGACGATAGGGCCTGAAGATCAGCGGTAGCTGATCGGGCTCAATCCCCACTCCCGTGTCCCGAACCCTGAGCCGTAACTGCTGTTGATCACGTTCCAGGGTGAGCACGACGCCTCCCTCTGTGGTGAAATTGATAGCGTTGGACAGCAGGTTGATCAGAATCTGTTTTAGCCTTAGTCCATCACAAACCATGCTCTGGGGAATATCGGAAAAATCATTGAGAGTAAGATACAAGCGCTTACGGATTGCGCGCGATTCCACGACCTTCAAGGATTCCTGAGCCAGCTTTACGATTGAATATGGCTTACAGGTCAGAGCCATCTCCCCGGCTTCAATCCTGGAAAAGTCCAGGATGTTGTTTATCAGTGACAGCAAAGACTCGGTGCAGTGCTCGGCGGTCTGGGTCATCCCAAGCTGCTCCCGGTTAAGGCCGGACAGCTTGAGCAACTCCAGAGCCCCCACCACCCCATTGAGCGGGGTGCGGATCTCATGGCTGACATCGGTGAGATACTCACTCTTGCGCTGGTTGGCTATCTCGGCGGCTTGCCTTGCGATCTCTGACTGCTGCAGCGCCCGGCTGCTCTCATCAAGCTGTTGGTTGAGCTGCTTAAGTCTTTCGTACTTTTGCGCCAGGTGATGACCTATTTCTGCGACAATAATCATCAGTGGCAGGAAGAGAAAAAAGAAGTTTCCGATGATCGAAACCCAGGTCGCCGTTGCTTTATAATCAAGCCCACGCGAAAGGGGGGTTGGGTCCACACTAGTGACCGTCAGGTACCCGACCCCGGACATAAGTAGCATGCAGATCGCTGCCGTCACATAAGCACTGCGCCTGCCGAGGAAAATAAGTGCCACCAGAATCGCACCTATGATATCTCTCTCAAGAGAGATCACCGTCCCCCAGACCAGATACTCATAAACCGCCAGGACGATAAAAAAGAAGATAAACAGGAAAGCTTTAAGCTGATAGTTCAGCCAGCGATAGCTCAAAGAGGTAATAAAAACGCTGACCATGCCAATGGTCGACAGCGTATAACTTGGGCTCCAGCCAACAAAGTAGGCACGGGTAAAAAGGAGGCAAGTCGCCAGTAAAACAAGGAGCCCGATAAGTCGCCATGCTCGATTTAATAGAGTCTCCTGAATCTCTCTATGCTCAGCAACTCCTGTTACTGGGTGATTCGGTTTGTTATCGCTCATGGCCTTCTCAAATTAGCCCGCTGTCTCGGGGAATACTATTAGTTATCAAGGTTCAGGTTGTGCTTTAAGGCTGGCGATCAGCCACTGATTGATCTCTGATGCCAGCTGCAGGCTTGCCTGGCTGCTGGCTTTAACCATCCCTTCGGGGCTCACGATGGCGGAGCTCTCGATTTTAAACTCTTTTTGTCCAATCACTTTGCCAGTGCGATTATCTTTCAGGGTACAGGCGACCTCCAGCAGCAACTGACTCTGCTTATCTAAAAGCATCAGGCTGTTAAGATGACTCATCAAGCTGTAATTGCTAAAGCCTATATAGCCGCCGGGAACGACAAACAAACCGGCGTGTTGAGTCAGGTACTGATTGAGCAGTCCGGTCAGCATATTTTGCGGCGGAGCTACCCACTGGTGACTGGCGTAGCTGCCAAGGGAGTACTCCCCCTGGCTGAAATACATCGCCTTACCATTAAAGGGTTCACTGGCGGTCATTCGCTGCAGCAGTAAGATCGGCTGCTTGTTTGGAGCAACGACCCCAGAGGTCGATGATTCGGACTTAGGGAGCACCAGCTGGTATTGAGTCATGGCGGGCTGCTGGACCGGCTCAAGGGCACAGCCACTCAGGGCGAACAGAACCGTCATGCTTAAAAGAGCCATTAGCAAATGTCGCATATTATTTCTCTCCTGGTCCCGGGGCCTTGGGCGCCTGACCTCGTACCAGGGCCGATGGATTATTGTTAATCGTCTCAAGCAGCAACTCCAGCTGGCGAGAGGTGTTGTTTACCCGCTGCAGAGTCTGGCCTAGGGTTGGCAGTATGGTCTGGTTCATTCCCTGGACCGTTGTATTGTTGAGGCTCTTGCTTAACGCCGTCAGCTCCTGACTCGCCTTGGCGATATCCTTGGAGGTCTGCCCGATATTTTGCATCATCTGACCCATGTTGCCGCTATTGGCTGAGACATTGGCCAAAATCTTGTCAAGGCTCGCCAGGCTGTGGGCAATGTGCTGATTGCTTTTGGAAAAAGCAGAGGTAACATCGGCAAGATTGTTGAGGATCTGCTGCAAATTATTGGCATTTTTCTCATTCACCAACTCCCCGATCTGATCGGTCACTTTCGCGATGTTTTTTGAGATATCCATCACCTGACTGGTCACGCTGTTAAACAGGGAGGGGTGTGTCGGGATCCTGGGATAGGGCGCCTCGGTGCTGGGTGGGCGTAATACCCCTTTCGCCTCATCTTTATCGATCTGCAGCCCCACATAGTTGAGGCCCGTGATCCCCTGGGGCACCAAAGTGGCATAGGTGGCCATGGTAATAGGTGAGCCCTCTGCGATATCCAGGTAGACATCCACATTGCTTGGATTGTGGCGGTCCAGCTTGATTTGCCGCACCTTACCGATCGCAACCCCGTTAAACTTAACGTCTGAACCTATATTGAGCCCATCCACAGACTCATGAAATACGGCAACATAAGTGTAATATGTTACCGACTGCAACCCACGCGCCAGCCAGAATCCGATAAAGATCAGGACAAAGGTCGCCAGGATGATAAAGAAACCGACAAAGATGTAGCGGCTATTGTTGTTCATGCAAGATCTCCTGTGGATCACTGTCATGCTTTTGGAAACATTGAGCTGCCTTGCCCCGCGGCCCGTTAAAAAAATCATAGAGGGTCTTATAGCGCGTCTCTTTGGCCGCATCCTCGACACTGCTATGCACCAGCACCCGCTTTTGCCCGAGGTAGACCACCTCATCGACAATTCCCCAGATGGTATCCAGGTCATGGGTGATGATGATCACCGTCAGATCCAAAGACTCCTGAAGCCCCTTGATCAGCTGATCCAGCTCATAGGCACCCTGAGGATCGAGTCCCGCAGAGGGCTCATCTAAAAATATGATTTTAGGATCCAGCGCCAGGGTTCGCGCCAGGGCGGTTCGCTTGAGCATCCCCCCGCTCAGCTCTGCCGGCATTTTAGCAAAGCTGCTTTCGCTGAGCCCAACCATTTTGAGCTTCAACTTGGCAATGTTCTCAATATGCCGGTTATCAAAATTGGTATATTCACTAAGCGGAAACATCACATTCTCCAGCACGGTCAGGGATGAAAACAGAGCGCCCTGCTGAAACATCATCCCCATGTGGCTGGTGAATTTTTTGATCTGGAGCTCAGATAAAGGGATGCCGGCAATCTGCTCTCCATACAGGTAGATCCCGCCCTCAGTCACCTGCTGTAGCATCAGGATCTCACGGATCAGGGTGGTTTTGCCGCAGCCACTATCCCCAATGATAGCGATGATCCGCCGCTCGCGGATCTCCAGGTCCAGATTTTTATGCACCCAAAGGTCATCAAAACAGGTTCCAAGACCCTCAACCCGGATGATCACCTCATTTTGCTGCTCCATCCTGCTTATACTCCGGTAGTACTGAAAATTATCGAGAAGATCGCATCAGTAATGATAATAAAGAAGATGGCATAAACCACGCTGCGAGTCGTTTCTTCACCAATACTATTGGCATCCCCCTTAACCTTAAGCCCCCGGTAACATGCCACCGCCGCAATAATGATCGCAAAGACCGGAGTCTTGATGAGGCCGATCGCGTAGTGCTTGACGGCAACCGTCTTGCCAAACTGAATCAGAAACTCAGAAAAACTAAGTCCCAGAACCGCCTTAGACATCAACATGCCTCCCAGGATACTAGCGACATCGGCCAGTACCACCAGCAGAGGCAGAGCAATCATCAGGCCTGCGATACGCGGCATCACCAGACGCTTAATCGGTGAGAGGCCGAAGGTCTGCAGGGCATCCACCTCCTCCTGGACCTTCATGGTTCCTATCTGGGCAGCGAAGGCCGCCCCCGAGCGCCCCGCAACGATTATCGAGGTGATAAGCGGGGCAAACTCCCGCAACACCGAGACACCCAACAGATTGACCACAAAGATATTGGCGCCATAGGTCGCCAGCTGTGGTCCCATCTGGTAAGCCAGTACTACTCCTATCAGAAATGACAACAAACAGACGATACCTATCGCCTGATAGCCGGAGTTATACACCACATCCATCACCAGCCGTCCCCGCACTTTCCAGGGCGCCCTGGCAGTTTCAAACAGGGTCTGGCCTATCTGGCCAACAAAGCCGACAAAAGAGACAAAGTCTTTGATGTGCTGACTGGTTTTGACACCAATCTGGTAGGCGATCTCAAATTGATGGGTTTTACCGTTGCGGGTCTTCTCAAAGGTACTGTTATCCGCGACCAGCTTAAACAGTATCCCCTGCTTGGGGCTTAACAACAGATCGATTTCACTCGCCTGCTTCTCCTTTAATCGTCCCTGGAGTTCATTGATAAAATAGGCACCTGTCGTATCTAACCTGCCAATCTCCCTGGCATCGATCTCTTGGATCGGCATATCCGGGTCCAGGGTCTCGATGAGGTTTTTGGCGATCCCCTGCCAGGTCCAGTTACCCGTGAGCTTGATCCGGCCCTCATTGACGGTGAAATTAGCAACATTTCTCTCTAACCGGTTATTCTCAATATCTTTATGCATACCCTGGCACGCTGCGGCTCATCTCTACCCATGATTAAATACATGCACCCATAAGAATGCAACAACTGACGCTGCAGCATACTCCTTTAATCCGGCACGCGACATCTTTATAAATCCTCAACCATTTAACAAAAAACCAACATCCGAGGGCTATCAAAAATCCTCACTTTTCAGCGGGAAATAATTACCTCGAATTTGTGATCTGAAACAGGTATCTCATTTGTGTTTTCTTTACTTTCGTAATCGAACACAGTTAGGAAGGACTCGCTCAAAACGAAATGACAGGGTTGAAGTGATGGAGCCCGCATTTTCTAAAATCGTGGGCCAAATGTTCTGGACTTGTTACAAAAAATAAGCAAAATCAAAGACCGTTTGATTTTGATAGAAAAAGCTCACTCAGTGAGCAAAATCGAACATTTAAACTCACGTGATGGAAACAACACAAAAGGACAACCCTATGAGCTTGAAAAGCCAGGATAATCTCTTGGGAGAGTGTATTGCCGAGTTTCTTGGGACAGGTTTATTGATATTTTTTGGTGCCGGCTGTGTCGCAGCCAAGGTGCTCTCCGGGGCTGAATTTGGCCAGTGGGAGATCAGTATTACCTGGGGATTGGGTGTGGCGATCGCTATCTATGTTGCAGGTGGTGTCTCCGGTGCTCATATCAATCCGGCAGTCACCCTTGCTCTTGCCGCGTTTAAAGGCTTCGAAAAACGCAAAATTATTCCCTATATCATCGCCCAGGTTGCCGGAGCTTTCTGCGCTGCCGCCCTGGTCTACTTCCTCTATATGAATCTGTTCCATGACTGGGAGACAACCAACCACGTGGTGCGTGGTAGTGCCGCCAGCCTGCAAACCGCCGGCATATTCTCCACCTATCCTTACCACTCCCTGAGTAATTTTCACGCATTTCTGGTTGAGCTGACCATTACAGCCGTCCTGATGATGGGGATCCTGGCACTGACAGATGATAACAATGGTGCTCCCAAGGGAATGGCTGCGGCCCTGCTCATCGGTCTGCTGATCGCCGTCATCGGTGCGTCCATCGGCCCGCTGACTGGCTTTGCGATGAACCCTGCCCGTGACTTTGGCCCGAAACTCTTTACTTATCTGGCAGGATGGGGTGATATCGCTCTCAGCGGAGGGCGAGCAGACCCATACTTCTGGGTCCCCATTTTAGGCCCCATAGTCGGAGCCCAGGTTGGCGCCTTCATCTACCTGAAGCTGGTTAGCCCCTATCTTCCAGCTCACCGCCGTCCAACCAGCGAAACCAATGACAAGGCTACCGACTCAACTCATATCAGCCACAATGCCTGATAGACATGGAGAATAAGCAATGACCGAGGAAAAAAAATATATCGTCGCTCTGGATCAGGGTACCACCTCTTCCCGTGCGGTGATCTTTGATAAAAATGCACGCATTGTCGGCGTTTCACAGCATGAGTTTACCCAGATCTACCCACAATCGGGCTGGGTTGAGCATGATGCCATGGAGATCTGGGCCAGCCAGAGCGGCACTCTGACCGAGGTCCTGGCAAAATCAAATATCGGCAGCCATGAAATTGCAGCCATAGGGATCACCAACCAGCGTGAGACCGTGGTGGTGTGGAACAAAGAGACCGGGCGCCCCATCTATAACGCCATCGTTTGGCAATGTCGCCGCACCACAGAGACCTGTGATCAGCTCAAGGCCGATGGTCTTGAGGACTACATCCGCGACAATACCGGCCTGGTGGTTGATCCCTATTTTTCCGGCACCAAGCTCAAGTGGATCCTGGATAACGTCGAGGGCGCTCGTGAGCAGGCGATGCGTGGTGAGCTGCTGTTTGGCACCATAGATACCTGGCTGGTGTGGAAGATGACTCAGGGACGGGTGCATGTCACCGATTACACCAATGCCTCCCGTACCATGCTGTTCAACATCAATACCCTGGAGTGGGATGAGAAGATGCTGGATCACTTGGGGATCCCGGTATCCATGCTTCCAGAGGTTAAGGCTTCCAGTGAGGTATATGGCCAAACCAACATCGGTGGTAAGGGGGGAACCCGGATCCCTATCTCCGGAATCGCAGGCGATCAACAGGCGGCTCTGTTTGGTCAGCTCTGCGTGCATAAAGGGATGGCTAAAAACACCTATGGCACCGGCTGCTTCTTGCTGATGAATACAGGTGATAAGCCGGTCAAGAGCCAAAATGGCCTGCTCACCACCCTAGCCGTTGGCCCCAAAGGCGAGGTCAACTATGCCCTGGAAGGCTCGGTCTTCATGGGTGGCGCTACCGTACAATGGCTGCGTGATGAGCTCAAGCTGATTCACGACACCGCCGATAGTGGTTATTTTGCCAGCCGGGTCAAAGACACGGCCGGGCTCTACCTGGTGCCCGCCTTTGTTGGCCTGGGTGCCCCCTATTGGGATCCCGATGCCCGTGGAACCCTGATCGGTCTGACCCGCGGAACCAACCGCAATCACATTATTCGGGCTGCCCTGGAGTCGATCGCCTATCAGAGCCGGGATGTTCTGGAGGTGATGCAGCAGGATTCGGGCCTGAAGCTTCCCACCCTTAAGGTCGATGGTGGCGCCGTAGCCAATGACTTCCTGATGCAGTTCCAGGCCGATATCATAGGCACCCGGGTAGTACGCCCCACCCTGATCGAATCAACCGCCCTGGGTGCAGCCTATCTGGCAGGTTTGGCTGTTGGCTTCTGGGAGAGCACCGCCGAGCTTGAAAATAACCTGCAGGTCGATGCAAGCTTTACCCCTGAGCTGGAGCGTGGCGAAAGAGATAAACGTTACCGGGGCTGGAAGCGAGCCGTGGAGCGCTCACTTGCCTGGCACCAGGAAGATAACCAAGAGTAATTCATCAGGGGGCGAAAGCCCCCTTTTTTGATGCTGGCAAACCCGACCTTTCAACCGGGTGAGCCCATGAAACCTGAGTGGCTTAGAAACGACCGTTGATAATCGGGAATACCGGTAGATCCTTACTGACAAAGGTGCCTGACTTATCATAGTTGATGAGGCCAATCTGCACCCCTTTCTCGATATGGTTGGTGCCATTGATCAGGCCAAACTGCAATCCTGTCAGGTTATCCGCAAAGTTAACAAAACCGAGCTGAGCTCCCTTCAACGGCCCCTGATTCAGGTTTAGCAGGCCAAACTGGGCACCTGTGTAAGCGCCTCCCGTGTAGTTCATCAGGCCCAGGCTGGCGCCGGTTGCCGTATTATCATTCCAGTTGACCAGGCCAAGCTGAGCACCCGTCATGTCGGCCCGGTTGCGGTTTGCTCCAAAAAAACCAAACTGTAACCCCTTAAACTGGTTCACATCCGACAGACCAAACAGGGCAAAGTCCACACCGGACACCTTATCGGTTTGTCCATAGAGCAGCACCAGCCGCCCCCCTCTACATTGTCATTAGGAAAGTTCTTGTTGGGAACCGACAGCTGTACGGGCTGAGTTTGTTGAGTTGGTTGAGCTGGCTCAGCAGCCATAGCCGAGGCGGATGCCAATGCTAACAGGGCGAGGGTCACGGGTCTGAGTTTCATTTTATTATCCTGGATTGTTTGTCTGTCGGAAATATCAACGGCAACTTTCAGTAGTAACACTGAAAGCTGCCGTCACAAACTAAAAACCAGCTAACCGATGAAAGGGAGGGTCTCAGTCGAAATTCAGCTCCATCATCTGATGGGGTAACCCGGCCTCTTCAAACTCACTGCCGTAGGCCTTAAAGCCAAGCTGCTGATAGAAGTCGATCGCATGGCACTGGGCCCCCAGATAGACCCTGGGGAGCTGCTGGAGGCGGGCCGACTCAATGAGAGTCTCGACCACCAGACGCCCTACACCGCTGCCCCTATGAGCTTTTAAGACGGCAATCCGCCCGATATGTCCATCGGACTGCATCCTGCCGGTGGCGACAGGAGTCTCCCCCTCATAGACCAGCACCTGGGTTGAAGCCGGATCCAGCCCATCGAGGTCGATGGCGGCATCAATTCCCTGCTCCAGGGTAAATACCTGCTCCCGAACATAGGCGATCGCTTCAGCATTCTGACCCGAAAAATCGACAACCCTGGCTTCGAGCTGTCCCTGGGAGCAGAGAAGCATCATCTTGTGGGGGATCCCATCCTCCAGCTCCTCTTCACCTGCAACCCTGAATTCATGCTGCAGGTAAAAGTCCTCAAGATAGCTCTGGGCATGGGCCCCGATATTAGAGCTTGGCCACAGCCGACGACACTCAGCAACCCCACGCTCCAGCAGGTGATGGGCGATCCCCTGGCCCCGCTGTGCGGGCGACACCACCACCCGACCGATCATCGCCTGGTTATACTCAGCGGACACGGGAGCCAGCAGGCGTAGGTAGCCAACCAGGGTCTCCCCCTGCCAACCACACAGATGATAAGTTCCCGAGAGGCGGTCCTGACCATCGGGATCCAGATAGGCACACTGCTGCTCGACAACAAACACCTGGCTACGAAGTGCCAATATCTGATAAAGCTCTTCTGGACTTAGCTCGCAAAAGCGCTGACAACTCCAGCGCAGCTCCTGACTGTGCATCGCTCAACTTCTCCCCGGGAAATCTGAAATTTACACTCTACGCTGACGCACCGCCTCAAACAAGCAAACCCCGGTGGCGACCGAGACATTAAGGCTGGAGACAGCGCCAGCCATAGGGATCCGAATCAACTGATCGCAGCACTCCCGGGTCAGGCGGCGCATCCCTTTCTCCTCGGCTCCCATCACCAGAGCCATGGGCCCGGTGAGCTGGGCCTGATAAAGCTCAACATCCGTCTCTCCTGCAGTGCCCACAATCCAGATCCCTCGCTCCTGGAGAGATCTGAGAGTCCGGGCCAGGTTAGTCACCTGAATGAAGGGAACAGATTCAGCCGCACCGCAGGCCACTTTGCGGGCGGTACCACTCAGACCGCCTGATTTATCCTTAGGCACCACCACAGCCGTGACACCCACCGCATCGGCGCTGCGCAGACAAGCTCCAATGTTGTGGGGATCGGTCACCCCATCAAGCACCAACAACAGCGGAGATTCACTCTTATCAAGCAGCTCCTCCAGATCCTGTTCATTGAGCCTTGGCGCCTCACGTAATCTCAACATGATCCCCTGGTGACGACCTCCTTTGGCTTTGTCATCCAGGTTCTTGCGTGACATGGTCTGAATCGAAACCCCATAGGCTTTAAGCTGCTCGAGCAGCGGCATCAGCCGCTGATCGAGGCGTCCCTGCATCACAAAAGCCTCAATGATCCGCTCCGGGCTTCTCTCTATGGCACTGCTGGCGGCATGGATGCCGAAAATTAATTCATGACTCATTTGCTACTCTTTTTTACCTGCTTGCTGCTTTTGCGCCGTGGGCGCTTGTTGCTACTCTCTGTTGATCTCTTTTTTGGCGCTTTCTTTTCGGAAGTGCTGCTACGACGTTTGGTGGAGGCTCTCGCCCCCTTCTCCTTTTCGGCACCAGATGTTTTAACAGGCTTTGCTGAGCTCTTGCCAGGCCGGGAGCGACGCTGCTTACCCTTATCTTCACCCACCAACTCAAAGTCAATCTTGCGATCCTCCGGATCGGCCCGCACCACCTTGACCCTGAGCTCATCACCGAGACGATAGACACGGCGGAAACTCTCACCGATCAGAGATTGGCGCTGCGGATCAAACTGGTAGTAATCGTTCTGCAGGCTGGAGACATGGACCAAGCCATCGATATGCAGCTCCCTGAGTCTCACAAAAAAGCCAAAGCCGGTCACCGCCGCGATTACCCCATCAAACTCAAGGCCGACATGATCCTGCATGAATTCACACTTGAGGCGATCCGAAACCTCGCGGGTCGCATCATCGGCGCGCCGCTCCGTCATTGAGCAGTGCTCCCCCAAGCCATCGGTCTCATCATGCTGGTAGTTAAAGCCACCATCCGAGGTCCACTTCTTCTTAAACAGCCCCTGCTCTTTCTTAAACAGATACTTGATGGCCCGGTGCAGAATCAGATCCGGATAGCGGCGGATCGGTGAAGTAAAATGTGCATAGGCGGTTAATGCCAACCCAAAGTGCCCCTCGTTTGAACCCTCATAGATAGCCTGCTTCATCGAACGCAGCAGCATGGTCTGAATTAGTTCGGCATCGGGGCGTCCCTCGATCTTGCGAGCCAGTTCGGCAAAATCCTTCGGCTGGGGCTGGTTGCCACCATTGAGAGATAATCCGAGCTCCCCTAAGAAGCTATGGAATGCCGTTAACTTCTCCTCACCCGGGCGGGCATGGGTACGGAACAAAGCCGCTGCCTTATGCTTATCCACGTAGCGAGCTGCCGCTATGTTTGCCAGGATCATGCACTCTTCGATGAGCTTGTGCGCATCATTACGCACCAGGGGCACGATATGATCGATTTTACGCTCGGCATTAAAGATAAAGCGCGTTTCCTGGGATTCAAACTCCATCGCACCCCGCACCTTACGGGCCGCATTCAAAGCCTGATAGAGGTTATGCAGCTCCTCGATATGTGGAACCAGGGGCGCATACTGCTCACGTAGCTCCTTATCCCCCTCCAGCATCGCCGCTACCTTGGTATAGGTCAGCCGCGCATGAGAGTTCATCACCGCAGGATAAAACTTGTACCCGGAAAGCCGACCCGCCTTAGAGACTGTCATCTCACAGACCATACACAGGCGATCAACTTTGGGGTTCAGCGAACACAGGCCATTGGAGAGCACCTCGGGTAACATGGGGACCACCTGATCAGGAAAATAGACCGAGTTACCCCGGGTATAAGCTTCCTTATCTAAAGCGGTGCCAAGCTTCACATAATGAGAGACATCGGCAATGGCAACCCACAGCCGCCAGCCACCAAGGCGCTTTCGCTCACAGAAAACAGCATCATCAAAGTCCCGGGCATCTTCGCCATCAATGGTGACCAGTGGCAGCTCTCGCAGATCCATCCGATCTTTCTTGGCCGATTCCGGTACCTCCTCCTTAAGACCTTTGACAGCCTTGGTGACCTCCTCGGGCCAGGTATGGGGAATGCCGTGAGTGCGCAGGGCCATCTCGGTTTCCATCCCCGGCGCCATCTGCTCGCCCAGCACCTCGGTGATCCGCCCGACCGCATTGCGCCGGCGCGATGGCCGGTGGATCAGCTCAACAACCACGATCTGGCTTTGACGAGCACCCCGGTTCTCTTCGGGCGGAATGATAATATCCTGACAGATCCTCTGATCATCAGGCACCACCATGCCAATCCCATCTTCAATGAAGTAGCGACCTACGATCTCATTTTCCCGGCTCTTGAGGACCCGCACCAGGCGAGCCTCCTTCTTGCCGCGGTAACTCTCACCATTGGCCTGAGCCAGGATGTAGTCACCGTGCATCAGCTGCTCCATCTCCCGTGCCGATAAAAAGAGATCGCCCTCTCCATCGTCCGGGCGGAAAAAGCCATAGCCATCCCTATGCCCCATCACATATCCCTGGAGCATATTCAGTCGTGACGGAAGCGCATAGCAGCGACTGCGGGTAAATACCAGCTGGCCATCACGCTCCATCGCTCGCAATCGATAGCGCAGGGCCTTGGTCTGCTCCTCCTCTTCGAGCTTGAGCAGTTTAACCAGCTGATCAAAGCTGGCAGGGGCTTTTCGCTCCTCAATCATTTGCAGAATAAATTCGCGACTGGGGATCGGGTTTTCGTATTTCTGAGCCTCTCGCTCAAAGTGGGGATCGGCTGGCATAAGATACTCGCTTTTGAAGGTCGGTCATTACTATAAATGTATGCCACACAGCGGATCTATGATGGCAGGCAGTAGATATTGGATTGCACCGCAACCCATTTATTTTCGTCATATAAATTTTTTCTTGGTCCTTTTCGGATTCTGTTTCGGAGCAACAAAGGCTGCTGCTGCGATACACACCAAGATCGCTATCAGCCCTATCAGCTCAAATATTTCAGTTCCCATCACATCAGAGCCTCCTGAAAGTCATCTCAAGAGTGCCTGAATTCGGGCAGGGAATCACCCGTTGATTATAAAAAACACTCGGCTTGAACCGCTTTTTACGCTTTTTATCAGGCAAGCTCAACCTTTTGTGAGATATTCGGCGATTTAGCTTACCTGAGTTAACCTCGTCCGCGAACTAAAGGGGGACGAGGCACCGGCTTCACGACTCTTTGCTCACGCTGTTGCACCGGGCTGACGCCTTGAATATCGCCACACTCAGCCTCGATACAGTGAGGTGTGACGCCGGGCTTCACAACCTGAGGTGTATGGGTTGGCTGGCCTCTTTGTGGTGCTCCACCCATTCGGCCTGGCATCGCAAATGCCGCCAGGCAGATAAACAGCCCGCCACACGCTATCAATAACTTGAGCCTGAACATAGTGCACACTCCTCGGCCATGACTAAGTTAAGCATGGTTCGCCGCTGAGGTTCTGGCGAGGTCGTCTGAGAGATTCAGGGTAAGTTTGATATAGGGATGATATGCAAAAAAGCCCCAACCTTTCGGCTGGGGCTTTCGATATGGCGGAGCGGACGGGACTCGAACCCGCGACCCCCGGCGTGACAGGCCGGTATTCTAACCAACTGAACTACCGCTCCAAAATCAAAGTCTGGCGATGACCTACTCTCACATGGGAACCCCCACACTACCATCGGCGCTACGGCGTTTCACTTCTGAGTTCGGAATGGGATCAGGTGGGGCCACCGCGCTATGGTCGCCAGACAAAAAACTTAAATCCAGAAAGTGATTAATTCGTTCTTAAGACACACAAGCGTCTCTCACTTGGGTGTTGTATGGTTAAGCCTCTCGGGTCATTAGTACAGGTTAGCTCAACGCCTCACAACGCTTACACACCCTGCCTATCAACGTCCTAGTCTCGGACGGCCCTTCAGAAGACTTATAGTCTTAGGGATGACTCATCTTGAGGCCTGCTTCCCGCTTAGATGCTTTCAGCGGTTATCAGTTCCACACGTAGCTACCGGGCAGTGCCACTGGCGTGACAACCCGAACACCAGAGGTGTGTTCACTCCGGTCCTCTCGTACTAGGAGCAACTCCTCTCAATCATCCAACGCCCACGGCAGATAGGGACCGAACTGTCTCACGACGTTCTGAACCCAGCTCGCGTACCACTTTAAATGGCGAACAGCCATACCCTTGGGACCTGCTCCAGCCCCAGGATGTGATGAGCCGACATCGAGGTGCCAAACACCGCCGTCGATATGAACTCTTGGGCGGTATCAGCCTGTTATCCCCGGAGTACCTTTTATCCGTTGAGCGATGGCCCTTCCATTCAGAACCACCGGATCACTATGACCTACTTTCGTACCTGCTCGACGTGTCTGTCTCGCAGTTAAGCGGGCTTATGCCATTGCACTAACCGTACGATGTCCGACCGTACTTAGCCCACCTTCGTGCTCCTCCGTTACTCTTTGGGAGGAGACCGCCCCAGTCAAACTACCCACCAGACACTGTCCCTAATCCAGATAATGGACCGAGGTTAGAACATCAAACATGCAAGGGTGGTATTTCAAGGATGGCTCCACGATAACTGGCGTTACCGCTTCGAAGCCTCCCACCTATCCTGCACATGCAGGCTCAATGTTCAGTGCCAAGCTGTAGTAAAGGTTCACGGGGTCTTTCCGTCTAGCCGCGGGTACACTGCATCTTCACAGCGATTTCAATTTCACTGAGTCTCGGGTGGAGACAGCGTGGCCATGGTTACACCATTCGTGCAGGTCGGAACTTACCCGACAAGGAATTTCGCTACCTTAGGACCGTTATAGTTACGGCCGCCGTTTACCGGGGCTTCGATCAACCGCTTCTCCCGAGGGATAACGACATCAATTAACCTTCCGGCACCGGGCAGGTGTCACACCGTATACGTCCTCTTTCGAGTTTGCACAGTGCTGTGTTTTTGATAAACAGTCCCAGCCACCTGGTCACTGCGACCACCGACAGCTCCATCCGCAAGGGACTTCACCATCAGCGGCGTACCTTCTCCCGAAGTTACGGTACTATTTTGCCTAGTTCCTTCACCCGAGTTCTCTCAAGCGCCTTGGTATTCTCTACCCGACCACCTGTGTCGGTTTGGGGTACGATTCTCTGTAATCTGAAGCTTAGAAGCTTTTCCCGGAAGCAGGGTATCAATGGCTTCCATCCCGTAGGATGTTCGTCTCGTGTCTCAGCCTAATGAGCGTCCGGATTTACCTAAACACTCAGCCTACGCACTTTCACCAGGACAACCAACGCCTGGCCCACCTAACCTTCTCCGTCCCTCCATCGCAATTACAGCGAGTACAGGAATATTAACCTGTTTCCCATCGACTACGCCTTTCGGCCTCGCCTTAGGGGTCGACTCACCCTGCCCCGATTAACGTTGGACAGGAACCCTTGGTCTTTCGGCGTGGAGGTTTTTCACCCCCATTATCGTTACTCATGTCAGCATTCGCACTTCTGATACCTCCAGCAGACTTCTCAATCCACCTTCACAGGCTTACAGAACGCTCCCCTACCCAGCATAACTAGTATGCTGCCGCAGCTTCGGTGTATCACTTAGCCCCGTTACATCTTCCGCGCAGGCCGACTCGACCAGTGAGCTATTACGCTTTCTTTAAATGATGGCTGCTTCTAAGCCAACATCCTGGCTGTCTGGGCCTTCCCACATCGTTTCCCACTTAGTGATAACTTTGGGACCTTAGCTGGCGGTCTGGGTTGTTTCCCTCTCCACAACGAACGTTAGCACCCGCTGTGTGTCTCCCGGATAGTACTTATTGGTATTCGGAGTTTGCATCGGGTTGGTAAGTCGGGATGACCCCTAGCCGAAACAGTGCTCTACCCCAATAGTATTCGTCCGAGGCGCTACCTAAATAGCTTTCGGGGAGAACCAGCTATCTCCCGGTTTGATTGGCCTTTCACCCCCAGCCACAGGTCATCCCCTAACTTTGCAACGTTAGTGGGTTCGGTCCTCCAGTTGATGTTACTCAACCTTCAACCTGCCCATGGCTAGATCACCGGGTTTCGGGTCTACTCCCAGCGACTATTCGCCCAGTTAAGACTCGGTTTCCCTACGGCTCCCCTATTCGGTTAACCTCGCCACTGAAAGTAACTCGCTGACCCATTATACAAAAGGTACGCAGTCACACCCCGAAGGATGCTCCCACTGCTTGTACGTACACGGTTTCAGGTTCTATTTCACTCCCCTCACAGGGGTTCTTTTCGCCTTTCCCTCACGGTACTGGTTCACTATCGGTCAATCAGGAGTATTTAGCCTTGGAGGATGGTCCCCCATGTTCAGTCAAGATACCACGTGTCCCGACCTACTCGATTTCATTCAATATTCGCTTACGTGTACGGGGCTATCACCCTCTATCGCCGGACTTTCCAGACCGTTCCACTTGCTCATATCAAACTTAAGGGCTAATCCCCGTTCGCTCGCCGCTACTTAGGGAATCTCGGTTGATTTCTTTTCCTCCGGGTACTTAGATGTTTCAGTTCCCCGGGTTCGCCTCTACATGCCTATGTATTCAGCATGAGATACTCACTAAAGTGAGTGGGTTTCCCCATTCGGACATGGTTGGCTATAACGCTTCTTACCAGCTCACCAACCCTTTTCGCAGGTTAGCACGTCCTTCATCGCCTCTGATTGCCAAGGCATCCACCGTGTACGCTTAGTCACTTAACCATACAACCCCAAATGAACTCAGGGTCATAAAGCAACTAATGTATTAGTTGTTTTCCGCCTCAAGTTTCCAAGACACTTGTTATGTCTAAAGAACTTTGAATTTAATCAGCTTTCCAGATTTTTAAAGAACAAGACTTTCTATACAAGAAAAGTCACAGAGATACATCAATGCATCTCTCTGACTTCTCGAGAATTGGTGGAGCTATGCGGGATCGAACCGCAGACCTCCTGCGTGCAAAGCAGGCGCTCTCCCAGCTGAGCTATAGCCCCAACTCTATGTCATACCAATTCCTTTCGAGACAAGGCATGAAATGAGGACGCTTAGTTCACTAAGCGACGATTTTCATAACGATGCATCGGAATGAATTGGTGGGTCTGAGTAGATTTGAACTACCGACCTCACCCTTATCAGGGGTGCGCTCTAACCAACTGAGCTACAGACCCATAGAAACTCTTATATAAATCGAACAGTACAATCTGTGTGGACACTAGCATGATAAAGCGCATAGGTAAGGAGGTGATCCAACCCCAGGTTCCCCTAGGGTTACCTTGTTACGACTTCACCCCAGTCATGAATCACAAAGTGGTAAGCGCCCTCCCGAAGGTTAAGCTACCTACTTCTTTTGCAACCCACTCCCATGGTGTGACGGGCGGTGTGTACAAGGCCCGGGAACGTATTCACCGTGACATTCTGATTCACGATTACTAGCGATTCCGACTTCATGGAGTCGAGTTGCAGACTCCAATCCGGACTACGACGGACTTTATGGGATTCGCTTACTCTCGCAAGTTCGCTGCCCTTTGTATCCGCCATTGTAGCACGTGTGTAGCCCACCCCGTAAGGGCCATGATGACTTGACGTCGTCCCCACCTTCCTCCGGTTTATCACCGGCAGTCTCCACAGAGTCCCCAACTTAATGATGGTAACTGTGAACAAGGGTTGCGCTCGTTGCGGGACTTAACCCAACATCTCACGACACGAGCTGACGACAGCCATGCAGCACCTGTATCTGAGTTCCCGAAGGCACTAATCCATCTCTGGAAAATTCTCAGTATGTCAAGGGGTGGTAAGGTTCTTCGCGTTGCATCGAATTAAACCACATGCTCCACCGCTTGTGCGGGCCCCCGTCAATTCATTTGAGTTTTAACCTTGCGGCCGTACTCCCCAGGCGGTCAACTTAACGCGTTAGCTCCGAAACCCACAACTTATAGTCACAAGCTTCAAGTTGACATCGTTTACAGCGTGGACTACCAGGGTATCTAATCCTGTTTGCTCCCCACGCTTTCGCATCTGAGTGTCAGTCTCTGACCAGGGGGCCGCCTTCGCCACTGGTATTCCTTCCGATCTCTACGCATTTCACCGCTACACCGGAAATTCTACCCCCCTCTCCAGGACTCTAGTCTGCCAGTTCCAAATGCTATTCCGGGGTTGAGCCCCGGGCTTTCACATCTGGCTTAACAAACCACCTGCATGCGCTTTACGCCCAGTAATTCCGATTAACGCTTGCACCCTCCGTATTACCGCGGCTGCTGGCACGGAGTTAGCCGGTGCTTCTTCTGCGAGTAACGTCACAGATGCGCAGTATTAATACGCACCCTTTCCTCCTCGCTGAAAGTGCTTTACAACCCGAAGGCCTTCTTCACACACGCGGCATGGCTGCATCAGGGTTTCCCCCATTGTGCAATATTCCCCACTGCTGCCTCCCGTAGGAGTCTGGGCCGTGTCTCAGTCCCAGTGTGGCTGATCATCCTCTCAAACCAGCTAGAGATCGTCGCCTTGGTGAGCCCTTACCTCACCAACTAGCTAATCTCACATAGACTCATCCAATCGCAAGAGGCCCGAAGGTCCCCCTCTTTCCCCCGAAGGGCTTATGCGGTATTAGCCACCGTTTCCAGTGGTTATCCCCCTCAACTGGGCAGATTTCTATGCATTACTCACCCGTCCGCCGCTCGACGCCGAAGTAGCAAGCTACTTCTCGTTTCCGCTCGACTTGCATGTGTTAGGCCTGCCGCCAGCGTTCAATCTGAGCCATGATCAAACTCTTCAATTTAAATCATTGCTCTCTTTAATCACTGAATTAACTTATATAGTCACTCAACAATATAAAGAGATAAAATATGTTTTATCGCTTTAACTCATTGCGAGTGCCCACACAGATTGCCTGTTCTAATTTTTAAAGAGCGTTGCTTCTTCTCGAAGCAGGACGAGCATTCTACCCGTTCCGAATTTTGAGTCAAGCCGTTTGTTTCAACTTTTTGACCTCGTCGCCAGTGCGCTTGGCACTGCCTGACAACGGAAGCGAATTATAGAGATCTCCCGCGCTCATGCAAGGCTTTTTTTAAGAAAAATGCTAAAAAGACTGAGGCTCGAGGTTAACCACACCTTAGCAAGGCATTTTGCACACTTTTATCCACAAAACCCGTCAAGCAGAACAAAGTTTAACCAAAACTTACCGAAGGCTGACACGAACTGAACAAATATAGCTGCTATTCTCTCCACCTTATCTGGCGTCGATGGACAAGAGCCGTTAACATAACCCCTATAACATAATTATTTTGGTGCCTTCACACATAGAGGACGTATCCATTATGAAAATCGAACTCAACGGAAAAACTTTCCTGAGAGCTGTATTGGCGGCCATTATCCTCGCCGCTGTTGGTTATCTTGTTGCACATGCGATGCACTGGACCCTGGATCATGAGCTGGTGTTTGCTATTGGTCTGGCGATCGGTGGTTTTGCCGTGGCTCTGTTTATGCCGGGTAAGCGGGTGACAACACTGGAAACCAAAACCCTGTATGTGGGTAATCTGCCATATCGCGCTAACGAGGTTGCTGTTCGTACTCTGTTCGAAACATACGGTCGGGTTCTCTCGGTACGCCTGATGATCGACAAAGAGACAGGTAAGCGCCGTGGCTATGGATTTGTTGAGATGTTGGAAGCCGACGCGAATCAGGCTTTGGCAGCTTTGAACGAGAGTGAATATCGTCAGCGGACTCTCAAGGTTCGCGAGGCAAACGAGAAGAAAGAGCCGATCAATATTGCTCCGGATGAGAATGATTAATCGACCCTCAGTATACTGAATGAAAAAAGCCTTCTTTAAGAAGGCTTTTTTATTGGCAGTGAGAGTCACTCCCTGTCTGCAGCGCTACTGAGCAGCCGATAGCCACTGAAGCCCCTCTTTTCAAAACTCAAGCGTAAGCGGTCGACTTTAGCTTCACTTTTGGTATAAAGCGCAAGGTAATCGCTTGCCACTGTGCAAGCCCCCCTCTCTTTATGAGCAGGCTTAAGTAAAGCAATAACCCTTCTGGCAATCGCATCTCCTGAGTCAATCAACCGAACCCCTGGGAGTAAAGTTGTCAGCTCCTTACTAAGCAGAGGAAAGTGAGTGCAGCCCAACACCACACAGTCCGGTGCCGGACGATGAAAAAGAAGTGGCGAGATATCTGAAGCAAGCTTATCCCGTTCGACCTTAAGCCCCTGCAACTTACGCTCTGCCTGCTCAACCAGATTTGGAGCCGGGCAACAGAGCACCTGCTGTCCCCGGGCAAACTGCTCTGCGAGTTGTCGGGTATAGGTACTATTCACAGTGCCGGCTGTTGCCAGCAGCCCAATCACCCCGCTCTGGCAAAGAGCTGCGGCGGGCTTGATGGCCGGCACAACTCCCACCACGGGAATAGATAAAACCTCCCGCAGGGCATCCAGCACCCGGGTACTGGCACTGTTACAGGCGATCACCACCAGCTCTATGTCTCGTTGAGATACGACTTGAGGGATCAACTGCAGACAGCGCTCAGTCAGCTCAGTTGCGGTGAGCTCTCCGTAAGGGTAACAGGCGTTATCAAACAGATAGGTATAGTTAGCATCCGGGATCCGGGTGTGGATCGAGTCAAAAACAGAGAGTCCACCCACCCCGGAATCAAACAGCAGAATATTGTGTGACACCAACTACACCTTCACTTGATTAGATACGACAGCTTACACCGACATAGATACCCCGATCGGCACTTGGGTAGCCCTGATCCGTTTGGTATCTCTTGTCGAGCAGATTATCGATTCGGCCCTTGAGTGTCCAGCGCGCATCTAGCTGGTAGCTGGCGGTCGCTGTCCATAAGCTATAACCACCTAGCACAGAGCTTTTATCAGAGGCTAGCCGCTGTCCGGTGTAATCATACTGAAGGCCCAGCCTTAGTTGCTGAAGCTGGATGTCGCCCTGCCAGCCACCTAACCAGCGTGATGTCAGCTGGATATCCTGCCCTGTTTCTTCATTCTTTGGCCGCTGATAAGTCGCATGAAGTCTCTGAGACGCAATTCCAGAAGTAAAACCCAGAGTACCAGTAACGCCCTGCACTCGCGCCTGACCGATATTCTCCGCTATATAGGTTGAGGGGTTCGGTACAATCTTATTGGTCACACGATTATCGAAAGCGTTTAATTCCCAGCTAAATAACTCAGGCTGACCAGATAGTGTTAATTGCCAGCTTTTACCTTTTTCGGGCTTTAACTCTGGGTTTTCATAGCCTGGAAAATACAGATCCATCAAGCTTGGAGCCCTGAAGCTAGTCCCATAACTCAACTTAGCTTGGTAACCCGGCGCAAAACTCCAACCACCTCCGATGCTCCATGTCTGATGGTTGTTATATTGCTCATTGTGATCGGCGCGCCCACTGAGCTCTGCACTCCAAACGCCATGCTGATATTGCACTAAGGAATATGCGCCGGTGTTGTCTCTATGATTTGGAGCATCAAATGTTTGAGAATAGGATATCGATTCAGGCATTAGTTGATCCCGACGCCAATCCAACCCCGCTCCCAGAGTCCAATCCGGAGTTAACCAAAAAGTATTGCTCCAGTTACTCTGATACTGACGAATTGAAGTATAAGCAGGAGCACTACCTTTCGAATCAGCAGTGCTACCGTTCCACATTTTATATTTCCCAAAGCCTGCACTAAGAGCGGTACCATAGCCACTATGTTGGTAACGCAGCAGCCCATTTACATTAGTGTTTTCCACCCAAGTCTCGTTATCAGATGTAAATCCTACTGATTTAGTCTCACTCTGCTGGTGTCGTACTGTGCCGTAAAAATCTAGATCTGTTGCTAACTGCTGACTATAACCGACTAAGCCATTATAGGATTCAAATCCATAATTATGACCATCATTGTAGCTTACCGGTTTGATGTTATACCCTCGGTCTCCTTTACCATCGAGTGCTACTTTCAGGTGCCCATTTTTAGTGGTATCAAAAGAACTCACCAGGCTACCACCGGCGTAGTTGCGGCTACCAATAGTGCCATCCAGTAAGGTCGACTGCTCCCCCTGAGGATCTCGGGTAATCAGGTTGATCACTCCGCCCATAGCATCTGAACCATAGATGCTGGCGCGGGCGCCACGGATATACTCGATGCGAGAGATAGAGTTGAGTGGCAACTGGCTTAAATCAACAGATCCGCTATAGGAGGATGATGCGGTACGCATTCCATCAACCAATACCAATACCTCACTTGAGGATGCTCCCTGTATTTGAATAGAAGCCTGATGTCCAGGGCCTCCCAGCTGTTTGACCTGAACCCCAGGTAGGGTATTAAGCACATCCACCAGAGTCTTGGCCTGCATTTTCTGGATCTGCTGGGCTGTAACCACTTCTACTGGAGCTAATACTGAGGCTTTGGCCTGAGGAAAATGGTTGGCGGAAATTACAAAAGTTTCATCGGGAGTTTTTGAAGTTTCATTTTGAGCCGGTTGCGACTGAGCACAAGCAACCGCTGGCAGCAAGAGAGCTGCCAAATAGAGCTTTGACATTTAAACGTCCTAGTTCGCGTAGTGTCTGAAAACCGCATCTGCGGAATATACCTGGTCGGTCTTCGGGCTCAGAGACAGACTGCATACCTACGGCGATGGCTTCCCACCCTTGGCAGTGCCACATCATATCGCTTTCGTTTCTCTATACCGCTGCGCGCCAGCTCCGGATTCTCACCGGATTCCCGATTAAGCTCGAGGGCACCAAGGCATTTGAATTATATGAGGGGAAGTTGGGCTTGTATATCCTGACTCATAACAAGCTCAACCATCGGGTGAAACACACAGGGTGAGATTTAACCTGAATCATCCATAACTGATACTGATAAATGGCACTTCCTTAAACCCCTGCAGCATATTGACACGCAGTGTTAACACAAACAAAAAGTTGGTTACAAGGTGACTGAAGCGTAGCAAGATAGGCGCGACCTGCACCTCATCATGAAGCAGACGATGGAGCTGGCGTACCACCTTTTTTCCCTGACAGCGGCAAAGATGCAGGGTACAGCCAAGTGTTTCACCCCGGGGCAGCACAAATCCACCGACACAATCCCGGGTCAACTCCTGATAATAGGCATATCTTTGATGCAGCCACTCCAGGTCCTCCTCAAAGATCCCACAGCGCCCCCGTACCGAGCCATTGAGGTGATAAATCAGAAGCTGTAATTTATCCAGATCACCACGAATCTCCCCGGCATCCCCGGGTAACTCACTCAGCCGTGCTAACACCATTCCAAGCCCAGAGCAGAGCTCATCGGTCAGCATCTCAAAGTCACAGATTCCCCCCTGCTCTTTCATAAAGGGGTAGCAAAGCTCAGCCAGGGCACGTTTTCTCTTATCGCTCATCAGATTATTGCCAAAGGTAGGGGACAGTAGGAGGAGTGTGCCAGCACTCGGTGAGTGCTGGCAACAGTTGGTCTGGCTGTGTGAGGGATTATGCCAGATCGGATATCACTTTAAGCAGGCGCTCATTGAACTTATTAAACTCATTCAAAGACTCAAGGAATGTCTCCATGAATTTAGGCTGCTCCTCAAGATTTGGCTGCATCAACACAACCTGCTCGGTCAGCTTGGGAAGCTCCTCTTCGGGCAGTGTGACTTGTGCCCTCTCGGTGAAATCTTTGAGAAGATCAGCATAGTCCGCCAGAGGCAGCAGTGAATCTCTAACCTCAGGCTGAGGCAGCTCCTGCTGGTAGGTCTGCGACACACTTACAGCTCGGGAGTGCTTGAGATTAAAGGCAAAGCCCATCAGCTCTTCATCGTCATAGCCAACCTGGGTGGCCATCTCGAACGCTTCATCCAGATCACCGGCAAAAAAGGTGGTTGCCAGCTCATCCAGCTGAGAGACCAGCTCACCGATTGCAGCAAGCTCCTCATCATCCAGCTCACCCTCTACAGACAGGCTGAAGTGACGAGACTCCTGCAAATGCAGATGCATCTTCTCGGATGAGAGTTCGCGGTGCTCACTGGCCTGGCTATGTCCTTCATTGGGCCCTAAGCCATAAGCTGCAGCGGCTCTTGGGCTGACACTATGACTAAACTGTGCCTGGCTTCGCTCACCGATATTGAGCGTCACCTTATCACCATCATTGGTGGTGATCTCGAGGCTGGTTTGCTTTTGCTCCGCGGCTGCGAATCGGGTGTCTACAGCCTGTAATACTGGCTGCTCCTTCACTCCGAACAGCTCATCTTCGAAGGCTTGCATTCGCTCACCGATGAGATCATAACTCTTGTCGATCCCCTCGGAGAGCTTTTCTGTCATCACACCCAAACCTTCCAGCTCTTCACGAGCCTGGGAAAAACCCTCATCAATACCGCGCCGAGCTGCATCCATCATGCTCCGGAGCTTTTCATCATCAGCGCCATCGGCCTGAGCGTAGCGTACCCGCGCCTCAACAAAATCCATCACGTTACGGGCAACCGCTTCAAAATCAAACTCGAGAGGGGGCTCCGCGGGCTCTTTCACCTCAGGAAGTTCTTTCCCTTCAAGCCGGACATGCATGTGCAGCGACAAACTCACAGCCTTAAAACCGATCTGAACCGCTGAAGATCGATCGAAAAGGGACGGTTTGTCGTCTGTCTGTTGTGAGCCAGGTGACTCAGCTTTAACCCCTGGTGGTTGAAGGCGAGCCAGCAAGGCCTCTCTTAGGCCATGAATTTCCATAAATCCTCCAGACCAACTGTTAAATATACCCTCGTCTGTAAGTATCGGCCTGAATGGATAAAACTTAACCAAAAAAGCTGGACAATCTTTTACTGCTCTTTAAAATCAGCCCACTTGATTACAGTTAACACACCGAGAGCCAACCGATGACCTCATCCCCAACCGATGCCAACCGCTATCAGACACAACTTCAGGAGAAGGCTCAGCGCCTGGAACTACTGTTCGCCGACTTCAAGGCACCTGAACTGGAAGTGTTTGAATCTGTAGAGGAAAACTACCGGTTGCGGGCCGAGTTCCGAGTCTGGCATGAGGGTGAAGATCTCTACTACATCATGTTTGATCAGAAAACCCGTGAGGCTTATCGGGTCGATCAGTTTCCAGCGGCCAGTGCCCTGATCAATGAACTGATGCCCAGGATTATTGATGGTGTAAAAGAGATCCCCGCATTGCGCCGTAAACTGTTCCAGGTTGATTTTCTGTCTACTCTCAGCGGTGAAATCCTGGTCTCCCTGCTGTATCACCGACAGCTGGATGATGAATGGCAAAAAGAGATCCACCAGCTCAAAGACAGATTAGGTCAGGATTACAACATCGATTTTGTCGGACGAGCCCGTAAGCAGAAGATCTGCATCGAGCGCGACTATGTGATTGAAAAACTCGATGTCGATGGTCAGGAGCTCATCTATAAGCAGATGGAAAATAGCTTCACCCAACCCAATGGTGTCATCAACCAGAAGATGCTTGGCTGGGCTCTGGACTCCACCCAGGGCTGTGAAGGTGATCTGCTGGAGCTTTACTGTGGTAATGGTAACTTCTCTTTGGCCCTGGCTAAAAACTTCAGGAAGGTTCTGGCGACTGAGATCTCAAAATCCTCGGTGGCCTCGGCTCAGTACAATATCGCTCAAAATCAGATCGATAATGTCACCATTTTGCGAATGTCTTCCGAGGAATTTACCGAAGCGATGAACGGGGTGCGCAGCTTCCGCCGCCTTAAGGATATCGACTTAAGCGAGTATCAGTGTGAAACCGTCCTGGTGGATCCACCACGGGCCGGACTGGATGATGATACCCTGAAGATGATTCAGCAATACTCTCGTATCGTTTATATATCCTGCAATCCGGATACGCTGCACGCCAACCTGCAGACCCTGAGCCAGACCCACAAAATTGAGCGATTTGCACTGTTCGACCAATTCCCCTATACCCACCACATGGAAGCGGGTGTGGTACTGACTCGCAAGTAACAACAGAGACTCGGATTTACATACCGCTGCGATATGTAAATCCGACTAGAAGCTGTCCCCATCAGTAATAAGTGATCTCCGATACTTTGTGGGCGTGATAAGATATCCGCCCATTCCAGTTCAGGATCAAATCTAATATGAAGTTTCAAGCTGCAATATTTGATATGGATGGGTTGCTGCTCGATACTGAGCGCGTGTGCATGACTATCTTTAAGCAATCCTGTGCTGAGTTGAATATTCCCTTTCTTGAAAAGGTTTACCTCTCCATTATTGGAAGAGATGCGGCAGGGATAGAGCAGGTTATTCGTGATGGCTATGGCCCGGAGCTAGATTATCCCACACTCAATGCCGAGTGGCGTAAACGCTACTACGCAGTCGTCAAACACCGGGCCATTCCGGTCAAAGAGGGTGTCATCAAGCTACTGCAATGGCTGAAATCTCACGAGATACCAACCGCAGTTGCAACCTCAACCCATAAAGAGATCGCACAGATAAAGCTCAGATTAGCAGGACTTGATCAATACTTTGACAACCTGACCACGGGTTGTGAAGTGACTCAGGGAAAACCTCATCCAGACATTTATCTTCTGGCAGCGAAACGCCTTGGCAAACGACCCGAACATTGCCTGGCATTTGAAGACTCGAACAATGGTGTCCGCTCCGCGGTAGCGGCTCGAATGACCACTTATCAGATCCCGGATCTGGTGGAGCCAACTAAAGAGGTCAAGGCACTCGGACATCAGATCAGGCCATCACTGGCAGCGGCCTTAGAAGAACTTGCAGCGCCTTGAGGCTCATAGCCAGAAGCTATTGAACAGGCTCAGTGAATAACAGACATAAAGAAAAGGCCGTGCAATGCACGGCCTTTTCCGGTCCAGTTTCGCAGGCAAATTACTTCTTGCCGACCATGCCGAAACGCTTCTTGAAGCGATCAACACGACCACCGGTGTCCATCACACGCTGCTTACCAGTGTAGAATGGGTGACACTCAGAGCAAACGTCCAGGTGGATGTCTTTGCCCATAGTAGAGCGAGTCTTGATCTGATTACCGCAAGAACAAGTTGCAGTGATCTCGGCGTATTCTGGATGGATACCTTGTTTCATGGAAAAACCCCTAGTTAAGGCCGCGTCGCTACCTGATCCAAAGCCAGGCACCACACGTAAATTAAACATACTCTTCGAAGGCGCGAATGATATAAGATCCTCTACGGATAACGCAAGTATTCGTGAAGAAAAAATAGCCAAATTTTAAAATGAGCAAAAGAGATCCGCTTATGAGTTGCCTGTTGCTAAAGGTTGCCCTCCCTGTCCCCCTGCGTAGGAGCTTTGACTACCTCTGTGAAGAGCCTAAGGCTGAGGTGGGCTGCAGGGTGAAGGTGCCTTTTGGCGCACGGCATCTTGTTGGGATCGTAACCCATAGTGAACCCTTGACCGAACCCGCCTCTGAACGCCTTAAGAGTGTCGAAAAAGTGCTGGACTCAGAGCCTCTCATCGAACCCGGACTCTACCAGTTTTTAGAGAAAAGCGCTCACTACTATCACCACTTCCCGGGAGAGGTTCTGCTCCATGCCCTTCCTCCCCTGCTGAGAAAAGGCGAGCCAGCACAGCATAAGCCCAAAATCTACTGGCAACTCAGCCCGAAGGGGGAATCATTTGATATCAGCACTCTCAAGCGAGCCCCCAAACAGCAGCAAGCATTGATGGCACTTATGGATGGCCCCGTCCATAAGGAGTCTTTAAGTGAGCTCAACATCAATGGTGCAACCCTCAAGGCTCTTAGGGAAAAAGGCTTGTGCCAATCTGAGGCACTAGAGATCAATGATGACTCCTGGCATGTAAGTTTTAAAAGCTTTACTCCTGAGACATTAATACCCAACGTCGAGCAGCAGCTCGCAATTGAGACTATCAGTCAACAGTTAGGACAGTTCTCACCGATTCTTCTGGAGGGGGTGACCGGCTCAGGCAAGACAGAAGTCTATTTGCGGATCCTGGAGCAGGTTCTCAGCCAGGGGCAGCAGGCGCTGATTCTGGTTCCCGAGATTGGGCTCACGCCCCAAACCGTACAGCGGTTTAAGCGGCGCTTTAATGTGCCGGTGCTGGTACAGCACTCGGCGATGAATGAACGGGAGCGGCTCAATGTATGGCTCAAGATGCGTGATGGTAGTGGAGCTCTGCTGATCGGCACCCGCTCTGCTCTGTTTACCCCTGCCCGTAACCTTGGACTCATCATCATAGATGAGGAGCATGACAACTCATTCAAGCAGCAGGATGGCTTTCGTTATCACGGGAGAGACCTGGCGGTCTTGCGAGCAAAACTGGAGAATATCCCGATCCTGCTTGGCTCGGCGACCCCCTCTCTGGAGACCATATATAATGCCGAGCAGGGGCGCTATCGGCACCTGACACTCACCGAACGTGCCGGAGATGCGGCCTTTGCAGATCAGCACCTTTTGAATATTCGTGGCGTTCAGCTTACTTCCGGGCTATCGCCACAACTTATCACCCTCATCAGTGAACATCTTGGCCGGGGAGAGCAGGTTCTGCTATTCCTTAACCGCAGGGGTTATGCCCCCTCTTTGCTGTGTCACCAGTGCGGCTGGGTTGCCCAGTGTCCGCACTGTGATATCCCGCTGACCCTGCATCAGGGGCAAAGGCGCCTAATCTGTCACCATTGCGACTACAGGATCAATCAACCCTATAACTGCCCCCAGTGTCACCAACCACAACTGATGGGCTCAGGGTTGGGTACCGAGCAGGTAGAGCAGGCTTTAAAGCAACTCTATCCTCAATACCAAACGATTCGTATCGATCGGGATACAACCCGGCGTAAGGGTGAACTGGAGGAGCACCTTGAGGGCGTGGTTCGCAAGGAGTACCAAATCCTATTGGGAACCCAGATGCTCGCCAAGGGACACCACTTTCCGGATGTCACCCTGGTCGCTCTGCTGGATGTAGACTCAGCTCTATTCAGTCCTGATTTTCGGGCTCAGGAGCGACTGAGTCAGCTCATTACCCAGGTTGCCGGGCGCGCCGGACGCAGTGATAAACCAGGAACCGTTCTGCTACAGACCCATCACCCTGAGCATCCTCTGCTCCAGGATCTCATCAGCCATAATCACGCTTTAGTGATAAGAGAGCTGCTCAATGAGCGTCAACAAAGCATGCTCCCACCCTATAGCTACCAGGTGTTGCTGCGAGCAGAAGCATTTAACGCCGAGGATGCCATAAGGTTTCTGGAGGAGGCCTGTGGCATTTTACATCCTGCCGCAGTAAGTATCGGGGCAATTCAGCTATTGGGCCCGATGCCTGCACCGATGGAGAAGCGCGCCGGACGTTACCGCTACCTGTTACTCCTACAGGCAAGTCAGCGCCAGCCATTAGCAAGACTATTGAGTCACACTCTTGAACAACTGGACAAACTCAAACGGCCGAATCAGCTGCGCTGGTCACTGGATGTGGATCCACAGGAGTGGATCTGAGCCATCCAATCTATGGTCACTGCCGCGGGTAAAAGCTCGGAGATCTCACATATCCCCTGAAGCCTTATTCCGGGCTGCTGGCACCTCCCCCCCGGGTCTCTGCCCGGGATCAGTAAAACTGACTGAATGACTCTATACTCAAATTGGATCCTCTATTTCATACATAAGGAAGGCTGTTGTGGTTGCATGGAATGCACAAACCATGGGAATGGATATCGAGGTGATTGACCATCAACATCAGAGGTTAATTCAGATCATCAATGAGCTGGAGTGGGCGATTCAGGAAAAACCATTCGATAGAGAAAAGCTCAAGGAAGTACTGGGTAGCATGTTTGACTATGCTTACTATCACTTTCAAACCGAAGAATTTTACCTGGATAAATTTAATTACCCTGGAATTGTGAGTCACAAAAACGAGCACCGGTATTTTATTGAGCGCTACCAGATGCTGATAAAGCTATTCAACACAGATGATGACTACCTTGAGATCGCCAAAGATGCACAGGAGTTTCTCGAAAATTGGCTAGTCTCGCATATTTGCGGCACGGATCAGGGCTATGCGGCACTCTTTAAAGAGCATGGGATGTAGCCAAATTCCGGCCAAGACGCAGTTCCAATAAAACTCTATAATGGCCACTTTTAAGTCCCGCTTTGGAGTCACCATGTATTACCCCATATCCCATCACAGCCTGCAGCTTGCAAAAGATAAGCACAGCAAGCGACAGAAACAGCCTCGAGCTCAGCTGGTATGGTTGATTGATGGTGAAGCCTCGGTTCGACTCGGGAACAATTACTATCCTCTAAGCAGGGGATCCCTGTTGTGGCTGCCCGCGGACTGCTTAAGCTCACTCAGGGCCGACAGCGATTGCTCCATGTTTATCTCTAAGTTGTCACTTCGGGTCACCGGAGAGCTCCCCGGGCAAGCGGGTTACTTCAGCAGCTCTCCCCTGCTCGATGCCCTGGCGATAACCCTGCAAGATTACCCCCGTGAAATGAGCTGGGAGGGTGAGTATGGCCGGATGGGACGCTGCATTCTGGATCAACTCAGACACCAGAGCTTTAGCAAACTATAACCAAAGGGTAGTGTTTCACATCTGTTGTTGATGTCTGATTTCATGTCTCACCAACACGGTGTGTATACTTCCATGGAACCTCTGCTGCCGCAGCTATCATCCCTAATAGCCCATCCCAGCTCGGTGTCCATACCTCGCGTTCAATGGCTCTGTGAGCCATCTCCCCCCTACGGCAGAAGGTCGGTGACCTTGAAATCAGTACACCTTTGTATGAGCAACGGATCTGAGACATAACCAACCAAAGCTCTGCTTTTCCCCTGGGGAAAATTGACCTACAGACTGCAAGTCATGAAGCGTCCCCGGGATCAGCGGGGACGCCATAAGAGTTAGAGAGTGATTAATGACATCTGTTGTTGATGTCTGATTCAATCACCACCGACACGATGTGAATCCATCCCTGGAATCTCTACTGCCGCAGCTATCATCCCTAGCCATCTCCCCCCTGCGGCAGAAGGTCGGTTGCATTGAAGCCAGCACATCTTAAATACCGGCAACAGATCTGAAATATGACAAATTAGTGCTTGGCAGGCTTGAGGGTTAGCGAATAACAATACTCAGGCTCTTCAAGTAAAAACTCGGAGTGGACACTAGGGCTCCAGGAGTCATCTCCCCCAACTCCCATGTGGTAGCCATCTAACCTCAGGTAAAGGCGATCCTCTTTAACCAGCTCATTAGTATGCCGAGCCTCTGCGAGGTTCTCCTGACTATAGGGGCTCACACCGAAGTGAAACCACCCCTCAACCAGCAGGGAGCCGACCCTTAGGGTCTGACAGTCACAGCGCAAACCATTTTCGGTCGGGAAGATATAGTCGGTATGCATCTCCTCCAAAGATCGGGTATAGCTGCCTATATCTGCGGACAGTTTACGATCGGGGTAGTTTTCATGGGGGCCTCGACCCAACCAGCTCACCTCACGGGTATTCAGGGGTAATTCAAACTCGACTCCAACCCGCGGCAGTGAAGGAAGCTCACTGTTCCTCTGAGCCCTTATCTCAAGCTTAATCTCCCCTCTGCCATCGATCCGATACAACCACTGGCTGCTCAAGCGATGCTCACCACTGGCAAGGTACTCACGACTAACATGGACCCAGATCTCACCGCCCATCACAGAGGCATCAATGGTCCGGCATTTTGCTTCGAGTTTGTCCAGCCCAGCGGCTTTCCAGCGTTCAGCCCAGGCATTGGGGTCGATTCTGTCGACCTCACTCACCCCAATATCATTATCCAGGGGTGCCCGGTAGAAGTTATCCCTGGGGGATTGAGCAGCATCTCCTTCCCCGCAACCAGCCACTGAGCCAGGTCACCAGAGCTAGGATCAAAGGTAAGGCTAAAGCCATCACCGGTGACCCGGATCGCATCTGTGGTTGTTTCTAGCTGCGGGGCTGAAACCTCGGAGGGTTGCCACTGAGCTAACGCCCTGGCCCCCGGTAACTGAATTTGCCCGCCAGCCACACTGTACCCAGCTTTTGCCCATGAAGTATCTTCACTGAGCTGAACATCCAGGGTCAGGTAATAGCTGGCACCGGGTTTAACTGCGGGTAGCTCATCCATGAGTCTGAGAAGCTGCTTTTGTTGCGGCTCAATCTGTAACCTGGCGGTTCCTTCAGCAACCGTCTTGCCATCTTCGATAATGCTCCAACACAGGAGCTGGTTGCCGACAGCTTCAAAAAGGTTCTCAGACTGAACCTCCAGGGTTAAAGGCTCAGCATGGATAAGCCTGAACTGCAGGAACTGCTGAGCCCGTTTGGCTTCATAGGCACTGGGGTGCGGGGTACGATCCGGGAAAAACAGACCATTGGCACAAAACTGGCGATCATTGATGCTATCCCCAAAGTCTCCTCCATAGGCCCAGTAACTTTGACCCTGTTGATCTTGCTTGGTCAGTCCCTGATCGACAAAGTCCCAGATAAACCCACCCTGCAGGCGAGGGGTCTGACGAAATGCCTGCCAGTATTTATCAAAGGAGCCCAGGCTATTGCCCATGGCATGGGAGTACTCACACAAGATAAGTGGCCGCGACTCATCACTGCGGCCGATCCAGCTTTTAATCGACCACTTGGGATTTGCCTCGGTTGGCTGATCCTGATCGACCCTGGAGTACATAGGGCAGATAATATCGGTGACCGGACTGTCGGCTCCCCCGCCTTCATACTGAACCGGACGGCTTGGGTCCCGATATTTGATCCAGTTATACATGACCGCATGGTTCGCCCCGACACCCGATTCGTTTCCCAGGGACCAGATGATGATGGAGGGGTGATTTTTATCCCGCTCCACCATCCTGATTGTTCGCTCCAGATAGGCGGTGGACCAGAGCGGATCATCGGATAGCCGCCCCATCGGCTCCATGCCATGGGTCTCCAGGTTGGCTTCATCAATCACATACAGGCCATGGCGATCACAAAGCTGATACCAGTAGGGATGGTTCGGGTAGTGAGCCGTTCGAACCGCATTAAAGTTGTACTGCTTGAGCAGGCGGATATCCTGCTCCATACTTTCCCGGTCAACCGCATGCCCGCGCTCAGGATGATGCTCATGGCGGTTTACCCCCCTGAGCAGCAGCGGCTGGCCATTAAGCTTGAGTAAGCCTCCCGAAATCTCCACCTGGCGAAAACCAACATCACAGGCCTCCATATCGACAAGCTTTCCACTGCCATCATAGAGACTCAGTACACATCGATATAGGTTGGGAGCCTCCGCAGACCACTTGTGTGGGTTACTCAATTTAAGACTATGTTCAATCCTGTCATTCCAGCCTCCGCGCTCATCTTCCGCTCTCTGGTTGGTCATGGCTCTCACAGCGTCTGTCACAGGCCCGTTCTCATCAAAAAGCTGCACCGTTAAGCGATGTTCAGCAGATCCTTGAGTCAATCGTGTACACACCTTAAGCTCAGCATCCCGGTAACAGGCATCCAGCTCGGTCACCACAGAGAAATCTTCGATGCCCAGTTGTGGTTTGCTGAGCAGAGTTACATCACGGAAGATTCCGCTGAGCCACCACATATCCTGATCTTCCAGGTAGCTTGCGTCTGACCAGCGCATCACCATCAGCGCCAGCACATTCCCCCGGGGCTTGAGATAGTCGCTAAGATCAAACTCGGCAGGCAGGCGGCTATCCTGAGAGAACCCCACCCAGCGCCCATTACACCACAGATGAAAAGCGGAGCTTACGCCGTTAAAGATGATCCGGTTGGATCGTCCGGACCAGTTTTCGGGAAGATCAAACTCCAGGCGATAACATCCGGTTGGGTTTTCAGCAGGAACTCTGGGTGGGTCCACCGGGAAGGGGTACTTCACATTGGTATAAATTGGCTTATCGTGCCCCTCAAGTTGCCAGTTTGCCGGAACCTTGATCATCGTCCAGGCAGCTTCGGGACAAAAACTCTCCTCTGTAAACTTATCCGATACCTGTTCCGGGGAGTCATACAGACAAAACTGCCACTGCCCGTTTAAACTCAGCTGGTTCTGTGAACTGCCCTCATCACGAGCCTGCTTTAGATCCTGATAGCTCGCTAGTGGACTATGGGCCTGGCGGCGGTTCACGCTGGTTACCTGAGGGTTTTCCCAATCCCGGCGCGCAATTATTTCGGCAAAAGAGTGCATCTTATCTTTCCTTATCAACATCTATAAGCGGGTAAATACATTCAGCAGAGCGGCCTCACCAATGCCTAATTCATGTCAGGCATCGGCAATCCTGTATGTGATATCCCCCATATCAGGAGATCCCGTGGCCCGATGAGTAACAGGGTTAGCCACACCGAAAGAGGCAGCTAACCCTGGAATCAAAAGTCGCAACGAATGAAGATGAGTTGCGATTAAAGTCTCTTACCGGCTGGGAGCTGGCAGATCTTCTCCTGTAACCTCGTCTGAGTCTTGCTGCTCATCGTTCAGCAGCTCTTCCTGGGTCATTCCCATCTTGGCGCTTAGTTTGCCCAGTACATCCTGATGGAAAGATTCGGTCAGTTTTACCTTTTTAATGAACACGATCCCGGCGATTAAAAACAAAACCAGTGGCACAGCAAACATCACCAGTTTGAATTTCAGGAGATTGCTGGGATCGGCAGCAACACTCTCGGGAGTAGCATTGTTGGTCATAGAGACCCAGATTGCAGTCAGTCCTACGACCCCATTGGAGATAGCTCCACCCAATTTATCCAGCAGAGGTCTGACACACAGGGTAGTCCCTTCGGAGCGAGTTCCTGTTTTGAGCTGTCCATACTCCACGCTATCTGCCAGCATCAGCAGGACACAGACAAACAACATTGGGTAAGGGAAGAAGAAGAGAATATATCCAGCCATAACCATCGTCAGGCTCTTACCCGCCAGCCAGAAAATGATGAGACCTATCAGCATCACAGCGATACCGACGATGAAGACGTTCTTCCTGCCCTTCAGAAGGCGGCTCAGGAAAGGGAACAGGGCAACACTGACAAAGCCGAGAACTAAGTTGATGGTTCCGATAAGTGCAAATTTAGAGGCATCACCGAAAACATAGGTAAAATAATAGAGCAGGAACGAAGTACAGATGACATATCCCAGAGCAAACAGACCATAAGACACGGCCAGCCACAGCAGCTGATCATTGCGGATGATTGCCGAGAAAACCTTGAGGATGTTTGTCTTCTCTTCTGATTTTCTCAGGGCTGAGTTTTGCTCTTTTGACCAAATAAGGGTACAGACAGCACCTGCAAAGGAGACAACGGCCACAATCACTGCAAACGCCAGCCAACCATGCTTATCACCGATAACTGACTCTGTTCCGTGCTCTTTTGAGAAAAAGAGAACTATGGGTACTACACAAACTGCAACCGCAGCTTGTCCCAGAGTCGAACCGATCCGCGCAAATACACCGACCGACTCGCGTTTCTCGCTATCGGAAGCCAGCGCAGGAATCATCCCCCAGAAGGCAATATCTTTAAATGAATAAACAACATCAAGAATTGCAAAGATGAGTATGAAAAGGGCTATGTAGAGAAATGGATTAGAGGTGGATAATCCGCCCAGATCGGTGAATAACAAGATGATACAGATAGAACCTGAGCCACCACCCAACAGTATCCAGGGTTTAAACTTACCGAAGCGGGATTTTGTATTATCAATAATACCGCCAATCATAGGGTCTATGACCAGCTCGACAAAACGCAACACAAAAAGCATCAGGGATACGATCGCGATCATCTTGGTACTGGTACCCTGACTCATACCAGTTGTTTCAGGGTTGAACAACTGAGAGGTGATAAACATGATGAGATAAGTTGAGAGGGCTGCATAAAAAACATCATGGCCAAATGCACCACTAGAATACGCAGCAAGTGTTTTACGAAATCCTTTAGTATATTTCATACTATCCTTTCCCACATAAAATTATGAAAGTTTTCCCATGACAGCAGTACCTTCTTCCCTGCGTATTTCTGGATCCATCCAGGCAAATCGACTCGTCATCACCGGCAACAGCTGGCTCATCCAAAATTGAATGCATATTTCAACGATGGGCAGTGTAGCGACTCCCTGAAACGAAAACGGTGAAGAAGGTCACAAAGTGTAAACGTTTACCCAGAGGCCCCGGCTAAAATGAGATCCATTTCACTCAAAAATGTCGCACAAAAAAGGAATTTGAGTATAAAAGACAGCCAACACGGCTAATTTGGATACAGACTTGCTAGCCAGATAGTTCATATCCGGCTAATAACTGATAATGTCGCAGGAGTCAGGTAAAACGCTTACACAAGAGGTGTAAACCCTCAAATGCGGGGAGGCATAGCTACCGAATAGCGCTTGATCAGGGTTGGTACATAGAGGCGGCTATGGTTGGTTGCGACTTGCTTGTTCTCTGCCAGGGCTAATGCCTGGTGAGCACACTGGGCAGCCATAATCGCAATTGGATAGCGCATAGTGGTGAGTTTAGGTCTGAGATAACGGGCAAAGATCACATCATCGAAGCCGATCACTGACACATCTTCGGGCACACGATAACCATTATCGGTCAACACAGAGATAACCCCGGCAGCCATGGCATCGTTATAGACAAAGACCCCGGTCAGGGGCAGGCCCTTCGCCAGCAGATTGAGCATCGCCTGCTCTCCTCCCTCTTCATCGGGCTGTGTGTACTCCACCAGCTCCGGATTAAAAGGAAGATCTGCCTGCTCCAGGGCTTGCCGGTAACCGGCGCAGCGGCTTAGAGTGTCATCAATCTGATGATTGGAGCTCACGTGGGCGATCTGCCTGTGGCCCAGCTCCAGCAGGTGGCGGGTTGCGATCATCCCCCCCTTGCTGTTGTCCAGGGCAAAGCAGCGCCCCTCCAGCTCGGGGATCATCCGGTTAATCAGCACCATCCCGGGCGCCCGCCTGGCATATTCTATGAGCTCGGCATCACTGAGGGCTTTACTGTGAATGATCAGGGCATCGCTGCGCTGCTCACACAAGAGCTCCAGTGCCTCACGCTCCATCTGCTCCTGGTGAAAGCCACTACATACCAGTAGCTGCTTATGATTATCCCGGGCAACCTGAGAGATGGCATTGACCATGGCGCCAAAAAAAGGATCGGAGACATCTGCCACCAGCACCCCGATACAATCACTGGTTTGATTCACCAGAGCCCTGGCATAGGCGTTCGGCCGGTAACCTAATGACTCCATGGCCGCCATCACAACCTGCCGCGAGCTTTCACTGGCCTTGGGTGAGTTATTGATGACCCGTGATACTGTCGCAACAGACACATTCGCCAGCCTGGCGACATCCTTGATGGTTGACACGAACAAAGCCCTATATGTAATCGATAACAAGGGGTGGATTATCCTGCATTGTTGGCAGTTACTCCAGTCATAAGCTGCACTTGTCGCCTCAGCTTCCACCATTCCATAGCATTTTTTGCACAAGATCACAGTTTAAAACATGGCTGGAAAAGCCACTTGCCTTGCAAGTGTAAACGTTTACACTAGACAGCAATTTCAACTCTCAATGATTCCGGCTAAGCTACGGCTTTTGGTTCCCTTCAAGGAGTTATAGCATGGAAAAAGTTCTGGTCACCGGCGGTACAGGTTATATAGGAAGCCACACCTGCCTTGCCCTGATAGCGGATGGCAAGCAGCCCATCATCATAGATAACCTGTGCAATAGTAAACCCATTGTCCTGGATCGCATTGAAACCATCAGTGGCAAGCGTCCTGTTTTTTATGAAGGTGATATTCGGGACAGAGCCCTGCTGGATCGGATCTTTGAAGAGCATCAGATCCAAAGCGTTATCCACTTTGCTGCTCTCAAGGCGGTCGGTGAGTCGACCCAGGTTCCCCTTCGCTACTATCAGAACAATATCGCCGGAACCCTGAACCTGCTTGAAGCGATGCAGGCTCATGGGGTTAAAAGCTTTATCTTCAGCTCCTCAGCCACCGTCTACGGTGATCCTGCATCTGTGCCAATCACCGAGGAGTTTCCACGCAGTGCGACCAACCCCTACGGCCGCAGTAAACTGATGATTGAGGAGATCTGTGAAGATCAGCTCAAGGCTGAGAATGACTGGAGCATCACCCTGCTTCGCTACTTCAATCCGGTTGGCGCTCACGAATCAGGAACTATGGGTGAAGATCCCAGCGGGATCCCCAATAACCTGATGCCCTATATCGCCCAGGTGGCCATTGGTCGTCGCGACGCCCTCAGTGTATTTGGTAATGACTACCCCACAGCCGATGGAACCGGGGTCAGGGATTATATCCATGTCATGGATCTCGCCGAGGGACATGTGAAAGCCCTCAACGTCTGCAGCGCCAAGCAGGGGCTGCATGTGTACAACCTGGGAACCGGGCAGGGATACAGTGTCCTGGAGATGGTCAAGGCCTTCTCTGACGCTGCTGCACGCCCCATTCCCTATCAGATTGAGCCTCGCCGCCCCGGTGATATCGCCGAGTACTGGGCCAATCCGGCCAAAGCAGAGCGAGAGCTGGATTGGAAGGCCAGCCGCACGCTTTCACAAATGACGGCTGACAGCTGGCGCTGGCAGTCTCAAAACCCCATGGGTTATGAAGAATAATCGTTAAGGAATGCATTATGTTTAATCCGGTAGATCATCCACACCGCCGCTATAATCCACTTTTACAACGCTGGGTTATCGTCTCTCCCCACCGCGCCAAACGCCCCTGGCAGGGGCAGATCGAGGAGCCGGATCAGAGTGCCCGACCGATGCACGACCCTGAATGTTTTCTGTGTGCCGGAAACATCCGCATCAATGGTGAGAAAAACCCGGACTACACAGGGACCTTCGTGTTTGGCAATGACTTTGCGGCCCTGATGGATGACACACCGGATGCTCCGGTTTCTGAAGACCCTCTGTTCCAGAGTCAAACGGCCCGGGGCGAGAGCCGGGTGATCTGTTTTTCACCTAATCACGCCAAGAGCATGCCGGAGCTCTCAGAGACCGCGATCGGCCAGGTCATCGAAACCTGGTGTGAGCAGGTCACGGAGCTGGGGCAAAAATACCCCTGGGTCCAGGTCTTTGAAAACAAGGGATCGGCGATGGGCTGTTCCAACCCACACCCTCACGGGCAGATCTGGGCCAACAGCTTTATCCCGAGTGAAGTAGCCAGTGAGGCGCAAGCTCAATTAAACCATTTTAATGAGCATGGCACCCCCATGCTCCACGAATATGTGCAAAAGGAGCTTGCGCGCCAGGAGCGGATCGTGGTCGAAACCGAGCACTGGGTCGCACTGGTTCCTTACTGGGCAGCCTGGCCTTTTGAAACCATGCTGCTCCCCAAGGCACATGTGACACGTCTGACAGAGCTCAGCGATACCCAAAAATCCGATCTGGCGATTGCACTGAAGAAGCTGACCAGTCGCTATGACAACCTGTTCCAGTGCTCCTTCCCCTATTCCATGGGGTGGCATGGAGCCCCCCATACCGATGAGTCATCAACACACTGGCAACTGCATGCTCATTTCTATCCGCCCCTGCTGCGCAGTGCAACCGTGCGTAAGTTCATGGTGGGCTACGAGATGCTGGGAGAGTTGCAGAGGGATCTGACCGCCGAACAAGCAGCCGAACGTCTGCGCAGTGTCAGTGATGTGCATTACACACACAAGTTTCAGGAGAGATAAGATGGCACCTCTACAGCGAGTGAAGACAATTTTTCAGGAGATTTTTTCAAGTGCGCCGGCGATGCTGGTTCAGGCCCCGGGGCGAGTCAACCTGATTGGTGAGCACACAGATTACAATGATGGTTTCGTCCTGCCCTGTGCCATCGATTTTCAGAACTGCATCGCCATCGGCCCCCGCGATGATGGCCAGCTGGTCGCCATTGCCGCCGACTACGATAACCAGAGTGACGAATTCGATCTGGGCTCAGAGATCCCCAAACATGCTAACCAGCTGTGGAGCAACTATGTTCGCGGCGTCTGTCATCACCTCAAGGCCCGGGGCTACGCCCCCGGCGGTGCCAATCTGGTGATTTCGGGAAATGTCCCTCAGGGGGCAGGACTAAGCTCATCTGCGGCCCTCGAAGTGGTGGTGGCTCAGGCTCTCAACGAGCTTTATCAGCTCAATATCCCCAAACAGGAGCTTGCGCTGATTGGTCAACAGGCCGAGCACACCTATGCTGGCTGTAAGTGCGGGATCATGGATCAGACCATCTCTGCGATGGGCAAAGAGCACCATGCCCTGCTACTGGACTGCCGCTCCCTGGAAGGGCAGCTGGTCTCTATGCCGGACGATCTCTCACTGCTGATCATCGACTCGAACGTTGCCCACAGCCTGGTCGATGGTGAATACAACGCAAGACGGGCTCAATGTGAAGCCGCGGCACGCCACTTCGGGGTTCAGGCGCTGCGAGATATCGATGAAGATCAGCTGAATGCACGAATTGATGAGCTGGACTCGGTTGTTGCCAAGCGTGCCCGTCACGTGGTCACTGAAAATGCCCGCACCCTAAAGGCTGCTGAGGCCCTGAAAAACCGCGACATGTTATTGATGGGGCAACTGATGGCTCAATCCCATGCTTCGATGCGCCATGACTTCGAGATCACGGTCCCGGAAATTGATGCTTTGGTGGATATAGCTAAAGAGGTGGTTGGAGAGCGCGGTGGCGTGCGCATGACTGGCGGTGGCTTTGGAGGCTGTGTGATCGCACTGGTTCCTGAACAGCTGGCCGATGCGGTTCAGTCTGCGGTGGAAGCCCAGTACCCCGAGCGAACCGGACTGCAACCTCGGATCTTCCGCTGCCGGGCATCTGCCGGCGCCGGACGGGTTGAGTGAGGAGCAGATGATGAATCAATCCAGGGAACAGGTTTGGCATTCAGACAGCTTCGAACAGCCGATTCACCACTTTGAGCTCAATAACGGTCAGGGACTCAAGATGCGCGCCATGGAGCTTGGCGCGACTATCACCTCTGTGACCCTTGAGGTTCAGGGGGAGACTCGGGAGCTGGTCCTGGGTTGTGACACCCTTGAGGACTACCTCAGCCAGGAGGTTTACCTGGGAGCGACTGTGGGTCGTTATGCCAACCGCATAGCCAATGCCAGGATTAACGATGGTGAGCAGGAGTTTGAACTGAGCATCAATCAGGCACCTCACTGCCTGCACGGTGGCGTTGATGGTTTCCATCGCCGCCACTGGCAGGGTGAACAGCTCGATGCTGCCTGTGTGCGCTTTAAGCTCAGCTCAGCCGATGGGGATCAGGGATTCCCCGGAACTCTGGACGTCAATGTCACCTACCGCCTCACCGAGGATAATCGACTGAGTATCGAGTACCGGGCGACGACCGATAAACGCACCCCGGTCAATCTCACCAACCACAGCTACTTTAATCTCAATGGCTACCCGGGTGATTGTCGCCGCCACACAGTGCAGTTGCAGGCGAACCGGTATCTGCCAATCAATCAACAGGGGATCCCCCTGAGCACCCCAATTAGCGTCGAAGGTTCTATGGAGCTGCGCTCCCCGGTTCAGCTCAGCCAGCAATGGTTGCAGCATCCGCAGCTAAAGCTTGCCCGGGGCTATGATCACTGCTACCTGCTGGATCGCGAAGCGCACCAGGGAAAACCTGCAGCCATCGTCAGCAGCGATGATGAGAGAGTGACGCTCTATTTTTATACGGATCAACCCGCGGTGCAGTTTTATACCGGGAATTACCTGTATCCGGCCCCGGCCCGTGCGGGTACTCACTACCAGAATCACCAGGGTTTCTGCCTGGAAGCACAACGGGCACCGGATGGCCCTGCGCATCCGGAATATAGCGGCGATGTCTGGTTAAATCCCGGCGACACCTACCGCCAAACCACCCAGTACCAATTTCTGGTGAGATAAAGTCATCCGCTGAAAATCTCCCTGATGGGATCTGCTCTGGCAATTTTAGGGGCTGATCCCATTTTCATCTGGACAGCTCGCCTCATGATCAAGTAAAAATGGGGCGTCTGCCTGCATTACCATCCCCTCCCGGGATGTTCCAAAGGGCAGCGTCTCAGTGGAATTCCCCGAAGCGAACCAGTACAATTCAGCGCTGGGTGATTATTTACTCACTGAGTTATCTATCTACTATTTTCACTTTCCGGTGGTCAACAATGAAAGAGCATATACAACATCTACTTGAACAGGCCGTTTCAGCACTGAAATCCAAAGAGATCCTGCCCGCTGATATCGCACCACGCATTCAGGTAGACCGATGTAAAGATCGTGCTCACGGCGATCTGGCCACCAACCTGGCACTGATCCTGGCTAAGCCTGCAGGTAAACCGCCCAGGACTCTGGCCGAGGCGATTATCGAAAACCTGCCCTCCTCCGACCTGGTGGGTAAGACAGAGATCGCAGGCCCAGGCTTCATCAACTTCTTCATGGATCGCGGCTATCTGGCCCGGCAGGTCGAAGCCGTGGTCAAGGATGAGCACGCCAATGTGCAACGTCCTGAAAAAGTCCAGACCGTGGTGGTGGATTACTCCGCGCCGAACGTTGCCAAAGAGATGCACGTGGGTCATATCCGCTCCACCATCATCGGTGATGCGGTTGTGCGTACCCTGGAGTTCCTGGGACACAAGGTGATCCGCGCCAACCACCTGGGAGACTGGGGAACTCAGTTCGGCATGCTGATCGCTCATCTTGAAGATCTGCAGAAACAGAACCCTGACTCTCTGAACATGGAGCTTTCCGATGTGGAAAACTTCTATCGGGAGTCCAAAAAGTGCTACGACAGCGATCCGGCCTTTGCCGAAAAAGCGCGTAACTATGTGGTGCGCCTGCAAGGAGGCGACCAGGACGTCTTGGCGATGTGGCAGAAGCTGGTGGATGTAACCCTGGAGCAAAACTCCAAGGTTTATGATCGTCTGAATGTTTCCCTGACCCGTGACGATGTGATGGGTGAGAGCATGTATAACCCAATGCTGCCGGCCATTGTCGAGGATCTTAAAGAGCGCGGCATCGCCGTCGAAGACGATGGTGCCCTGGTGGTATTTCTCGAAGAGTACGCCAACAAAGATGGCCAGCCGATGGGTGTTATCATCCAGAAAAAAGATGGCGGATTCCTCTACACCACCACAGATATCGCCTGTGCCAAGTACCGTTATGAAACCCTGGGCGCAGACCGGGTGCTCTATTTCATCGACTCACGTCAGCATCAGCACCTGATGCAGGCCTGGACCATAGTTCGCAAGGCTGGCTATGTGCCTGAATCTGTACCTCTGGAGCACCATGCCTTCGGGATGATGCTGGGTAAAGATGGTCGTCCGTTTAAGACTCGCTCCGGCGGCACCATCCGCCTGTCTGATCTGCTGAACGAGGCCCACGAGCGGGCAACCAATCTGCTGGAGAGCAAGCTGAGCGATCTGAGCAAAGAGGAGCGCGATGAGATTATCGAGGCGGTAGCCATAGGTGCGGTTAAGTATGCGGATCTCTCCAAGAACCGCACCACGGACTATATCTTCGACTGGGATAACATGCTGGCCTTTGAGGGCAATACGGCACCTTATCTGCAGTACGCCTATACCCGGATCCAGTCGATCTTCCGTAAAGCGGGTGTTGATGCAAACTCCCTCACCGGGCAGATTGTTCTCAACGCAGATGCCGAAGATGCGCTGGCACAGAAGCTGACCCAGTTCAACGAAGTGGTGCAGAGTGTTGTCGCCAAAGGGATGCCTCACCTGCTGTGTACCTACCTCTATAGCCTGTCCGGGGCCTTCATGAGCTTTTATGAGGCTTGCCCAATCAATAAGGATGGTGTCAGCCCTCAGGAGAAAGAGTCCCGCCTGCTGCTGTGTGCCGCAACCGCCAAGACCCTGAAGATTGGCCTCGAGATGCTGGGGATCAAGACTCTGGAGCGTATGTAATCTATGGCGACCAAGGATTATGTCCGCCGCGGTAAAACCTCCAGCAAGAAAAAAAAGGGCGCTTCACGGCGCCCCACCAAAAAACGGAATGCGCCACAGCGGCGCATTCCCGTTATAGCGATTCTGATCGCCGTTATCCTGGTTGGTGCTTTTGGTTATGGCCTGTTCTGGCTGGGACAACATAAAAGCTCCACGCCTCAAACCAGCGAACTCAAGCCCCAGGCTAAGCCTCCCAAGAAAGAACTCCCTAAGCCTCCGGCTGAGCACTGGAGCATTGCCAGGCAGCTTGAAAACAAAGAGGTCCAGGTTGTGGTACCGGAGCAGCCTAAACCTCCTCATCCCTACCAGATGCAGTGTGGCTCATTCCGGGTCGAAAAGCAGGCTGAAACACTCAAGGCTCGAATCGCCTTCCAGGGGCTCAGCTCGCAGATCCTCAAGAGCAAGAGCAGCAAGGGTGGTTACTGGTATCGAGTTGTGCTTGGCCCCTACCCGCGCAAGCGTGAGGCACAAAATGATCAGCACAAGCTTCAGCGAGCCAAAATCTTCGGCTGTGCAATCTGGTATTGGCAGGGTTGAAAAACCCAGCCTCCATCCTCATGTTAGATAGAAACTATCCCTCCAGCAGGATTAAGGCGCTGGAATCAACACTGAGAGGCTTCAAGTGACTACTATTGTTTCAATTCGCCGCGACGGCAAAGTAGCAATTGGCGGCGATGGCCAGGTTTCCCTGGGTAATACCGTAATGAAGGGTAACGCTCGCAAGGTCCACCGTTTATACAATGGCAAGGTGATCGCAGGCTTTGCCGGCGCGACTGCTGATGCTTTCACCCTCCTGGAGCTTTGTGAAGCCAAACTCCAGGCACATAATGGAAATTTGGAGCGAGCCGCGGTATCTCTGGCCAAAGATTGGCGTACCGATCGCGCGCTGCGTAAACTCGAGGCGATGCTGGCGGTCGCCGATAAGGACAACTCTTTTATCATCACGGGTAATGGTGATGTCGTATCCCCGGAGCAGGATCTGATTGCGATCGGCTCGGGTGGTCCTTATGCCCAGGCTGCGGCCCGCGCTCTGTTTGAAAATACCGAGCTCAGCGCCAAAGAGATCGTCGAAAAAGCCCTGACTATTGCCGGAGACATCTGCGTCTACACCAACGGCAACCAGAATATCGAAGAGCTAACCAATTAAGCGCGGGCAGTGCCTCGCACTGCCCTGCCTGCAAATACAGGATTTCAAACCATGTCTGAAATGACTCCCAGAGAGATTGTCCATGAGCTGGACCGCCACATTATCGGCCAGAATGATGCAAAGCGCGCCGTTGCGATCGCCCTGCGTAACCGCTGGCGCCGGATGCAACTTGAGCCAGAGCTTCGTCAGGAAGTCACGCCCAAGAATATCCTGATGATCGGCCCTACCGGTGTCGGTAAGACAGAGATCGCCCGCCGCCTGGCAAAGCTTGCCAATGCTCCCTTTATCAAGGTTGAGGCGACAAAATTCACCGAGGTTGGCTATGTGGGCAAAGAGGTTGACTCCATCATCCGCGATCTGACCGATGTTTCGATGAAGCTGACCCGTGAGCTGGAGATGGAGCGGGTTCGCTATCGCGCCGAAGAGAATGCCGAGGAGCGCATCCTCGATGCCCTGCTGCCAACACCTAAAGACAACTGGAACAAGGACGAGAAGCCGAGCAACGACAATACCCGTCAGATCTTCCGTAAAAAGCTGCGTGAAGGCCAGCTCGACGATAAAGAGATCGAGATCGAGCTGTCACAGCCTCAGGTCGGCGTTGAGATCATGGCACCTCCGGGCATGGAGGAGATGACCAACCAGCTACAAAGCATGTTCCAAAACATCTCTGGTGGTGGCACCAAGAAGGCCCGCAAGCTGCGGGTTAAAGATGCTCAGAAGCAGCTCATCGAAGAGGAAGCGGCCAAGCTGGTCAATCCCGAGGAGCTCAAAGAGCTGGCTATAGCTGCGGTTGAAAACCACGGTATCGTATTTATCGATGAGTTCGATAAGATCTGTAAGCGTGGCGAGAGCAGTGGCCCGGATGTTTCCCGTGAAGGGGTTCAGCGCGACCTGCTGCCACTCATTGAAGGTTCAACCATCAATACCAAGCATGGCATGGTGAAAACCGACCACATCCTGTTTGTCGCCTCCGGCGCCTTCCAGGTGGCCCGTCCATCGGATCTGATCCCTGAGCTGCAGGGACGCCTGCCAATTCGTGTCGAGCTCTCCGATCTGACCAGTGAAGACTTCGTGCGGATCCTGACCGAGCCAAATGCCTCGCTGACCGAACAGTATCAGGCACTGATGAAGACCGAATCGGTCGATATTGAGTTCACCAAAGAGGGAATCGATGCCATCGCCAAGGCGGCCTGGACTGTGAACAAACAAGCCGAAAATATCGGAGCTCGCCGTCTGCATACCGTCATGGAGCGCCTGATGGAGGAGATCTCCTATGATGCCTCGGAGAAATCTGGTGACACCTTCATCATTGATGCAGAGTATGTCGACCAGCACCTGGGAACCCTGGTTGAGAATGAAGATCTGAGCCGCTTCATCCTGTAAACCTCAGGAGCCATGCTCTTTGGCATGGCTCTTTCTTCTGCCCGCACTGGCGATTTTTATCCCACTACCCCCCCTTTTCATCCTCCTCAAATACCTGGCTCTTAGCACCTCTCAGCAGCAACTCACTTTTAGCCTCATAAGTCGCAAAATCTTACCCCTTTTTGTTCTATGTCAGCATCTGATACGACAGATGGCGGGAAAAACAGCCTAGCCGTTGAAAACACTTTTGAAGCCTTTATACTGGAGATCAGAGTTTTCTGGGTCCCAATACGCGAGGGCTGATAATGGAATACAATACTTCTGAGCTTTGTGATACCTATCTTGATATGGTCGATGTTGCCGAGCCCATGTTTACCACCTTTGGTGGACGAAATTCATTTGGCGGTATCATCACCACGGTAAAGTGCTTTGAGAGCAATGGGTTGCTATCTGAAGTGGTTCAGGAGAACGGTGTTGGCCGGGTGCTGCTGATCGATGGTGGTGGCTCGCTGCGCAGAGCGTTAATCGATGCCGAGATCGCTGAGATTGCCACTGAGAATGGCTGGGAAGGGATTGTCTGCTACGGCTGTGTGCGTGAAGTTGACACCCTGGAAGAGCTGGATATAGGGATCCAGGCACTGGCATCGATTCCGGTTGGAGCCGATAGTGAGGTGAGTGGAGAGCGGGATGCGGCGGTCAACTTTGCAAGCGTCACCTTCTTGCCAGAGGATCACCTGTATGCCGATACCACAGGCATCATCCTCTCGCCCGAACCCCTTGATATTGAATAACTCATACAAAAACGCCAGCTAATGCTGGCGTTTTTGATTTACACATTCTCTTCGACCTGTTCAATTTTTCCCAACAGGGCATGCAGACGCTCTTGCCAATGGTTGTGCTCATTGCGCATATGATCGTTTTCGTTACGCATGTGCTCATTTTCCTGGCGAAGGTGCTCATTCTGCCCACGCAACTCTTCAAGCTCCATTTGGAGTAGCGAAATGGTGTCAACTGCCGCCTGAACCTTAGCTTCCAATTTTTCAAACACTTCGAAAGACATAATGAATTCCCACCTGTTATTGCTTGACCAATAAAATTCCCTGTATCTATGCAGGATACCTATTACTCATGGCCTCAACAAGACTCCATGAGTAATCGATCGTTAAAAAATCCGAGCTACTTCAATGTTTAAAGCCATGGCTAGGCTCGACTCCCCCAATGCCCCTGATTACGCAGCTCTTTGGGAACTACAGAGAGAGGATCCATGTGGACAATCACATCGGCCCCGGGAAACTCCTCAAGCACCCGCTGCTCCACCCTGTCGGCAAGCGCATGGGCCTCCAGCAGAGGCTGGCTGTCATCAAGCTCTAAGTGGAACTGGATAAACCGGGTCGGCCCCGCCTGGCGGGTCCTGAGATCGTGAACCCCATAAACACCCTCAATCCCGGAGGTTAACTCGAGGATCCGCTTTTGCTCCTCTTCGGGAAGCTCCCTGTCCATCAGGGACTGGGCTGCATCATAACCGATCTTCAGTGCACCATAGAGAATATAGCCCCCCAAGAGCAGGGTGAACAAACCATCGGCCCACAGCCAACCAAAATAGGAGAGCGCCAGAGCCAAAAGTACCCCAAAATTCAAAAAGAGATCCGTCTGGTAATGCAACGAATCAGCCTTGATCATCAAAGAGCCGGTCCTCTTGATCACATAACGCTGGAAAGACACCAGGATCAAGGTTGCTACGACAGAAAATAGCATCACTCCCATGCCAGCTCCCAGATGAGAGAGCGGCTGAGGCGAAATTAGGGATGAAATCCCATGGATCACCAGAAGAACCGCCGAGCCACTAATGAAGGCAGACTGGGCCAATACAGCCAGGGATTCGACTTTACCATGACCGAATCTATGATTTTCATCGGCGGGGGTCATCGCAAAACGGATCGCTAAAAGGTTAATCAAAGAGCCGGAGATATCCAGCATGGAATCGGTCAGAGCTGCCAGAATACTGGCCGCATCCGTGGTAAACCAGGCGATCAGCTTAACGACGATTAACACTGCAGCCGTAAGGGTTGCAGCCCAGGCCGCTGATTTGACCAGGCGAGAGTATTGCTGCTCCACAGCAGTGCTCCTCTTAGAAAAAATGAAAAGCCGATTATACCCCTATCTGGCTAAGACCTTCCATTTCTCTCACAAGCTGGGTATGCTGCTGAGCTTTCATTTCGACAGTAAAAACCTCATGTTACAGATTGCCCTCTACCAACCCGAAATCCCACCCAACACAGGGAATATCATCCGGCTGTGTGCTAATGCAGGTTTTGCTCTGCACCTGATAGAGCCACTTGGATTTGACTGGAATGAAAAACGGGTACGTCGGGCGGGCCTGGATTATCATGAATTCGTCAATGTTAAACGCCACAAAGATTATGAAAGTTTCCTGCAGGATGTTGGCCCGGCCCGGATCTTTGCCTGTACCACCAAGGCGACCCGCTATCACCACGAAGTAAATTATCAAGCCGGCGATGTCTTGCTGTTCGGACCGGAAACCCGGGGCCTACCGCCAGAGATCAGGGAGTCTTTACCCCCGGAGCAGAGGGTACGTATTCCGATGAAGCCGGATAGCCGGAGCATGAATCTCTCCAACGCAGTTGCCGTGTTCGTGTATGAAAGTTGGCGCCAGCTTGGGTTTGAGGGAGCGATTTAAGCTCCCAGAGTTGCGAGAAGGGGCTCACCAGAGCGCGAAGATGATCGCAGCAAGGATGCAGAGCAGGGTAAACACGATATCAAAGAGTCTCTCGCCTTTTCTGACAGGCTTTTTATCATTGGCAGGCTTTTTGGCTTTCTTATCCTGAGGAATAGGTTTGCCTGCCGGGTCGTTCTCTATGACCTCTTTGGTTGCTTTATCGGGCTCTGCCACTGTCCACACTCCTGTATCCAGAGAAACAAAACGCCTGCTTCTGGTACAATTTTAGCCCAGACCCATGGGTCAGCACACCCAAAAATCCTATTGTTTTTAAAGCTCAGCTAACGCTGCCGGAGATGCTCTGAAGCGGACCGCTTTTCACACAATAAACTCAGGAAATACAATGCGACCGCTCTAATATAAGGAGCTTATGTCACCGCCGCCTTACCGAAGCCTAAGCCAAAGAAAGCTGGTTAAAGCGCCGCTCTTTGCGCCACAGGATAAGCGCCATACTCAGACCCCTTCCTAGCATAAAAGCACTCATCGCCGCCCACAGAGCATGGTTTCCATAGCTACTCAGGAGCCACCATATCGGGAAGAAAAAGCAAGTCGTCGCAACCAGCATCGCATTGCGCATCTCCTTGGCCCAGGTAGCCCCGACGAATACCCCATCGAGAATAAAGCACCAGGCACTTAGCATGGGGATCGCCACCAGCCAGGGCAGATAGAGCTCGGCGTTGTGCTGTACCTCTTTGAGGCTGGTAATAAGGCCGATCAGGAGATCACCTCCCAGGCCATAAACCAGCGAGAAGCCGATCGCAACCAGGCCACCCCAGAACAGGTTGAGGATCACCACCTGGCGAAACTGAGATCGCTTTCCCCGACCCAGGGCATGGCCCGCCATCGCCTCTGAGGCATAGGCAAAACCATCCAGACCATAGGAGATAAACATCAGAAAATTCAGCAAAATGGCGTTGGCGGCAACAATATTGTCACCCAGCGCCGCACCCTGCATCGTCATGAAAGCAAAACAGAGCTGCAGGCACAGCGAACGAATGAAGATATCCCGATTCAGCCCCATCATCAGCAGAAGCTCCCGACCACTCGCCAGCTGTCGCCAGAGCTTCTCCCCGAACTCTTTCCATAGGGGCGAAAGCATGCGAGAGCAATAGAGCAGCGCAAATGCTAATCCACAATAGTCAGCCAATACTGATGCAGAGGCACTGCCCGCAACCCCCCAGCCAAGCCCAATCACAAACCAGACATCCAGCACTATGTTGACCAGATTGGTAAGGATCAACAGCAGCATCGGCCCCCGGGCGTTTTGCATGCCGATCATCCAGCCCAATAGGGCAAGGTTTGCCAGGGCAGCCGGGGCGCTCCATACCCGGATCTTAAAATAGATTTCGGCATAGTGGCGAACCTCAGTACTGCCTCCCGTCAGCTGAAACAGCCAATGAGCCAGGGGCCAATGCAGCAATAAGATAATTAGTGCCAGCACCAGTGCAACCAACAGTGAGCGCCCCAGGATCAATAGCTGCTGACGTCCATCACCTGCCCCTAGCGCCTGAGCGGTCAGCCCTGTGGTGGACATCCTCAAAAAGCCCAGCAGCCAGAACAATAGGTTGATCACCATCGAGCCCACTGAGACTCCCCCCAGATACCAGGACTTATCCAGATGGCCGATTACGACCGTATCCGCCAGTCCCAGCAGAGGCACGGAAACACTGGACAGTACCATGGGCAGAGCGAGGGAAAATACCCGCCGATGGGCAGATTTTTGAACAAACCAGCTTGGAAGCATGCAAAGAGTATCCTGGAAACTTACCGGGCTCGAAAGAGGGCGCATAAAAAACCGCCAGATCATAGCGGTTTCATTGCCTGATGAAAAGGCGATGGGGCCTGATAGCCCCAAAGAGATGGAGTGCCTGAGATTTGGCTTGAAGCTTTACATCCAGTCGGCGTTTCGAATGATGCCCACAGCCAGCCCCTCGATGGCCAACTCCTGCACACTGAGATCTACGATAATGGGATCGAGTTCTTCATTTTCGGGATGAAGCAGCACCTCGTTTCCTTTACGCTCAAAGCGCTTAACCGTGACATCTTCACCACCAACCCGGGCCACCACTACCTGGCCATTTTGTACATCCTGTGTTTTATGCACCGCCAAAAGATCCCCATCCATGATCCCGATATTCTTCATACTCATCCCATGTACCCGCAGTAAAAAATCGGCGCGGGGTCGAAACAGGCTCGGGTCAACCTGGTAGTGAGACTCAATATGCTGCTCCGCTAAAATTGGCTCTCCGGCGGCTACCTGTCCGATTAGAGGCAAGCCTGACTCACTGTCGGCCTCCAGCTCTTCTCCAAGCAAACGGATCCCACGTGAAGTACCGGGAACAATCTCGATCATCTCTTTGCGGGCCAGGGCCTTGAGGTGTTCCTCTGCAGCATTGGCGGAGCGAAAACCAAGCTCTCGTGCAATCTCTGCCCGGGTCGGAGGCATGCCGGTTGCCTGAATATGCGATCGGATCAGATCGAGCACCTGAGTCTGGCGGGGAGTTAGTGGTCTCATCACAGCCTTTTCAGTAAGTTATGAGCTATATACTGTGAGTATATACAGTAGGTTTTAAATGGCAACGAAAAAACCCCGCAAATCATTGCGGGGGGCTCCACTCAATTCATCTGCTACTGGTAGATATACTTGGTGAACAGCAGCTCACTAATCAGTTTTTTGCCTGTCTCCTGAACCAACAGCTCGTTGAGCTTATTCTTACACCTGAGGCGAAACAGCTCTCGCTCCTTGAGGGACCTTGCCTGAGTCGCCGTCAAACTACCCAGCATCTTGATCAGGGCATCTCGAAGCAGCGGCTCGTGGGTTTCTACGGCGGCGAGAGCAGACTTGTTGTCCACCATCACCTCAACCGTAACCCTGACATAACCCAGGTGCTTTCCCCTGGAGATGTAATTGGTGATGATATCGGGACGAAATGCAAAGTAGGCATACTCTTTTTTTCCACCCGATGTCTCTTCGGCAGCCGGGGCAACCTCCTCTTCAGCATACACATAGGAAACCGGGGGGATGGCAAACAGCATTAGCAGAGCAAAAGAAAAGAGTGCGGCTTTCATCATCAACAATCCCTTAATTATCTTCCCACTACTTTAGTGTTGGTGCCCCAAAGATAACCGTCAAGAAAGGAGCTTCATTTGCTCCCTTACATTTTATCTCGCTTTACCTGATAATAAATCCCCTTTTCATTTAGCCGGTTCAGACAGATCGCAGCTGAGGATATGACAGCATTATCATCACTATCATCACAGTTAAGCCTTGAGTGGCAGGATTCATCCTGTTTTCCTAACCTGCCTCATAGACTCAGCGGCTGGTTAAACTCCCAGGATTCTATGACGGCCCGCCTCAAACGCCACTGCGCCCACTTCGAGGTTCTGCGGCTTAGTGAGAGCTGGTACAACAATGAGCAACATCAGCTGATCCGATTACTTGATGACGGCATGCTGTTTGGTCGTGAGGTATTACTGTGCTGTGATGAGAGCCCTGCTGTTTATGCCTGGACCCTGATCCCGGAAACAACGATCCAGGCCACCGGCCACCCCCTGATGCAACTAGCCGATCAACCTCTTGGGGAGCTGCTGTTCAAGGGTTCAAAGGCGCGCCGGGAGAGGCTACAATTAGCAACATTTGCTCAACATGAGCTGCCGCCTAAGGTATTACGCCACATCAAGCTTCAGAGTTCGGAGCCTTTGTGGGGACGCCGTTCCATGCTCTATTATCAGCAACACCCTCTGCTGGTTCATGAGCTTTTCCTTCCGGGGATGGCAGCTTACAAGGATAATCAATGAAGCTGACTCTCAGGCAACGCTGCACCGCCTATGCTCAACTCACCCGACTGGATAAGCCAATTGGCAGCCTGCTGCTGCTCTGGCCAACCCTGTGGGCACTGTGGATTGCCAACCAGGGTTTTCCCAGCCTCCACCTGCTTGTGGTTTTTGTCATAGGGGTTTTTGTGATGCGCTCGGCCGGTTGCATCATCAATGACTTCGCTGACCGAAAGCTTGATGGCGCGGTCAAACGTACCGCAAACCGCCCCCTTCCCAGTGGCACCCTGAGTGAAAAGGAGGCCAAGGGCCTCTTTACCGTCCTGGTGTTGATCGCATTCGGCCTGGTGCTCACTCTGAACCGATTCACTATCCTGCTCTCAATAATCGCGCTGGTGGTCACCATCTGTTATCCCTTCATGAAGCGGATCACTCATCTGCCACAGTTTGTTCTGGGTATCGCCTTCTCCTGGCCGATCCCCATGGCATTTGCCGCATCCCTTGGGCATATTCCACCCATCGCCTGGCTACTATTTATTGCCAACTACTTTTGGATCATCGCCTATGACACCATGTATGCCATGGTCGACCGGGATGATGATATTCGGATTGGCATCAAATCGACCGCTATCCTGTTTGGTCGCTTCGATCGCCTGTGGGTTGGGATATTTCAGCTACTGACCCTGCTGCCCCTGTTGTTGCTGGGAGAGATTGCCCGGCTCGGAGCTTTTTATCTGACCGGGCTGGCCGCCATGACGGCGCTGTTTGGTTATCAGCAGTATCTTATCCGTCACCGGGTGCGCACTGGATGCTTTCGAGCCTTTCTCAATAATAACTACGCCGGAGGCCTGCTGTTTATCGGGCTGGCGATTCATTACCTGCAGGGGTAAGAGAGAGGTTTATCCTGCGGATGGCCTGATTGCCGCTTTGCGGCAATTCACTTTTCCTAATAGCAACCGGGTTGCATTGCATGCTGCTCATATTGTGGCTGCCGCCACAGGTCTCGGGGTGCCGACAGCACATTACTTTTGTACCGCCAAAAGTAATCAAAAGCTCTCTTCGCGTGATGAGTCCCTCCATCAAGCTACGATGCTCGCCATCCATGGCTCGTTAAGTTAAAGGCTGCCTCTTAGCCCAAAGCAAACAGCCCTACTCAATATACCCTGTCACCTCAGATGCAAGAATGAAGTCCTGGTCTCTTTCATCTGGATGATGGAGTTTCATCATAAGGATCCAATGAAATGTAAAAAGATGAATCCCCACAACGTAAGAATTTATACATACTCAAGAACACCGGAGAGCCTAAGAGTAATGGTATTCACACCTCTATGTTGAGGGAGATGAAACTTAAGTGTCGCACTCATTCGATCATCAGCCGATAGATCAAGTGAAAGCCCTGTTAGCTCAGAGTCCAATAAGGAAGTATTGTTTTTCATAAACTCCTGAAGCTGCCTATTTTTACCTATCTCTTTCATCACTCCAGTCCTATTAGCGCCTTGAAAAACAGGGTGTCTGAGAACAACCTTGACCAGCAGCTTCAGGCAAAAAAATCAGTCCGCAGGGTAAGGGTCAGCCGCCTGCCAGTTTTACCTTATAGCCCTGCTTTTCGAGATACTCCTTGAGCTTTTCCCGGTTATCGCCCTGGATCTCGATCTGCCCCTGCTTGATAGCACCACCACAACCACACAATTTTTTGAGCTTCCCGGCCAGAAGCTTGAGCTCAGCATCATTAAGCTTGAGCCCTGTGATGATACAGACTCCCTTGCCCTTACGTCCCTTAGTCTGGCGAAGGATACGGATCACCCCATCATTTGGCCCTGAAGATGGTTTTGCCTCTGCGGGAGCTTTTTCCTGGTGAATCCGACCGGTCTCGGTGGAGTAGACTAATCCCATGGGATACCTCAAGTAAGATGGCCGTAAGGCGGCACTGGAAACGGGTTACCTGTGCAGGATAATCCAAACAGGTGTGCAAGCGAAACAGAAACTCTCATCTGCGCAATTAAGTTTTAATCTTAGCCATATCAAATGATCGATGGCTGATGTCTATCTAGAGCTATTTCGGATTAATCAGAATAATCACATTCGGCTCGACTAAAAGAATTTCAGGCTTTGCTAAGCTGACCTTCTGCAGCAGAGCGGCCAGGGGCGTGGTTGCATAGCAACAAGCGAGAGGCAGGGACGCCGAACTGGTAAGGGTTATCATGGATGATAATCGGCATTGCGAGTCAGCGTGTAAAGCCTGAGATTAATCACAGCGTTGTCTCCATTTATGGAGAAAATGCTCTAGGGGCTGTCGTCATGAGCGGACTAGTTTGAGTACAATATATTCTTTCATCATTAATCTGGAACTACACAATGAAGAGCCCAGCCCACCGACGCCATGACATATCAGACCGAGTATGGAGCCTAATCGAACCCCATATATTGGGAAGAAAAGGTGATTGGGGAAAGGCGGGTCGAGATAACCGACTCTTTATCAATGCTGTTTTTTGGATTTTAAGGACAGGCTCACCTTGGAGAGACCTTCCTCCCGATTATGGCGACTGGAAAAATACCCATCGACGCTTCAGTCGCTGGCGTGATAAGGGAGTTTGGGCTCGCCTCCAGGAACGTTTAATCCATGAGCCTGATTTTGAGTGGCTGATGATCGACGCCAGCCATATCAAAGTCCACCCAGATGCCAGCGGTGCTCAGGGAGGTAATCAGGATATGGGGATAACAAAAGGGGGCTAAACAGTAAAATCCACTTGGCTGTAGACTCTCATGGCATGCCTGTTAAGTGCTTTGTTACCTCAGGTACAACGGCAGACTGTTCTCAGGCCTTGGCTCTGATTGATAGTGTCGATGCTGAGTATTTACTGGCTGACAGAGGCTACGATACCAATGCCTTGGTCTCCCAAGCCGAGTTTCTGGGAATGAAAGTGGTTATTCCATCGAGGAGAAACCGGAAGGTGCTACGGGAGCATGATAAAGGTCTCTATAGAGTTAGGCATTTGGTAGAAAATGCTTTTCTTCATCTGAAGAGGTGGCGAGGAATCGCGACACGATATGCAAAAAATACCGCTTCATTTGAAGCGGCGGTTCAAATACGTTGTGTAGCACTATGGGCTGCCATCTTATGACGACAGCCCCTAGGGCACGGAATGTCCCCTGGAGGCCACCCACACCCGATACCACTGCTCAGGTGTCAGCCGATACCTCAGGGAATCTATGGCTGATTTGACCCGTTGGATCTGTCCCGAACCAATGATCGGTAGCGGCTGGCTTGGCAGAGTCATGATCCAGGCGTAGACCACCTGATCCAGGCTGGTGCATCCGAGCTCATCGGCGATCGACTCCAGCTCACGGTGTACCCTGCGCCCCTGCTCAGTCCTTGCTGAGAAAATATCTCCTCCCGCCAGGCAGGACCAGGCCATAGGGCGAGCTCTTAATCTCTGTAGCTGATCCAAAGTGCCATCGTCAACCACAGTGAAGTTGAGTGGATTGATTTCGACCTGATTGGTGACCAGGGGTTGATCCAGGCGTGACTGCAACAACTCAAACTGAGATGGAGTAAAGTTAGAGACACCAAAGTGTCGAACCTTTCCTGACTCTTTGAGCGTATTAAATGCTTCGACAACCTCATCGGCGTCCATCAAGGCGTCTGGGCGATGGATCAGCAGCAGGTCCAGGTAATCGGTATGCAGGCGCTTAAGAGAGTTTTCAACCGAGAGGACTATGTGCGCCTTGCTGGTATCATAGTGATTGATCTGACGCTCGGGAGTTGACGCTGATACCAACTTTATCCCACACTTTGAGACAATCTGCATCTTGGATCGTTGCACGGGCTCAAGCCTCAGGGCTTCACCAAACAGGGTCTCACACCGATAGTCGCCATAGATATCCGCGTGATCGACCGTAGTGACCCCAAGCTCCAGGTGCTGTTTGATAAATGCGAGTCGTTGCTGGGGAGACATCCCCCAGTCGGCCATCCGCCAATATCCCTGAACCAGCCGGGAAAACTGCGGCCCCCGGGGGCCATTAAAATACTTTGAACCTGAGACACAAGCATCCTTCCTGTAAGTGATGGTGAGCCATCACAAGTGGCTCTTTTCCTCAACCAAGTACACAACAAACTGCCTCATCCGGGAATAAAAGTCTATTGAAGGGCGAGGTGACCATGTAAACAAAGATTATCTAAGGAACCTGAGCTGCGCATAAGAGGGGAACTAAAAGCCCAAGCTGCGATCTGATCGTTTGTCCAGAACCATCAATCGCCAAGGAGCTTGGGCATGATCAATTTAGAAGCTATTTTCGTTGATGTCGATGATTTCTGTCAGGTCTTTCTACCCGCTTGGCAAAAACAGCAGATCTCCTTAGGTGTGAAGCAGCGGAACAGACCCTCTCGCCTGGCTGTCAGTGAAGTGATGACCATCGTCATCGCATTCCATCGCTTGGGATTCCGAGACTTTAAATCCTATTATCTTCAGTTCGTATGTAAGTACTGGAAAAGCGAGTTCCCCGGCCTGGTGAGTTACACCCGGATGTTGAAATTGATGCAAACGACCCTTGTCCCTTTGTGCTCCTATTTCACCCACAGACAAGCAAAACCTACTGGGATTGCATTCGTCGACTCAACAAAACTTCAGGTTTGCCATAACCTTCGCATCCCTCGACATCAAGTATTTCAAGGTGCTGCCAAGCGTGGCAAAGGAACCATGGGGTGGTTTTATGGATTTAAATTGCACCTTATCATCAATGATCAAGGTGGTGTTATCTCGGTCAAATTAACCCCAGCCAATGTTGATGACAGAACTCCTCTTCCTGAAATGTGCGAGCAGCTCTGGGGTTCACTCTATGGAGATAAAGGCTATATTTCAGGACCACTTGCAGAAGAGCTGGCAGACCAAGGGGTCACATTAATTACCAGCATCAGGAAGAATATGAAACCAAAGTTGATGCGGCTATGGGATAAGCTGATGCTTCGCAAACGCTTCATCATTGAAACCGTCTTTGATCAGCTGAAGAACATCTCTCAGATAGAACACTCACGGCATCGTAGCTGCGTCAGCTTTATGGTGAATCTCCTTGCTGGCCTCATTGCATATACCTTCCAGGAAAAGAAGCCGAGCATCCGAATGTCTCGGCTTGAAAAGGAAGCGCTTATGCAGATCTGAGGTTAAGGAGGGGCAGCAGGATCTTCCATGATCCTGCAAATCCGGGAGTTAACGGGATTTACGATGGAGCTTTTGCTCAACCAGGGCTTCCAGACATCCAACCACCAAGCCGGTCAGGTGGGCCGCATTTGCCAGTGACGGTGAGAAAAAGTCAAAAAAGCCCAGCACCAGCCACACCAGCATCAGGATGACCAGCCCCTTAGGAAACGAGAACGGAGAATCTCTGTCCAGCCAGTGACTCCACCACACATAGCCTAACAGGACATACACCACACCGGAAAGGCCACCAAAAGCCGGGCCACTGACCAAAAACTGCACCATGTTGGAGATCCCGGCGCCGAGAACCAGCAGCCATAGCAGACGCAAGCTGCCCTTATGGCGCTCGATCATGCCACCAAAGTACCACCACCATAGCAGGTTAAAAACCAGCGCCATCAAGCTAAAGTGAAACAAGGCCGGAGAGATATACCGCCAAATCTGCCAACTCCACAGGGCTTCAAGCCTGGTGTGGAACGATAGGGCATAGAAAAGCTGCTGCTCATATCCAAAAAAGCCCGACAGGTAGATCACAATCGCCAGGGCCGCAATCACCAGAGTCAGCGGGCCGGCATGAAGGATCACATTACTCCAGACTCCGGAAAGCCCGGAAGTTCCAAGCTTCAGTGAGGACTGTCCCACCTGCCAGGAGGCACTCCGGTAACGAGGATGACCAGGCTCAGCCATGAAGCGGCGGATCTCCAGCTCGGCCTGCTGAAGCTTTTGTTCATCCTCAAGCCAGATTTCGGCACCATATTCGGATAGATTGAGGTGGCAGGGGATTTGTTGGGTCTTGAGGTAATCGATGAGCGTCTGCGCCATTTCGGCATTTTCCATGACCAGTAGCTGTCTCATTGGCCCTTCACCTCATCCGGGTAGCTTTTTTGCCAGGCCTCAAAACCACCTCTTAGGCTATATACCTCGGAGAATCCCTGATTAAACAGATATTGAGCCGCTCCAATACTGCTGATCCCGTGATAGCAGATCACGATAATGGGTTGCTCAAAGTCAGCCTCCAGCATAAAGCGTGACAGGCTGGCATCGGTCAGATGAAATGCGCCCTTCACATGGCCCCTGGAAAAGCTATCGGGATCGCGAATATCTACCAGCAGAGCATTTCCCTGTGCCAATAAACGTCGTGCTTCATCGGGAGTTACCTGTGCGATCGACTCCTGCATACTGTTTACACCTCCAGCTTATGCGACTCATGAGTCTCGCACGATAGCATGCCCTAACCCCCAATCCCAATAGAAACTCTCAGCCCACACTTTTGGAGCCTAACTCTTGCTGAGTCGAGGGAATTATGCTGAGATCCCGCGGCGTAATCTCCCACCTTAGCTCGAGCTATCATCCGACAAACTCAGACATCCAGAGCTCCAGACAGTTAGATTGCTAAATTTTAATCTAATGGTACAATTAGCCCCTTAAATCACACGGATAAAATAGATTTCAGGTACCCCATGACGATTTGGAATGGCGAATATATCCCGCCCTATGCCGAGCACGGAAAGAAAAGCCAGCAGGTAAAAAAAATTACCGTTTCTATTCCTCTGAAAGTACTCAAGATCCTCACCGATGAAAGGACTCGTCGTCAGGTGAACAACCTGCGTCATGCCACCAACAGTGAACTCTTGTGTGAGGCGTTTTTGCACGCTTACACCGGGCAGCCTCTGCCTGAGGATGAGGATCTTCGAAAGGACCAAGCCGATGGGATCCCGGCTCAGGCTCTTGAGCTGATGAAAGAGCTTGGTATTGAACCGGATGAAGAATAGGAGTCAGGCTCAGCATTGAGCAAATTCCCACAGCAAACCCGCGTAGAGAAAGGGCAAACATTTGAGATGCCCAAAAAAGAAAAAGCAGGGCTAAAAGCCCTGCAAAAAGACCCAGAGGGAGTGCTCCACAACTCGTGTTACCGAACACAACCTGAAATCAACAGCAACTTCACTCTAGCAAAAACTAAACGCCATTTTTGAGACTGAAACCTTTTTCATGAGCAATTACTGGTAAAAAATCAGCCCTTTTATGCTGATTTAAGGATCCCGGCCAGCTCCTTAGCAGCCAAAACCATAAAATCCGGATTCTCCAGACTCTCACGCTGATTGTAGGTCAGTGGTTTTTGCTGCAACGACAGGATCTCTCCTCCCGCTTCTTCAACGATACACTGCACCGCAGCCGTATCCCACTCCCCTGTCGGGCCGACTCTGAGATATGCATCCACCCTGCCCGCGGCAACCGCACAAGACTTGAGTGAGCTTGAGCCCAGCGCAACAAACTGGTACTCCAAATCTCCCTTAAGCCTGGTTTTGATGAGATCCAGCTTTTGTCGACGGCTTACTGCAATTGTAAGTGACTCTCTCGTCTGCCGGGTATGGATCGGCTCAGGCACACTATCGAGGGCCTGATAATAAGCACCCTGTCCGCGACAGGCATAATAACAGTCCCCGCTCTCTGGCGCGCACACTACTCCCAATACGGGAATCCCCTCCTCGACCAGAGCAATCACGGTCGCGAAATCTCCGCTGCGAGCGATAAATTCCTGGGTGCCATCCAGGGGATCCACCAGCCAGTAACGTTTCCAGAAACTGCGCTCACTCAGCGGAATATCAGAGTCTTCCTCGGAGAGCACAGGGATCTCGGGCGCCAGCTCCGCCAGGGCTTTGGTCAGGTAGTCATGGGCCGCATAGTCGGCGCTGGTGACCGGGGTCTGATCGGCCTTGAGTTGCTGTTGGTAGTCCTTGCTCTGATACACCTTATGCAGGATCTCGGCTGCCTGCCTGGCGATAGCCAGGGTTTGAGGCAGAAGTTGGCTGGGAGTCATCTGCTCCTCCTTCGATGGGATGCGGGCTTGGGGAAGCCCCTATGATAGGGAGATTGCTCAGCAGACTAAAGCGTCAACCAGCAAAATTCAGATAAAAAAATAGCCCTCACTGAGGGCTATTTTATTCCAAGACAACCTTAATTAAGCACGGCTGGCACGCTTACGATCGGTCTCGGTCAGAAGCTTCTTACGAATTCGGATATGCACTGGAGTCACCTCGACTAGCTCATCATCGTTAATGAACTCGAGAGCCTGCTCCAGGGTCATGCGGATCGCCGGGGTCAGCTGGATGTTTTCGTCGGTACCTGAGGCACGAACGTTGGTCAGCTGCTTGCCCTTGAGGACGTTCACCGTCAGATCGTTGGTACGGGTGTGGATCCCCACAACCTGCCCCTCATACACCTGCTCACTTGGACCAATCATCAGCTTACCGCGCTCTTGAAGGTTCCATAGCGAGTAGCCCAGCGCCTTACCGGTTGCATTGGAGATCAAAACCCCGTTACTACGCTGGCCGATCTCACCCTCTTTACGCGGTGCATAGTGGTCAAAGCTGTGATAGATGAGGCCGGTTCCAGAGGTCAGGGTCATGAACTCGGTCTGGAAACCGATGAGGCCACGACTTGGGATGATGTAGTCGACACGGATACGCCCCTTACCATCGGGCAGCATCTGCTGCAGTTCACCCTTACGCAGGCCCAGCTGCTCGATCACTCCCCCTGGAACTCCTCAGGGATATCCACGGTTAGAGTCTCATACGGTTCCTGTGTCTGTCCATCGATTTCACGCATGATCACTTCAGGGCGGGATACCGCCAGCTCGAAGCCTTCACGGCGCATGTTCTCAATCAGGACACTCAGGTGCAGCTCACCACGGCCTGAGACGCGGAACTTATCGGGATCGTCCATCTGCTCAACACGCAGGGCCACGTTGTGCTTGAGCTCCTGCTCCAGGCGCTCTAAGATGTTACGTGAGGTCACGAACTTACCTTCCTGACCGGCAAACGGAGAGGTGTTTACCTGGAAGGTCATGGTGACGGTTGGCTCATCAACGCTCAGGGCTGGCAGAGCTTCAACCTGAGACTGGCTACAGATGGTATCGGAGATCTTAAGATCGCCCAGTCCTGTGATCGCAACGATATCGCCGGCACTCGCCTGCTCAACCTCGTTACGCTCCAGTCCGAGATAACCCAGCACCTGGCCAACCTTACCGTTACGGGTCTTGCCCTCTTTATCGATGATGCTGACCTGCTGGTTGGGCTTGATGGTGCCGCGCACGATACGGCCGATGCCGATAACCCCAACATAGGAGGAGTAATCCAGCTGAGAGATCTGCATCTGCAGCTCACCGGCAGGATCGGCCTGTGGCGCAGGGGCCTTCTCAACAATCGCCTCAAACAGAGCCGTCATATCTTCGGTCTGTTCCTCGGGATCCATCGCAGCATAACCGGCCAGAGCTGAGGTGTAGACCACAGGGAAGTCCAGTTGCTCATCGGTTGCACCCAGGTTGTCAAACAGATCAAACACCTGATCGATAACCCAATCCGGGCGTGCACCGGGACGGTCAATCTTGTTGACGACAACGATAGGCTTGAGGCCACGAGCAAATGCCTTCTGGGTGACGAAACGTGTCTGAGGCATAGGACCATCGACCGCATCTACCAGCAGCAGTACCGTATCGACCATAGACATTACACGCTCAACCTCACCACCGAAGTCGGCGTGTCCCGGGGTGTCTACAATATTGATGCGGTAATCTTGCCAATTGATCGCTGTGTTCTTAGCGAGAATGGTAATACCGCGCTCTTGCTCCTGTGCGTTAGAGTCGAGGATCCTTTCCTGACCTTCGTTGCTGCGCTCTAACGTTCCAGACTGTTGTAGCAATTTATCTACCAGAGTAGTTTTGCCATGGTCAACATGAGCAATAATCGCGATATTTCGCAGTTTATCTAACATTCCCGCCTCAGAGTCTTTCAGTTGAATAGGATAAAAAGAGGCAGTATTGTACTGATTGATCGAAAATCTGCCTAGAAAAAACTCAATCTATTGCACAATCCCAGTTGCACCAAGATGGACACCACTCTAGCGCATTGCACCAACAAGGTGCATGAGACAGGCTGTTTAAAATTTTCGATTTTGTTAGTGGTTGATTTTAAAGGATTTTAAAAGGTGGCACGGTTTCTGCAAAGAATCTGCTAGTTACTATTTTGCATACGGTCGAGGAGGACCCTGCATGTCAATCGAAGCAACTCTTCAGCTCATTAAAGAAAATGAAATCAAGTTTGTTGATCTGCGTTTTACCGATACCAAGGGTAAAGAGCAGCACGTTTCTATCCCTGCACACCAAATCGATAGCGACTTTTTTGAAGATGGCAAAGCGTTTGATGGCTCCTCCATCGCCGGCTGGAAAGGGATCAATGAGTCAGACATGCTGCTGATGCCGGATCCAACCACTGCTGTGGTGGACCCCTTCACCGAAGAAAATACCCTGATCGTTCGTTGTGACATCGTCGAGCCCGAGACTATGCAGGGCTATGACCGTGACCCTCGCTCCATCGCCAAGCGCGCCGAAGCCTTCATGAAGGCCGAAGGGATCGCCGATACCGCACTGCTGGGGCCTGAGCCTGAGTTCTTCATGTTCGATGATGTGCGTTTTCACACCGACATCTCCGGCAGCTTCTACCGCGTCGATTCAGAAGAGGCAAAGTGGAACTCTGGCAAGAGCTATGAAGAGGGTAACCTGGGTCACCGTCCCGGAATCAAGGGCGGCTACTTCCCGGTTGCACCGGTTGACTCCTCTCAGGATATCCGTAGCTCCATGTCTATGGTGATGGAGGAGATGGGCCTGGTGGTTGAAGCTCACCACCACGAAGTAGCAACCGCAGGTCAAAACGAGATCGCAACCCGCTTCAACACCCTAGTGAAAAAAGCCGACGAGCTGCAGATCTATAAGTATGTGGTGCACAATGTTGCTCACCTGTTCAACAAGACCGCGACCTTCATGCCCAAGCCGCTGGTCGGTGATAACGGCTCCGGGATGCACTGTCACATCTCACTACAAAAAGATGGTGAAAACCTGTTTGCTGGGGACGGCTACGGCGGCCTGAGTGAAACAGCGCTGTTCTTTATCGGTGGAGTCATCAAGCATGCTAAGGCGATCAACGCCTTTGCTAACGCTTCAACCAACTCCTACAAGCGTCTGGTTCCGGGCTTTGAGGCACCGGTAATGCTGGCCTACTCGGCTCGTAACCGCTCCGCTTCGATTCGGGTACCTGTGGTTGCTTCCGCCAAGGCGCGTCGCATCGAGATCCGCTTCCCGGATCCGACGGCTAACCCATATCTTGCCTTTGCAGCCATCGCGATGGCGGGTCTGGACGGGATCCACAATCGCATCCACCCGGGCGAGCCTATGGATAAAGACCTCTATGATCTGCCACCAGAAGAGGCGGCTGAGATCCCAACGGTTGCAGCCTCATTCTGTGAAGCTCTGGACTGTCTGGATCAGGATCGTGCGTTCCTGACCCGTGGTGGGGTATTCTCTGATGACTTCATCAACTCCTATATCGAGCTTAAGCGCCAGGAAGTTGAGCTGCTGAACGTCACGACTCACCCAATCGAGTTTGATCTCTACTACTCAGTTTAAACTGACCCTTTGGGAGGCCGGTACAATCTGGCCTCCCCAATTCTCCCACCGCCTGCTAATCTCATAAAAAACAACTGAAAATTGCTATGAACAGATTCAGCATCGCACTCTTGATCACTCTGCTACTGCCCTATCACCTGGTGTGTGCTAACGCCATCTACAAATGGGTTGATAAGCAGGGAGTCACTCACTTTACCGATACCCCGGTCTCGGGAGCAGAAAAAACCGATGTCAGACCCTCTATAGCAGCAAACATTCCTAAGGTTATCTCGGAGCCTGTAGTTGAGCAGGCCAAGGCAACAAGCTATCAATTATCACTGCTCCAGCCCAAAGATCAGACAACGATTCGCAACAACCAGGGGAATATTGCGGTCACCAGCAAGATTGCTCCCATGCCAAAAAGCTATCGCATGCAAGTATTTGTCGATGGGGCCTTGTTTAAGGAGATAAAAAATCAAACCTCTGTCTTGCTCAGTAATGTGGAGCGAGGGGAGCATCAAATCCAAACAAAACTGCTCTCTGATGATGGAGTACTTGAAGCTGAATCACCTGTTGTTACCGTGTATCTGCATCGGACCTCGATTCACGCACCGGCCAGGACCCCAAGAGCCGGAGTGGCGAACTAAAGATTCCGGGTTTTGTAAGCCTGCAAACGATTCAATAAATCAATGACTTGCAATCAGGCTACCAGGTCTGCAATCTGATACTATCCTAAACCAATCTGCCAACGGGAGAAGGCTGTGGGCCACAGTGTCAACTATGAGCAGCTTCTTGATAATCAATTAACTGCTGTCTTGCTGCTCACCCGTGAATTGCAGATCATCTACGCCAACCCGGCAGCAGAAGATCTGTTCAGTCGCAGCATCCGTCAGTTACAAAAGCTCGCCCTGCCGTCACTGATCCGTAAAGAGGATCTTGATTGCAACTGGCTTTGTGAGCAGCTGATACAGCATCAAAGCCTGAGAGTCTGTGAAATTCGCCTTGAGCTACCCTCCCAGAATCATATTCTGGATCTCAGCGCCAACCTTATCGAAGGCGAGCAGGGCTCACAGATCCTGATGGAGCTCCATCCCCAGGATCTGCACCTTAACAGTCAGCCACAGCTCCACCCTCAACAAAGAGCGCTGCGCCAGCTGCTGCGAAACCTGGCTCACGAGATCAAAAACCCCTTGGGAGGCCTCAAGGGGGCAGCTCAGCTCCTCTCCAAGCAGCTTACCGATCCTAAGTGGCAGCCCTATACTGAGATGTTACTCAGCCAGAGTGAGCGGCTCGCTCAGCTGGTCGAGCGGATGCTTGGACCGCGCAAACTCGAACCGATGCAGCCGGTCAACCTGCATCAACTGCTTGAGCAACAACTTGAGCTCTTAGCAATCGATACTCCCAAAGCGATTGTATTTAAGCGGGACTATGATCCCAGCCTGCCGGAGATCCCGGTTGCCAGCGCCTCCCTGCAACAGGCCCTGCTGAATATCATGCTCAACGGCATTCAGGCGATGGGTGACAGTGGCACCCTGAACATAAAGACCCGCTCAATTGCTAATATGACCCTCAACAACAAACGCTACCGCCTGACCGCTATGATCACTATTGGTGACACTGGCCCGGGGATCCCGGATGAGATCCGCCCTAACCTCTTTGTCCCCATGGTCACCGGACGCGCCGATGGTACAGGCCTTGGCCTTTCGATTGCGCAGGAGCTGATCGCAAGGCATGATGGCCATATTGAGTGGCAGAGCGACCCGGGAGACACCAGCTTTACCCTTTATCTTCCCTATCAGGAGTAACATGGAACAGACAGTCTGGATCCTTGATGATGACCCGGCGATTCGCTGGGTCTTAGAGCAAACCCTGGCTCAGGACAGCCTCAAATGTCTTTCATTCAGCCAGGGACAGGAGCTGCTGGATGCACTGGATCTGCATCCTCTTCCCAGCCTGGTAATTACCGACATCCGCATGCCCGGCATGGATGGACTGACCCTGCTACAACAGCTCCAGCAGCAGTACCCTGAACTCCCGGTGATCGTGATGACCGGTTACTCAGATCTCGACAGCACGGTCAGCGCCTACCAGCATGGCGCCTTCGATTACCTGGCAAAACCCTTTGATCTGGATGAGGTGCAATCTCTCATTCACAAAGCATTACATCAGCATCAGGAGACTCAACCACAGCAGATCCAGCTCAGTGAACAGAGCCGCCTGATAGGTCAATCTCCGGCGATGCAGACCCTGTTTCGCACCATAGGTAAGCTCTCGCGCAGCAGTGTTTCGGTGCTGATCACCGGCCCCTCCGGAAGTGGTAAGGAGCGGGTTGCCGAGGCCCTGCACCAACATAGTCCTCGTAGTGATGGTCCCTTCATCGCCCTCAATATGGCAGCGATCCCCATGAACTCATAGAGTCTGAGCTGTTTGGTCATGAGAAAGGTGCCTTTACCGGCGCTCATCAGGTGCGCCAAGGGCGGTTTGAACAGGCCAGAGGTGGCACTCTGTTTCTCGATGAAATTGGTGATATGCCACTGGCGATCCAAACCCGCTTATTACGGGTCTTGGCCGATGGAAGCTTCTATCGGGTCGGTGGACAGCAACTGCAGCAGGCGGATGTCAGGATCATAGCCGCAACTCACCAGGACCTGATGCGCAAGGTTGAACAGGGGAGTTTTCGTGAAGATCTCTACCACCGCCTCAATGTGGTGCATCTTGAGATCCCGGCACTGGCAGCAAGGCGCGAGGATGTGCAGCTACTGGCGCAGCATTTTCTACAGCGCTGCGCCCAGGAGCTTGAAGAGCCAGCCAAGCAGCTCTCACCGGAGGCGCTATTTTTGCTGCAGAACCATCCCTGGCCCGGTAATGTTCGCCAGCTGGAGAATCTGTGTCGCTGGCTCACCGTGATGGTGGGGCATCAGCTGATCAATGACACGGATCTGCCGGGAGAGTTTCAAAACCACCATTCCGACGCGACGCCAAATCAACCCTGGCAGGAGCTGTTTGAGCAGTGGGCCTCCCAGCAGTTAGCATCCGGGGTCGGAGTGGATGTGACCGGACTTGAACTTAAGCTTGAGAGCATCCTGACCCGGCTGGCCCTGGAAAAATGTGCCGGCCACAAACAAAATGCCGCTAAGCTTCTGGGCTGGGGTCGCAACACCCTGACCCGTAAACTTCAACAATTTTCAGTGGAGTGCCCGGAGTTACAGCCCTACCTCGAAAATTCAGCCAAAGAGCCGAAGGCACACCCTGGCAGCCCGATATCAACCGAAGGGACAAGCTCATGATCAATAAAAACCTTCCCCTGCTGGATCTCTACATCGCCACCTGGATGGCAATATCCACCCACAAACCATTCTGGAGCTGGGGCAGCGACATGGCATCGAGCTGCCGGGAGCCGATCTCGAATCTCTGCGTCCCCATGTGCAGATCATTGAGAACGTACCCTCTCTGGTGGCCTTTTTGAGTAAGCTCGACTGGGGAGTTAAGGTACTGGCCGATTATGATGCCTGCTACCGGGTTGGCTATGAGAATGCCGAAGATCTCAAGCGCGCAGGAATCGATTATGCCGAGCTTCGCTTTAGCCCGGCTTACATGGCGATGACTCATAAGCTGGCACCACAAGGCGTGGTCGAAGCGGTGCTGGATGGGGTTGCGGCAGGATGTCGCGACTTTGGGGTCAAAGCAAAGCTCATCGGCATCATGAGCCGCACCTTTGGCGTTGAGCAGTGTATGGGCGAACTTGATGCCTGCCTGGCCCTTAAGGATAAGCTGGTGGCGATTGACCTTGCCGGTGATGAGCTGGGATTCCCCGGCGAGCTCTTCAAAGAGCACTTTACAAGGGTGCGCAAAACCGATCTGCAGATCACAGTGCATGCAGGTGAAGCTGCGGGCCCCGAGAGTGTCTGGCAGGCGCTGGACGACTTTGGTGCCAGACGCATTGGCCACGGCGTTCGGGCGATCGACGATCCTAAGCTTATGGAACGCCTGGCTAAAGAAAAGATAGGGATTGAGTCCTGCCTCACCTCCAACATCCAAACCAGCACTGTCAGTGATATCAAGCAGCACCCTCTCAAGGCCTTCCTGGCACAAGGCGTATTGGCTTGTCTGAATACCGACGACCCTGCGGTCGAAGGGATTGAACTTGCCCACGAATACAATGTGGCAGCCCACGATGCGGAGCTCACTTAGCAAGAGATAGAACTCTGCCAACGCAACGCTCTGGAGATGGCGTTGTTAAGCGCCGGTGAGCGCCTTGAGCTAGTGCAGCCTAAAGAAGGCTAAAGTAGTCCAAATACAAAAGGCCTGCCTATAACCAGGCTGGCCTCAAAAATCACGTATTTGCTATGGGCTAATCGAGCTCAGCCTTATCGAAAGGTGGCGCAAGCCTATCCTTCTCAGCAAGAAGAGGCTCAAAATCAAAAGGCCAGCTAATGTTTAGGGTTGAGTCATTCCAGGCAATGCATCGCTCACTGTGAGGGGCATAATAGTCTGTCGTTTTATATAAAAACTCTGCTGTCTCACTTAAGGTCACAAAACCATGTGCGAAACCGGCTGGAATCCACATCTGCTGTTTATTTTCTGCGGAAAGATGCGCTCCAACCCATTGACCAAAAGTGGCTGAGCCCTGACGAATATCGACAGCTACATCAAACACCTCACCGGCAACACAGCGTACCAACTTTCCCTGGGCATGGGGAGCTAATTGATAATGCAGACCTCGAAGTACTCCTCTGGCAGATTTGGAATGGTTATCCTGAACAAACTCAACCGATCTCCCAATCGCAGCCTCAAACTGCTTTTGGTTATAGCTCTCAAAGAAGAAGCCTCTTTCGTCACCAAATACTTTTGGCTCGATAATCAATACATCGGGAATTTCTGTTTTTATGATATTCATCGCACTTAACTCTTAATCATATCCAATAGATATTGGCCATAGGCATTCTTGGCCAGAGGTTTTGCCAGTTTACGGACCTGCTCAGCATCGATAAACCCTTTACGGTAAGCAACCTCCTCCGGACAAGCAACCTTGAGCCCTGACGATGCTCTATGGTTTGAATAAAGTTCGTTGCCTCAATCAGGCTTTCATGGGTTCCGGTATCGAGCCAGGCATAGCCTCGCCCCATCATGGCAACAGATAGCTCTCCCTGTTTGAGATAAGTGCTATTCACATCGGTGATTTCTAGCTCCCCGCGAGCCGAGGGCCTCAGGCATTTAGCGATATCAACAACCTGGCTGTCATAGAAGTAGAGTCCGGTAACGGCATAATTGCTCTTCGGCTGCGCTGGCTTCTCCTCAAGTGACAGCGCATTCCCTTGATCATCAAACTCGACGATCCCATAGCGCTCAGGATCTTTGACATGATAAGCAAAAACAGTTGCTCCGCTGGCATTAGCCGCGTCTTCAAGCTGTTGCTGTAGATTGTGACCATAGAAAATGTTATCGCCAAGTACTAAGGCACAGGGATCATCCCCGATAAAATCTTCCCCTATGATAAATGCCTGGGCTAATCCGTCCGGTGATGGCTGTACCGCATACTGCAAATTAAGTCCCCACTGGCTACCATCACCCAGCAGCTGCTCAAAACGTGGCGTATCCTGGGGAGTACTGATGATTAGAATATCCCGGATCCCCGCCAGCATCAGAGTCGTCAGCGGGTAGTAGATCATCGGCTTATCATAGATGGGCAGCAATTGTTTACTTACAGCCATAGTCACCGGATAAAGGCGAGTCCCAGACCCACCGGCAAGAATAATCCCTTTGCGTGCTGTCATCATTACTCTCCTAAAATCTCATCTAGCATGCGCTTCACCCCCTGCTGCCAAGCTGGTAGCACTAAACCAAAGCTCGTTTGAAACTTAGCAGTATTCAAACGAGAGTTGTGCGGACGGGTTGCTGGAGTAGGAAAGACACTGGTTGTAACAGGATGCAGCTTTTGTATAGCGAGCTCAACGCCTGCTTTGCTGGCACAATCGAACACCAGTGAAGCATACTCATACCAGCTGGTAGTACCTGATGCCGTCAGATGATAAAGGCCAGCTAACTCAGGGTTAATTTGGGCTTTAGAAACAGCATGTGCAGTACAATCAGCCAGTAGCTCTGCACCGGTCGGTGCACCAAACTGATCATTGATAACCGACAGCTCATCTTTATCTTGCCCTAAACGCAACATTGTCTTGGCGAAATTATTGCCTCTGGCAGCATAAACCCAGCTGGTACGAAAAATCAGGTACTTGGAGCAGTGATTTTGAATCGACTGCTCACCTGCATGCTTAGTTTTGCCATACACATTGAGAGGCGCTGGTGTATCCACTTCTTCCCATGGTTTATCACCGCCACCATCAAACACATAATCAGTAGAGTAGTGAATCAGCCAGGCACCGATCGCCTCGGCTTCTTTTGCTAACACTTCCACGGCAGTTGCATTCAATAACTTTGCATACTCATACTCAGATTCAGCCTTATCCACTGCAGTATGGGCAGCTGCATTGACGATCACATCAGGCTTTAGGTATCGAATGGTTTGTGAAAGCCCATCCAGATTACTGAGATCTCCGCATAATGAATCTGAATCATAATCTAGGGGTGTAACCCGACCTAGGGGAGCTAGGGAGCGTTGCAGCTCCCAACCAACCTGGCCATTACATCCCAGCAGCAGAATATCCATCAGTTGCGCTCCCCGTAGTTTTTATCAATCCAGCTTTGGTAGGCGCCACTTTTTACATTCTCGACCCACTTCTGGTTACTTAGATACCACTCTACGGTTTTACGGATCCCTGACTCAAAAGTCTCTTGTGGCACCCAGCCTAATTCATTCTCAATCTTTGCTGCATCAATGGCATAGCGGTGATCATGCCCGGGCCGATCCGCAACAAAAGTTATTAGATCCCGGTATGAACCAAGATGTTGGGCTGAAGGGTTATCTGCTATCGGACATAACTCACCTAATAGATCACAGATGGTTTCAACCACCTCTAAGTTGCGTTTTTCGTTATGTCCACCGATGTTATAGGTTTCACCAATTTCACCTTGAGTAACCACCTGGTAGAGTGCCCTGGCATGATCTTCAACATAGAGCCAATCCCGGATCTGATCGCCCTTACCATAGATGGGCAGAGCTTTGCCCTCCAAGGCGTTCAAGATCACCAAAGGAATTAGCTTTTCAGGGAAGTGACAGGGACCATAGTTGTTGGAGCAGTTCGTAACTATGGTTGGTATCCCATAGGTACGCTGCCAGGCACGAACCAGATGATCGCTGGATGCTTTGGACGCAGAGTAGGGGCTACTCGGCGCATAAGGCGTCTCTTCTGTGAAAAGATCATCGGTACCATCCAGATCCCCATACACTTCATCGGTCGATATATGGTGAAAACGAAATGCCTCTTTTCGATCCTCTGGAAGCTCATTCCAATAATGACGGGCAGCTTCCAGTAAGGTGTAAGTACCTACAATATTGGTCTCGATGAAGTCGGCTGGTCCGGAGATAGAACGGTCCACATGGCTCTCTGCTGCCAGGTGCATCACTACATCAGGCTGAAACTCTGTAAATAGTTTGTCCAAACCTTCACGATAACAGATATCCAGGTGAGCAAACTGGTAGCACTCTGACTCAGAAACTTCAGCAAGGGACTCAAGATTACCCGCATAGGTGAGCTTATCGACATTGAGTACACTATCATCAGTATTCTGGATAATATGTCGGATAACAGCAGAGCCGATGAAGCCTGCACCGCCTGTGACCAATAGCTTTTTTGTAGCTTTTTTATTCAATTGCTAACACCCCAAGTTTGCTCATGTAACTGGGTAAGATTAGCATGATTTGGTGCCTCATAGATCCTGGTTCAGACTACTGGATGAATGGCTATGTTCCCGCTAACTGTTGTTGAACCTGAAATAGACTGCATACGCTTGGATTTTTATTCATATCCAGGTATCTAAACCACCCAAATGCCTTTATCTCGCCAGCGGCAGAAGCGTCGATGGGTATTTTTCCAATCACGTAGTCAGGAGGCAGGTCTCGCCAAAGGCTACCCATCCTCAAAATCCAAAAAACAGCATTGATAAATAATCGATTATCACGACCAGCTTTTCCCCAATAACCCTTTCTCCCCAGTATGTGGGGTTCAATAAGGCTCCAAACGCGGTCGGGTATGTCATGAGGCCGGTGGGCTGGGGTCGTCATAGTGCTCTGCCTGATTCCTACTGAAAGCCTGTATTCTACTCAAAACAATCCACTCATGACGACAGTCCCTAATAAACCTCATCGATTTGGCGAGCCTGCTTATCAGAAAGCCCTGTAATTCTAAGCGTTGAAGTGGTAACCAGTGACGGCATAGGAATAATACGAACAATCTTGCCATCAACTACCAGAGCCATCCTGTCGTGAAGATGAAGCTCAAACACCTGATGTAAACGTCGAACCGCATCCGAGCTCAAAGTAATAGTCACTGCTCGAGGCTGAGTAGGATTTTGTTCAGCTGAGAGAATGTCTTGGCTGCTAAAAAGAGGCTTACCATCAAGATACGGCTTCACCTTACCAGAGGCCTGCTCCACACTACTTACAGAGGGGGTTTTAAGTACCAAAAAGCCCTGGATTTTTGGCTTATTGCCACAGCCGGATAGCATAAGGGCCAGAGTGCAGATGATCAGGAGATAACGCATTACCTTAAACTTCCTCCTTAGTGAAAGGTGAGAGATTAGCACAACCACAGGTTAGGTGTCATAACACATGAAACCTTAGGCCCTGGTACCATGGTGTTTAAGAGTCTATCTTCATGCTAATATTCGCCAGTTAAATTGTTTTACCGACTCCGAGAACAGGATGGAAGCACTATGATTATCGTTACTGGCGGCGCAGGATTTATCGGCAGCAATCTGGTTAAGATGCTCAACGAGCAGGGCAGGGAAGATATCGTTGTGGTAGACGATCTCACCGATGGCACCAAGTTTGTCAACCTAGTGGATCTCAAGATCGCCGATTATCTGGATAAAGATGAGTTCATTGCCCGCATTGTCTCCGGCGATATCTTCGAAGAGTGGAACGGCATTGAGGTGATCTTCCATCAGGGGGCTTGCTCAGCTACCACAGAGTGGGATGGCAAGTTCATGATGGAGAACAACTACGAGTACTCCAAGGATCTGCTGCACTACTGCCAGGAGCATAGCATCCCCTTCATCTACGCCTCTTCTGCTGCCACTTATGGTGGACGGACCGATAACTTTATCGAAGATCCTAAGTTTGAGCAGCCTTTGAATGTCTATGGCTACTCTAAGCAACTGTTTGACCAGTACGTACGCCGTATGCTGCCGCACGCAGAGGCTCAGATCGTCGGTCTTAAATATTTCAATGTCTACGGCCCTCGCGAGCAGCACAAGGGCTCAATGGCGAGCGTTGCTTTCCACCTGAACAACCAGATGCTTGATGGAAAAAATCCCAAACTGTTTGAAGGCACCGAAGGCTATGAAAATGGCGGCCAGATGCGTGACTTTGTCTATGTCGAAGATGTCTGCAAGGTTAACCTTTGGTTCTGGAAAAATGCCAAAAAATCCGGGATCTTTAACTGTGGCACCGGCAAGGCAGAACCTTTCAGGAACGTTGCAAACTCTGTGATTCGCCACCATGGCAAGGGAGAGATTGAGTATATCCCGTTCCCGGATCATCTAAAGGGACGCTATCAGTGCTTCACCGAAGCCGATCTCACTAAGCTTCGCGATGCAGGCTATGACCAGCCGTTTAACAGCGTTGCCGAGGGTGTTGCCAAGTATATGGATTGGCTGAACAAGGCATAAAAATAGATGAATATTTTGATGGCCCTGTCTCAGCTGGAGATCACCGGGGCAGAAGTTTACGCTACCACCATAGGTGACCGTCTCACCGAGCTTGGCCATAACGTCAGTTATGTCTCAGATACACTGACTATGCCCCATCAGGGGCAATTTTTCGGACTGCGCTTTAATAAGCGCAGTCTATTTCGCCGTTTCTGGCATGTCGGACGACTCATCTACCTCATAAAAAAACACAAGATCCAGCTGGTGCATGCCCATTCCCGCGCCTCAAGCTGGAGCTGCCAGGTCGCCTGTAAGCTCATCGGCGTTCCACTCATCACCACGGTCCACGGCCGTCAGCCGGTGCATAAGTCCCGCAAACTATTTCGCGCCATGGGCGATCGGACGGTTGCCGTGTGTGAAGCGATTGCTGAGCAATTGATTCGGGAACTTGAATTTGAGGAAAGCCAGCTTCAGGTGATCCGTAATGGAGTAGATGCGAGCGCCTTTACTCCACAACCTACTCCTCGCAACTCTAAGCCCATAATTTCAATTGTGGGACGCCTGACCGGCCCCAAGGGAGAAGTTTGTTACAGGCTACTGGATGAAGTCCTGGATCTTGACAGGTACCAGGTGCAGATCATCTCAGGCTCTACACTTCCTGACCGCTTCAAATCCTTCTTAGACAGGATCGATTTTGCTGGGCATGTCAGTGATATTCCAAGCGCCCTGGCTAAAGCTGATTTGGTGATAGGAGCAGGACGCGTTGCCATCGAGGCCCTGTTAATGGAGCGCCCCACGGTTGCTATCGGAGAGGCCTTTGCCATCGGTCATCTGACCCTGGATAACATCCAGCAGGCGATGACCTCCAACTTCGGTGACATAGGCCCTAAAGATCTGCAGATCGATTTTCAGGCTATCAAACGTGATGTCGAAAATGCACTGGCTAGCCCGGTTAATCCGCCTAAGCTTCGTGAGACTGTGCTCACAGAGTATGAACTGGAAGAGGTCACTCGCAAGCTTGAGTACCTCTATCAGAGCACCTATGTGCGCAAGCATAAGCGTGAGATGCCGATCATCATGTACCATAGAGTCACAAAAGATGCCTCTGAGAGAGGAGTCCATGGGACCTGGGTCGATCTCAAGATGCTGGAAAAGCATTTTAAACTAATTAAGAAAATGGGCTTTGAGACCATCACCTTTGAGGACTTAAAGCGTGATGGCATGGCAAGTCGGCTGGCTCCGGGACGACGCAGTATCATGCTGACCTTTGATGATGGCTTTGCCGATAATTACCACTACCTGCTGCCACTTCTCAAAAAGTACAATTTTAAAGCGGTGATCTATGCGGTAACCGGAGAGGTTTTCAACCGTTGGGATGTAGAAAACCCAGATAACCCAGAGAAACGCTTTGAACTTATGACCCGCGAACAAGTCAAAGAGATGGATGCTTCCGGATTGGTTGAGTTTGGCGGACACACCCAGAGTCACCCAAGACTAAGCCAACTGACCGAAGAGGAGCAGATATATGAGATCGAAACAAACAAGAAGATCCTCGAACAATGGATAGGCAAGCCTCTGAACTCTTTTGCTTATCCATATGGCGACTTGGATAGAAGCAGTAAGCTACAAGCCCAAAAATGGGGATACCCTTATGCGGTAGCCACCAACTCAGGTCCACTGCCACTCCATGAAGATCTTTACCAGATCCGCCGGATCGCGATTTTCCCCCGTACAAATACTTTTGGATTATGGCGTAAAATTCATGGCAATTATACCTTTAGAAAAGAGAAGTGTTAATGTTAAAGCATTTTATACCTAAAAATATGTCACTTCATCTTGTGATATCTATTATCGTTTTTTTATTTGCTCCTCTATCCTTGATATTCAGTGGTGGCTATAACTATTCCCCGGCACTCTTACTGCTAATTGCTCTACCATTTTTATTTATACCTTCCAGTTATCGTCTAAATAAAGAGACCTTATGGCTTATTAGCGCACTCTTATTATACTTCTTTGTCTACCTTAGTTTCATGCTGGTGTATCATGAAGACATAAGTCAACTAGACAGACCCAGCCGGGCGATAATGGCGGTTGCCATTTTGATTCTATTACTACGCTACCCGCCGAAATCAAGCTGCTTATTGATTAGTTTTGCATTAGGGGCCATAGTCAGCGGCATTTTTGCCGGCTATCAAAAGTTCTTTTTACATATGCCTAGGGCTTTATCAAACAATATGCCAATACAGGCTGGTGATATCTGCATGGCATTCGGAACCATTTCTTTGGTTGCACTTTTTTATCACCTCAAGTTGAAGAGGTATGATTGGTCTCTGTTTTATCTTCTCGCGACATTCCTTGGCGTTTTTGGGAGCGTTGCATCTCAGAGTCGCGGGGGGTGGTTACTTTTTCCGTTTATCCTTATTTACCTTATTTGGACTAATCGAGCCTTCTTCTCCAGACGGCTAAAAATAGTCGCCGGCGTAGTTATTATCATTATTTTTTCTATTATGCTAACCCCAAAATTTGGCATCCAAAGCTCGATAAATAAAACAATACATCAGGTAGATATGATTAAGGATGGCCAATACCTGAGCCAAGATAGTTCTATTGGAACTCGCCTCCTGCTATGGTCTAGTGCATGGCGAAGCTTCGCCCATAAACCTCTGACAGGGTGGAGCCAGACTGGGCTATGCCAGGATAAAACTGCACAATATAATCAGGGTGAACTTAGCTACTACATATACCGAAACTGGGCCTGCAATATGCATGCTCATAGTGAATATTTTGATTCCATTCAAAAACGGGGAATAATTGGATTTCTTCAGGTGATGGCTGTTTTTCTCATTCCTTTGATTATTTTTATTCGTCACTCTAGAAAGATGTATGGAGTAGACTTGGTAGTAGCCCAAGCTGGTGCCATGATTGTAATTAGCTCTATGGGATTTGGCTTCTCACAACTATTTTTTGGGCATAACTCTGGAAGTATTTATTACTTTTTTACTCTAGTTTTATTTTATTCAGCTTTATCCGACACGAAGGATTCAAAATGAATAAATCCATGACTGAAATTAATACATCACCACTCAACATTGATGTGTCAATCATTTTAGTGAACTATAACTCATCTCAGTTCTCAATAAACTGTGTGAACTCAATTATTGAGAAATCACAATCCGCTCTAGTTTATGAGATAATAATAGTTGATAACAACTCAGATAGAGAAGATTGGAACAATCTCAATGAAAGCCTTGCTGATAACAGCCGAGTTATATTAATAAAGAGCAAAGTCAATAGTGGCTTTGCTCTTGGAAACATGACAGGAGCAAACATAGCGCAGGGAAAGTATTTATTTTTATTAAATAATGACTCAATACTTATTAACGATGTAGTGCAATATATGTTTGATTATATGACACACAACTCAAGTGTTGCACTATCTGTTCCCAAGTGTATCGATGATGAAAATAAATTAGTCCCCTCATTTGACTACCTTCCGTCCATTTCAAAAGTTTGGCTAGGCTCTTCATTCTGTCGATTATTTTCACCAAATGCATACCCAAAAAGGAAAAAGGAATACAGCGCCCCAATAAATGTACCTATGGTGTCGGGTTGTGCCATGTTTTTTGACGCTTATAAGTTTTATGAAATTGGCGGTCTTGATACAAATTTCTTCTTATATTGCGAGGAAGAAGATATTTCTTTAAGGATTAAAAAAAATGGCTATTCTATATCCTACATACCAGATGCAATAATAAATCATGAAGGTGGAGGTAGCACCTCTAGGAATATAGACATTGAAAAAGAATTCTATATCTCTTTCTTTTACTTTTTAGATAAACACTTCGGGGTAATAGCATCAAGCATAATAAAGCTTAAATACACCTTGCGTTTATTTTTAAAATCACTCAGAAGAAAGTCACCATGGGCTTTGCTCCTATTCGTTTTAAAAAGACCCAAACTCTCCAGTTCATTAAGGCACCGACAAAAATGGCATGATACTTAAGCTTAAAGATATTAGGTTTTATCTGCTCATGTATTTTAGTTCATCCCTAAAGGGGTATAACGCATGTAGCTTTACAACATAAGCCTCTAAATGAGTAAGTTCAGACAATGAAAATTCTGGTTATAGCTCCATCCTGGATTGGCGACATGGTGATGTCCCAAAGCCTGTATAAAACGATCAAGCAGCAGCATGGTTGTGAGCTGCATGTAATGGCTCCAAAGTGGTGCCTACCTTTGCTCTCTCGAATGCCAGAGATCGACACAGCGATCGAGATGCCTCTGGGGCATGGAGAGTTTAAGCTAAGAACTCGCTATCGCCTTGGTAAAAGCCTGAGAGTTGAAAGCTATGATAGAGCCTATATTCTTCCAAACTCCCTAAAATCAGCCCTAATCCCTCTTGTTGCCAAAATCCCACTACGAACCGGCTGGAAGGGTGAGAGTCGCTATGGGCTCCTCAATGATCTGCGCTCAAACAAGCAAGATTTTCCCTTGATGGTTCAACGCTATGTCGCATTGGCCTATTCTAGGGAGCAGATGCAATCATCAGCAAATCTCCCAGACTTCCCTCACCCTGAACTCAAAATAGATCCTGAAAATCAACAAGCGCTGCTTGAGAAATTAAAACTCACAGCGAAAAAAAGCATACTCGGGCTCTGCCCTGGCGCAGAGTTTGGTCCAGCCAAGCGCTGGCCAGCAGAGTATTATGCCAGGGTTGCAGAGCATCATATTGAGCAAGGTGGGCAAGTCTGGCTGTTTGGCTCTCAAAAGGATAGCGAAGCCGCTCAATCCATCTGCAACCGACTTCCAGAAGAGCTACAGCAGTATTCCCACAATCTTGCCGGCAGGACCCAGTTGGTGGATGCTATCGATCTGATCAGTCTATGCTCAGCCGTTGTTTGTAATGACTCAGGGCTGATGCATGTAGCTGCTGCATTGCAAAGACCCTTGATTGCACTCTATGGCTCCAGCTCACCAGGCTACACGCCGCCACTGGCCCAGAGGATTGAGATCCTGCATACAGATATTGAGTGCCGCCCCTGCTTTAAGCGCGAATGCCCACTAGGGCACCTTAAGTGCCTGAAAGAGCTGTCACCTGATCGTGTGATTAAAGCACTGACAGAGCTTGCAGCAGAATAATGATAGGGGCAGCATCATGCCCCTTACTATATTAGGATATTAGAAGTCTTAGATATCAGCATGAAATTGATCGAATAGGCCTAACTCATCAACCATGCGATCAAGCTCCTGAATCGCAAATTCAGGGGTTAGTTTTTCAAACCACTCGAACTGATTCTCATTGGTGATTTTTTCTGCTCGCAGCTTCAGCCACTCTTCTTCACTTAGCCCAAGAGCATCGCCGGTGGAGAGCCCACGGAACCTGGGGTGATTACGTGGATGGGAGATATCCTTATCGCTTCGCGGAGATGCCACACACAGGGTAGGAAGACCCAGAGCCTGCGCCATATTGCGTGGCCCGGTGTCATTCCCAAAAAAGAGTTGACAATGGCTGAATAGCCCGCACAAATCACGAACCGAAGAAGTCTCTATCTCATCGAAGACATTGACCTGCAAATCCTCAGGAAGCATTTTTTTAAGCTGCTGATTGTACTCCTGCTCCCCAGGCCCTGAATAAACCAATAGCTGCGCCCCATGTCGCTTGATGAGGTGAGCCGCAACCTTCTCAAAATACTGAATTGGCCAGCGCTTGTACAAACCGCGAACACTTACACCAAGAGCGACAAGGGGCTTACTTAGGTCAACTCCTGCAGCCACTAGCTTTTCTTTACCTTGCTCCAGCTCAGTGTCTACGAGCCAGATTTTATAGCTTCTATCTTCATACTTAAGTCCCAGGGGCTTCAGCAGAGCAAAGCGATCATCTATGATCCAACCATTGCCCTGATCTTCGGTTGCCTCACGAAACGCAATTCGCTCCGTATGAGCCACCTGCCAGAACTTCGAGTTAAAGCCAATGCGTCTTGGAGCACCACTAAATAGACAAGTGAGTAAACCAATAATCTGTCCCTGACTATTAATCACCATATCATAGTTTTGACGGCGCAGCTTCATCATTAAAGACCAGAGATACCGCCAGCTATCTTTTTGTTTTTTATCAATTTTTATGATGTTATCTATATGAGGATTGTTCTCCGCCATCCCTGCACAGTAGTCCATCACCAGGTAGTCTACCTGAGCATTTGGAAAGTTTAATTTGAGAGTATTGCAAAGTGAGGTCGAAAACAGCACATCTCCGATCTCTTTAGTCTGAACCACCAAGTACTTCACGCTGTAATCCTCTTATCACTGTCTATTGCCCCAATAGGTTTCGCTGTTGCTCTGCTCTTACTGGCTACAAGAGCAGTATTTAGCTCATGGAGAACTTGCTCAGGCTGCGGCTTTGAACCATCGGAATTGATAACGACAATATGCCCCGGCTCATAACGCGGCCAGTAACGAAATGGAACTGTCGAATAAAAGATCCCAACTGTGGGAGTATGGGTGCAGATCGCAAGATTACGCACCCCAGTATCCGGACTTACGACTACACTAGCTTTAGCCAGATAGGAGGTGAGATCATCCAGAGGCATGGTCGCTTGAATCGATACATTCTTTTCACTCTTTACTAATCCCTGAAGGAAATCCCCTCGCTCATCTTTTTTGATTCCTTCAAGGAATACATGCTGATACTCAGGTAACACACGAGCTGACAGCTCAATTAATTTGTAAGTCAGCTCATTTGGATAGCGCTTACTCGCCAAAGATGCGCCATTGAAATAAACGACATAGGCCTTCTCAGGCCTGTCCACTAAACGGTGATCCGGATAAGCATAATTCGGTGGATTTTGCGGCAAATGACCAAGTACCGTCAGCATACTTAGCATACAATCGAGTTCCGTAAGCTGATCGGGCCTTGGAATCGCCAGATCATATAAAAGCCTCTGCTGAATACCCAGATAAGGAAAACCGATCTTTAATTTAGCCTTAGAGAGTAACATCAGATAGGAAGAACGGTTGGTTGCTGCCAGATCAAAGATAATATCCTGCTCCCCAAGCTCGCGCATGTTGCAAGCTCGCTCGTAGATCCCTTTTTTCCTGTGTTCTGGATCTGTGCCGTACTGGTAATGCATCCGGTCAACCAGATCCTCGGGAGCAGAATAACAATAGTTGGTGACGACAGACAGAGTGATCTCAGCATTGGGGAAAAAACGTCTGGCTTCCACCAAAAAAGCCCGCGTTATCACCATATCACCAAAGGCGGCATGACGAATTACAGCTATCTTTTTGACAGACTTTGGGTCGAAGTTTGCTAAATATTGCTTTGCTTTCTTTGAGACATAGAGTCCCCGCTGTTCAGTCCATAGATGATTCATTGTGAGCTTACTTTCAAAAATCGGTTTAACTCAGAGCCTCGTGCCTGCAGAGCTTGTGTTGTCCCGTGCCTTTAGTAGATACTGTTGCCAATTTTTGGCATACCGCTCGGGTACTCTGTGTTTCGCACTCTCTACACGCTGCTAATCTATCTGTTCAGCCCTCTGGCTCTATTCCTGCTATATCGGCCCCGTAAAGGCAAAAAAGGCTATGCCGAGCGCTGGAAAGAGCATTTAGGCTATATCCCGAAGCTCAAAGCCCGAGAGCCACTGTGGCTACACGCCGTATCTGTTGGTGAGGTCGTTGCGGCAACGCCTGTGATCCGGGAACTTAAGCAGCGTCATCCTGAGCTCCCCATACTGCTAACCACCACCACCCGCACCGGAGCTGAACAGGCCGCTAGTTTAGCGGATCTGGTGGAGCATCGCTACGCACCTCTGGATTTTCCGGGGGCAATAAGGCGCTTTCTGAATAAAACCTCCCCTCGGGCGCTGCTTATCATGGAGACCGAGCTTTGGCCCAACCTCTTGGCCCAGTGCCATAAACGTAATATCCCGGCTTTGGTGCTTAATGCTCGCCTCTCGGATCGTACCTGCCGCCGTTACCGGCGCTTTTTAGGGCTGTTCAAGGGGATGCAGCGTAACCTCAAAAAAATCCTGTGTCAGCACAAACCGGATGCAGATAACTTCAGGGCTCTGGGAGTCCCTGATTCCAAAATCTCCATCACAGGCTCAGTCAAGTTTGATATCAACTATCCGGCAGAGCTGATTGAGAAAGCCCACTCATTTCGCAAGACCCTGGGTTGCAAACGCCCGATCTGGATTGCTGCCAGTACCCATAAGGGGAGGATGAGCAGCTCCTAGAGGCGCACAAGAGCCTCCTAAAGAAGCTTCCCAATGCTCTACTGATCATTGTTCCACGCCATCCGGAGCGTTTTGATGTTGTTGCTAATCTGGTGAAGGGAGCGCAGCTACGCATGGCGCGCCGCTCGCTTGGAGAAGAGATTGGTCAGCACACCAAGGTTTATCTTGGGGATACCATGGGTGAACTTCCTCTTCTCTATGGAGCCAGCGATATCGCCTTTGTCGGTGGCTCGCTGATTCCCCGTGGTGGGCATAACCTGCTCGAGCCTGCGGCGCTGGCTCGCCCCTGCCTGACCGGTCCTAACTTCTTTAATTTTGATGAGATCACCCGCCACCTAGTGGATCACAGGGGTGCCAAGATCGTCAGTGATGCCGATGGGTTGACCGAGACCTTGCTTAATCTCTTTAACGACCCGCAACAACGAGATGCCATGGGTGCGGCAGCGCTGGATGTGGTGGCCGCCAATCAGGGGGCTTTGGCCAAAACCCTCAACGAGATTGAGCTGGAGCTTGTTGATATCCTGCCATGAGACTCTCCCAATCACTCTCTTGCCAGTGAAAACTGGCAAGCTGAGACTTTTCTTTACGAAATGAGCGCAGTAACCTCTCCAGATTCTGCAGCTTCCATTTTCCCGGGTGGCGAATTGCCCCCTTATCAAAATCGATGAGCCATAGCTGTCCATCCTCGCCTTGCAGTATGTTGTGGGCATTCAGATCGGCATGGTAAACCTGCTGGTCATGAAAGCGGCGGATCATCGCTCCCACCTGCTTCCAAGCCGTTTCATCGAGGGGCCCATCCTGTAAGGCAGCCACCAGATCCCGGGTCTCCTGGAGCAATTCAATCAGGATATCGCAGCTACAGTAGGCCCCTTTACGCACCATCTGTCCGGCAACTGGTTTTGGAACCGGCAAGCCAGCCTGGTGAAGTTTTTGAAGCAACTCAAACTCGCGCCAGCTTCGTGAGCGCTTGAGGCCAAACATAGGAAACTGATCACGCAACACCCGGCCAATCATTCCGCCCCGGTAGTAATGACGCAGCACCAGGGGCCCTGTTGGCCTTTTCACAAACCAAGCGGTGCCTCTGCCAGTTGAGGATCCAAGCACAGCATCCTGCTGCTGCCAATACTCGGGGCTGAACATCTCAGAGCGAACAGAGTCCAGTACTTCGGGGTCGAAAAACAGCGTATGCCGCTTGTCATGCACTACAGTGATCATCGCACTCTCCTGAAAAAATGAATTTTACAACGCATGCGGCCCTTTGCATAATGGCTCGATCATCTAAACGGAGTTCTGATATGCCCATTTTTGGCAACGAGGGTCCAAAATCTGTCTGCATTTTGCGCCTGTCCGCGATTGGTGATGTCTGCCATGCCATCGCGGCCGTACAGGCGATTCAGCGCCAATGGCCAGAGACAGAGATAACCTGGGTAGCCGGTAGTATTGAGGCCAAACTACTGCAAGGCTTACCCGGGATCCGTATCATCGCCTTTGACAAAAAAGCAGGTCGAAAAGGCTATCTGGAGATCTGGAAAAAGATCAAAGGAGAACGCTTTGATGCGCTGCTACATATGCAGGCAGCTCTCAGAGCCAGTATTCTCTCCCTTGGCATCCGGGCACGCCATAAACTTGGTTTTGACAAGGTACGGAGCAAAGATCTGCAGGGACTCTTTACCAATTGTAAGGTGAAATCACCGGCATCACCTCATGTGCTTGATGGCTTCATGCAGTTTGCTTACAAACTCGGTGTTGACCCAAATATCAAACCTGAATGGCATATGCCCATCTCTGATCAAGATAGAAACTGGGCACAGCAACATATCCCTCAAACAGGACTCTCATTATCTCGGCTGCCGCTAGTCAGGATTACAAAAACTGGACCCCTCAGGGCTATGCCGCAATCGCTGACTATGCCGTGAGTCGCGGTTTCGAGGTACTGCTATGTGGTGGACCAGCCCCCCATGAGCAGCGGCTGGCACAGGAGATCCAATCCCTCGCCCAGAGCTCGCTACACAACCTGGTGGGTCAAACCAACCTCAAGCAGCTTTTGGCTCTGATTGAGCAGGCCTCCCTGGTACTGGCACCAGATACCGGGCCTCTGCACATGGCAACCACAGTCGGTACTCCGGCCTTGGGCCTTTATGCCCACCACAACCCAGAGCGTACCGGCCCCTATCGGGATCGGCAGTTCGTGGTCAGTGTCTACCTGCCACTCGTGGAAGCCCAGAACCAAAAAAGCCTGGATGAGCTCCCCTGGCGCACTCGTCTTAAAGATGATCAAGCGATGAGCACGATCACAGTAGAGCAGGTCAAATCCCAGTTGAATCATATATTGTCTCACTACAACCTTGGATAACACATCATGAGTCAAGCCAGTATTGCTGCCGTATTGATCGTCAAAAACGAAGCTGAAAATCTTGGCCCCTGTCTGGAAACAGTCAAAGAGTGGGTCGATGAGATAGTGATTCTTGATAGTGGTAGCAGTGACAATACAGAATCGATCGCTCGGGAATATACAGATAAATATTTCACCAATGATAACTGGCAGGGCTATGGCAGGCAGCGCCAGATTGCTCAGAAACATGTCAGCAGTGACTGGATCCTGTGGCTGGATGCCGATGAGCGGGTCACCCCTGAACTAAGACAAAATATTCAGTCCGTTCTTGCGGAAAACCGCCAGGGGCTCTACTCCATCCCCCGGCTAAGCTGGGTATTCGGCCGCTTTATCCGCCACTGTGGCTGGTATCCGGACCGGGTGATCCGTCTCTATCCAACGATGCTGACCGGCTATAATGATGCCATGGTTCACGAGAAGGTAGAGATCCCACAAGGACAAAGTGTCATACCGCTCAAGGGCGATCTTCTCCACTACACCTACCGGGATCTGAACCACTACCTGACTAAGTCAGCCTACTACGCCAAGATGTGGGCCGAGCAGCGCCAGAAACGTGGCAAAAAATCCAGCCTCTCTCAGGGAATCGGCCATGCCATCGGCTGTTTTATGAAGATGTACTTCCTCAAGGCTGGTTTTCTCGATGGTAAACAGGGCTTTCTACTATCCGTGCTGTCGGCGCACTCCACCTTCGTCAAATATGCTGATCTGTGGATCCGTTCAACCACTGAGCCACCCGAGGCTTAACACTGGCCGCAACTTCAGCAACCCGAATAAGGGACATATCCTGTTGCTGCTCCTCCCCCGGGGTGGAGCAAACGCCTGATGATTCCCATCGCTATTGAGGGGCTGCCAGCGAAGGGGGGTTGCCGAGCGCCGGCTTGGGAAAAAACCTATGGTCGGAACATCGAGTGCCCCGGCAATATGCAAAGGGCCGGTACTGCCTGCGATAAACAGCGCGCCATTCGCGATCACCTCACAAAACTGCTCCAGCCCACCCTGTGATATGTACAGAGCCACATTCACCCCAAGCTCACGGCACAGCTCGGCTAATTTCTGGGTTTGATCCTCTTCTCCCGGCCCTGCGGTTAGAAGCCATTGGCACTGAGGCTGCTGCTTTGCCAGTGTCGCGATGAGCCCGGCATACTGCTGTAACGAGAGGTTATTGGCCGAGCCACCACTTCCGGAATGCACCAAAGCCCAGGGACTGTTAGCATCCAACTCAAGTTCACACGCGACCTTTAGTCGACAAGCTGTCTTGCTATCAGGGGGGATCGTCAGATAGGGAGCCAGGGGTTCAACAATGTCGCGCTGCTGATACTGCAGAAAGGCTCGAACCAGATCCAGGTTATATTCTGACTCCGGCTTTTCAGAGCGAGAGCGGCGCTGAACTACCCTGTGGTTATAGAGAAACTGGGCCAGCTTGGTTGCCGGAGCCCAGCGCTCGGGGATCCGCGCCTTCTTGACCAAAAGCGCATTACGGGTGTTGGAGAAAATACAGATGGCCGCACTGCACTTAAGCTCGCGTAACTCCCGCAGAAGGGCTTTTTGCTCACTTCGCTCGGCACGCTTACCAGGATCGGTCACTACCCGGTCAATCCAGGGGCATAATCTCGCCAGGGGCGCCGTATACCCGGGAACCAGGGCACAAACCTCGACCTCAGGCATAGAAAGCTTGAGCATGGCAAATGCCGGCCAGGCCAGCATGAAATCCCCTATCTTATCGTTTCGAACCACCAGGACCCGCTTCATTCACCATCCCTCATTCTATCTCTCTCATCCGCTCAGGGTTTGAATCGCACCAACGCATGATAACAAAATTCAGTTTGTTAAATGACTCGCTTCAGAGCCAAGGTAGTGATTTCAAGGTCACCCCCCATGGCTATATGAGTGATGAACGCACAATTTCAGGCAAGAGTGTTTTATCTGGCCAGCAATGTCAGTGGCAGATTTCTCAGCTGTAGATTATCTCAAGGGGTCGCTATTGCCAGGCTCCCTTGGCTATAATGCGCGAAAACCCTTTTATGATGTGACAACACCATGACCATCCGCGTAATCTACCCCGGAACCTTTGATCCCATCACCAATGGCCATACCGATCTGATCGCCCGGGCCTCCCGGCTGTTCGATCAGGTGATCGTGGGGGTCGCAGCCAGTCCCAGTAAAAAGCCGCTGTTTGATCTTGAAGAGCGGGTTGAAATGGCGCGCCAGGTCACCTCCGTCTATCCCAATGTGTCGATCATCGGCTTTTCCGGATTACTGGTCGATCTCGCCAAACAAAGCAATGCCAATGTGCTACTCAGGGGACTGCGAGCCGTCTCAGACTTTGAGTATGAGTTTCAGCTGGCAAACATGAATCGCCGCCTGATGCCAGAACTGGAGAGCGTATTCCTGACTCCGGCCGAAGAGAACTCATTTATTTCCTCCTCCATCATCAAGGAAGTAGCCCTGCATGGCGGTGATGTCTCCCAGTTCGTCGATCCCAGGGTTAAAGAGCGATTACTGGCTCGCTTCTCTGACTAAGTCTTGCAATCAGTACCACATAACTTGGATAGCTTGAGCTCCTATCAAATAAGATTATGGAGCTCTGTCACACTGACGTCTCACTATCACCTAAAAAGAGACTGAGCTATGGAAGCCTTTAGAACAGTCATCCAGCCTCTGAACGAATGTGGGGACGAACCACTCACAGTTTTTCCGAGACAGGATGTCGAGCTGCGTAGTTCTGTGGAGGGACTCACAGTACGAAGCGAGTTTTTGATTACTTTTGGCGATACAAAAGTAATGTGCTGCCGGCACCCAGGCATCGATGCAGCACAGCTGCACTAACCCTTCGGTGCCTCCTGGCACCTGGGGCAGCAGAAGGTTGCCCGCTGTCCCTGGACAAACTTCTCGATCGGATGCTGGCAGTCCGGACAGGGCTCCCCTCCCGCCCGTAGACATTGAGGTTCAGGGCAAAATATCCGGGCTTACCATCTGCCTGTAGGAAGTCTTTGAGGGTCGTCCCTCCGGCACCGATCGCCTCAATCAGGGTTCGCTTAATTGAGTCGACCAGGATCTGAGCCTGCTCACGGGTCAGTTGGCAGGCTATCATCCGCGGTGATATCCGGGCACGAAATAGTGCCTCATTGGCGTAAATGTTCCCTATGCCAACAACCACCTTAGAATCCATCAGAAGCTGCTTAATTGAAATAGAGCGCCGGGTACTGCAATGAATCAAATAATCAGCGTCAAACTCATCACAGAGCGGCTCAGGGCCAAGTTGGGCCAACAGAGGGTGCAAAAGCCCATCTCCCTCCTGCCACAGGACGGCACCAAAGCGTCTGGGATCATGAAATCTCAACACCGAGCCATTGCCCAGCAGGATATCCAGGTGATCGTGCTTTCCCGGCCTCGGTGGCGAATGCAGCACCCGCACATTCCCCGACATCCCGAGATGGATCAGCAGGGTGCCGCCTGTGGTTTCCAGCAGCAGATACTTGGCTCTGCGGGAGACTCGGATGATCTTGGCCCCCTCCACCCGCTTAACCTCGTCAGGAACCGGCCAACGTAGCTTGGGAGTACGCACCTTGATCTGCTCAATTGTTTGCTCAAGCAGCCAGGGTTCAATTCCCTGACGACTCACTTCCACTTCGGGTAGCTCAGGCATTTTTCTCGACCACCAGTTCCTTTAATTTCCAGTAATCTTCTGATGTTACCTGAAGCCATACCCCAAGCCAATTGCGGACATAATAGTCCCCCTGAAAGCGAGACAGGGTTAACAACAGAGGCTGATCATGACCCGCCAGCCACACCCTAATCACCTCTCCCTGCTCCGGGAACTGCTGATTCGGGGATTTAGGCCACTGCTGGTGCAACCAGTAATCAAGACGGGAAGATATTTGCAGAGAGCTAATCTTAAGTGCCGGCTGGACTCGCCAGCTGTTGCCGATGCGCTCAATGCTATAATCCGGGCCCTTCCAGGTCAGGATCACCGCATCCTTAGGAAGCAGACTCAGGATCTGCTCGGCGGGAGCATTGCGCTGGATCCTGCGATCAGCCAGCTGAAACAGTAGTATGATTGCCATCACGGCAAAGATCAGGACATTGTTCCAGCCCTTGCGGGTTAATCGCACCATACGCCCCTCACTTCCTGTGGATCTTTATCCATATATACTAAAAAACCCGGCCAATGGCCGGGTTTTTTTAACAAAAGCTGTAATCAATTACTTGATTTTGCCTTCTTTGTACATCACGTGCTTACGAACCACGGGATCGTACTTTTTGATTTCCATCTTACCAGGCATGGTACGCTTGTTCTTAGTGGTCGTGTAGAAGTGACCGGTACCAGCGGATGAGTTCAGACGGATTTTTTCACGAATACCTTTAGCAGCCATGAGTTACTCCTTAGATCTTCTCACCACGGGCACGCATTTCCGTCAGAACGGCGTCGATACCCTTTTTATCGATGATACGCATACCTTTAGCAGATACACGCAGTTTTACAAAACGGTTCTCGCTCTCAACCCAGAAACGGTGTGAGTGCAGGTTTGGCAGGAAACGACGCTTAGTTGCGTTGTTTGCGTGCGAGCGGTTGTTACCAACAGCTGGGCGTTTGCCAGTTACTTGGCATACTCTAGACATGTCAAATAGTCTCCAAAAATCTTACTTTCTTGCTCGAGCTTTATGTGCCTCTTTGGCCGTCAAAAATAAGAGGCACTGAAAGGCGGGTTTTTATACAGGATCTGGTTTTAAAGATCAAGAAAAACCGGCTCGGGACTAAAAATTCCGATGCGCTATTGTTCCACTGTCAGCCGCCACTATCAAGTAAAATAGCCGTGTCTGTGAACAATAACCCGCCAGCAGGCCCATCTGGCCCACAAAATTGCTATAAAATCAGCTCTTTTACCTGAGGATCTTTACGATCCAGGTAATGAGTTGACTGAATTCGGCGAATCGTCCGGCTCTTACCACGGATCAACAGGGTCTCGGTATGAGCAAAACAACCATCACTGGTGATCCCGCCTAACAGATCCCCTTGGTGATCCCGGTAGCCGAAAAGATCACATTGTCGTTCTTGGCAAGCTCTGCCATCTTGAGCACCTGACCACACTCCAGGCCCAGTTCACGACAGCGTTCGATCTCCAGCTCACCATGACGGCGGTTCTCGGGGGTATCTTCCTTCACCTGGTGACGGGGAAGCAGACGCCCCTGCATATCACCATCCAGAGCACGAACCACGGCCGCAGAGATCACCCCTTCGGGAGCCCCGCCGACACCATAGAGAACATCCACCTCATTTTCAGGCAGGCAAGCAAGAATCGAAGCGGCAACATCGCCATCGGGAATCGCGAACACCCGCACGCCCATCTGCTGCATGCTGGCAATTGCCGCATCGTGCCGGGGCTTGGCCAGGGTCATCACGGTCAGACGCTCCATAGGCTTATTCAGTGCCTTGGCAATCGATACCAGGTTTTCTTCCAGAGGCTTATTGAGATCCAGGGCCCCTTTGGCGCCTTGTCCAACAATCAGCTTCTCCATATACATATCGGGAGCCTTGAGGAAGGTACCTTTATCACCCACAGCCAGCACCGCCAATGCATTGCCCTGGCCCATGGCGGTCATTCGGGTCCCCTCGATAGGATCGACCGCAATATCCACTGCCGCTCCCTCGCCGGTTCCAACCTTTTCACCGATATACAGCATGGGTGCTTCATCGATTTCACCCTCACCGATGACAATCTCACCCTGAATATCGATCTGATTGAGCAAGATCCGCATCGCTTCAACCGCGGCGCCATCGGCCTGGTTCTTATCACCGCGCCCCAACCACTTATAACCTGCCAAGGCGGCAGCCTCGGTTACCCGTGAAAATTCGATTGCCAACTCTCTACGCATTCGCTGTTACCTCCAGTTGAGAGGCGCCTATTGTAGAGAAACTGTGCAACTGATTCCATGCCAGTTACAAAACGTCACGCCCCCATCCCTGAATCTTCGGAGCTATCAATATTTAACACCTCTAAATAAATATTGTCCTCCAGTGGTTTTCGTTACACTAGCGGCTGTTTCCTATCCCAAGCATCACGAGGTATTGTGCCAATGTATAAAGTTGTTGTCTCCGATCTGGATGGAACCCTGTTCAATCAGGCTCATCAAATCAGTCCCTATACCCGCCAGGTAATTCATCAGCTCCTGGATCAGGGATACAAATTTATACTTGCGACCGGGCGCCACCACCAGGATGTGCAAAAAATTCGCAGCCAACTTGGCATTGATTGCTTCCTTATCACCAGCAATGGTGCCATGGTGCATGATAAGCAAGATAACCTCATCCATACCCAAAGCATTGAGCCCAAACTGGTTGCAAAACTACTCGAGATCGAGCGGCCGACCGGTGTGCATGCCAATATCTACCGTGGCGATGAATGGTTTGTTGAACAAGAGAGCCCGGATCTTCTTGAGTTCCATCCAGACTCAGCTTTTAGTTACCAGCTCTGTGATTTCAGATCCCTGGATAAAGAGGGAACCACCAAGCTATTTTTCTCCGGCTCTCACGAGGAGCTGCTCGCTTTAGAAAAAGTATTTGAAGCTCAGTTAGGAGACAAGCTGCATATCGCCTTCTCGCTTCCTACCTGCCTGGAGGTGATGGCCAAGGGAGTGAACAAGGGAAGCGCCCTTGAAGCTGTACTCAAGGTGAAGGGCTTTAAGGCGGAGCAGTCGGTTGCCTTTGGTGATGGAATGAATGATTACGAGATGCTAAAAACCGCAGGACTTGGGGTAGTGATGTCCAATGCCCACGACCGGCTGAAACAACAGCTCCCCGAGCACCCCAGAGCTGGTAGTAATGATGATGATGGGGTCGCTCACTTCTTAAATGAGCTGCTTTTCAACCAGCAGCAACAGCAAAGCGCCTGATCTTTTAAGACCTGGGTAGTCGACTCCGGGCTACCCAAAATCCCTTTTTGAAACTCCAAATAGCAGATTCTGTAACTATTTTTTTGCGAAAATCCCATCTCCGGCAGAATAATTAAAAAAGAGCCCAAGGTTTGAGGCTCCACTTTTTGTTGATCAACACGGAAGGTTACGATGGATAATCGCATCAAAAAGGGATTGCAGTTGCTGATCATCCCCGCCCTGGCAGCCTGTAGTGGCGGACAGTACACACTAAAGCCCACACTCCTACCCGATAAAACAGGCTCACAAATCACCACGGATCCCGGTTTTCACACCGTGCTGCAGCAGGGGTATATAGAAAAACGGGACAAACAAAGCCTGTTTATCCCCTGTCAGAGTGATAAGCCGATTCCATTTGAAGCATCCTCCAAATTCTGGGCTCTTTTTCATCAACTGCAGAAAAAGCCCTCAGAAAAATTATATGCCGAGTTTGCCGGTGAGCTTCATTCCGCCAGTGCCACAACACCTTACCGGGTAGAGCTCAAAGAGATGCGCTACCTGAGCAAGCCTAAGGCTGACAGCTGTAAATCTAAGCCAAAGCATTATGCCTTTGAAGCCGAGGGATTTGGGGAGCAACCCTGGACACTTAAGGTTCAGGGCCAGATCATCCAGGTAGTGACACCACCACCCAATGAGTTTGATTTTAAAGTCACCTCTGTTCAGGCCCAGAGTCACCGCCACCTGGTTAAGTTCATCGATCAGCTGGGAACCGAGGGGATGCTGCGCTTTGAACAAAAAGCCTGTATCGATCCGAATCAGCAGTGGATCAAGCCCTATCAGGTGAATCTGAGGATTGGCCCTACCCTTTACAAGGGGTGTGGTATGGCCGGTTGGCTCTCTCCTCAATATCCAATCCTGGGAGACTGGAACGGTCAATACGCCTCCAAGGAGGGGCCTGTCATCTACAAGCTGGAACTTCAGCCTGACTACAGCACCAGCCTATCGGTTCATAAGCCCGGTCAATCCGCTCAGCCTGAACAGGGTTTTTGGAAGCCCAGAGGCGCGGGAGCCGAAATATTTACCTATTCAGCCACTGGGGCGACCAGCCTGCTGTTTGACTATCAGCAAGGGATGCTAGTCAGTAAGGGACAAACTCTTGATGGAAAATTCACTCCCTTCGACAAGCCGCTGCAGATGTTGAAAAAAGGCCACCCGATGGCCCAACACTCCACCCTACCACCCAAACAGGCGATCCTGGGGACACGCACACTGCCGGTCGAAACCCTGAGTGCAACCACCAGGGTCGATCCTATGGTTCACAAGGCGCTGCTGAAGTATTTCTCAGATCACCGCACCAAGCCCGATGGTAATTTCTATCGCTACCTTCGCTATGACCTCAATGGTGATGGGATCAAGGAGCTGCTGATCGAGATGAACTGGTGTCGCCGCGCCAGTGATGGCTGCGTCCTGCTGATTTTCCAGGGTGAGAAGAAAGGCTATCGCTACATTAGCCGTGCCTTTGATGCCGGCCAGGAGATCTGGATATCCGAAGTCACTCATCATGAGTGGCAGGATATGTGGACCCAAAATAGCAAAGGCAAATGGATGCTGCTTAAATTTAATAACATCTCCTATAACGAGCAGCTTAAACCTGCATCGGATCACCAGATCCCTGAGCAGATGCCGGTGCAACTTAAGTTCGGGAAAAAATCCTGGATCAAGCTGCAATAAACGCAAAGAGGGAAAGCTCCCTCTTCACTCCCAAGCTCAAAGATGCAGCCCTTCGGGGCTGCTTTTTCCTTTGCCATCAGCATTCCCGGTCAGGATGCTGAAAATCGGCATCTAGGGCACAACCTGAAATTCACTTTGGTACAAAGCTGACTTGTGGAATTTGACCTGCGGTCAGCTGATTTGTGCCTGCGGCACAAGTGTCCGGCCGCGGACTGCGGGTCAGGCCGTTCTCAGGCATCCTGCCTTCCACGGCATTGATACATCCCTGTATGGCGGGGATGTTCACCAGTCCCCCTAACAACCCCGAGGGTGCCCCTCGATTCGTGGAGATCCTGAAAATCACTTACTCCTTGAAGCTCAGCATAGACACGCCGTCCTTGCCGTGGCTATGCACTCATGGGATCCAGCCACTCGGCTTCACTCGCATTATGATTTTCAGGCTCGAATCAAAGGGGCCCCCGTGAGCGAGTGCTAAGGGGAACTATAAACCCACTATTTTATTTTTCGAGGCAGGGTGGAATTGCTCCCGGAGCAATGAAACACGAGGTATGGATACCGAGCTGGTAGGATTATCAGGGATGATAATCGCCGAGCACCGCAGCTCTGCGGAGGGACTCGCAGCGCGAAGGGAGGTTTTGCTGACTTTTGCCAGTACAAAAGTCAGGCGCTGTCGGCGCCCCGACATATTCTGTGGCGAAGCCACAATATTAGCAGAATGCAATGCAATCAAGTTCGCTTTTGGTACGCTGCGAGCTTAGATAATTTGCCCTTAGATCTGATGATTCGTGTTATAACACTAGCGCCTGTCCCGAGGACTCAGGGTCATAGGGGCTTATCACCCAGTCCTACTGTCGTCTCAAGAAAGCGATCCCGAATGGGATTAGCGACCGATGAGTTCCAGGCCAGGCAGATATCCCATGATGACTTATCCCCATCTAAGGGGTGAATATTCACAGCAGAGCCAGCTAAGAAACGAACACTTTCAGGTAAAATAGCATTACCGATCCCGGCAGAAACCAGAGCAACCAATGTATGGATGTCTTCGGCCTCCTGCATCGCTCTCTCCGGGCGGTTCACCCCCAAATATCTTGCGATCTGGTTGTTGAGTCCCCCGGCTCTTCGGGAAGACATCTGAAGAAAGGGGCGTTCGTATAAGATAGTGTTAAGTTCATCTTGAGATTTATCAAAGTTGCCTTCCGATGACGCAGGCGTAACTAGAGCCAGCCTATCGGATAGCACCTTCTTTGTGCTTAGAGTGTCATCATGTGGATCTCGTATAAATCCCAACTGAATCTGATCGGCTAACAGCATCTCATGCTGCACCGACGATGGCAGGTCCTGTAGATGGACCATGACATCTGAGGTGTGCTGGCGGAATTTTGCAACCAAAGCGGGAGCCAGTTCAAAGGTGGAAAGCCCAAAACCGATACTCAGCTGGCCAGAAACGCCTAAAATCAAGGATTTTGCCTTTGCCTGAAAACGATCGCCCTGTTCGACCAATATCTTTGCCTGGGGAAGCAGCTGCTGTCCCATAGCGGTTAGCTCAGCGCCGTGGCGCCCCCGGTACAACAGGGTACAACCCAGAATCTTTTCAAGTGACTGTATTTGCTTGGTTAAGGCGGGCTGAGTTATGTGCAGCTGTTGAGATGCCTCCTGATAGTTGCCAGTCTCGGCGATAGCTACAAGAGCCTGAAGCTGCCTAAAATCTAATCTCATTCCAAATCCTTATTGAACATGAAACATTATTCATTATTCATCAGCCAAATATTTTGCTGTAATAATTCTACTTGACTTTTCGTGTCGTGTTAACAGGGAAGATTTAATCTCATGAAGGAAACAAGGTATGTATTCTTAACTAAGGATGATGTCACCGTCCCACAGTCCTTAGAGGATACAGACGCGGGTGAAATTCTAATTAGTCTGCTTAGGCAAGGGTTTACACTATCCCCCTATCAAGTAATGGCAACAGATGCCAAGGATGCTATTGCCATCTCTGAATTTAAAAAAAGTGGACAGCTTCGTCAGGATAATGGTCTGCGATGGTTAGGACGTAATCCTACTTTAATTACCAGTTAAGGCTTAACATACGTATGAAAAACTTCTCTGCGGTTTTATTTGATATGGATGGGGTGCTTATTGACTCTCGCCAAGTAATCGAGCAAGCATGGACTAGAGCAGCCCTAGATAAAGGGATACAATTAACGGATGATGATATTCATATGTATGTTCATGGCCGGCCTGGTCAATACACCCTTGATCATATTTTTCATGAATACTCTGAAGAAGAAAAAGCATCTATAAAATCTCAGGTTGATAATTATGAAGAAACAGCTGACTGCAAATTAACCCCAGGTGTTTATTCTTTAATAAAAAAACTAATTGAGCTAGAAATACCAACAGCTTTGGTAACCAGCAGCTGGAAAGAAAGAATTGATTATGTTCTCAAAAGCCACTCTCTAGAAAATGCTTTTAATACGATTATCAATAGACATGATGTCATCCATGGAAAACCCCACCCGAGCTGCTATCTATTAGCCGCATCACAGTTAAATATAAACATATCTGATTGCGTTGTTTTTGAAGATTCTATCAGCGGTGCTATTTCTGCAGAAAAAAGTGGTGCCACTTGCATTGGTATCGGTGATGATAGCCGTCTGATAGAGAATGGTGCCATCGCCTTATACAGGGACTTTCAAAACATAAAATTTAATAATGGTTTGTCAATCAACATAGGTAGTTCATTTTACCCACTAACTATAGGAAAGGAGCTCGATATGGTTAGCTGAGTCAGGTCTTACAGACTCATTAATTTACCTGAGGAGAGCTGTTTTAATAGGTTTTCATCTCCAAACAAACAGCTCATCATTAAATATGATCACATCGACAATATTTTCCTGTAGTGCAGATATTGCATCATCTATGCTCTCCACTATAGGTTCTTCATGCTTATTAAATGACGTATTAATTAGAGCCGGTTGATTTGTTTTTGAGTGCCAATTTACTAATAACTCATGAACAAAAGGGTCATCCTCTTTTTTTACGATCTGGGGTCGAGATGTATTATCTACGTGAACAACGGCAGGGCATGTATAACTTAGAAAATCATGGCACTCATATGTCATTGTCATAAATTCAGATGAGTAGTGCTCTTTTTTCCAGCCAATATAACAATCGGCAGCTAATTCAAAGGCGGTTATTGGAGCGAAAGGCATGAATTCTGTCCTACTCATCCTTTTATTTAGCCACTCATTAACACCTTTATCTGACGCAGGATAAATTATACTCCGGTTACACAAAGCCCTTGGCCCAAACTCCATTTTCCCTTTTACAAGGCCAACGACTTTGCCTTTTCTAAATAACTCCCCTACTAAATCAATAGGGTTTTCAGGTATATCAAATGATAGCTGAGGATATTGTTCTCTTAATATATCCATACATCGAGTCGACTCTGGAACTTCTGGCCCTAATTTCATACTAGGGTTCTTGAACCTATATCCATTTTTTTGAAAAGATACTGCAACTGCAGCAGCAAGTGGAAGCCCTTCATCCCCCATACATGGAAGGACATACACATTTTTTACACCTTGGATCTCTCTTATTCTTTGGTTCAACTTCACATTACCAAATACACCACCAGCCAAACAAACATTCTCACCATTTTTTATGTGCTTGCTGACTATTCCGCATACAATATTCTCAATATGATACTGAGCCGCTGCAGCAATATCTTCTGGATTTTCATCTTTTAAAAGCTCAGTGAGAGCATCACTATACCCAGAGTAAGAGGGATTATATAAGTCCCCACAGCTTGACATTACTCTTCCATCATCACCAAGACTGATCATTTTTGTCATAAGAGGAAGAAGTTTGTATTTATTCCCATGTGAAGCAAGCCCTGTAACTTTCCCCTCGTGCCTATTTGCTTTAAATCCAAGCAAGTGAGTTATTCTGCCGTAAAAGAACCCTAAACTATCAATTGTCGTTTCTCTTTGTAGAACGTCTACTCCCGACTCACTATATCGACTAACAGTTAATGACTGAAAATCACCTCGACCATCACAAGTAACTGTCAATGCCTCTTCAAATGGAGAGCAAATGAATGCGCCAAGAGCATGACATTCGTGATGGTCTATATATACAGCTTTACTCTGCAGGTTATTTTTTGCAACGAACTCTTTGAACTCATGGCTCTTCTCTTTGTTATTATTTACTTCGTTAATCATCCTTGTTTTAATTATATCTACGGATGCAGGATGACTCTCTTTAAATATGCGCTCTACATATAAATTCAGATGCTTCTCTGGATTAAATCCTGCACTCCACCCATAAGCCACAAAATCAATATCATCCAAAGATACTCTTGCTTCATTTAATACATATGAAATTGATCTTGAAGGCCAAGTTTTATGATTTTTTATTCTCGTTAATCTCTCTTCACTAACCGCAGATATAATGGTGTCAGCATTAACCAGGCATGCACCTGAAACATCATTGTTTGAGATACCAAGAACGAGCATACATCAATTTCCATGAGCGAGATCCGTAGGAACTCTGGATTCTACCACTCGATTAAAACTCAATCAAACAGACAGCTTCTTATGTGTTATGTCAAATAAAAAATAGCTAAAGGCACTCAGTGCTTTATATGCCAAGGCCTTGGCATATAAAGAAATTCAGGACTTTATCTCTGCCCGAAGACAAGCCGAATGTCACTATTCAATCTTTAAGGCGTTGCCTGCGGCCACTCCACTGGACCAGGCCCACTGGAAATTAAAGCCTCCCAGGTGCCCGGCCACGTCGACTACCTCACCGATGAAGTAGAGCCCTTTGACCTTACGAGCCTCCATGGTTTTGGAGGAGAGCTCCTGACAGTTGACCCCACCTAACGTCACCTCTGCGGTTCGATAGCCCTCGGTACCATTGGGCAAGATGGACCAGTTGCGCAAGCTCTCTGCCACCAGCTCAAACTGTTTTGGCCCCAGTCCCTTCAGCGGTTGCTCCAGAAACTTAAGCTCCCCCAGAATCGCACTCACAAAGCGCTTCGGATAATAAGAGCTCAGGGTGTTTTTAAGGCTCTGTCCGGGATGAGCCTTCTGTTGAGTCAGTAGCTCAGAGACGATATCCAGCTCCCCCAGCCAATCGATCCTGACTCTTTCTCCCGGCAGCCAATAGGAGGAGATCTGCAAAATCGCCGGGCCAGATAAGCCCCTGTGGGTGAAGAGCACATTCTCACGGAAGCTGGCTCCCCCCTCGGCAAAGACCTCAGCGCGCAACGCGATGCCGGAAAGCTCTCCAAAACGCTCCTTATCCTCGGTATGCAGAGTCAGGGGTACCAGCCCGGCCCTGGGAGGGATTACCTCCAGGCCAAACTCTTCTGCAAGCTGCCAGCCAAAGGCGCTCGCCCCAAGCTTGGGCATCGACAGGCCACCGCTCGCCACCACCAGCGAGTCACAAACAAGATCGCCCTGAGATGTACTCAGTGCAAACCCAGTTTCCTGGCGGGCGACTTGCTCAACCTTGCACTGATAACTAAACTCAACCCCGGCGCTACGGCACTCACTGATGAGTAGCTCGACGATCGCCTTGGCACTCTCATCACAGAAAAGCTGTCCCCAGTCCCGTTCGTGGTATGGGATCCCATGCTTTTCAACCAGGGCGATAAAATCCCAGGGAGTAAAACGTGCCAAAGCCGATTTACAGAAGTGAGGGTTAGCGGATACGAAATCAGCGGGAGTGAGATCCTTATTGGTAAAGTTGCAGCGGCCGCCACCGGAGATCAGCAGTTTACGCCCCGGGCGTTTGCCATGCTCCAGCACCAACACCCGTAACCCACGCCGCGCCGCCGTTGCGGCGCACATCAGTCCGGATGCACCTGCACCGATAATTATACTGTCCCAGCTCTGCTGTTGATTCACGTCTCTGGCTCATTGGATAAAGGGGCGTTGATTTTAGCCATTTTTTCAGCAGAATCCAGCCCGGATGGCAGGGACTCCAGGTGCACAGACTGGGTTGGGAACGCAAAATCGGCCCCGTTTTGGTGCACAATCTCGATGATCTCCACCATCACCCGCTGCTTGGCCTCCTGAAACTCGATCCAGTTGGTGGTGCGGGTGAAGGTATAGACCATGATATCCAGCGAGGAGGGGCCAAAGCCGTTGAGATTCACGATCAGGGTCTGATTCTGATCGATATCCGGATGCTGCTGCAGCATCGACTTAATATCGGCAACCACCTTGGTCAGCAATTTGGAGTCCTGGTAGCGGATGCCGATCGTCTCCTTGATCCGCCGATTGCTCATCCGCGATGGATTCTCAACAGAGATCGAGGTGAAAGCACCATTTGGAACATACAGTGGTCGTTTATCAAAGGTCCTAATCAGGGTTGAACGCCAGCCAATCCGCTCGACGGTTCCCTCGATACTGCGATCGGGTGAGCGCACCCAGTCTCCGACCTTAAAGGGCCGATCCAGGTAAATCATCAACGCGCCGAAGAAGTTCGCCAGCATATCCTTGGCACCGATACCGATTACCAGGCCACTGACACTACCGAAGGCCACCACACCCGACAGGCTCACTCCCAACATCTGGAAGATGATCAAAGCGCCGATCACCACCACGGTAGCTCGTAGAAGCTTTCCTATCGCCAATACCGTGGTGGTATCCCGACCGCGTGTCAGCTGATTATGCTCACCACGGCGAATCAGTCGGATCAGGAACCAGACGATCACCAGGACATAGCAGATCCGCCGGGTGGGGTCGATGTAGTCGGCCCATTTGCCGCTCAGCTCACTGGCAAGCAGATGCAGCAGAGCCAGTGCCCCGGTCAGCCAGATCAACACCTTGACCGGTTTATTGATGGCATACCACAGGCTGTCATCCCACAGGGTCTTACTCTTGCCGACCAGACGCTCAATCCGCCGGCCCACATGACCCCAGATCAGCAATCCAGCCAGTATCAAAACAACCAGAAATAAGGCCTCAACCAGCCAGCCATGCTCTGTCAGATACTGATGCACCGGCTCCCACCACTGAAGATTCATCATATTCCCCATCATCAAAAAAAGGCTGGGATTTAGCCCAGCCAGTCATTATCGTTTATCCCTGTGAGCCAACCTGGGCTCCGTTGGCCATCATCACCGAGCCATTTTTCTCCGGATTATCCAGCATCTCCTGGAGCTCCCTGTCAATGAGATAGAGCCCATGACCATCCTTGCCAAGCAGCTCAAGCTTGTCGACAATCCCCTTGAACAGCTTCTCCTCCTCATGCTGCTCTGCGACATACCACTGCAGGAAGTTAAAGGTCGAGTAGTCCTGAGTGGTAAAGGCAACATGAGCCAGTTCATTGATCTTCTTGGTCACCAGGTACTCATGCTCAAGGGTCTTATGAAACACATCATTGAGTGATTCAAACTCATGAGCCGGCGCCGCGATCGCCCCCAGGATCGGCATCGCCCCTGTTTCACTCACATAGGTAAACAGACGCTCCATATGCTCACGCTCTTCAATGGCGTGATGGCTCATGAACTTGGCTGCCCCCTGAAAGCCCCGGGCCTCACACCAGGCGCTCATCTGCAGATACAGATTGGAGGAGTAGAACTCGAGATTGATCTGCTCGTTCAGTTTTTCAATCATCGATTTATGTAACATCGTTTGCCATCCTTCTTTGCAACTTAGGTTGATTCCACCTGCTAGTGTGACAAACCCTCCCTGATTTCACCACCCTATTAACAAACTGGCTGAGTTGGCCAACATATTCTGCGACCTATGGACTCACCTGCAACAGCATCTGTTATGCTAAAACGATAAAGACCAGCATCGGGACAGAGGTTTGCTCATCTACAGGCTCGGGTTTGGATTGGCACTGCTCATGGCAGGCACGGCTTATGGAATGGATCTCTCCAATCTCGCTGCCGCTATCAGCATCGAAAAACTCTCCACAGATGATGCCTGCCCAAAAATCAGTAGCTCCCCGGTCAAGCTCTCAATGGAGCACAATCTGCTCAGCATGAGTCTGGATAGCCTGACGCTGGATCTGCGCTGTAAAAGCTCCTCTGCCCACCAGAGCCCCCCCGCATCTTCATGGCTCCCACCCGAGGCGCCCGCCTGGCTTCAGTGGCTTCCCGATGCAAAACTGTCTATTCAGCATATCTTGGTGCAACTGCCACACAAAAAAGTGAGGGGAACTCTCAGCGCCAACTATCAGGGCAGAGAACTCACCTTGACAGGAGAACTTGAGCACCAGAAATTCAATGCAAAGGCTAGCCTCACAGAGCATGGCTGGCGTCTCGGGGCGAAACTCCCCACAGAGCTCATCAGCCTGCTGGCTCCTAAACTTCAGCTTACAAAGCCCCTTAAACTGGATGCTGAAGGGACTTTATCCCCCCTGCAAGGAAGCTGGCAGCTCGGCTGGCAGGGTGCCATCAAGTATCCACCCTATGCCTTTAACGCAAAATCAGATCTCGGGGGACTCTTAAACCCTCACTGCTAACCATAGCCCCCGACTCCATAGTCACTCTGAAAACGACTCGGAATGACTCATCAAGACTCAAGCAACTCTCGATTCGCTTTTCCCGGTCGGAACTTACCCCCGAGAGATTCTCAATACCGATGCAGCTAAGCATCGCCCCTGAGACAGCTCTTGCTAAAAAATTGGCAAACACAATCAAGGCACAGCTCGGACTCCTGATCACTCCCCAACAGCAAAAGATGCAACTCTCTTTAACCCTGCCCCCCATCAAGCCCATTCAGACGGATCTCACTTGGCGGCAGGGGGTAGAGATCTCGATTCCCAAACAGGAGATCCCAGCTCGGGATATTGCCAGCTGGGCCAGGCAGTTTCGCTTGTTCAAAGGTAAGGATCTCAAGGTCTACTCGGGGAGCCTGGTCGTTTCCGCTATCCCAGCCAAAGAGCAACTCAGGGTGCAGGCTGAGCTTCGAGGAGTGGATGCGAATATTCAGCAATTTGAGATCACAGACCTCAATAGTGAGTTTAAGGCTAAGCTCAACTCACAAAGCTGGCACCCGATAGCCCCACCGGAGCTAATGCTTCGGGCAAAGCAACTCAATGTTGGAATTCCCTTAGATCAACTGAACCTTGAGGTGCAGGGTGTCGCACCGCCACGACTCCAACAGTTTGAGACCAAACTACTGGGAGGCAGTTTAACCGCCAGGGATATTCCAATCTCAGAAAATACCAGGGGATTATTTGGCTGAAACATATCTCGCTTGCCGAGTTACTCAAGCTCCCCAATCTTACAGGTCTCAGTGGTGAAGGCTATCTGGATGGATCCCTGCCCTTTCACTGGGAGAGTGGGCTCTCTATCGAACAGGGCGAGATCCATAACCGGGGACCGGGGCATCTCAGCTACATTCCTGAGCCCAAGATCCTCAAAATGAGCCAGGGGAACCCATCGATGAGCCTGCTACTCAGATTATTGAAGGATCTCAACTACCACCAGCTCAGCTCTCAGGTCAGCTATCAGAGCAACGGAGACACGACACTTAAGGTCTCTATCAAGGGCAAGAGTCCGGCCCTGAGCGCACAACGGGAGGTCAACTTTAACTACACGCACCAGGAAAATCTGTTACAACTACTAAAGAGCCTGCGGATCACCCATGATGTTGAGACGCAGCTGGACCGACTTCTCGGTGGAAAGGACGAATCATGACCAAGCGACTGGTACTACTTACTATGTTCCTGTTTGCACTTGCTGCCTGTACCCCAAGGGTTGAAGTGGCAGTGCCAGACAAACCCATCACGGTAAATCTCAATGTCAAAATCGATCACGAGATCCGAGTTAAGGTAGATAAAGAGCTGGATCAACTGTTTGAAGATAACAGTGGACTGTTTTAATCAAGGAGATGCTATGAAACGCCTGATTATCCTGTTTAGCGCACTCTTGCTAAGCTTTTCTGCATTAGCCCTGAACCTGCAACAAGCCAAACAACAAGGACTGGTTGGAGAGCAGGCCAACGGCCTGCTAGGCGTGGTCAAGGGAGGCCCAGGGGTTGGTGAGCTGGTTGCGAATGTCAATGCACAGCGTCTACAGCAATATAAGAAGATCGCCAGAAAAAGTGGCGCCAGCCTGCAACAGGTCCAGGATCTGGCGGGCCAAAAGACCCTTAAAAATGCCAGTCCCGGTCAGTATGTTCAGGGCTCTGGCGGCTGGCGCAAAAAATAGATTCTGATACGTTTAATAGCGGCTCAGCTCCTGAAGCAGCCGCTCCATCGCCCGATATCCCAGGGCCTCAGCCAGGTGCTCATGAGCTATCTGTGGCTCATCGCTCAGATCGGCTATGGTTCGGGAAACCTTGAGGATCCTGTGCCAGGCCCGCACCGATAACCCCAGCTTATGGATGGCGTTCTCCAAAAACAGGCTCTCCTGCTCACTCAGGGTGCAATACTGTTTGAGCTCGGCCGCGCTCAGGTGTGCATTTAACTTGCCGGCCCTGCTTACCATCCGCTGCTGTGCCGCCAGGATCCTCTCGCGTACCTCGGCCGATGACTCCCCCTCGGCTCGGGGGTGAGTCAGTTCTCCGCGCTCCAGTGCGGCAACTTCGACACTCAGATCAAAGCGATCCAACAGCGGCCCGGAGAGTTTACGCAGGTAGCGCAGGATCTGCTCCGGCGAGTCCCGGCGCCGCTCTCCACGATAATAACCACCGGGACAGGGGTTCATCGCCGCAATCAGCTGAAAACGGGCAGGAAAGGTGAGCTGTCCGGCCGAGCGAGAGATGGTGATGTCGCCACTTTCCAGGGGTTGCCTCAAGATCTCAAGGGCCCGGCGTTCGAACTCAGGCAACTCATCCAGAAACAGCACTCCATGATGAGCTAATGAAATCTCACCAGGGCGTGGAATGGTTCCCCCTCCCGCCAGTGCTATGGGTGAGGCGCTATGATGAGGCGCCCTGAACGGCCTTTGATACCAATGGTAAGAGGTGACAGGGTGGCCAGCCGCACTGTGGATCACGGCTCGCTCCCGAGCCTGCTCTTCACTGAGCTCAGGAAGCAATCCGGTCAATCGCTGAGCCAGCATACTCTTGCCGGTGCCCGGAGGCCCAAGCAGTAACAGGTGGTGGGCTCCGGCTGCAGCAATCTCCAGCGCACGCTTGGCATGCTGCTGACCGATGACATCCCTGAGATCCGACAGAAGCTCTGGTGGTGAGTCCTCTTCGAGCAGAGGTTGATTAAGCTCGGTGCAGCCGTTGAGAAAGCCGGTGACCTCCAACAGATGGGTCGCGGTTCGTACCGAGGTATCTTGCAGGCAGGCAGACTCACTACCATTTTCGACGGGCAGGATAAGCTCCCGATTGGCACTTTTTGCGGCCAGAGTCGCAGCCAGGGCACCATGGACCGGACGGATTTCGCCGGACAGGGCAAGCTCTCCGAGAAACTCATAGCGGGAAAGCTTGCTGGCGGGGATCTGCTCAGAAGCAGCCAGGATCCCCAGGGCAACCGCCAGATCATAGCGCCCTCCCTGCTTGGGGAGATCGGCCGGGGCCAGATTTACGGTAATTTTCTGCGAAGGGAAGGTAAAGCCGGAGTTCAGCAGGGCGCTGCGCACCCGGTCCCGGGCCTCACGAACCGAAGCTTCCGGTAATCCGACGATTGCAAAGCCGGGAAGCCCCGCCGACAGGTGGGTTTCGACAGTTATTTCGGGGGCCCCTACCCCCAGGCAAGCCCGGGTATTGATAATCGAAAGAGACATACACAGAACCTTTCCATGGCCAGGTACACTTCCAAGTGTGCGCAAAAAACAATCGGCCGCCAAGGCTTAGGCCAAAAAAAGCCATGCTGAGCATGGCTTTTTCAATCCCGGGCTTTGGTAGCATTATGGATTTGAGGCAATGGCTAAATTCAGACCTTTACGGTAGTAACCTGCCGCCTTATCCGGCAGCCGCGCCTGCTCAGACAGAGAAGCCAGTTTGAGGTAGTCTTCGGCCGTGACGTCTTTTAGACTCACCAGCTTCTCATAGCTCTGGGCCGCCTTATCCGGTAATCCCAGCTGCAGCTGGATTGAGCCCTTGGCCCGATATAGCGCAGCCTGGCTCGGCTGACTCTCAATGAGCTTATCCAGATAACGCTCCGCAACCTGCAGATCGTTCAGCTTGAGCCTGCCAAACAACGCCAGCAGTTGAGGATCCAGTGAGAGCTTGAGCCCCTCCTTAAGAAATTCAAAGGCTTGCTGATCGGCATTGAGTAACATCAACTGCCGACACAGGGCCGCCAAGATGACAGGATCGAGCCGTTCAGCTTTCGACAGCGAGCGCCAGCTGTTGATCAGGGGAGCCGGATCCTTATCCTTCGCCAGTTGCTCAAACAATCCCTGTATCGCCACACGTAACAACTTGTGGCACTCGGATTCACTGCACACCTTTTGCTTTTGCAGGTTCGGCAGCAGATCGAGTAGATCCTGCCATTCCCCAAGCTTTAGATACACCTGCCTGAGCAGCCCCAAAACCTCAACATTGCGGGGCTGAGAGCGATACAACTGCCTGAGCGTGGCCAGCGCCTCCTCAAATTGCTTGCTTTGTAGCTGAAGACGCGCCTGAACTATGCCAATAGCCAACTCAGCCTTGGGTTCATGCTCATAGGCCAATCGCAGATAGTTATCACGCTGCTCCGGTTTGCTCTGCCCCTGAGCTGCCTCTGCTGCCGACAGGTAGTTCAGTAGCGGAGTGTGGTGCTCCCGGGCGCCCCTAACGATGAGCTTCTCCGCTTTACGGTAGTTTCCCTCGGTCATCGCCAGCATCCCACTCATGGTGTTGTCTACCGCCTTCTGTTTGCGGCGGCGGATAAACCAGTTACGCAGACGTGAGCGGCATGAGAACAACCGGGAGATCAGCCACTCAAGCAACAGCAGAACTATGAAGGCCAGAGCCAACAGGACTCCTGCGGTGGTTGCTGAAGTTTCGATGTTATATCCAGCCACCGAGAGCAGCAGATACCCCTGATGTCCGGCGGCCATAGGGCCAACGACCAACCCGAGTAGCAAAACGGCACAGATGATGATAATTCGGATCATTGTGCCTCCTGGGGGTGATCGCTCCGCCTTGAGACAAGCGCTGCTGCAAAATTCCCTCAAGCTGCGGCAGAGACTTTAGCTGTTTAGGGTACTCGACAGAAACCGGCTGTTTGATGAGTTGGTCAAGCTCTCTGATAACGCCCTGGGCCTTGGGATCATTGGCTGAGAAATATTGAGCTACCCACTGTCTGGCATCGGCCAGGCTCTGACGGTAGAGCTCTGGCTGCTCCTGGTACACAGCCTGCTGGGCCTGCAGAATCATCAGCCGCAAATTCTGCCTCAGGTACCAGTTCTGTGAAGGAGAAAGCAGAGGTTTCACCTGCCCATCCTGGCGCTGCACGGTCACAAAATCATTGATGAAATGGTGCCAGCTTTTTACCAGGTTCTGTTTCCAGTCGGCAACCTGGCTGCTCAATTGATCCTGCTGGGCATCCTGCTGCTTTCTGACATAGGGATGGGCAAGCTCCAGCTTATCGATCTGGGTTACCAGTGCTCCCAGACGCAGGGCGATTCCCTCGCGATCAGGACGGTGTAGGGCCTGCAGCTGGGTGATGTCATTGGCAATGGTCCGTCTCAGGGGGATAAGGCTTGGATCATGTAGGCTCAAAATACGCTCGTCGGCGGAGTTCAGCAGTAAAATAGCCGTGGGAACATCATGCTGCAACCAGAGTTTATGACCAGCCATCTTCAGCAAATAGTCGGCCTCGGAGAGTACCCAGTTGGCGGGGGTGCGCTGGGCCTTCTCCCTGAGCTGAGCTCTGAGCTGCCCGACCACTTCGGAGAGTTGTTTGGCATCTTGCTGCTGCTCATCAAGTTGCTGGCGGGTTTGCTGCAGGGTCTGCGATAACTGCTCCCGGGCCGTTTTTTCCTGGGTAAGCTGCGAGTCCACTTGCAGGTTGCTCATAGCCTGCTGCTGAACTCGCTCCTTTCCAAGCCATAACAAGGATCCACCGATAACTATTGCCAATAGTAGCGCCAGAATAGAGACTAACAGTGAAATTTTTGGAAGCAGGGCTCCTTTATTGCTGGTCGCAGGCTTAGAGGATGACCCCTTGGCTGCTGAGGTCTCGATATTTTTATTCTCCGCCGTCATATCTGATCCTTTGTTGATTGCCCAATTACATCAGCCAGCGCTTTCGCTGAAGCATCCGATGCAATCTGTAGCTCTTTGAAGCCTGCGTCCCTTGCCAGCCGAGCGATGCGAGATGATGTCACGATCACACGCAGGGAAAACAACCAGTGATGCTGGTTTAAAGGCGCAAGTTCACACAATCGTTGTAACAATTCACCACTGCTGATGATAACACTATTTACCCTGAGTTGTTGCCACTGCGACACCAGGACTGCGCCATCCAGCGGCGGATAAACCCGCCGATAAGCCTCCAGGATCTCAAGCCTAGCTCCACGCTCCACCAGGGTCTCCGGAAGCAGCTCCCTGCCACCATTCCCCCGGAGTAACAAGATACGTCTCCCGGCAACTGCAGAAGCTTGCAGAGAGGGGAGCGCCAACAGGCCTTCCGAGGAGTGTTGCTCCGGCAGGTGGATGGGGGTTACTTGTGGCAACTGCCAGTCACTGGCGGTCGCGGGCCCCACCGCATAGTACTCACAATCGGGCCACTGTCGCTGATGATTGTTAAGTTCACCTTGGGCCCATTCGATGGCGTAGCGACTGGTTGCGATCAACTTATCGGTAGTCGTTAAGGCGGTAAGCCGCTCTCCCAGCCGATGAAGATCTTTGCCTTTCTCAATCACCATCAAGGGAGTTGCACAGCAGTGCACTCCCAGTTGGTCAAGCTCCCGGGCAAGTGTGCTTGCCTGGGGCTCGGCGCGAATGATCAGGGTACAATCAGTCAAACTGGATCCCGGCCTGTCTCAGGAGCTCACCTGCCCCCTGGCTAAGAAGCTCTTCGGCAAGCTTGGTGCCAAGGCTTTCGGCTTGCTCGCTCCCCCCCTCAACCTGGGCCTCAAGCACCCTGGAGCCATCGACAGCCCCCACCAGACCACGGAGTTTGAGATGAGATCCAGTTAGTTCGGCAAATGCACCGATCGGGACCTGGCAGCCACCATTGAGTCGCCCGTTAAAGGCTCGCTCGGCCGTGACACAGATCCTGCTGGGAGCATGCTCCAGTACACTCAGCAGCTTAAGCACCTGCTCATCATCCTGGCGGCACTCGATCCCGACGGCCCCCTGGCCATTGGCTGGCAGTATCTGCTCCGGCTCAATAAAGCTGGCAATGCGCTCATCCAGCTCAAGGCGCTGCAATCCGGCAGCCGCCAGGATGATGGCGTCATACTCCCCCTGATCCAGTTTGGCCAGGCGGGTATTCACATTGCCACGCAGATCCCGAATCTCCAGCTCGGGATAATGGGCCTTGATTTGAGCCTGACGTCGCAGACTGGATGTGCCAACGACACTCCCTGCCGGGAGTTCAGCCAGATTCTGATAACCGGAACAGACAAAAGCATCCCTGGGATCGGCACGCTCACAGATGGTCGCCAAACACAGTCCCTCCGGAAGCGCCATAGGTACATCCTTCATCGAATGCACCGCGATATCAGCACGCAGCTCAAGGATCGCTTGCTCAAGCTCTTTGAGAAATAGCCCCTTACCACCGATTTTTGCCAGGGGAGTATCCAGAATCTTATCCCCCCGGGTGAGCATAGGGACCAGCTCTACCTGCAGATGAGGGTGATGCAACTCAAGTTGCTGCTTCACAAATTCAGCTTGCCACAGAGCTAGCTTGCTCTGGCGAGTCGCAATTTTAAGGCTCGTTTGCGCCATGACCGGATCCTGTCTGAAAAAATTCGCAGTCATAGTATCACTAAGGCTCTGTTGACCTAACAGGTTTTGAGCCTGTCAGATCACCTGTTTAAATAAAAAAGCCAGCTCTTTTACAAGCTGGCTTATTAGATTCAGTGGTGTTACCCGGATTTATTCAAAATGGGTAGTCCCCGTAGAACTCAGATCATGGCTCAGGTCAGTTTGAGCTTCTTCATTAAGGGGTGGATCGTCATCCCCTGTACCACCAGGGTAAAGAGCACCACCCCGAAGGTCATATCCATGATGAGATGCCGGTACTCGAGATCTTTAGGCAGGCTCAGCACCAGGGCAATTGGGATCGCCCCCCGCAGCCCGCCCCACCACATGACCAGCTGGCGACGCCAATCAACCTTATAGTTCGGCAGGAACCGATTCGAGATAGACATGAGCACAGGGATCAGAATAAAGCGGCTCACCAGCACGGCGAAGACTGCAATCACAATATACCAGCCATGATCAGTGTAGCGCCCGATGTTGGCAAACAGTTGATCCTCGGTCAGTCCCAGCAACAGGAAGATCAGGGCATTAGCCACAAATGCGGCATATTCCCAGTAATGCTCCATGAAGTTATGTACTTCGTGATCGAGGATCTTGGTCGCCTGGATCCGAAACACAATGCCGGCACTCATCACCGCCATGATTCCGGAAAAGCCCAGGTGCTCAGGAATGATATAAGCTACATAAGCGATCACTGTGCTGAGGGCAATCTGAATTAGCGGATCGCCACGCTCTACCCGAATCAACCAACTCAGAACAAAGCCGATCACGGCCCCTGATACGGCTCCTCCGATAAAGATCTTAAAGAACTGGAAAACCGCGCCTCCCAGCATCCCCGCCGACAAGCTAATCCCCTGACCGGACTGGGCCAGGGCGGTAATCATCCCCATCAGCACGGTAAAGAGTACAATTGCCGTAGCATCATTGAGCACGCTTTCACCATCGACCAGCATGGTCAGGCGCTTACAGACTCCCAGCTCCCGGAAAAGAGCGATCACCGCAACCGGGTCGGTCGCAGAGATAAGGGCGCCGAACAGAAAAGCCAGCAGCAATGGGAGTGGCGTCCAGTGGCCGACCATAATCCCGATAATCGCCGTGGAGATCAGCAATCCGGGGATCGCCAGCATCAGGATGAATAGCAGGTTCTTTTTCAAGAGCTTCACATCCAGCGCCATGGACGCTTCAAAAATCAGCGTCGGCACGATCAGATACAGAATAAAATCGGGTGTGAGCTGCGCCTTTGACAGAAAACTAAAAAACTCCGTGGTATGTCCCAGGTACCCCAGAAGCATACCGATCAACACCAGCCCTACCGTAAAGGGCATTCGAATTTTTCGTAGCAAGCTGGCAGCCAGGGCCGCTATAAACAGCAAAAAGACGATAATCTTTATTTCGATGACCATTGATTTACCTTTGAGTGGTTCAGCCTTCCTAGCACACTGTCCATTGAAAGCAAAAAAAACGGCCTGCGATGGGCCGACTGCCGAGCATACAAGGAAAGCGCAAAACTCTCTAGGTCTGCTGAGGTTTCAATTTTGCCTGGGCTATGCATCATTTTGTTATCAGTCAGGCAGTCATTTAGAAAAGCAAATCCCATGACTCACACACGCACCAAAGCTATCTCAGGGCGATAGATTCACGAGATGAAATCTCAGCAGAGCCAAATGCAAGCTCGACGGATGGTTCTATCAGATTTTATCGGACAGAAAATGAGCTTAGATCAATAGATAACACGCCTTGGGGATATTTCGTACAGATCGGGGCAAATTTCAGGGGCTAAGTGGTTGAAATAACGGCCAAATGGAAGTGATTCTCAATTCGGATGAAAACGCTTTCTTTTGCAAGGAATTTTCTATTATATCAAACAATTACTACTAAAAATATCGAGCTAACCACAAATGAACTTTACGGAACTTTATCAAATCGTTACCATGATCACAGTTTTTGTTATGTGATGACAAAAGTGACCTTGCCCTGTCCCTCAATCGATCAAGTGACGGCAAGCACCCCGGATCCAGCGATCCAGCAACGCATTGAGCGCCTAAAAAAACGTAATAATACATGCTACATGCGTGCACTGGGGGGGCTAAGCCATTTTGGCCGGCAGATATTGCAGCTGCTGCCATCACTGCTGCATTATAATCAGCCAAACTTGCCAGGTTTTGTCAGCCAACAGGTACCTCACGGTATCTGCAACTACCAGGTTGATGAACAGGAGCTACAACTCCTGGAAACCTTTTGCCTGGTGCACTCCCCGACGGAGCCCATCGTCAATCAGGACTCAATTCTCGGTGTTTACTGCATGGGCAGTACCGCCTCCATGGGCCAGTCCAAGTTTTCCGATCTTGATATCTGGTTGTGCCACCCCCGCCACTGGACCCCGGAGCAGTGCCAACTGCTTGAGCAAAAATGCCAGCTACTGACCCGCTGGGCCGAACGCCACGATGTTGAACTCAACTTCTTTCTGATCCCAGATGATAAGTTTCAAACCAATAATCACACGGATCTTGGGGGCGAAAGCTGTGGCAGCGCCCAACACCTGCTGCTACTCGATGAGTTTTATCGCTCCTATACCTATCTGGCAGGCAAGCAGATCCTCTGGCCTCTGGTTGCAGCTGCCGATGAGGATAACTACGAACTGGCCGTAGAGAAGTTATGGGCTGATCCAGCAATCTCTCCTGAACAGTGGTTTGATCTCGGAGGTCTGACCCGGATCCCAGCTGAGGAATACTTTGGCTCCGCGCTCTGGCAACTGTATAAGAGCCTGGACTCCCCCTATAAGGCGGTCATCAAGACCCTTTTGATGGAAGCCTACTCTCACGAATACCCGGATACCCGCTTACTGTCTCTGCAAGCCAAGCGCTGGATGCAAAATAACGATGAGTACGGGCCGCAGCTCGACTCCTACTACATGATGCTGGATAAGGTCACCAACTACCTTAAATCAATCGGTGATACCGAGCGTCTTGATCTGGTTCGTCGCTGCTTCTACCTCAAGGTTCGCGCCGGATTTCGCGAAACTGCGGATCCCTTGTTTGCTGAGAACCGCCGCCTGACCGAAAAGTGGCTGGCAAGCCTGACCGACTACTGGGGCTGGCCGGAGCACAAGATCAAACACCTGAACCACAGGCGCTACTGGAAAGTTGAAGATGTGCAAAGCGCCTATCAGGAACTGCTCAGCGCCCTGATGCAGAGCTACCGAAAGCTGATTAACTTTGCCCGGCGCAACAACATCAGTGAGTCGATTAACCCTGAGGATATCGGGGTTCTGTCCCGTAAACTCTACGCCGCCTTTGAAAGCCTTCCCGGCAAGGTTCAGCGAATCAACCTCAAGATAGCCCCGGATCTTCATGAAGGGGATCTGAGCTTTATCCAAGTTTCACAACCGCGCAACTATCCTAAGGGCTGGTATCTGTATAAATACCCGCTGAACTCCCGGGAGCTGCTGGGGCGCAGCTATCTGGAGCATAACTCCTATATCAGTAAGCTGGTGGCCTGGGCCTATTTTAATGGTCTGCTGACTCAGCGCACCGAAGTACACCTGCATCCCAAGAATACCGATCTTGGCTTTGATACCCTCAACCAGTTCTGTTCGGACCTGGCTAACAGCTTCCCGGTTCGCTTCTCCAAGGCAACCAACCAGGCCCTGAGCCGCCCCTGTGAGATCCAGCACCTTGGAATCTTCCTTAACCTGGAATGCGACCCGACCGCCCGCTGGAGCGCTAAAGAGCTAAAGCGTAATACCCAGGGGGATGTGTTCTGCTTTGGTAAGGACTCTCAGTGCATCATCGGCAGTATCGACCTCATCTACCGCAACTCCTGGAACGAGATCCGAACCCTACACTTCCAGGGGCCGGAGCGGGTGATGAACTTTATGACCACCCTGCTGGGTAAGATGCATCAGGATGCTCGTGCCCCTCAATCGATCGAGGTGTTCTGCTATAGCCAACATTACAAAGAACAGATAGAGACCCGGATCCGCGAACTGGTCGATGAGTTTATTCAGCTCAGGCTGGCACCCGAGCAGACCTGTGTGGTGAAAACTCAGCAGATTGGCCAGGAAAAATACGGAGTCTTTTTTGAGCGCCGCGGGGTCAGTGTCAAACGTCTGGAGAATGCCATCGATTTTTACTGCAAGATCTCAGATAAGAAACTTGAGCACGCCCCCATCCCCTGGATGAGAAGCAGCGCCCCCGGATCCCCAAGATCGTCGATGCCTATGCCAGCGAGGGCCTGGTTCAATACTTCTTCGAAGATTGTGACAACTGCTTTAATCTGTACATTCTCGATGAACACAACCAGATGGAGATCTACCACAGGTTCTCGGGCAACAAGGATGAGCTTATTCAACGGATTAACCAGTACTACACCAGTACCACAGAGCGCGCCAAAGAAGATCCCCACCATGTCAATTTTAACCTGCCCCAGTTCTACGAAATGACCCGCCAGGGAGAAGGCTACGAAGTTCACCCCTACCGTTCTTCGGGACGCTACCCCGGCCCATAAAAATCGTCGGCAGAGCACACAATCCACTTTGAATAAGTTGTTAGCCCAGTGTTAGAATTGCCGCTTTGCAAAATGCCCCGGCTCCTTGCGCTATGGGCCTCCCACAAGATATTAACGAGCTTAAGGACTATGCTGACGGTCTTACCAAGATTTATTCTGTTTATCTTAAATGTGCTACTGGTTGTAGCTGCGACTGCATTTAATACCCTTCTTATCTTTATCTGCTCAGTCTTGAAGCTACTGCTGCCATTCGGGCCGACACAGCGCTTCTTCAGTCGCCTGAATAACCGATTCATGGGATGGTGGCTTGAGGCTAACCGCTTGATTCTCTCCCTCACCAACCGGGTTGAGTGGGATATTGAAATGCCAGATTATCCCTTTAGCAAGCGGGAGTGGTATCTACTGACCTGCAATCACCAGAGCTGGAGCGATATAGTGATCCTCGGCTACCTGTTCGGCCGCCTGATCCCACCACCTAAATTCTTTCTCAAGCACTCTTTGCTATTTGTCCCCTTTGTCGGATTGGCCTGCTGGGGGCTGGACATGCCCTTTATGCGGCGTTACTCCAGAGAGAAGCTGCTGAAAAAACCTCATCTTCGCGGAAAAGACGTTGAAGTCACGAAAAAATCCTGTGAAAAGTTCAGGACTCTGCCTACCACTGTGATCAATTTTGTAGAGGGTACCCGCTTCGATATAGAGAAGCAGCGCCGCCTGAAGTCACCGTACCAACACCTGCTCCCTCCCAAGGCCGGCGGCTTCTCTACTGCACTGGGGGCCATGGGGCCATTCTTTAATCAATTGATCGATGTGACTCTGCTCTATCCGGAAAACCAGAAGTCACCCTTTATCGATCTCCTGTGCGGGCGAATGCGCCGCATCGTGGTGCGGGTCACCATTCACTCTTTGCAGCAACAGGAGCTGGAGCTTGATCCACAGCTGACCGAGGCTCAGCAAAAACGTCAGCAACAACAGTGGTTACAAAAACAGTGGCAGGAAAAAGATCTGTGGATTGAAAGCTACTATCAACAACACCCGACCCCGGATTGAGCCTGGATACCTCTCAGGCTCTGCTGTCCTGGCCAACTTGCTGGTCGCAGAGCCGATAACCCACTAAACACTCTTCACCACAGCTCCCGGGGAGTACTTTACCCACACAACCGAAAAAAATTTTAATTTTTTTTATGACCCTAAAAGCCATTTAGACGGCTAAACATCCATACTGCCTAAAATAAAATTCCGCCCATCAATATAAAGTCAAAATATATGTCGTAAATGATGGCAATTCCTGCTCTTTGCCGAACCTGACAAACATTGACTCTGCTCACAGATTTGGGTTCAATGAACTCAGTCAAGCTGTTGAGAAGATCATGAAACAACCCACCTTCAGACAACGAATGCTCATGCTCAACCTGGGTACTGCCCTAGCGGTTGAGCTTAAATGTGGATGAGTAAGCGTTACATCTCCTGACTTAAGTTCAATGCCGGTACCCAGGCACATTGGCGATTTCGCAGCCCTGGTAACGCGAGCCCTGGAAATGACGGCATGATTGAACTTAAAAATATTCATAAAAGCTACCAGCAAGGTAATCAGAGTGTCGAAGCCCTGCGCGGGATCGATATCCATATTCAGCCCGGAGAGATCTTCGGCATCATAGGTCGCAGTGGTGCGGGTAAATCAACCCTGGTTCGCTGTATCAACCTTTTGGAAACACCCACCTCTGGTGATGTGATCCTGGATGGGGTCGCACTCAACCAGCTGAATGCGAAGCAGCTTCGACTGGAGCGCCAGCAAATCGGTAAAGTGTTCCAGCACTTTAACCTGCTGCAGTCTCGCACAGTGTCAGGCAATGTGGCCTTCCCATTGGAGCTTATCAAGCAGCCCAAAGAGCAGATCAACAACCGGGTCAACGAACTACTGGAGTTGGTCGGCCTTCAGGACAAGGCCAATGCCTACCCCTCGGAGCTCAGTGGCGGGCAGAAGCAGCGGGTCGCCATTGCCAGGGCGTTAGCAGCCGAGCCTAAGGTCCTGTTGTGCGATGAGGCCACCTCAGCCCTTGATCCCGAGACCACGCAGCAGATCCTGAGCCTTCTCAAGGAGATCAACCAGCGCCTCGGAGTGACCATTATCCTGGTGACCCACGAGATGGATGTGATCAAATCTATCTGCCACCGGGTTGCAGTGCTTGAAGCGGGCAAGGTTGCCGAGCTCACCTCGGTCCTTAAGCTGTTTTCCGATCCGCAGCACCCCACCAGCAAGGCGCTGATCCAGGCAAACCTGCATATCGAACTACCCTCTACTCTCAAACTCCAGCCCGAGTGGAGTGAGCAAAACCCGGATCCTGTGGTCCAGCTGCTGTTTGTCGGTGATGCCTCAGAGGCACCTGTGATCAGCGATCTCCAGCAGCACTATGGGGTCAAAACCAGCATCTTGCAGGCGGACCTGGATACGGTTCAGGACAGCCTGTTCGGCATCACCATTCTCAGGCTGATCGGTCAGCCCTCTCAGATAGAAGAAGCGCTCGCTTACTGCCAGCAACAGCAGGTTAAAACGGAGGTACTGGGATATGTTTAATGCGACTTGGCAGCAATTTGCTTTAGCGAGCTGGCAAACCATCTACATGGTTTTTATCTCAGGGTTCATCAGTATTGCCTTTGGTACCCTGGTTGGGCTTCTCTTGTATCTCACCGCACCGGGTAGCCTGCGCCCGCATCCTAAGCTATACCGGGTGCTGGGGATCATCGTCAATATCGGGCGCTCCTTTCCCTATATCATTCTGATGATCGCAGTGTTGCCACTAACCCGGCTGTTGATTGGCACCACCATAGGCACCAATGCAGCGATCGTCCCTCTGGTGTTGGCTGCAATCCCCTTCTATGCCCGGGTTGCTGAGTCCGCATTTTCCGAAATTCCAAAGGGAGTGGTTGAAGCGGCTATCTCGCTCGGGGCAACCACCCGCCAGATTGCGCTTTCAGTGCTGATCCCGGAAGGGTTACCCAGCCTTATCAAGGGTGCAACCCTGACCCTGATAGCCCTCATCGGCTACTCAGCAATGGCCGGTGCCATCGGTGGCGGAGGTCTTGGGGAGCTTGCGATCAACTACGGATACCAGCAGTTTGATATCCCGGTGATGATAGTGACTGTGGTGCTGCTGATCGTATTGGTGCAACTGGTGCAGTGGTATGGCGATCACACAGCAAAGAGCCGTAGCTACAAGAGCCTGAGCGCGGTCAGCATAGTGCTGTGGGCGGCCTGTATCTTCAGCCAGGTTGGAGCCTCAATGATGACCCCCACCAGCAACCGGGTGACCATTGGAGTTATGAGTGGCGCCATGCAGCAGGTGATGGCGGTAGCGCAGAAGGAGGCCAAGGATAAGTATGGCCTTAACCTTGAGGTGGTTCCCTTCAGTGACTATAACATCCCTAACATCGCCCTGGAGTCTGGCCAGCTGGATGCGAACATGTTCCAGCATATGCCCTTCCTGGAGGCACAGATCAAGGCCCATGGCTACAAGATTGAACCGATTGCCAAGACCTTTGTGTTCCCCATGGGAGTGTTCTCCCACAAGATCGACAGCCTGGCTCAGTTAAAAGATGGATCGAAGATCGCCATTCCAAACGACCCAAGCAATGAGGGGCGCGCCCTGATGCTGTTTGCCGATAAGGGGCTGATTAAGCTTAAGCCGGGAACCGGCATCAAGGGAACCATCAACAGCATAGTAGCGAACCCAAGACACCTGAAGTTCATCTTGCTGGATGCAGCCCAGATCCCTCGCTCACTCAACGATGTGAGTCTGGCAGCGATCAACAATGACTTCCTCAAACCTGCGGGATTAAAACTCTCCCACTCGGTGTTTCATGAGGGGCCGGATAACCCTTACGCGAATCTAATCGTCGCACGTAAAGGTGATCATAATCCTCTGCTCAAGAAGCTGGTTGCCGTGTTGCACTCCAAACCCGTAGCGCAGAAGATGCAGGAGATCTACCCGGATGGGGCGGCTATTCCTGCCTGGAAGGGAGCTTCTCAGGAGTAGCTCTCAACCGGCAAGAGCGCTGAGCTCTTGCCGGTTTCTTTTCTATCATGCAGAGGCTGGGATCAGTTGCTCCTTTGCTCTGTCCAGACGTTTGATGACCACGCTGTAGATCATCAAGGAGATGGCTGAGGTCAGCGCGATTGCCGCAAATACATACCAGATGTAATGAGCATGAGTCGCCGAAGCGGCCCAGGCCTCATGAGATGCAAACTTGCGTGGATCGGGGCAGTAGGCATCGAGCAGATAGCCCGACAAACCGAATCCAAGAATAGAGCTGATAAAGGAGTGTAGATGGGAGAAGCCCAGATACATTCCCTCCTCTCCTTTGGGGGCCTGCAGGGAGAAATACTCAAGGAACCTGGGCGAGATAAAGGACTCCGCCAATCCCTGGAATACGATTCCCGCAATCATCATAAAGGTGATCGGGTGCACCTGGATGAAACCCAGATCGATATAGCCGCTAAAGAAATTCCCCGAAGCCATAGTCAAAGCAGAGATCGGCATAATCAGCATGCCTATCATCATTGAAAAAAGAGCGGTGCGCTTTTTCATCATCGCCGTCACAAGTCCGACACTAAGCACCACCACCAGCGGGTTCACATTGGCATACCAGGAGGGAGAAGCCCCCTCACCAGCCATCCGTAATACATACTTTGGCATGGTCGCATAAAGCTGCTGCTGAACCATCCAGAAACCTGTGATGATAAGGGTCAGAATCAGCAGCCGTGCGTTCCCCAAAACCTTGGCCAGTGCAGAAAACACCTGAGACAAAGAGCGATTCTGAGACAGATCTTCTGAATGCCGGAAGAACAGAAACACACTGACCAGGGCGATCAGGGTCATAGCGGCGGCATAGTAGTTGAGGTTAATAAGCCCCAGATCTCCCATCGACTCCCTGAGGGGTTTTACTATGGTCTTGCCGGAAAAAGCACCGATGTTAACCATCATATAAAAGATCGAAAAACCCTTGGCCCGGTTCATTGCTGTGGTGGATTTTGCCACAGTGCCGGTGATCACCGCCTTGATGAAGGAGCCACCGATCATGATGACCACCATTATGGGGACTATGGTCCAGCGGATATCTGCGTCCACAAGCCCATGGAAAGTCACCTCCCGACCATACTCAACCAGGCCTTGCTGCTCAAGTAACATAGGAAATATTGCCAGTCCGGCATAGCCCAGGGTCAACAAGCCAAACGCCAGCATCAGGGCCTGTTTAAAGCCGATCTTATCCGCCAAAGCCCCGGTAAAGGTTGGCAAAAAATATAATCCAGCGGAAAAGGCCCCTGAAATCCAGGCCGACTCTACATCGCTGAAACCAAGAATTCGTGACAGATACAGGGTGATCACGATAAACACCCCATAATATGCGGCACGCTCGAGTAGCTCGACACCATTGGCTACCCAGAAGTTTTTAGGGAACCCTCTGAGTAAGGAAAGTGTTAGCTTTTGCTTCATATTATTGATTCTCCATTGGCACTATCCCGGCAACTCCAGGTAACTCTGTGACCTTCAGTCTCTCCCTTACCGGGAGACACCAAGCTGCCTTGTTGAGCTGTTTAAGCCCACCAGTGTTAAAAATCGACCGCACATCCTACCCTATTTTCTCTCTGAGACCTCTTGGTTTTTCTTCCAAAAACCGAAATAAAATCACAAAATCTATAAAAAACCCGCCCATGCAGCATAAAACTCGCTCAACACATCACCCACCTGAGGCGGAGCAAACGAAACCGACACAGCAAGAATGGGCCATAAACACTCAACCACAGAGGATCGCCACTGTTTGTCCCTCTGTGTTGGAAGAGAGTTCACCCGAGAGCCATTGCAAGAGGGATAATCACCAAAGGTGGTCGGAGATAAACAGCAGGGGAACTCATGGGTGAATGCCAAAGTCTGTCTCACCTAAATTTGTCGCACTCTGTCTTGTCGGCTCACTTAGCCAAAGCAAGTGATTGCAAACCTACAACCACAAGTTATATTCTTGGGACTGCTTTCAACTCACCTTCTCATTCATAAGATCTCAAAATTCAGCCATGCACCGTTCACCTTTTTGTGCCGGCATGCTCGCTGTGATGCCCTTGATCCCCGGGATGCTACCTTTTGGGATGATCACCGGGATGGCAGCAGTGCATGCGGGAATGCCCCCGATAACCGCTCAGCTCTCTTCATTGATCCTGATGGCCGGTGCCTCACAGATCGCGGTCTCCTCTCTTATCAGCAGCCACACCCTGCCGCTGATGGTGATTCTCACCATCTGGATCATTAACCTCAGGTTTATGATGTATAGTGCGGCCCTTTCGGCCCACCAACTTAAATTGAATGGACCGATGCGCCTGTTGTGTGCCTATCTGCTGACGGATCAGTCTTACGCTGTGTCTCATCTTCACTTTGAGCAACACCCTCTATCGGCAAAGGAGAAAACCCTGTTTTTTCTGGGAACCGGCTTTCCGCTCTGGTTGTTCTGGCAACTTTCAACCGGGGTTGGGATCTTTTTTGGGCAGGCGGTCCCACAGAGCTGGGGGCTGGATTTAGCGGTTCCCCTGTGTTTTCTCTCATTGCTGATCCCTGCGTTGAGAAATCGCCCGAGTGTTCTGGCTGCCGTGGTCGGGGGGACTTTATCTGTGCTCCTTCATCAGATGCCCTATAACCTGGGGCTTTTAATCGCGGCCGTCTGTGGGATCTTTAGTGGCTTTTTCGCCGAGCGTTACCTTGGGCAAGGCTCAGGACAGGAGGTGGTCTCATGAGCCAGTCACAGATCTGGATCATCCTATTGGCGGGCAGTCTTGGCACCTTTGCCTTTCGCTACTCCTTTTTATGGCTGGCCGATCGCTATCAGATGCCGCAAACCCTGCGTAGCCTTCTTAAATATGTGCCCGCCGCCGTGCTGGCAGCCTTGGTCACTCCTGCAGTGATGACTCCCGCCATCAACAGCAGTAACTGGCACGACCCACGCCTCATCGCCGGGATAGTGGCTTTGGCGATCGCCTGGCGCACCCGCAATACTCTGCTGACACTGATCGGTGGAATGCTGATGATGTGGCTCTGTTTGTGGCTGGGATTCTAACTCTCTTCTTCCTCATCCTTAGTAAACAGCTGCACCCCCTGGCGTCCGCCCTTTTTCACCAGGTACATGGCCGCATCTGCGCATTCGATCAGCTGCTCAACCTTATCGGCATCCTGGGGATATATCGAGATCCCGATACTGGCACTGAGGCTCAGGGCTTTCTCTTCATAGATGATCGGCCGCTCTATTTCACTGACAAGCTGCTTGGCGATGAGCTCTGCCTCCGAGGCACTACTCTTACAGATAAAGACCATGAACTCATCGCCTCCGATCCGCCCGGCACAGTCATCACGACGTAGCCTGGACTTGAGTCGCTGAGCAACCACCTGCAAAACGAAGTCTCCTGCGGCATGCCCCTCGTTGTCATTGATCGCCTTGAAAAAGTCCAGATCGATAAACATCAGAGCCAGGGGTTGCTCCATCTCTTCGGCCACCTGGAGCTGGCTGGAGAGAAGCTCCATGAAGTAACTGCGGTTGGGAAGCTTAGTCAGTTCATCGGTGCTCGCCTGAAGCTTAAGCTTTTGGTGGGTTTCCAGTTTTAACAGGGTCATCATGATCTGGGATGCAAAATCGGTCACCGCCAGTACAAAACTCTGCTCATCGGAATACCAGCGATCCGTTACCCTCTCCTTCTCAACCACGATAAATCCAAGAAGCTCTCCCTTGTGGTGAATCGGTGAGATGATCACCGACCCATACAAGGTTTCCAATCCAAGGTTGCGGACCATTCCCTGGAGTCTTGGATCCATTAAAGGCTCAAGAATAATCAGCGAACTCTGATGAAAATCGGACATCCGACGCTGGTAACGCTCCTTGACCAGGCGATAAGGTATAGATAGGCCGCTGCGATGCTCATCCTCAGGGGCAAAGTAGAGATCCTTACAATGCATCAGCTCTTTATCCTTGGAGCAAAACCAGATACTACTTCTCGCGGCTCCCGAAGCCCTGCACAAAGCCTCATTGAAGCGGCGGGTGGTATTGACTAAAGAGCCTTTTGAAATCCAGTCTCCGGTGGTTAGACTCACTAGCTCTTCATTTTGAATGCGCTGACGCTGCTCCACTGCATCCTTCTCGCGACGCATGATTTCAAGTCCATCCAGCATGTGATTGCAGGAGCGCGCCACATCAGCAATCTCATCATGGCCCTCGACCTTGACCCTCTGTTGAGAATGCTCCTCATCGCCAACCAACTTGAGGTTACGGGAGAGGCGGAGTAAGCGTGAGGAAACATACCCATGCAGAGTCACCAGAACAACCAGAGCATAGATCAATCCACCAATGCTCAGGTAGAAGAAGAATGAATACACCATCTTACGACCCAGCAGGTAAAACTCTCTTGGCTGATAGATATCAATGACCAGCCCGGGCTGTTTATCATAGGTGCGCAGCAGGGTCATACCATGAATATACTCCTGCTTGATGAATACCTGGTTCTCTCCCCTGCGTAACCGCGCCAACAGAGGTTCCCGCCCGATAAAATCTTCCGGATTAAAACGCGAGATGGAGGCGGTCGCAGCTGCAGACTGCTGCAACTCGCTCTTGAACTGGGCATCCACCCGTTTGAGCATCATCAGGGAGCCCATGGCTCGCCCCTTGCCACTACTGGGAAGGATCGGCTTTCTTGAAAAAAGATAGATCTCATCATCGAGTCGCCACAGACCTGCCTGTGGATGATAAACCAGCTGCTCACTCATATAGCGCGCCAGCTCCTGGGACATTTTAAATGACAAAGGTGCAAGAACTCCCTTCTCAAGAGCAACCCCAGTATAGAGCTGTCCATCGAGATCCAGATAGGCGATGATGTCTATATTCAGGTTAGCCAGAGTCGATGCCGTGAGATTACTGGATTCATAGAGGGGATCGCGATGCTGCATATAGGCATAGCTATCATCCCACTCAGACCAATCCTGAGTGAAAATATTCATCTCTTTGAGGCGACCGAAATATGCCTGATGCAGACGAACCAGGTTTCGCTCGACGCTGCTTCGCTCCAATTGCTGAAACTCATTGAGGATCAGAAATCGGGCCCCCAAATAGACGCCTCCAAGTACCAGGATCAACACCGCAAGGATCACAAAAGTAATACTCTGGCTAATCTTCATCGTTGCTAAGACTCAATTGTCGATTAATAAAAGTTTAAGCAGCTCTTGGTATTCTGCCCAGCCGATCTAGCCGAATCTCTAAAGATCAAGGAGTTAAAAGATCAGTACAAGGCTCTGTTGACGTTTCCAATTTTGAACCTATTGCCGCTGAAAATGTTCTATTCGCGGCGCGAGTCATGAGATTTAGTTGCTCTAAATGAGTGATGAGCAACAATAAACAGAGCTTTCTCAGGCAGAGCCCGAAGTGCAGTGGCTATTTTTCCTCCCTGCCGAGTTATCAGATGCTCATGTAGAGCAACTACACCAGACATCTTCAGCTTTGCTGGATGAAAAAATTGCCAACTGCAGAACCAAATCTGAAACGTCAACAGAGCCTAAGCCAGCCACGACGAAATGGATGGTTTCATCTACATTTAGGGAGAGAGGGCGACACATTCAGGTGTGCAGGAATAAAGTGAGGGATTAAAGATGGATAAAATCGCCTATGAAGAAGGGATCCGCGTCTGTTATGAGGGCGGAGATCGGGATGAGATCTATAAGCTATATCACAACCCGACTGATGAGGAGATCAGAGCATTTCACCACGGCTTTGATGATGAGAACGCTGCAGAAGAGGAAGGCAACAGCCTCTATTAACTATCACCCTCCCCTAGAAAAGAAAGAGCTCTGACTCGGAGCTCTTCTTATCTTAGGCTCTGTTGGCATTTCCAATTTTGAACCTGTTGCCCCTGAAGATATTCTGTTCGCGGCGCGGATCATGAGGTTTAGTTGTTCTAAATGAGTGATGAGCAATAATGAACAGGGCTTTTCCGAAGGGCAGTGGCAATTTTTTCCTCCCAGTAGCGTTATCAGATGCTCATGTAGAGCGGCTACACCACACATCTTCTGCCTTGCGGGATGAAAAAATTGCCAACTGCAGAGCCAAATCTGAAACTTCAACAGAGTCTGATACTTGTGAAAGTAATCGCATACATTACAGGTCATGCCTTGATTCTGCATTAGTAATTGAACGGTAGATCTACTATGCTTAATAAACAGGTTGAATATATGACCCTATTCCACAATACAGTGAGAGAATACAAAGCTGAATCCATCACCCGAAGTATCTATTAGCCTATTAGTATATTCATCCAGAACATATTTTCTTTCAACTCCCAAGTTTGGGTGTTTTATAGTGACGAACTTACTACCAGGTTGAAAATCAACATCAACATTCATTGATTCCTCATATAATCCGCCATCAATTCTCTGATATGTGTATGTGGATATAGGATTTGGTTCAGGTTTAAAATTCAGAATATATTGATGCTGCTCTTTATTCTTAAGATCCACTCGAGCCCATACACTTTTCCATGAGTGCCCACAAGTAAATAGATCACCATATGAATCTGCCAATACACTTGTTGACACGAAAAATAATGCTAAAACATAGTTTACCAGATATATCTTCAACTTCATTTCACTACTCCTAATATCTGAAATTCAATAATCCCCATAATCCATTTTCACTCATAAAATAAGAACCCCATAGGATGTGACATATACATATCAAACCCTAAAATCAACTCAGCATTTAAACACCCCCGTTATTTTTACTGTAAATTCCATTTAACTTAAAACATTCGAAATAAATTAGTAAAATCTGGACGCCTTCTATAAGTCAGTTTCCAAAAATAACTTCATCTGAAGCGATGGTAACATTTGAGCTCGAGTGATAGACCTTCATTACCTCCGATCTTATTACTAACTTATCAGTTACTAATCTTGCATTCCCTCTCATTATAATTTGATCATTATGGTAACTAAGTATATCAGCTTCCAATCTAATAGGATCACTATCATCCATATTAATAACAACATCCCCTGTATATTTAAGGTTACCATCACCTAAATCTTTCACTTTATATGCATCAATTGAAAGAACCTTAGCATAAGCCGAGGTGCAATACATAAAAAGCAGGATTACTAGCAACTCTTTTATTTTATTGGCAAACCTCCAATAATTATTCATGCGATTCTCCTCAGTTATAAAAACCCGGAAAAGCAAACATATACAAAAATGTCTTGTTATGTGTTGGTATAACCTTCAATCTCGATGCTAAATCTAAAAAATAAAATCTAATGCGACGAGATAATATCAACCCCTTCCTTAACACTTAATTCATCACATCTAATAACTGTTCACTATTATTAAAGATCGATGCAATCTCTTTTATTGCATCAGGATTGTTTAATGTTGAAAGATCTCCCACCCCGTCCAAATTGCAGGTTGCTATATGACGTAATAGTCTACGCATAATCTTTCCGGATCTTGTTTTTGGTAGTTCCGGCACGATAATAATGTTATCCGGTTTAGCAAACGGTCCAATTATATTGCAAACATAACCTTTCAACTCAGACGTTATATCGCCCCTATCAGAATCACTCTCCTTTAGAATGACAAATGCATAAATACCTTGCCCCTTTATAGGATCAGGAACACCAATGACTGATGATTCAACACAAGCAGGATGCTGCGTCAATGCATTCTCAATCTCACCACTACCTATTCTATGACCAGATACATTTAGCACATCATCAATGCGCCCGGTAACCCAATAATAACCATCTTTATCTCTATATACTCCATCTCCTGTATAGAACAAACCCGGATGAGTTTTACAGTACAGTTCAATGAACCTTCGATGATCGCCATAAATACTACGTGCTATCCCGGGCCAGCTTTGGCGAATGACAAGCTCACCGTGAACATCATTCCCCAACAGAGCCTTACCATCTTCATCTAAAATAATCGGCTCAATACCAAAAAAAGGATGATGTACAGATCCAGGTTTGTTTTCGGATACGCCTGGAAGCGGGCTCATCATGATACCTCCACACTCAGTTTGCCACCAGGTATCAACAACTGCGCAACGTCCCTCTCCTACAATTTCGTGATACCATTTCCAGGTCTCCTGATCGATTGGCTCCCCTACACTTCCTAATACACGTAGAGATGAGCGATCATAGCTATTGACCCAGAGATCACCATGCTTGTTCAGATTACGCAATGCCGTAGGAGAGGTATAAAAGATATTTACTTTATGCCGTTCAACCATATCCCAGTAACGCCCTGGATCGGGATAAGTCGGCAGGCTTTCAAACATTAAGGTGCTTGCTCCATTGGCTAGGGGTCCATAAACTACATAGCTATGTCCAGTGATCCAACCAAGATCTGCAACACAGGCATATACATCGCCAGGATGATAGTCAAATATATACTGATGAGTAACCGCAGCATATAATAAATATCCAGCTGTAGTGTGCATAATCCCTTTTGGGATCCCTGTGCTTCCTGACGTATAGAGAATGAAGAGAGGATCCTCACTATCCATTTCTTCACAAGGACAATAGGGTCTTTCCGTATCCATTAACTTATCGAGGCTGTAATCTCGACCGGAGAGCATCTTTACCTCAGAAGACGTTCGATGAGCGACTAGAACAGAATGAACCTGGGGACACTCAGAGAGTGCCTCATCAACAATTTCTTTTAAGGGAATACGTTTTACACCCCTAACCCCCTCATTTGCTGTAATAAGCAAATTAGCATTAGCACTATTAACTCTCTGTGCCAATGCTTTTGAACTAAAACCAGCAAAAATGACTGTGTGTATGGCACCAATACGAGCACAGGCTAACATTGCGATTATAGCCTCAGGAATCATAGGCATGTAGATAGCTACACTATCTCCTTTACGGATCCCTTTTCTTTTCAGGGCATTTGCTAAGCGACAAATATCCTGGTGCAGCTCATAATAGCTTATTGAGCGCACCTCATCTGGCTCATTCCCCTCCCAAATAATAGCGGTTTGATATCCCCTTTCCTCCAGATGTCTATCAACACAGTTATAGCAAGCATTTATCTTTCCATCTAAAAACCAGGAATACAATCCTCGTGATGATTTCTCTGACTTTACTTTCGAAAAAGGATTTATCCACTTAAGCTTAGAGTATGCTAAATTCTCCCAAAAATCTTCATTATTCTCGATACTGTATCGATACCTCTCTTGGTAGTAGCCCTCAGAGTTAATATATGCTCTATTTCGAACTCTTTCCGGAACTGGATACCTTTCCATGGATATCTCCCAATTTTTAAGAACAGTGAAATAAATTAGCTATCGATAATTTAAAGATGAAACTATTTCTTATCTTGAGGCTGCATAAGATTCTGAAAAACTCAAGTAGTCCAAAGCAACTTCACCATAGGGTAGAGTCAAGTCAGCAATAAAATGTGATGCAGAGATAACTCTTTTTACTGGTAGCTCATTTACGGGAGCTAATGCATGAGCATGGAACTCTAAAGCAGCGGGACCTGTATAAGCCCACTTTACCCGGATATCGGTCATCTGATAACGAACCAGTTGACAAATTGCTGGTGTGCCATCCACATGTGGGATCGATTTAACCAAGAAGTTTTGTCCCCCCAGAGCTTCCTGAACAGCGAGTTTATCAAGCTCTTCAAACTTAAAGCCCATGGTCCCCGTTGCAATTCGGGTTTTACCATAGTCTAAGGTTCCTAACAGGGTATCGCCATCGATTTCCAGCTTGGGCGATCCCAGCTTTTTAGGAAATCCCCAGATTTCCCGACCAGCGGCAATCGGTGGATGACAGTCCAAAAACATCGAATGGACATAGGTTCCAGGTTCCCCCTCGAACGTCACAGGGATCACCTGGCCCGACTCATTAAATTCTCCAAACCCACTGGAGTTTGGCATCCGCATGAATTCATATTTAACCAGTGGCTCTGGCGCTTCCAATCCCGGCGGTAAGATCCGAGCCAATGCATCAGGATCTGTTTCATAGGTAATCAAAAAATACTCACGATTCACAAATCGATTTGGGGCGACAGTATATGCTGGATTCCCCTGAATGACAGGCATATCAAAGGCCTTCTTTTTACTCTTTAAATCCATAAAGTCCATAATAAATTGATCACCGAATATTATTTATAAAGCCTCGTGAAATTTACGATGCTCCTGGATTGTTATAATCCTAGTATTTACTAGCTAGATCATAAATTGATATGAATAATTATTTACTACTGGCGAAGTGGTATTTTCACCCCCATGGATATCCGTTATTCTTGATATCCTTGTGACACTCCATCATAGAGAGAGCCTCCTCTTCACTCATAGCCTTCACTTGATAAGGTGAAATGATAAAGTCCTGTCGCAATAAACTGACAAGTACAATCCCTGCATCATCATCATCTAAAGACTGGGCTAGAGTCACGCTATCCTTAATCATAAAAACATATCTACTCTCACTCATGATCTGCCATCCACTTTCAAAAGATCACAAAAGGAGGCATTCAATAATTCCGATACCTCCCGGTAAAACTGTTAGCTTAATAATCCAGAATGGGTCTTAATCCACGCAGCGCGTCATAAGTCCCCTGACACAGCGCCTGCATCTCATCCTCTCCCGGATAAATCACAACCTCGGAAGTAATAAATTGTACGCGACTTGAGATCCAATCCGTGAGGAGCCCGGAGTGGGCGATGCTTCCGGTCAGCAAGATCGCATCTACCTTGCCAGATAGGGCTACGGCACAGGCACCGATCTCCTTAGCGACCTGGTAGGCCATTGCTTCAAAGATCTGGTTCGCCTTGGCATCTCCTCCCAACGCCCGACGCTCAACTTCACGCATGTCCTTGGTTCCGAGATAGCTGTAGACCCCCCCCTCACCAATCAGCTTCTTGTAGATCTCCAGATAGCTGTACTTGCCCGAAAAGCACATGTCGATCAAAGCCAAAGGAGGGACTCCACCGGCCCGTTCCGGAGAGAAGGGGCCGTCGCCTCCCAGCGCCGAGTTCACATCAACAATCCGTCCTGCCTTATGAGCACCTATGCTCACCCCGCTGCCCAGATGAGCAACGATTAGATTCAGCCCAGAGATCGGTTTGTGAAGATCTTTGGCATAGCGAGTCGCTACTGCTTTGTGATTGAGCGCATGAAAGCTACGGACCCTCGAGATATCCGCCATTCCTGAGAATTTAGCGATTTCTTCATACTCATCCACCATCACAGGGTCAACCGTATAGGCGATCTTGTCGGCAGCCACCTCTTTAGCAAGCTCGTCCGCCAAAACTCCCCCCAGGTTGGACGCATGCTCACCGTTGAGGCCCACAGACGCATCATGCAGATACGCCTCATTGATCCGATAGACACCGCTCTCAAGATTGCGCACCATGCCACCACGCCCTACGAACTGGTCGATCTCACTCAGGTCGATCCCTTTCTCTTTGAGGGAGTCGAGGATCAGCTGCTTACGATAAGCTTTTTGATCCGCAACCTTTTTAAAAGGCGCCAACTCAGCCATGGAGTGACCAATCGACTTGCAAAACAACTCCCGCTCATTTTCATAGACGGCGATTTTGGTCGACATCCCACCGGGGTTAATCGCTAATATTTTCATAACTTCCCCTTAATGACACTGAGCGACGACACAAGCCATAGAGTAGAACTTAGTTTCAATAGAGTCAGAACGTGATGGGAAGTCAATGGGTGCCATGGTGCCCATAATAAAGCTCGCCCCCCTGGCACCACCTAAGAAGGTACAGGACTTATAGAAAGCATTCGCGGCATTGATATCGGGTAGCAGAATAAGATCAGCGTCCCCACCCACCGGGGTATCCATTCCCTTATGCGCAACGGACTCTTTGCTAAAGGTCAGATCAACAGAAAGGGGTCCATCCACGACACAGCCCTGAATGCTACCGCGGCGGTTCATCTGGGTCAGGATCGCCGCATCAATGGTGGATGGTATGGCTGTCTTTACTCCTTCGGTCGCCGCCATCACGGAAACCTTGGGGTTGTCGATGCCAACGCTGTGGAAGACTTTGACACAGTTTTGGATCATCAGCGCCTTGTCGTTCACATCCGGCGCGATGTTGATCCCGGAGTCGGTAAAGGCAAAAACCTTGTGATAAGTAGGCATCTCGAGAAATGCTGCATGGGAAACTAGGCGAGCATTTTTCAATCCCTTATCCTTGTGCAGGATAGGGCGTAAGTAATCTGGTGTACTCAGCAGGCCACGTGTCAGAACATCGGCCTCACCTTCGCGCACCAGCTCAACCGCTTTTTGACAGGCCTTGAATGGCACCTTGACATCAATCAACCGGAAGCTGCGAATATCAAAGTCAATCTCCTGGCTGAATTTCTCAATCTTCTGCTCATCACCGACTAAGATCGGTGTTGCGATTCCCTCTTCAACAATCCTTTTCAGGGCCTGAAGCGTGGTTCTATCTTCAGCTGCTGCAACAGCAATTCTCTTATCAGTCTTGGCTTTAGCAATTTCAACAAATGTTTGGAGTGTTCTTAGCATCTGGTACCCTTATTAAATAACATTGGTGGCCTTAATATCTAAATGATTAAGCCAAATCTATCTGTTATTTTTTAATAATTTCTCTAAGTAAAATCCCGGAATTGATATTTTTCTACACTCTTCATCTCTTTCTACTGTAGCCGCAATCCCCATTCCCCCACCAATACATAGAGTAGCCAAACCAGTTGTTGTATCCCGGCGCATCATTTCATGCACCAGAGTCACGAAAATACGTGCACCTGATGCACCTATTGGATGGCCGAGTGCAATTGCACCGCCATTGACATTAACTTTCGAAGTGTCCCAACCCATTTCACGATTAACTGCTATCGCCTGAGCAGCAAATGCCTCATTCGACTCAATAAGGTCAAGCTCACTCGCACTCCACATTGATTTATCCAGTACCTTACGTGAAGCTTGAATCGGTCCTGTCCCCATCAAGGCAGGTTCCACTCCGGCAGTTGCAAATGCCTTAAGCTTCGCAATAGGCTGAATTCCTAGTTGTTTCGCTTTTTCTGCAGAACAGAGAATTACCATCGCAGCTCCGTCGTTAATCCCAGAGGAATTTCCCGCTGTGACAGTCCCATCATTGGCAAATGCTGGGGGCAAACTCGCAAGTCCCACGAGCGAAGTTTCTGGGCGAGGAAACTCATCCCGTTCAACAATAAGAGGATCTTTACGCTTCTGAGGCACTTCGATCGGCACAATTTCACTTACAAACTTATGACTTTTTACTGCCTTAATCACTTTAGACTGAGATTCAAAAGCAAAATCGTCTTGCTCAAAACGACTAATTTTAAATTTCCTGGCAATATTCTCAGCAGTTTGCCCCATATGATAATCATGAAAAGCATCCCAAAGACCATCTTTAATCATGCTATCTTCAAGAGACCATGAACCCATTTTAACTCCATTTCGAGAGTTATGGATCAAATGGGGAGCCATACTCATATTTTCCTGGCCACCTGCGATGATCAAATCTGAATCGCCACATAAGATAGCCTGATAGGCAAGCTGAATAGATTTTAATCCCGAACCACAGACCTTATTAAGGGTAAAGGCTGACACCTTTTCTGGAATACCAGATCCCAGGCTTGTTTGTCTGGCTGGGTTCTGACCACAGCCTGAAGTAAGCACCTGACCAATTATCACTTCATCGATATCATCCGGACATATACCATTCCTTGCTAATAAATTATTTATTACATCTGAACCAAGCTTTGTTGCAGGAACAGTGGATAGCCCCCTCTAAAGGCTCCTACTGCGGTACGACCTGCATCCAATATGACCACCTCTCTTTTTTCCATCTCTCGCCCCGACTAAATTAAGAACAGTAAAGTTCGAATTTTCTATCTCTATAATTAATTAACATCCAGTCACTTAGAAATTAGAAGTCAAATTTTTCAACTTGCTTAGCTCGATCTCCTCCCCAAACGATGGTAACAATGAGTTGTCTGAATTAAATTCATAACGATAATATTTGTCATTATTTTCAGTATCGATTAAAACCGCATACCGCTCTCTGGTGTCAGAGTAGATAACTCTTGCAAATTGGCCTTTCCTCTTGATGTTTCCCATTGTTTATATCTCCATTTATAAACCATAATGCTATTTCTACCAGCTTATTACAGAGTCCATAATGATAATATTTTATTAATACATTAGTGGCTATAGTGGCTATGCCCTCCACATCACTATAAAATGCAATTAAGCGAAACTTATTAGTACAACACTATGCTGAATACTGAGGCGCTGAGGCGCCATACGAGCACCTAACCAACATACTCAAAGTAGGGTTTATTTTGGAATGGAATAAATTTGAAAAACCATGAATTATTATTATTCATGAATTCATATAATCAACAATCACTCCTCAAAGCATGAGGGCTTGAACTGGCTGTTCATCATGTATGTTATGATATGGAATACTAGGGATTAAGTGAGAGTACCCCTATTAACGCACAGGGGTGAATAGCAGATCTCTTATCGTACGGACTCAAAAATTTCGTAATGAAATGTACAAAAAATGAGATTATTATTCACCAAGGTGAACGCCAGCCCACATGGTATTAGAAGTTATATGAAATACCAAGAGCCATCATATCTATAGATGCGACCTGGTTGTAATCATCACTAGTTCCTGGATTTGGAAATGCTGTTGGTTTGCTTCCAAAAACGTGGCTAAGTTGGGTATTTAACTCCCAATTATTAGTTAGTTCATAACCCACACCCAGAGTAATCTTGGGAAGAGTTTGCTGTTTACTATAGTTGACCGAAGAATTACCTGACGTAACTTGCTTTACAAATGCGAGGCCAAATTTAGATATTACAATCCATCCCGAATCAAATTTATAACGCCCGATACCCATTAAGTCACCATGCTTTCCTTCATAGTTAAGTTGCAGACCATTCAACTCATATTTGTTTTCAGGATACATATAGTATCCTGCTTCTATACCATACTGTATACTATCGCCACCCCATAGATAACCTGCATTAATCCCACCAGACAGGCCACCTATTGAATCACTTCCAGAGTCAGCACTTGGAGTATCCATTCTTCCTATCCCAGCATTAATTCCAATATAAGGAGATGCAACTGCCTGAGAAACAAGTGAAGCTAATGAAAAAATAGATGCGATCGAAACAACTGAAGCTCTCTTACAATTCACTATATATACCTCTCATTAATGACCTAGTTGAAAACCTAACAAAAATAGAGTGCATAATATCAATAAACATGACCTATAATCTTGAAAATTAAGATAATCACACAAAATCATTGTTCTTCAAAAAAATAATAAAATTTCATTCTGTATAGAAATAAAAATGGCCCACAATATTGATGTAAGATATTCTATGCAAGGCCATCCAATATGAGACATAAATCACCAAGCAAAATCATCATCGCAGATGACCATCCATTCATAAGGCTAGGCATTAAGTCCATAATAAAATCCAAACTATCTCAATCTATGAGCGACTCTCTAATGATTGACGAAGCATCGTCACCAGATGAGTTACTAAGCAAACTGAGCACTAATGATTATGACCTTGCAATTACGGATTACTATATGCCTTCGATGGAACAGGCCGATGGTCTTTATATGATAAACAAGATCGTCCGGAAATATCCCCACCTTCCAATCATTGTCATTTCATCTATATCAAATGCCGGATTAATTGATAAAATACTCAACACGGGAGTCGCTGGGTATATATCAAAATCATCGGGAAATGAAATTATAGAAGCAATAAAATCAGTTATTAATGGATACCCATATATTAATAAAGACATAAGGGAGTTCTTAGAGTCTCAGGTTTGGAGGGTACGTAGCCGAACCCTTACCAAAAGAGAGAGCGAGGCAATAAGGATGTTTGTCAGTGGAAAATCTATAACAGAGATATCAAAAATAAATCATCGCAGTGTTAAAACCATTTTCAATCAAAAGAAAAGTGCCATGGATAAAATTGGAGTCAGAAATGACATTGAATTATTTCAATATGCAATTGAAAACGGCTGGGTCGAAAACAACATGAAACCCTAAATATATTGATAGTTATATACACCTATAGCTCTGCCGTATGACTATTCATAATCGAGTTTAGCTTTTCCCAGTTTTTTGCATAATTAGTATACTTATATGACACATAACCAGAGCCCGTTTCATCTTTAGATATCACATCTATATGGTTAATACTCGAAAGGCAATTTCTCACTGTGCTTCCTGGTATGAGTGCAATCATAGATATTTCTTTAGATGTCAGCCATCTTTTTTCTTTTTTTAAAATATTAATTAGCTGCTCTTTAATAGATGACATTTCTTACTCCCAACTTTATGTAGTGAATAATATTATTATAAGTACCTTGATATAGATGAAGCCCTAAAAATCAATAGAGCCTCTATCTTGTTAATATGTTATCTAACCACAGTCAGAATAGCTGTTCACTTTGACATCTTCTGATTTGTAAACAACATGACTATTGGAATGCAACTTTGTACTGTAATCATAATCAGATACTATCTGAAACACATGAAAATATAATTGCCTCATGAAATAATATCAGATTAACCTCTTTCATATAATCAGATATTGTTGTGATAGCAATCAATATAAAACATTAGATGAGAACAATAATCCCATTTGTTTGAACTAGAAATCTATTAAGTCATACTCTTAGTTATCTGGATTCACAATGACTTGTGTATCAGGCCCTCTGGACAGCAATGCATTTGCATTTCCATGCCCTCCAATATGGCCGCTCGATGATGCATGAGCTGTAATATCAGGAAATTTAGAACGTTCACCATATCGAGTTTCATAATCTCGCTCAGAGTCATCTAAACCGGATTCAATGCTAGACCTTGATGCTTGAGTATAGGTAGCAGTCACATCAAATTCACATGAACAACAGGCATGGTCACCTCTTACAGTCTGAGTAGGGCAGCTAACGGTAAAGCCATCTGGAGATCCCCCACCACAGGTAACTTTTCCGGAACTCTCCACAAAAATAGTCAGGTGTAGTGTTCCTGACACGCTGCCACTGAAGCCTGAATTATATCCAGCTTCAGCTGGTACATCATAATAGTAAGGAAATCCTGATGCGGATAATCCTTCCTCACATTTTTGTCCAAAACTTGGGGGACCATGATGCTCACAACTACACTCTGCATATACAAAAAATGGGCTTATTGACAATAACAAAGCAACAAGAGATTTTATCAAATAATTCATTTTTGTTTCCTTATGTTTATTCAGACACAATAATTCCGCCTTCAAAAAACAATAACTATATAGCGCATTTTAAATCCAAAAAATAAATATACTTTTTAGCTGCGGAACGATTACTAATTATATTCTCCATAGATATCAACACAAATCATCGCGGGGTCAAAATAATCTCAATCAAGAGAAAGATCTCACGGATGAGATTGGTTACAAAAAGCTATTTAATAATTTAGATATACAATTAGAATATTTATAGAAACATAACCAGAATCCGTTTCACTCTTAGAGATTACATCAATATTATTGCCATTCGAAAGGCAGTTTCAGATCATGCCTCCAGGTACTTTAGAGATGGCTGATATCTATTCTCACGGCAGCCACCAGTTCTCTTTTTAAAAAACACCAACTGATAGTTATTTAATTGAGAACATACCTTATCCCCAATGCAACAGTGGAAATTAAGCCTGTTGAAATACAATATTTACTTCAATCATTTTAACAATAAATAACTGAAGCTGATGAGACTCCATGTTCACACAGATCCTCGGTCTCTGGTCACCAAGTAGGTATCTGTCAAACAGCTCAATCACAATAAGTTGCACTATACTATTTAATTGGGTTACCTATTATCCTAGCAACCAGTAAATGATATTAAGATCAGCATGCTTCCAATATCATACCTCACTTTAGTGGATCAACAATTGATTCTTTTGAGGGTCCTTTAGAAAGAATTACATGAGCATTGCCAGGCCGACCTCCGTCTCCAATATGCCCAGCCGAGAATGCACTCGCTGAAAAATCAGGAAACTTTCCATTCTCTCCATAACGTGTTTCATAATCTCTATCAGAATCATCTAAACCTGACTCTAAACTAGCTCGAGATGCCTGCCTATACGTAACTGTCACATCATAATCACAAGTACAACAACTATGTCCTTTTTCTGAGGACACTGTTATAGAATTTGGATTGCAATATGCTGTAAATCCAGGAGTTCCTCCATTTGCAGTACTACAAGAGATACTTCCTGAGTCTTCTACAAACATCCTTAAATGTAACTGACCACTCACAGAGTCACTAAAACCTTCGTTATACCCTGCTGAATCAGGGATAGTGTAATATTCCGGAAAACCTGATGCTGATAAATTTTCCTCACAAGGCAGCAGAATCCCTGGTGGATTATATTCACAGCTACATCCAGCATAAGCAATTAATGATACTGTTGACATAAAAGAAACGACACAAACCCTTGCTAATAAACTCATAATATTACCTTATAGATATTAATAAATCAGAATCGAATCACCCCAAAAACAAAAGAGGCATGAGCTATAATTCTATATTCAGCCCAAAAAAATCAGCTTTCTTTTTAACTGCAGAGCGATTATGCACAGGGCTTTTAATATAGATCTCATTGAGATCTCTGCCACTTAGATCCATTGTCTGATCAAGTGAATAATACTCCTCCATAACAATTACATCACCCTCCAATCCAACAACTTCAGATATACTTGTTACTCGACGGCTTCCATCATTAAGTCGTTTAACCTGAACAATAATATCCACTGCACTTGAAATGTTCTGCTTGATAGCCTTCAAAGGAAGCGAAGCATTAGCCATCATGACCATATTTTCGATTCTTGATATAGCATCCCTTGGAGTATTTGCGTGTAGCGTTGTCATTGAACCATCATGCCCGGTATTCATCGCCTGTAGCATCTCAAGTGCTTCTGCCCCCCGGCACTCCCCAATGACAATACGATCGGGACGCATTCGTAGTGCGTTGATGAGTAACTTATTCTGATCAATTGCGCCAGTGCCCTCTATATTATCTTTTCTGGTCTCCAGTCTGAGAGTATGCTTTTTTGATAGTCGTAGCTCAGCGGCATCCTCAATAGTGATAATTCGCTCATCATCAGAGATGTATTCAGACAGAGCGTTCAGCAAAGTTGTTTTCCCTGAACCAGTCCCTCCCGATATGATTATGTTCAACCGGCAGTAGGTTGCAACCATGAGTAACTTTGCCATCTCTGAGGTCATAGCACCAAAATCTACAAGATCATTAAGTGAAATTGACTTATCAGAGAATTTTCTTATTGAAATACTAGTACCATCAAGAGCAAGAGGAGGCAGAACCATATTAACTCGGCTACCATCATGTAATCTTGCATCGCACAGAGGAGATGATTCATCAATACGCCTTCCGACACTTGATGCGATTCTTTTTGCTATCGTCTGTAGTTGTATTTCATCAATAAATTTTAATTCAGATTCCTCAAGCTTTCCAAACTTTTCGTAATATATTTGATTTGGACCATTTATCATAATGTCTGAGACCTGAGGATCATCCATTAGACTTTGCATTGGACCAAGTCCAACTAACTCATCAACCATATCTTGAACAAATAATTCCTTTTCAGAGAAAGATACTGGTAGCTGTTCCCTGGATATAATTACATCAATCGCAGTGGATATTTGCTCTCGAAGCTCCTGTGGGGTCAACCTAGATATCATATCAGCCTCAATAGCGGCAAATATTCCGGCCCTTACTTTCAGAAAGTACTCTTGCAGTAAATTCATTAACTTTTTCCCTTACACAGAATTAGGATTAATTCTTTTTCTTATGAAATTCCATCTTTCTTTATAACGTGCCGCCTTGAATGTAGCTAGAGCCTCATACTGCCAGCTATTAACATGATCTATAAATCCCTCCAAATCATTACTCCACTTTAGGCTGGATGCCTCATGGATTTCATCTTGCCTTGCTTGTCTACTTATACTTTGGATCATATAAATGGCCAACCTCTTCATAAAAAAGTAGTAAAATCTTGTTATATATATCTTCATAGTCTGTCGCAACAAAATAGCTATCCTGACTTACACAGTTTAAAGAAGGGATGTTGTTATCTTTATATGTAATGACAGCAATTCGATTAGGTTTAGTATCTAAAAAATCATGATTTTGATTAGGGTATTGTGAGTTCAGAAATCCTATTATTTCATCACACCGGCCTCCATAACTTCCAGAAGATGGATTATCTTCTTCATCCGTTAAAAGAATGATCAACCTCCTTTTTCCTGTTTTTTCTGTCGGTTGATCGCTTATCATTTGTGTCGCTCTATATAATCCTTCTATTGCATAGGTTTTTCCTATAGGCTTCCAACTCGCTATCTTTGATTTGAATTCATACGGATCATCCGTGAAGTCAATTTGACTTCCGATAAACAATTCTGGCTCTCCTTTAGCACTACTCTCTAAATCAGGTGGTCCAGTTGTAGTGTACGTCTGGTTATTGTCACCAGATGAAACCTCATTATATGCAACTGCCGCAAAACGATTCTTGGGAAAGAGTTGATCAATCTTACCATTTAACTCATCTATCTTGATGACGATCTTATTCATTACCTTAATCACACCCTGATACTTTTTATCTCTATCCCACTCATGAAACATGCTTCCTGAAAAATCAGCAACAAAAATTACATCAACATTATCGGATACTGACTTTCTTGCGACGCCAAACCCACTAACCTCTTGTTGCTTGTCAAACCCAGAATCAAACCAGGATTCAAACTTTGAATTTACCGATATTCTATACTCCAGGAACTTCAATCCGTTGCGATCGTATTTACCAACAGCTTCGCAATCAGTTCCATACACAGATCCACTGCGACAAAGAAGACTTTCGATATTTATATCACTATCTGATACCTCATAATCTGGAATAAAAACATCCAGGTAGCGCTTCACCATTTCTTTCTTTTCAGATTTTTGCTCAGTTAGTGTGGCTCCAGGAAATGATGATATTGCTATTCCGGCAGACTCTATGGCATCATTAACTCTTGAGTATGACTCTATATATCTGGCCCCCTCAACAGATAGAATCACCATAGATGAAAGTGTAAATAATATTAGGATTAAAGTTATTGTTGCCACGCCAGATTGATAGGACATTCTCATGGTAATTCCTGTCATGCCAATTTATTATAGATGACTCTCGCTTCATCGCGGGACACCTCATACTTTTCAGTTAGTATTTGCATGACATAATCTTTATCTCTTAATTTAGATAACACAAGAATCATATTGGAGGTGACTTTTTTATCTTGAGGATTTCTTAAATAGATTGGCATCAACATCCCTAGAGACTCCTTATACTTCCCTTCCATGTAAAGAGACACCGCAATATTATTTTTTATTTTTGTATTATCGAACAATAGCGCCCTAGCTTGATTAAACTGAACAATTGAATCTTCATACTTTTTCAGTGAAGATAAAACTATCCCTTTTTGGTTATAATATTTAGCAACATCAGACTTAGATTTAATTGCTGAGTTGATCAGCCTGAGAGACAGCTTGAATTTACCTAGCTTATAAAAGTTATCCGATTGCATAAAAAGATATTCTGGATTATTGCTATTTCTTTTTAGTAGATTTTCAATATGATATGAGGATGCTTCATAATCATTTAGTTTATAATAATACGTGGCTAACTTAAATCGATTTTCTTCTGAGTCTGACTTTTTAACCTTATCAGAGTATAACTTCACTAATCCAGAGTAATTATTTGCCTTTTCCATTATTGATTCTTTTTTCGCTGACTGATCGATTGTCTTATTCGTGCTGCATCCAACAAGCCATAGAATTGAAATAAATATTATAGTGAACTTAATCATGAAACCCCCATCATACGTAATATGCCTGGTGCTGTAATTAAAAAGACAATTGGAAGTAATATAAAAACAATCAAAGGTATCGACATTTTTGAAGACAGTTTTCCAATTTTTTCCTCCAGAGCTAAAGTCTTTACTTCACGAATATCTGATGAAAGATTGATTAACACAGAGTATATTGACGTTCCAAACTTAATACTTTGATTCAAAGTGTAAGAAAATGTTTTCACTTCAGATATGTTTATGTTCTCCTGTAGCTCATTGAGGGAAGCACGCATTCCTATAATGTTGCTTCGTTCCATAATTTTATCGATTATCTTTGATAGTAATGGGAATTGAAATTTAATCTCTTTTGAGATATATACCAATGATGATTCAATACTCATTCCGGTTTGAGAACATATCGCCATCAGATCAACAACATATGGAACACCTTCTCTCACCCTATGTATCACTTCTTTTTTTTTCGATCTTACCCAGCTAGCACAAACAAAACCTAATAGGATATAACAGATTGAAATGGCCGCAATCTTCATCTGAAATGATTCAAGTAGCTTAAAGTTTGAGCCTCCTACAAGTATATAAATTAAAATCGATATTGTGGCTGTATACTTAATTAACTTTGATTTTCTTTCAAGGTCATCAAAATAATCAAACTGCACATAATCTGATTTCTGTTTCTCATTAAATAATTCATCTTTGCTATTTTTAGATAAAAGACTAATAAATGTAAACTTATCCTTCAATTCTATATCATTGGACATATATCTCATCATAGCTAACTGTCTATTCTTCCTTATCAGGAATCCTCTTATCAGGTAGATTATGAGCAATGAAGAGAAAAGTGAGATAAACAACCAGCGTATTAATTCATGATTCATTTACTTTACCCCAGAAAGTAGCATTCTTATAATCCCCATCCCTATCAACTCACTTATAACAACATATCCTAGCAAATACCTCCCTATTGTTGAGGTAAATATGTAGTCAAAATTATCGGGGCTAAGAAACCTCATTATAATGAGAAATATGAATGGCAGACTTGCAACTATTTTAGCTGATGAACGCGCCTCGGCCGTTAAAGCCATCTTTTTTTTATCCGCAGCATAATTTGCAAAAATTATCCGATCAATCTTTTTTATCACCTCATTGAGCTGACCACCTTGTTCTATATTCACTTTTAAAGTCGATATAAAGAACTTGTATTCGGCTATATCTATCTTTTGTGAAGCCTTATCTAAAACTTCAACAGGTGGCTCGCCAATAATCAACCGGTCAGCAACCCACTTTAGTTCAATACCAACAACGCCCTTTATCGTTTCAGCTACGTATCTGAGGGAGTTAGTCAAACTCTCACCTGAAGATATAGAGCTAGCAAGCAAATTAATTGCGTCTGGGAACTCTGAAATGAACTTTTTCTTATAGCGTCCTTTTAATACTTTCATACCCATTATTGTGGAGACTATTATTGAAACACCCACGGATAAGATAATATTATTTACTAGATACTTGCTGATACCTAAACCGATTACAATTACAATAGCATAAAATAGTAATATCTTAACCCTGAATTTATCTCCTAACTCATGAATTGCACTTTCAATCTCGGCTTTTGCTTTAATTAGCAAACCACTTTTGCCAAAGGATATTAGACTTGTTCCTCCAGACGCTTCATCACTAGCTACCCCACTAGTGGCAGGTAAAAATCCTAATTTTGCCTTTTTTCTACTCCGAGTTTTATATTCAACAAAGATAAATATAACAATAAACAATCCCATTAGGTAATATATCATAGGAATCCGTCTTAGATAGAAATCAGAAGAGTTTATTTAGCAAAAAGTGATTTCACTATATCACTTAATCCACCTCTAAAATATTTTCTCGCAGCCTCAGATTGACTGCTTCCAATAACACTATTCGTCATATCGAAAATAGCATCACCAACTTTTGAACCAGATTTATAAGGAAGCTGTTTATCAATAAGAACATCATCTATTTTCTCCTCATATGGAATAACAAGATCAACAGAGATAGATAGTGTTTTTTCTATATAATTCTTTAGTGCTAGCAGGTTTGATTTCTGTTTTTGAACTATCACGATCAATGTTCTTACATCATTATTATTGGAGTTTACTAGCACAGAGAGCTCACGGAGAGATGAAAAACTACTATCTGAAACATAGAGGATCACATCGCTATTATTACTAATCCATTCACTATTTAGGTTTAGCGTATTTGCTCCGGAAATATCTGAAACAACAAAGCTAGTATCGTTAGATAGACAATCTGTTACCCTATCATTCACTGGAAATAGGTATGCTAGCTTTTCAAGAGGGAACCTCAAATTTACGAATTTTAATTTACTTGTTATTTCCTGAATAAATGGCTTAATAAAATTTGAATCTATTTTGTCAAGAGAAATATCTCTTAAGCTATCAATTGATTTAATATCTTTATTACCGAACAATATATCATGGCAGCCCTTTCCATTGTGATAATTGATGTATAACACTTCCCTATTTTTGACTTCAGATAAACAAAGAGCTAGTTGTGAAGATACGAGACTACAGCCAACCCCCCCTTTGGCACCTATAACATTAATTCGCTTTGCTGTTCTCTTTACGCCATCTCTCTTTGGGTTACCATTTATTATTTCTATAATTCGGGATATATTTTTCGGGAAGAATATATAATTAATTCCTTTAGATTCAAGATCTAATAAAAAAGAGATCTCATTAATGCTACCAATGACGATAATGTTTGTATCACTACTATATGACTGACTTATTGAATTTAGAAAGCTCTCAGATCTTTCTCTTCCCTCTAACTCAAATATCACATTTTGCACGTCGTGACTTTTCATAATTTCACTTTCATAGGTATCTTTATTTAATTCGATCCCTACTAGATCACCAAGCCCTTCTAATATAAAAACTCTTTGACCTGGTCAAATACATCTTCAGACTTATAATAAAAATATACTTTCTCACTCTTAACAACAGTTTCGTTGCTTTTCATTTTTGATGTTGATGTTATATTTTCTAATATTTTAGTTAAGCTCATTTATCCACCACCACTATTGGGTTTTAATCGAATTTTCATAGTTATTAATAGATTTATAGCGAAGATACTCTTGAGTGCAGCCGGAGTTATTTTGTGACAGATTGAGTATTGATATAGATCTGCAGTCTGGATCTAGCACTCTGTAGCTAAATATTTCAATTGCCATATCATAGCCATCTCCAAATTTTGGGTTTATCCTATTTATATTTATGTCTGATTTATCCTTACCTAAAGATATTAGCCAACTCTGAACCTTATTTGATATCTCTAAGCAGATATTTGTAGAGCATATGAAATTTATTCTTTTATGGATAAATAGTTCATCATCCTTTTTTAGTTCCTCTTTAATGTCTTCAATAACAACACTAGATCTCTTGTTCGAAGAATTAATTTTTACCTCCTTCTTATTTAGCCTTATTGGGATCTCATAGTTTATTTTTGATATTGCATTAAAGGACATGAAAACTGTAATACAGATAACTAGATACTTGATCATCTTGAATATCCCCCATCATTTAGTATTTTGCTGATTTTTATATTTTCTTTTGTATCTCGCTGTAAGTTAATCCCCAAAAATCGTGACAGATCAGATGTCTTATTCATAAAAGGAACTTTGATATCATACGGAGATATAGACTTAACTAGTGTGACAGTTGCAATGATGACCAATTCAGTTTTCACTCTCTCACTCTTAGTGTGCCTGAACATTGCACCTATAATAGGTACATCCCCAATAAATGGTATTTTCTCCAGGGACTCTCTGTCTTCAGAGTTTAGCAATCCTCCTAAAACAAAGCTGTCACCATCTGCTAATTGAAGTGTTGTTTTAGTCTTTCTCGATTTGAATGATGGAATCCCCTCGTATGAATGCTCTGCATCAATTGCACTTACACCTGTCGATAGAGATAGTTTAATATTTTTATGATTTATAACCTTTGCCGCAATATCAAGTTTCACACCAAATTCTTTATACTGCACATTAAAAGAATCTTGTGACTTCTGAACGATTGGCATCTCACCCCCAACAAGTATTGTTGCATTTTCCCCTGATAAAACTGATACATTAGGTTCAGCAAGAACTTGACCAACATTATCGTGATTGACGGCCGTAATCAAACCACGAATGTCATCTAATGATATACCTTTTCCTATGTTGAATTGTCCATTTCCACCTTCTGGAAAACCTTCTGATGACAGAAGATTAGACCATTTAACTCCCAGTTCGTTAACGATGGAAGATGAAACCTCAACTACATTGACTTTAACATTTACCTGTTGTGGAAAGCTTATTTTTAACTGGTTTGAAATCCCCTGGTATTCAAACTCATCTAATACTTTCTTTGAAACCTTATAACCAAATTTATCATCACCACTCTCACTGCCAGAATTATCATATTTCAACGGTATTTTATTTTTATTTAATAGTGTACCCACAATATTATAAATATCATCTTTTTCTTCTTTATTAGAAACAGTTCCGTATAATATGACCTGATCCCCTCGGTTTATGATACTGATATCAAGATCTGGATATTTATCCAGCACAGCTCGCTTTACCTTACCAAGACTCTTTTCAATAAAAACGGTTGATTTATATATAGTATTTCCTTTTTTATCATTGACTATGATACTCGTCTCACCTAGACTCTTGCCGTAAATGACCACCTGGCTTTTATCCAGAACCTTGTAATCTGCAACTTTTGGGTTAGAGACAAATATTGTGCTTACATCTTTTTGTAATCTTACGACTCTTGAATCGTTGAGCCCTATGACAATCACTCCAGCCAAAGCTGATTTTGAAATAATATATATAGTCAGCGCTATGTAAAATGTTTTTTTTAACATGAATTACCCTCTTAGTTCCTTAATTACAAATTCATCAGGAGATATATCATATATGTTTGCGCTATTACTAGCTGAGGATCCCTTGGTTGATTTATATATTTGGATCACACTTGCTGCCGATTCAGCAAAAATCAATTTTTTTAGCTCTGCTTGATTAACAGCCAGTTTTATTTTACTTATTTTGTCTTTATCTATACCTATATCTAGTATTTTTTTATTTGAAATGAGCTTTATTGCTTTATTATTAAGGCTCTGAGAGCTTCGGGATCTCACGACATTGGATGAAGGTAACATGATAAACACATCAATAATATCATCTATACGGATATCACTCTTGCCTATCGATTGCTTTTTTAAGGATAATTCATACAGCGTCGAGCTGTTATTTATCATTAAATCTAAGTAACCAGGCTGATTAGGATATAATATATCATTATTGTTTACAGGCTGATCCTTTTGGATATTTTGAGCCGCCCTAGCCTTATCTTTTAAAATGAACTCCCCTTGGATAGATATATTAAGTTTATGGACTTCATCTTTAGTAAGCTTACGCTTAATAAGATCTCTCTTTGTAACCAGCTGCCCTTCTATGATATTATTTCTTGCGAAAGAAACATTGTACATTAGCGCTCTTTTTTTAGGCTCTTTATGAGCTGTGTTTTCATTTTTATTTCCAAAGATATTAGAGGATATAAAAATCAAAAAAAACACTACTGCAAATGCTAACAAGAAAATCCTGCTTCTATTCAAGAACCACCTCCAACTATATTAATTTACTAAGATATACGATACTAGTATTGGTATGCTAAATGGTGTCGTTCTGTATATCGATTTATCTCTTTTTATGATATATCTTTCCATCAAATATATGATGACTGTCGAGACCCCACCTATGGTTAAAGTAGATACAATTAGCTGACTAATTACATCAGGTTTGAGCCATGGGATCATGCTCATCAGTATTTTAATATCAGCTCCGCCAATAATATTAAGCTTCATAAGTATTAGACCAAGAAAAATAATAATAGGTAACATCATTAAGCTTGATGCATATATGTATCCACTACGATTAAACTCCGTTATGAAAAGTATCAGCACAAACTTATTCTTTATTTTTCTATACACACAGTCATTTACTACAATATATATGGTTATTATGGAAAATAGCATTGGAGGTATTATCGTGAAAGACTTATCGCATCGGAGTGAACTATGGCATCACCAATCTCAGTATTTCCCATGAAAGGTTCGTTTTTATAGCATAATGTCACCTGATACAGTAACCTCCTTTGCGCATTATGTGTTATTGGTGAAAAATCCTGACCGGCCTCTTTAGGTTTACATTCGTAACCTGCTGAACCCCGTTGCCACTTCTGATGTCGATTAGGGAAACCATATTGCTGAAAAATAACTTTAAGGTTACTTTCTGAGAAATTGTTTATTGTGCGTCCTAATGATTGTTTTATGAATAAATAGAGCAAATCAATTTCGTTATTATCGACATTCTCACCGGTGCCGGTGAAAAGCTGAGTTCGCTCCTTAAATAAGCTCACAACAGAGAATGAAACTCTATTTATTTTTCCTCTAGTTGATAAGGCTATTACTGAGTCTTTCACAAATAGTAGCATTAGCCCCATAAAGAATGCGACCATTGCAAACTCTATTGAAAATACTCCTTTTTGTTTAGTTATGGAATTTATTCCTTTCATACTCCTGGACCTCAACAATTTCTCGCTTAAAGTTTATCTTGGGAAATATCGATGTAAATATCGGAATATATTGATAGTCTATTTTATATAATGCAATTGGAGATTTCGTATTGAAGTTTTGAGAACCATTCGCTAACTCGGTTATGCTTCCATAATACTCAACGTGTGTTTTTATACTATTAATGTCCATAAAATATTTCCAAATAGCATTTCTCTTATTTTGTCTTTTATATTCATTAAAGCTTTCAAGGTAATCATCCCCAAGAGAGTCGCTTGCTTGTGCCCATTGATTTTTTGAGGCTCTAATTGATTCTGAAAGAGCGAGATCTAAGACAGCTGATTTCAAGCCAATCAGGGAAATCTCAAATAATATAAAAATGAATATACAAAATACAAAAAATCCGATAGAAAACTCAATTGTCACGACGCCCTTCTGATTTTTCATATCCTCCCCCGAAGCTTATGCGTTCAATTTATATATTTCTACACGCCGTCCCTTTTTACCCGGTTCACTTTCACCATAGGCCCTTATCACTATATTTGATGGCTTAAACCCTTGGGTTATCAAGTGCTTTTTAACCTCTTCTGCTCTTCTTTCACTCAATTTTTTATTAAAATATTTATCTCCGGACTGGTCTGCATAGCCATCAATAATAATGTTTTCATTCTCCATATTAACCCCAATTAAAATCTCGCTCATTAATCTCTTAAGTTCATCCGTTAGTTCAAATTGAGAGTTATTATAGTATAGTGTTGCCATTAGCTTATTTGTTGGCAATTGAATACACTGCTGCCTAGCACTTGTTAGCACCTTATCACTTGAATACAGCTTATCCTTCATATATGTGTATGACTTTTTACCATCAAGATGAAAGCCAACATTCAAATATTGGTATGAGTTATTTACTTTTAAATAATTGTCATTCTTTATTATACATTTCTCATTATTGGATTTAGCTTGTGTTGGTATTGATATTATTAGCATGGTGGCTATTGTAATTATCTTTATTTTCATATATCACCTGGTCAATAGTTTAATAACATTGCTATTTACAGAATTTATATCAATTGCTTGCCGATTGATGACTTTACTATTTTCCACTTCAAAATATTCAGGAATCACCCTTGGTCTCATCCATAAACTAAAATCAAAATCATCATTAGAAAGGTATATGAACTCACCTTTGAATTCTTTCTTTTTGTTTGCTAAGTCAACAACAACCAAGGTTTTATTAGCCAGTCTTATTTTTTCTTCAAATAAGAGAAGATTAATACTCTCAACCAACTCTTGCTGTTTTTTGTTATCACTGTTAACAAACAGATAGCCTGTAACTTCTTTCGTGCCACCTGATTTTGCAAACAGCAGTGAAGTAAATATCAGGACCCCTATTATTTTAGATTTATATTTCATACCATGGTCGTTAATATCGATATTCATTTATTGGCTCATGCAGCGACCTCTGTTATGCCTATGAGCCAGCTCTATATATTTTGTTCTATATCCCTCTCTGCATTGCTATCCGGTACCACCACCGCCATTTTCACTACCACTACCGGCATCCGCTGCCTTATCAATATTAGCTGATATCGTGTCAACAGCATGATTTAAGGCTTTATTCAAAACACCACCTTCTCCCATCACAGCCGCAACGATGGCTGAAATAGCAACACCAACAATGGCATATTCAACCGCGGTGACTCCGCGCTCATCATTAAAAAATTCATTTGATAATATTTTAACCTTAGTATAGCCAAGTCTGCACAGGTCATTGAACATAATTAAGATTCTCCAAAGTCATGATTCCTATAAGTGATAGCTACCGCACCCCTTTAGATCAAGCTAAGTTGGCTAGCATCTCTTGATGTAGCATCCTTACGTTTATAGATCGTCGTCCTGACGTGATATTAGATAGTTCTCTTACTTTCATTTCATCTATACTCGAAATCACCCCCATACGATAATTCGCGGGATAAATTAATGAAAGCTGAACGGATATTACTCCGTCATTGAGATTTTCCTCAATTACTAATTATGAATAAATTTGAAACTTATAATGGAATAGTGAAACACGAATAAAACTCTTATTTATCAGTGGGTTATCATGGACTGTGCAGTGCCGTGTGAATATAATATTTCTTATTACTAAGGTGGGTAATCCGAAAATTTCATACTTTACCTGTACTTAGATTATTCATGAGGCTTATCATCAGCTTTTCAATTCGGAGGTTGTGATAGAAAGCGAGCTTTTAATCTCTATTGAAAATTACCAGGGAGTAAACAGCCTGATATTTAATTTTCTCTTGGTTCATTAATACTTATCATATGTACTATCTTAAAAGATAGTCCTGCATCAGTTGAGATTACTAGTTAAGAAGTTAGGAAGTTAAGAAGTTAAGAAGTTAAGAAGTTAAGAAGTTAAGAAGTTAAGAAGTTAAGAAGTTAAGAAGTTAAGAAGTTAAGAAGTTAAGAAGTTAAGAAGTTAAGAAGTTAAGAAGTTAAGAAGTTAAGAAGTTAAGAAGTTAAGAAGTTAAGAAGTTAAGAAGTTAAGAGTCGCGCTATCCTTTAAGGAAAATCAAATCAACTGCGGGCTTGCAGAAACCGCATTTTATCTGCAAGCGACCATTGCTCCTTATTACTTATGATGCTCAACCGAAATAATGTTAGCTTAATTTATGAGTATTTCCATATTGTAAATATTCTTTTATCTCTTTAGTCAAGTCATCCATATCTACATACTCAGAGTTAATGGGATGCAATGGCAATCCGCTCATGGCGTCAACTACTTCGATGTTTTTAAGCTGCTTATTTGGATTTCTTAGTATATCATCCTCTGATAAGTAGTTTTTTTGCCTAATTTTCACCCTTTTTAATCCTGGGTATGCCCTAAACTGTACCAGGATTGGCCTACCAACTACCTTTTTACCCATGTGTCCAACATCTATCCCAAAATCAGGATAGTGCTTATTGTATTGAATAATCACGTTATGTGTACCTCTATCCAATTCACTATCTCTAATACCAGCAGTTAAAATACTACCGTCGGCAATAATGATTTTATATGGAGACTCCACATATATAGGTGCTTGTATTTCTTTCGTCAGCTCCAATGCCTTTCCATTAATATTGATTTTTTCAAGCCCTCCATAAAAGTAGATCCCTGTAATTAGCAATCCAGTAAGTAAGCAAAAATTGATTAGTGATATTTTGACAAGCTTTAATCTTTTCTCGTTTTTCGTGAATGAATTTTTATCTTGATCCGATTCATGATTATCTGACATGCCCTATTCTCCATCCTTAGATTGATTACTATTACCATTATCTATTTACAGCATGTTTGCTCAATGGGAATTATCTTACTTTTATTTGGGAGTATTCTCATTCACCATTTCATTTAAAAATCCGACACTTTACCCCCTCTTTGATTATGGTGTTACCTGATGAAAGCTAAAGCTATTACAATGATTTTGATTACCGGGTTATCAGTTCCCAGTTATGCAAATATGACCAAACTGTCGAATAATGTAAGTCCACCTGAATTCCTAAACATTAAGAATACAAAAGAGAAGAAGGATACTTTTTTTAACTATTTTTATAATATCTCGAAACATGAGAACATGAAAATTCTTTCAGAGAGGGAAACATTACTCAATTACCCTAAAATGCTTAATTCAATTTCAAGGATATGCCATAAGTACAGTAAGTTTAAATGTAATCCTGAGCAACTTAATCGTAAGACGATCGACTCCTTACTATCCAGGGTCGATATTATCCCCTATTCACTTATTCTTGCGCAAGCAGCAAATGAATCAGCCTGGGGCTCATCACGATTTGCAAGGAAGGCTAATAACTACTTTGGTCAATGGTGTTTTAGTAAAGGCTGTGGCATTGTTCCCCTCAATAGGTCTATAGGGATGCATCATGAGGTTAAAAAGTTTAATTCGCCCCAGGAGTCTGTAGCGGCCTATATTTTTAACCTGAATACAAATTCAGCCTATTCTAAGCTTAGAGAGATCAGAAATCAGTCACACTTAACAGGCAAACCCATAACGGGAACCTCTCTGGCAAATGGACTTCAAAAATATTCAACTAGAGGGAATGATTATATTAGAGAAATAAAACAGATGATCAAATACAACCATCTAGCTGAACGTTTTGATTCCATTGGATAATCACTTTATGGCATAAATTTGGAGTGGTTGAATACCATAAATATTAATAAATCAACAAGTTAAGTTATCTGAATTGATTGTTGTGTTGCTTCTGCTGTTGATGACTGGCTAAATCATCAACAGCACACTGTGAAAGCAGGTCTATTCCACTCGGCTCTCAACCGCATACTCTAAGGGTTTCTTAGTGCCTGAATCGATACTATGACCTCTTCTTTGCCATGAAAGTCACTACTATTTAATCTGCTTCACATATTCTTTCAGAAGTAGAACAAAATCATAATAAACTATAATGACATTTGCTCAGAAAACTGCATTCTCTTCTGCTGAGGACTCTTTCGAACCATATTGGTCATAACGTCTATCTTCTTTTTTATATAGTACATAAAGATCTCCATATGCAGAAATAAACTTGACATCCTGATCTGAGTAGATCATTTCAAATTTTTCATTTCTATATTCATTGGATATAGAGACAATACGCCGATATCTCTCTGATTCATCTAAGTTTGAAATTTTTGGAAGATCATAGGGCTCTACGCATGACTTAAATTTATAGTCATAACCATTATGGCCATAGATCTCTCCCTTCACATGAAATATTGCCGTATCATTGATTCCATTTTCATCCAGGAAAATACTGCCACTATACTCTCCATCCTGATTGAATCGAATATCTCGACTAATTTTAGTAACAGAACCTTTTGTATCGGTTTGGATAAGATTAGACTTATATCTACCACTTGCAAATGAAGACCTATCCCCATAGTAGAAGGTGGAAGTAAATATTATTGCGAATAGAGCCAGAACAAAATAATGCATAGCTAATAACATCCGGATTCATTGAGATAACTGATGACTTCTTTTTGATCGACATTCAGACCAATAAAGCTTCGTCCGGTTTTTTTCTCTCTAAAATAGATACCGAACTTTTCTATCTTATCATCTGCATCATAGGCCACTATACTATCGCAAGTTAACTTATTCACTAGTTCCTTAATGAAACTAGTACTTTTATCTCCACTATTGATTAACAGCGTTATCTTAGAGCTATTATCATTACTCTTTGTAACGATATTGTAATTACGATTGTTTTCAACTTTATTTTTCTCATCAAAAATATTGATAAGATTAAATATTATCCCCATCAGAAATATGCTACTGGCAAAGTATGAAATGTAGCGCGCTTTAGCTGTATTCAACTTAGAAGCTAAAAAGCCATTTTTTTTAGAGTCACCCTGCTGCTCAGCATTTACCAAAATCTTTTCTGCAACTGCAGAGCTTTCTTTATTGGATGTTTCGGACGTTGATTGAGTGATTATTTTATATCCAACTCTTGGCACAGTCATTATGACAGGCTCTTCATGATATAAATCGATGACACTTCTAAGATTCGCGATTGACTTAGCCAATGATGAGTCCGTTACGACAGAGCCTCGCCACGCGTACTCCTTAATCCTATCTTTTGTGAGATCCGTATTTGCGTTACGAATCAAAAACTCGAGTACTTTTGTTTCACGTGAGCCCAGTGTATGCTTAGCTCCACTAGCCTCCAAAAGACACCTGTCTGGATAGAAGCTTAGAGCTGGAGATATTTTATATACTTTCATAAAGATCAGTTGTTCCTTGATTCGTAGCTCTTAGCCAACCAAAAGTAAGCACAATTGAATCTATACCTGTCTGATATTGATGAAAAATCATAATTCGTTAACTTGGTAAATCTTGTTCAATTTATGAGCGGCGCGGTATTATCACGATCTATTGAGCAATTGTCTACCTCTTGTTCGATACATATTGTTTTTTTTTACATAAAGTTACACTCAATCACAACCAACCAACACTACTCTTAGTCTTTGCAACCCTACACATAATGCTGAATTACACCTAGCTACCGAACATATAACGCATTGTTATAAAAATATTGAATTATATTTTATGCGCCAGTTTTTGTCTAAAGCCCTTTTGTTTGATTATTTATGCTCTGAGATTGCAGAGAGATGCCTACAAGTTAAATGGGATATTTCTGATTATTGGCCTGTCAGGCTCTTGCAGAATTTACGAACATTCCTCTATAGCAAGTGGCTAACCTTACCTGAGTAAACCACTTTACACCGGCTTGCGCAGCATCTATTAACCCGAAATGGCCTCATACAATCAGATAATTACAAAGACTTTGCGTATACGTCTCATGATTTGGCTTTGCTCCTACCTTATTGAGCCTATTACCAACTACATAGGATCACTGGGCTCATAAAAGATAGCCGCTCGTACACATATCAGCATATCTTCTATTCGCCGATTGCAGGCTCGTTCGATGAGTCATAAAAGCGACCTTTAGTCGCCGCAGTCTGGCTATGACGGTAAACGGAAAGCTTGAGTAGTATTGCGGGCACTTTTTCTAAGACACGCTTTCTCAATGGTTCATTGAACTGACAATGAAATTGAGACATAAATTGATGAGCGTTTTTTTGGTACACGGAAAGATTGGGCTGCGAATTAGTAGGACCTATGAACCCGCTAAAAGGCGGGCTCACAGGTAATCATCTTTATGTTTGCTTTGCCCTCACCGCCAGATAGAGGCAACAAGCTGCACCTCCCCAGGTGATAGCAAACCCCAGGGCTAACATGAAAATCGAGATGCTGCTCATGCGGTTGCCTCCTTCTGAGCTATTGAGTTGGTCCGGGTATTAATCGCGATCGATGCCACCAGCATCACTATGACCATGCCCCAGCCAATCCACAGGATATCTTGATTGCTGTAGCCACCGTAGTTGACCCGCAATTCATCGATAAAGTTACTCAGGAACAGAGCTCCCAGGATCAGCAGGGTGAAGTAGCGGATACAAAGCTCCCACCAATAGCCCAATTTAAAGTCAGAGATCTGGTTGGTGTGATCTCGCAATGTTGCAATCCTCAATCCCCATCCCAGCAGTACCAACTCGATCAGGGCGCCACCCAACAGAGCGATGTTATTGATAAAGTGATCTACCAGATCCAGCAGCAGAATACCGCCCTGGGTCACAAACAGCATGCTCAGAACAAATCCTACCCCGCAATAAGCGATCACACTGCGACGGCGCGACCATCCAAATTTTTCCTTGATCGCCGATACCACAGCCTCGGTCAGCGAGATATGCGAGCTTATCCCAGCAAATACCAGAGTCAGGAACAGCAGCGGTCCCATGATATAGGGAGCAGGCATCTGGTTGATCACACTTGGTAGAGTTACAAATGCCAGACCAACCCCGGATGTAACGACATCACTCAAAGCCTTGCCTTCATGATGGGCCATGAACCCCAGGGCGCCGAAGATCATCACCCCCGCCAGCAGCGAAAATCCACAGTTGGCAAATACTGTGATGAATGCACTGTTATTAATATCACTCTTCTTCGGCAGGTAACTGGAATAGGTCAGCATTATGGTCAGGCCTATACTCAAAGAGAAAAAGATCTGTCCATAGGCTCCCGCCCACACCTTGGGATCGCTCAGCTTGGAAAAATCCGGGGTAAACAGCCAGTCAATGCCACTCAAGGCTCCGGGTAGAGTAAGCACGCGGATCACCAGCGCCAGTACGATCAGAAACAGCAAGGGCATCAATATTTTATTTATTCGCTCAAGCCCCTTCTTTACCCCGGTCAAAACCGTTGCAAAAGTGATAGCCCAGGCGATCGCGACCGGGATCACCACCTGCCACTGGATGCTTCCAAGATTCGAGGGGGAACTTGTGGCACCAACCCCCAGATACTTGCTAAAGAAGAAGGCATTGGTGTCAGTCCCCCAGGATTGGGTGAACGAAAAATTAAGATAGGAAAGGGACCAGCCGATCACTGCGATGTAATAGATCCCGATGACAGCGGCAACCAGGGTCTGAAACCAGCCCAGCCACTCAAAGTTTCGGTTGATCATTGAGTAGATTTTAGGAGCGCTGCGCCGGTATTTATGACCGACGGTAAACTCCAGAATCATAAAAGGGATACCCGCGGTGAGCATAGCTATCAGGTAGGGAACAAGAAAGGCCCCACCACCATTTTCATATGCCTGATAAGGAAAGCGCCAGATATTTCCCAATCCGATCGCCGATCCGATTGCTGCCAGAACAAATCCGGTCCGGGAGCCCCACTGCTCTCGACTCATAGTGAACCTCATTAACTTCGCTAAACTCGAATTTTGTTCAGACTAATGAATTTACTAACGAGATCAATGGGGGTTAATTTCAAATTAAACATGACACATAGAATATAATTCCACCACAGTCAGTCAACTGCCGCAGAGAAGGCCCCTTACTCAGCCCTATGAGAATTAAAGCTCCTCTCGGATCAAGCTATCAGAAATTAAATTTTTTTTCATTTTTGATGTTTTTTTAAGGAAGTTACTCATCAGAAACCCAAAAATCATACACTGAATCAAGCAAATCGTGATTGCACAGAGAGCTGATCACGACAAAAATGGCTCAAATATGCGATCAACCAGCCGCCTGCTTTCTTCCTCGATGCGCTCTTCTACTTCCTCAATCAGGAAAGAAGCATCGAGCTCTGTTCCAGATGCAGCCATAGATATAAATAGTAGTAATCCTGTGATCCCCATTATCTGTTTCATCTCTGCCACCAAGTAATGTTAATCAATTGTTGCACCTCGATTATCCATTAACTTTGGCTATTATTCATACAGATAATTCTCAATTTCTCATCCCCCACCAGATAACTTGAATGAAACAAAGAGCTTTTAGTTGAGCCGACATACTATGGCATGTCTAAAAGACTAGATATTTCACTCAACTATGCCCCGTAACCATGTATCTATTTCGTCTCTATCTCACTCTCCCGGCTTGCCCGGATCACCTTGCCCTGGCGCAGAATCACACTGCGTAGACGTATCGGCGCTTTTTCATTTTCAACCCCTGCAGGAGGATAATCTATCCAACCTTTCCCTGCATCATATTGGATGGCAAGGCCGGGATAAGGGCTGTTGGCGAAGAGCTTGCCACGCGTCAATTTGCCCCCCGGCGGGGGTAGTCGGAACATCACATCGGCCGCCGCCATTCTGGGCATCCAATTCAGGGCGACGCTATTGGCAAACGCTTGCCAATCCTTAAGACGCTGCGCGGGATTTGGCCAGGAGCTCTCCCAGGAAGGGCGATGCCAGGCGCGCTCGGCCAGGGCTATGGCCCTTGGGAACAACATATAATCAAGCTGGGCCGGGGTGCGAATGGTTTCACTCCAGGCTCCGGCCAACACTCCCAGCAGATATTGCGGGGAGGCACTCAGGTTATTCCACTTTGAGACCCGACCTTCACCATTAATCCCGACTCGCCCCAACTCACCGTTTGGCATACTCTCCCTGACCCCTTTGAGCTGACTGGGAGTGAAGGCAAAGACTTCCCGGCTGTCTGTATATCGGCTCGCCCAGTAAAAGCCTCGCTCCCGGGGATCGGGGGCATAGGGATGATCAAAATAGAGCTGGCTCGGCAATGACAGAACCACTTTATAACCAGCATCGGAGAGCTTCCTGGGTGAAGTGACCGGAGGCCAGGCCGTTGCATCCCAGGCATTGACATATACCTTAGACTTAAGCTTATCGCGCGGTATATAGTGACTCTCATCCTGCTTCATTCCATCGTTCCAACTCCCCATCACGACTCCATACTCAGCAAGGCTACGACTGATAAAGGCAACAAAATTCTCCGTCAACAGCTCCCGGTATCGCTCTGGATTCTCAGGACTCAAGTCAGGATATAGATTGTGACAGGCGGGGGAGCCTGTCCAGGCCCCATCGGCCACCTCATCATTGCCCATATGCCAATAGTGCAATGGTACTCCCGCCTTGCGGTAGGTCGCCTGAACACTGTTGATCAGGGTCTTGATAAAGCTGCGGGTCGATGCCAGGCACACATTGAGGGCATTATCATCATAGCCCTGAACCGAGAGATAGCGGGAGCTGTCCCCGGGATCGGACAGCAGGAACTCCCTGGCTTTTTGCGGCTGCTTGAGCGCCATATAGTGCTGATAGCGCGCCTTCATCGCAATGATCGCCGCTCTGGCATGGCCCGGCATATCAAACTCAGGGATCACCTGAATATGGCGCGCCCAGGCATAATGCAGCAGTTCAATAAATTGAGCCTGGGTATAAAAGCCGGTGCCACTATCCTTTGAGTCGAAAGCGGGATCTGAGCCAAGCTGCGGTAACAGGCAACGCTGCTCTGCCAGGTCATGGCAACGGCGCCCCCCGACCTGAGTCAATTCAGGGAGCTCAGGGATTGCCAGGCGCCATCCCTCGTCATCGGACAGATGAAGATGCAAACGGTTAAGCTTGAGAGCCGCCATCATATCTATCACTTTCTTTACTTCCACCGGCGGCTGAAAGTTACGTGCAACATCCAGCAATAGCCCGCGAAATGCCATTCTCGGGGCATCCCGGACCTTGAGCTGAGGGAGAGACACCTCCCCTTTCGGACTGAGATAACTGGTACCTGGCACCAGCGCCATCAAAGATTCGATCCCATTAAACACCCCGTGAGATGATGCTCCGCTGATCGCCACCTGATAGAGGCTGGTACGCAGGGTATAGGCCTCATGTTGCACCAATGAACCCTCCTTCGGGCTTAACCTGACAGGGCCAACCATGAGATCAATGGAGCGCGGAACATTGCGCCGATAATATCCGGGTACTCTCCTAAGCTTTACTCCCAGCAAGGGTTCAAGTTGCTCAGCAAGGTAGTTAGCCTCATTCTCGAGCCCTTTCTGGTAACGGATCACCCAGCTCTTATCCAGAGTGACGGGCTGAGCCAGGTTGGTTAGTTTTACCGAGAGAGGAGTTGGTATGATGTGACTGGAAACCTCGGCAGAGGGTAGTTGATGCAGACTATCGTTTTGTTGATACAACTCCAAAGCCGTGAAGGGGTGATACCTGTCCTGTGGGGTACGCTTATACTGCTGGGGCTCAGTGATAGGGTCGACATAGCGCAGGGGATCATCCTCTAAACCGCTCAGGGGGACCTGGGTATTCGCGATAACCCGAGGTTGCATTTGAGGCGCCGATACATAGGCTCTTGGCATGAAGTCGCTATAGGAGATCTGCCAAAAGCTGCTGGTCAGAGGCAGTTTGACCGTCTCCCCTGGTTTCAACTCAAACCCGGAGGATGGGGTCAACCGATTGAGTGTTCCCTTCAGGTGTTTAACCCTGAATAGGGAACTGTCAACGGAGAGAATCGGCTGAACACTTTGCAGATACAGCCGCCAGTCTCCTTCCCGGATCACCTGATTCCCTCGATTCTCTAGCCACAGATCCAGTCTGTGGCTCTTTCCCGGGTCTGAGAAGTTATTCACCAGCTCATAGTGCAGCTTAAGATGCTCTCCTATGTAATCAAGCTGCTGCTGAGTGGTAAGCTGTGAGGGCTGTGATAAAGATGAAGAGGGGGGTCGGCAAGCCGTTAGTAACAAAGTCCCTGCTATCACGAATATGACGAGCCACGTCCTTGCGTTCATCATCAAGCTCCCTCTCAATATTCACCGATGAAACATTAACTTACCTCAAATAGCCCAGACAAATACACCCTACCCCTTAGTTATGCCTGTGAGATCACACCGAGCACCCATTGAGAGGGCGGTTAAATCTTGGAACGCGCCCCCAGTTTCACAGGTTTCACAGGTTTCACAGGTTTCACAGGTTTCACAGGTTTCACAGGTTTCACAGGTAAATATCTCTAATACCTCCTGCTCGGATTCAAAAACTGTTCTAACTAGTTTTCACACGAGGGATATCAGCCAAAATCCCCTCTCGCTAAGGGTAATGTTCTGGATCTTGTATGCAACAAGCAATATTGAGCTTACAGGATATTCTCGATGATCAAATTTGACTTGATTTCAAATCAGAACATGAGTTGATTAAATAGACGAGATCATACGCCGCTTTGGAAAGAGAATAACTCATTCCATCACTTACGGATAAAAATGAAAGTCTCACATCATGTCCTAAAAAACAATTAGGGAATTATCCCATATCCATATCACCTTAAATATATATCATTTCATAAACTATGATTTCATTTTTATGGGGGGCACTTATAATAAATAAAGCAACCAAAATATTTAGCATGATGATCGATACATTAATAGATGGTGAAATTGGCCATATAGAAACTGATAGCACAGATGGCAGCCAAATCAACTTAACAAGCCCTGAAAAACTTCTTTCTGTGATATTTCAATACTAATTACTGACTCGTAACTCATTACTAGGAACAGTATTTTATCTTTAAGAGGTAAAAATGAAAAATCTTTTATTTTTAATCTGCTTAGCCCCGTTAATTGCCAATGCGAAATTGACATGGAATGTTAATCAACACAATAGAGCATTGACAAATTATGAGGTTAAAGGTGAGTTGATAAATGACGGATTTGAGCATAATCCGATTAGTCAATTTAACGTGGATGGCTTTGATGTCCCTTCTGGTAGTTCATTAAGTTTTTGGTTTGAACTTCCAGAAATGGAAGCAAATAGGTTTATGTATAGCATTAATAAAGTAAGTGGCCCATATGAGTGGATAGTCAATTTAGATAAACTGGGTAAAACTTGTGGAGTTAGTATTAGTAATGGTGGAGCTATAATAGCGCAATCAAGAATAGAGTGTGGCGGAGCTACCTTTCTAAGCAATGATATAGTTTTTAACGAAAACGGAGTTGTAGAGATACTCTGGACACATGGAGAAAAACATTGATACGACTCAACGCGAGCGAGGGGTAACTTTTGAATGACCGAGGACCCGTTCAAGATCCTAAACTCTCCTCGCCTTTGCCAGTAAAAGGTAGGATTACTAACCTTTTACTGGCAACCTCAACAGTCATAACATCCTTCTACGTTTTATCTGGATTAACCCTCAGCTAGATAGCCTCTCAACCGACCTCTCAGAAAGGCTCGCCTCTTTGCGCGCTATTACCAGGCACTTGGCAATAATCTTGCGTTCCGCCGAGACCAAAGGACTAATCTACTTCCCTACCCTTGCTGTGGAGCCGGCAGTGCTTCAAAGCCCTCTGTCCAGTTTTCTGTAAAAAGCGGATGAACCACAGAGAAACTTTGTCTGGATCGACAAATTGTTGCCTAAATACAGGGCAACTCCTTCTTTGCTGGGGGTTCTGAACAAATATCACCCATATGGGCTATTTAGAAAACACGGCATCAACTTATTGCTTGAGAGGCTAGCTCCTTTCATTCCCGAACGCTGCTGAGTAAATTATTGGCAAGGGTTTTGAGATCCCTATGCGTGAACTCGCTGCAAGTTGCTAGTACATCTCCACAGATGTAGCAGTATTAGAATCAGCTATTAGCAGCACAGATAAACCTTCGGATAGCCTCTTTCAGGTGATACAACTTGCGACAGAAGATTTCCCCGAGTTGTGGCAACTGAGCAAGCTCCGAAGTCTTTTCACCAGTTCGGGAGCAGAGATCTCACCATTGATGGCGGAGTGAGGGTACTCCTGACCATCTGGCGTCAGAAAAATAAACGCAGGGGGACCAAACAGACGATATTTCTGCATCAGGGCTTTTTGCTCCGGGCTATTTTGGGTCACATCGGCCCTTAGCAGGGTAAAGTGCTTCAGAAGCTCGCTGACCTGTGGATCCGGAAGGACATGGCGATCGATCTCAACACAACTGGTGCACCAGCTGGCATAGAAATCGACCAGTACAGGCTTCCCTGAGTCTTTCGCAAGCTCCACCTGCTGCTCAAGGTCTTTCTGAGAGTAGATATTGGTAAAAGATGGGGTTGATTTGAATCCCTCATCACGGATTGAACTATTCTGCATCTGCAGCAGGCCCTTGAGGGGGGAGAGCAGATCATGACTACCCATCGCAGCTCCGATCAATAATAGGATCCCGGCGCACAGGCCGACGATACACACCCCTTTTTGTAAGCGCTGAACCAGGGTCTTTGCCCGCTCCAATGCTCCGCCACACACAGCCAGCACAATCAGAAATATGGCCCACAGCCACAGAGAGTTATTTAAAAGACGCGATAGCAGTGCCACGGCGATCGCCAACAGCAAGACCGCAAATAGGTTTTTTATCTGCTCCATCCAGGGGCCGGATTTTGGCAGCAGCTTAGGGCCGAAAGAGCCCACCAGCAGCAGGGGGATCCCCATGCCGATCCCAAGAGATAGTAGCGCAATAAAGCCCGTCAGCATCTTTCCCGTTGAAGAGATATACAACAGGGCCGCAGCCAGAGGCGCCGAGATACAGGGGGAAACAACAAGTGTCGATAGTACTCCCATCAGGGCTGCAGTGCCGTAACGTCCTCCCTTGAGGCGGTGGCTGGTACGCTGAATCCGATTTTCCAACACATGAGGAAGCGTCATCCGAAACACCCCGAACATCGCCAGCGACAGCAGCACAAACAAAATGGCACTCCCCAGCAAAACCGCGGGACTCTGCATCAGAGCCGGGAGGTTAAAACTGGCCCCGAAGCGCGCCATCAGCATTCCGGCTATCGCATAGGTCATGGCCATTCCGGTGACGTAGCACAGGGAGAGGAAGAAGCCTCTCAGGTGATGGTGACCATAGCGGCTATCCCCCAGCACTATGGCTGATACAATGGGGATCATCGGCAGCACACAGGGGGTAAAGGTGAGTAATAACCCGGCCCCGACAAACACCAGCACCATCAGCCATAAGTTGTTACCACTGAGGGTCTTTTGCAGGGCTTTGCCAGCTGAATCAAAAAAAGAGTCACTGCGGGGGGAACAGTGTTGTCAGAGAGCTTTTTTGAGGTATTGGAAGGTTGAGTCGCAGCAATCAGCGGATGAGCACTGTGGGTGGGCTTCCCGCTAAACTCGGGAACCTTTAACTGGACTTGTTGCGGAGGGTAGCATAACCCCTGATCTGAACAGCCGCGATAATGGATCCGGATCGGCTGGCCGCTGGCCCCATCCGCCAGTCGGTAGGTGACGCCGTGGGGATAGATGAGTACAGAACCAAAGTTGGGATCCTGTTTTAACTCAGGGTCCGGTGAGCCGCCTCCGCTGAGAACCGATTGCCCATCTTGGGTGAATGCGCTGATATCCTGCTGGTAGAGGTAGTAGCTCGGCGCCGCCCGAAAGCTTAACCCATAGCCCTCCCCCTGCTTAATCAGCTGGACTCCAAAGGCCTGCTCCGGGGACAGAAAGCTACGGGGCTGCAGTGAGCTAAGTAGTGAGTCCGCCGCGGATGGTGCGGCACCCCAGCTGCTCAAGGGAGCGAGCAGGGCGCTCAGGCTTATGATCAAATAAATCAGAAACTTCATCGCATACAAGCCATAGTGAGGGGGACCTGCCGTTGGAAAAAACGCAATGTAACACTTATCTCTTGTGCTGAGTATAGCGTTTTAGTCCATATTCTCCCTCTCAGCTATGCCACTCTTTCCAAAGGACACTCCCCCTGAGCCTATCGTCTCTATGGGAGCTGGTATCAGGACTCTATTGACTAAGCCAAATTCTGTCACGGCTCGCCGCAGGAGCCATTCCGTTTCTGCTGAGCAGATAACCCGCCGTGAATAATTTATTTTATGAAGAAATTCACGTAGCATCCCTCCCGATAATTGAATTGTTACTATTTCGGAGTGATGTCGGATGACACGCAAGAAAAAAGGCCGCAAACCAGGCTCAGCACCCGCTCGTCGCGATTCGGGCAACAAAGCGATGGATCTGCGTGACAGCAAACGCAAGAAGGCTCCAAAAGGACTTGCTCCAGGCTCCCGGGCTAACCCGGAGAAAAATACCGAAAAACCGCTGAAAAAGGGCCCCAAGGACACCCGGTTAGGGTCTAAGAAGCCAATCCAGCTTAAGGTGGAGTCGAAAAAATCCCCGGCCAAACCTCAAGCCAAAGAAAAACCTGCAAAGGTGACCACGGCCGTAGAGATGACAGAGCAGGATCTTGAAAAACAGCTGCTGGCACTGGAAAACGATGAGCGCCTGAGTGAGCTCCTAGACAAGTTGGATCGGGAAGAAGTCATCAGCGCAGAGGATCAGCAATGGCTCGAGACCCAGTTGGAGAAACATCAGAAGCTCCTCAAGCAGCTTGGGATGGATGATGAGCTCGAGCTTGATGATAGCAGCGATGATGCGCTGTGGGAGCGTTTTAACCAGGACGATAAATAAATCAGGATAATGAAGGGGCGAGGTATGGCATATCAGACAATCGAATGGGACCAGGAGCTCATCGAAAAGTACAACTATAGTGGTCCACGCTATACCTCCTATCCAACCGCACTGGAGTTCAGTGAGCAATACAGCCGTGACGAATTCCTAACGGCCAGTCGCCGCTATCCCGAGCGCCCGCTCTCCTTGTATGTGCATATCCCGTTCTGCCATACCCTGTGTTACTACTGCGGCTGCAATAAGCTCATCACCCGCCACCAGGACAAGGCCGATCAGTACCTGGATATGCTGGAAGTCGAAATCCGCAACCGAGCCCCATTGTTTGAGAATCGCAACGTGACTCAACTGCACTGGGGAGGCGGCACGCCAACCTTTCTGACCCCTGCCCAGATCATCCGCCTGATGGAGCTGCTACGCAGTCACTTTAATTTTGCTGAGGATGGAGAGTTCTCCATAGAGATCGATCCCCGCAAAATAGAACTGTCGCTTCTTGATACCCTCAGGGATGTTGGATTTAACCGGATCAGCATCGGGGTTCAGGATTTCAACAAAGAGGTACAGCGCGCCGTTAACCGGGAGCAGGACAACAGCTTCATCGAAGCCCTTCAGCGCAGGGCCCGTGAACTTGGATTTCGCTCCACCAACCTGGATCTCATCTACGGCCTGCCCCATCAAACCCCGCAAAGCTTCCTTGAAACCCTGCAGCAGGTGATCAGGAGTCAGCCGGGAAGGCTCTCAGTCTTTAACTATGCGCATCTTCCCGAGCGCTTCGCGGCTCAGCGTAAAATCGATGAGCAAGCGATGCCAACGGCGCCACAAAAACTGAAGATGCTTGAGCAGAGCATCGGGTTTCTGACCGAGAGCGGCTACCAGTTTATCGGTATGGATCATTTCTCCCTCCCCGATGATGAATTGGCTCAGGCTCAGCGAGCAGGAGTTCTGCACCGCAACTTCCAGGGCTACACCACCCATGGGGATTGCGATCTGCTGGGGCTTGGGGTGTCCTCCATCAGCATGATCGGCGATAGTTACGCCCAGAACCAAAAAGAGCTGAAGCAGTATTACAGCCAGCTCAACTCCGCGGGTGATGCTCTGCATAAGGGGTATAGCCTGGATGAGGATGACTGCATCCGCCGGGATCTGATCAAGGCGTTGATCTGTACTTTTGAGCTGGACTGCCAAGCGCTGGAGCAGAGCTACCGGATCGAGTTTGCACGGTATTTCTCGGATGATCTTAAGCTGCTACAACCCTTTATCGACGATGGACTGGTCCGGTTTGACCATTGCTTTCTCAGGGTCAGCCCCAAGGGCCGATTACTGATCCGCAACATCTGTATGTGTTTTGATACCCACCTGAGACGTAAAGCACGTTTTCAGCAATTTTCACGAGTGATCTGAAGTTCACTCGGCATTAGTGATCCGTTTCACAGATACGCCAACGTATCCGTGGTTTATTATCGGATTTCAGGACATTGCAGTACGATATTCTGTCCACAACGCTTTATACCATCTATTTTGGAGGCAATTGTGTCTGAGTTTTATCAACATCTGGCCCGGCAACTGCAACAGGTTAAAGAGGAAGGACTCTTCAAAAGCGAACGAGTGATCACCTCACCTCAACAGTCATCCATTGAGGTTAACTCTGAACAGCAGGTACTGAATTTTTGTGCCAACAACTATCTGGGTCTGGCAAACCACCCGGAGCTGATTAAGGCGGCCAAAGAGGGGCTGGATACCCATGGCTTCGGAATGGCTTCGGTCCGCTTTATCTGTGGCACTCAGGATAACCATAAGCTGCTGGAACAAAAGCTCAGCAGCTTTTTGGGCACTGAAGACACAATTCTCTATACCTCCTGCTTCGATGCCAACGGCGGCCTCTTTGAAACCCTGCTCGACCCGGAAGATGCGGTGATCTCTGATGCACTGAACCACGCTTCGATCATCGACGGAGTTCGTCTGTGTAAGGCCAAGCGCTACCGTTATGCCAACAATGACCTGGCCGATCTTGAAACTCAACTCAAACAAGCCGATGCCGATGGTTCACGCTTTAAACTGATCGCCACCGATGGCGTCTTCTCCATGGATGGGGTCATTGCCAACCTCAAGGGGATCTGTGACCTCGCAGACAAGTACGATGCCATGGTGATGGTCGATGACTCCCATGCCGTTGGCTTCGTCGGAGATAATGGTCGTGGTACCCATGAGTATTGCGACGTCATTAACCGTGTCGACATCATCACCGGTACCCTGGGCAAGGCGATGGGTGGAGCCTCCGGTGGCTACACCTCCGGTCGTAAAGAGGTGATCGACTGGCTGCGTCAGCGCTCTCGTCCCTACCTTTTCTCCAACTCTGTGGCTCCTGCGATCGTTAGTGCCTCGATTCGCGTCATCGAGATGCTCGAAGAAGGAGCCGAACTGCGTGAAACCGTCAAGCAGAATAGTCAGTACTTCCGTGAGAAGATGTTGGCGGCAGGCTTCACCCTGGCAGGTGCCGACCATGCGATCATTCCTGTGATGCTGGGGGATGCCAAGCTGGCATCCGAGATGGCGGATCGCCTGTTGGCCGAAGGCATCTATGTCATCGGCTTCTCCTTCCCCGTCGTACCTAAGGGACAGGCTAGGATCCGGACCCAGATGTCAGCGGCCCATACCCGCGAGCAACTGGACAAGGCAATTGACGCCTTCACCCGCATCGGCAAAGAGCTGGGTGTTATCTAACTCACAAGGCGCCTTCGGGCGCCTTTTTTGTCAGGAAGATAGAAGATGAAAGCATTATCAAAACTCGAGTCCGCTAAAGGGATCTGGATGACAGATGTCCCCGAACCAGAGTTGGGCCACAACGATCTACTGATTAAAATAAACAAGACCGCCATCTGTGGTACCGATGTTCATATCTACAACTGGGATGAGTGGTCTCAACGCACCATTCCGGTTCCCATGGTGGTTGGCCATGAGTACGCCGGGGAAGTCGTCGCCATCGGCCAGGAAGTCAGGGGCTTCAAAATTGGAGACAGAGTCTCGGGAGAAGGCCATATAACCTGTGGCCACTGCCGTAACTGTCGCGCTGGCCGAACCCACCTGTGTCGCAATACCATAGGCGTCGGGGTTAATCGCCCCGGCTGTTTCGCTGAATACCTGGTGATCCCCGCCTTCAACGCCTTCAAGCTGCCCGATGAGATCTCAGATGATCTGGCCGCTATTTTTGATCCCTTCGGCAATGCCGTGCACACCGCGCTCTCTTTTGATCTGGTCGGAGAAGATGTGCTGATCACGGGTGCCGGTCCCATAGGTATCATGGCCGCAGCCGTTGCCAAGCATGTCGGGGCTCGCCATGTGGTGATCACCGACATGAATGAGTATCGGCTGGATCTGGCGCGCAAGATGGGAGTCACCCGGGCGGTCAACGTCACCAAGGAAGATCTCAAGGGTGTGATGAAAGAGCTCGGGATGACAGAAGGCTTTGATGTGGGCCTGGAGATGTCCGGCGCCCCGGCTGCATTTCGCAGCATGCTCGATACCATGACCCATGGCGGCAAGATAGCCATGCTGGGTATCCCTCCCTCGGATATGCATATCGACTGGGACAAGGTGATCTTCAAGGGCCTGTTCATCAAGGGAATCTATGGCCGTGAGATGTTCGAAACCTGGTATAAGATGGCAGCCCTGATCCAGTCAGGACTGGATATCTCCCCCATCATCACCCACCACTATGATATAGACGACTTCCAGAAGGGCTTTGATGCTATGTGCTCGGGCCAGTCCGGAAAAGTGGTTCTCGACTGGACGAAATAATGAGCTACTCTCCCCCGGTCAATCCAGGGGAGTTTCTCTGATAAGCCTTCAAGCGGCTTTTGGTATATCCTACCGGATGGCTGATTTGCAGCTACGCTGCATGATTGCCGGGGTGCCGGCAGCACATCACTTTTGTGCCGCCAAAAGTAATCAAAAGCTCCCTTCGCGTGATGAGTCCCTCCATCAAGCTACGGTGCTCGACATCCCTGTCTCGAAAACAAAAACTGCAAGTTACTTGCCCGCATCAGTGCTCACTCATGAGGGTTCAACTCCCCCCTTTGATTCGCACCGATAAATAGACTAAGTATTTGGGGTCGAACGACAGGATGTCGTGAGATGGCAGCCGGGATAGGGGTGAAAGTAACAAAACGAGAGGCAGGATGCCGAACTGGGAAGGCATATTATGGATGGTATGCATCCCGTTTGTCTGATACCCCAAATAAGAAGCTATTTTGAGGGTAAACGCGAATCGAGGGGCACCCCCGGGGTTGTTAGGGGGACTGGTGAACATCCCCACCATACAGGGATGTATCAATGCCGTGGAAGGCAGGATGCCTGAAAACGGCCTGACCCGAAGTCCGCGGCCGGACGATTGTGCCGATGGTACAAAACAACCGCATGCAGGGCGAAAAAACTAAGTATTCGCCCCTCATTTTCTCCTTTCGGGACAACCCCATGAAAAAATTTCAGATTAATAGTTGACAGCTCAGTCGATTTTACATACAAATACTAATACTGAATTTATGAATAATTAGTTACTTAGCTTCTGGCTAGCTTTATAAGGATATCGCTCCAGTGATCCAGAAAAACCAACATAAACATATCCTCTTCCGACGACGCTTCCACTGATCCTCTCAGGAGCAGCGCTTGCTCCGCCCCATTAACACTAGTTCCACAATCGATACGAGACAGATTTTTGAGAAGGGCTTTATTGCCCCGGGCCGCAAGAGTATGCCTCCGGCAGCCAGACAAGGCCTCACAAAGATACTGTCCTCCATCGATACAACTGAATACATATTCAAATTAACTTGTCTTGTATCCATGATACCCGACACTTACTGCTCCAGGGAGAGATGGAATGAAAAAGGTCAATAAGGTTGTGCTCGCTTACTCAGGTGGATTAGATACCTCAGCAGTTGTCCCCTGGCTCAAGGAGAGCTATCAGTGCGAGGTCATCGCTTTTGTCGCCGACATCGGCCAGGGAGCCGATGAGCTTGAGGGTATCGAGGAAAAAGCTTACGCTTCCGGGGCCGCGGCCTGCTACGTTGTCGACCTCAAAGATGAGCTTATCAGCGATTATATCTACCCGACCCTGAAAACCGGCGCCATCTATGAGGGCAAATACCTGCTCGGAACCGCCATGGCCCGTCCGATCATCGCCAAGGCCCAGGTCGAGTTAGCAAAGCAGCTGGGAGCCGATGCCCTGTGCCACGGCTGCACCGGCAAGGGCAACGATCAGGTGCGCTTTGAAAGCTGTTATGCAGCCCTTGCCCCCGAGCTCACCGTCATCGCCCCCTGGCGTGAGTGGGAGCTCAAGAGCCGTGAAGATCTACTCTCTTATCTTGCCAAGCGTAATATTCCAACTTCGGCTTCGGTCACCAAGATCTACTCCCGGGATGCCAACGCCTGGCACATCTCAACCGAAGGCGGTGTTTTAGAAGATCCCTGGAACGCCCCCACCCCCGAGTGCTGGGTCTGGACCAATTCGCCTGAGCAGGCACCGGAAAAACCCGAGCAGCTGAGTCTCACCATAGAATCCGGAGAGATAGTTGCCGTCAATGATATTGAGATGACGCCGGCCCAGGCCCTTGGTTATCTCAATATCAAGGGCAGCGAGCATGGCATAGGACGTGTCGATATCGTGGAAAACCGCATCGTTGGGATCAAGTCCCGCGGCTGCTACGAGACCCCGGGGGAACCATAATGATGGAGTCTCTAAGGGCCATTGAGCAGCTGGTTCTGGATAAAGACTCCTACGACTTTCGTCAGCAGCTTGGGCAAAAGTTCGCCAACCTTCTGTACGAGGGACGCTGGTTTACCCCCCTGTGCCAGTCGGTGCTGGTCGCCGCCGAAAGCCTCGCTGATCTGCTTTCGGGCAAGGTGATCGTCAGCCTATACAAGGGCAATGTCAGTGTCTTGCAAAAGCAGTCGCAGAACTCTCTTTACAGTGAGGAGTTTGCCACCTTTGGTGAAGATGGTGTCTATGACCAGAGCCATGCCGAGGGCTTTATCCGCCTCTATTCCCTGAGTGAGCGGATCCGCAGTCTCAATAGCCAGCAGCAATCCAATGTAGAGAATATCAGTGAGTTAAAGCCTAACAACAAACCACCCTTGATGAAGGAGGTCGTATGAGCCTTTGGGGCGGACGCTTTGCCGGGGGACAACACGATGCATTTAAGGCATTTAACGACTCCCTGAATATCGATTTTCAACTCGCCGAACAGGATATCCTGGGATCCATCGCCTGGGCCGGGGCCTTGCAGCAGGCCGGGGTATTGAGCCAGGAGGAGACCCAGATGCTGCAGCAGGCACTCAGGGATCTGCTGCAACTCGTGATGGCTGAGCCTGAGCTCATCCTGCAATCGGATGCCGAAGATATCCATGGCTGGGTTGAGCAGCAGTTGATTGCCAGACTCGGTCACCTGGGGAAGAAACTTCACACCGGACGCTCGCGTAACGATCAGGTGGCAACCGATCTGAGATTGTGGTGCCGCCAGCAAGGCGAGGCACTCCAACAGTCCCTGCTTGAGTGCCGTCAGCAGCTCCTGCAGCTGGCGAAGGAGCACCAGCAAACGGTGTTCCCCGGCTATACCCATTTGCAGCTTGCCCAGCCCATCACCTTTGGTCACTGGTGCCTGGCTTACCAGGAGATGTTGGAGCGTGATCAACAGCGCCTGGCTGATGCCTGCGAGCGCCTCAACTACTCCCCTCTGGGAAGTGGCGCCCTTGCGGGGACCGGCTACCCCATCGATAGGGAACAGCTGGCACAAAACCTCGGGTTTCACGGGGCGATGCGCAACAGCCTGGATGGAGTAGCCTCCCGGGATCACCTGCTGGAGCTGCTGTCTGATGCCAGCATTTCAATGCTGCACCTGTCACGCCTCGCCGAAGATCTGATCTTCTTCAACTCTGCCGAGGCAGGATTCATCGCGCTCAGTGATGCCGTGACCACAGGCTCCTCCCTGATGCCACAAAAGAAAAATCCGGATCTGCTGGAGCTTGTCCGTGGCAAGTGTGGCCGGGTCTATGGCTCAATGAGCTCTTTGATGATGACCATCAAGGCGCAACCTCTGGCCTATAACAAGGATCTTCAGGAGGATAAAGAGGGACTGTTTGACGCCCTACACACCTGGCAAAGCTGCCTGAAGATGACCAGTCTTTGCCTCAGGGAGCTTAAGGTCAACGGGGATAAGGCCTATGCCGCCGCCTTAAGTGGCTATGCGAATGCCACCGAGATGGCTGATTACTTGGTCGACAAGGGAGTTACATTTCGTGAAGCCCACCACCTGACGGGAGTGATCGTCCAAAGTGCACTGGAGCAACAAATTCCTCTGGAGCAGCTCTCACTCGATGTGCTTCAGGCATACTCATCCCTGTTTGAAGAGGATATATACCAGGCTTTAACACCCGAGGCAGCCCTGGCAAAACGCTGTGCGTTGGGCGGTGTTGCACCACAGCAGGTGGCCCATGCCATTGAGCAGGTCGAGTTGCGGCTCGCAAACGCTCTCTCCTGAGGAGCTTTCGAGCTCTCTCCACCCATAGGGGCAGCCGCAGTTAAAACTCGCCTCTGGAGCCCCTGGGGCAAGCCCCAATAAAAAAAACAGCCACCTCATGAGAGGTGGCTGTTTTTGTCTTTCAGGCCAGCTTAGGGTAAATCAGCGAAGCTGCTTACCGGTTCTGGCATCAAAGATCCGGGATGAGCCAACACTGGAGAGGATCTTTCCAGGCAGAATATAGCCCAGCATCTCGCTGAGCTCCTGCTCCACCTCTTCAGTGGTTCTGGCAGACGGATGTCCGGAGAGGTTTGCACTGGTTGAAACAAGGGGCTTACCAAAGGCCTGACACAGAGCTTGCACCTGTGAGTGAGCCGTCACCCGAACGGCAATCGAGTCAAACTGCCCGGTGAGCCAGTCGGGGGTCGAAGGCTGCGCCGGGATCACCCAGGTCACGTGACCGGGCCAGCTTTGCTCAATGCGCTTGAGCATTTCGGGGGTAAGCTTAGAGAAATCTGCGTAGGGTTTGAGCTGCTCCAGGCTCGAGGCGATCAGGATCAGCCCCTTACTCTGGGGACGTTGCTTGATCTCCAGCACTCGCTGCACCGCAGCCTGGTTATCGGGATCACAGCCCAGTCCAAACACTCCCTCGGTGGCATAGGCAATCACACCACCTTCGCAAAGAACCTCTGTCGCTTTTTCAATCAGTGCTGTACTCATTACGCCTCTGCTAATTTTTCCTGAAGCGCCACATCCTTGGCCATCACCAACTCAGCACTCTGACGACGCTCCTCAGCGACCCGGGCACGAAGCTCAGGATCAGCGATCGACAGCATCTGTGCTGCTAAATAACCTGCATTCTTAGCACCCGCGCTACCGATGGCAACGGTTGCTACCGGAACGCCACCAGGCATCTGTACGGTAGACAAGAGTGCATCCATTCCCTTGAGTGGGCCACCATCGATCGGCACGCCGATCACCGGACGAGTGGTGATCCCAGCAACAGCACCCGCTAGGTGTGCGGCCAGACCCGCGGCACAGATAAACAGCTGGCAGCCACGCTCTTCGGCGGTGCGCACATATTCGTGAGTCGCTGCCGGGGTACGGTGTGCAGAAGTTACCTTAACCTCATAGGAGATGGAGAAATTCTTGAGAATTTCGACCGTTGACTGCATGACGGGGAAATCAGAGTCAGAGCCCATTAAAATTGCAACAAAAGGAGTATTCATATTGGGGGGTATCCTTGTCAATCAACATGGAGCGCCGATTATACAAAGAGTCGCCGATGAAATGTAGTCGTTAATTGTAGGGTTTTTTAAAACCGCAGCCTTTTTGTGGGCAGATCAGGCGGATACCGTCCGCATATTTTTTTTCAACCAGGATAGACCAGCCGCATTTGGGACAGTTCTCGGCGACCGGGGATTGGCAACGGAATACTTACAGGCGGGATATCGGCTACAGGCATAAAACAGCTTGCCATGACGACTATGGCGCTTTAACAGGTGCCCTTCGCCACAAACAGGGCAATCGACCTCTGAGTCATCGAGCTCCTCGTGGGGCTCTGTATGGTGACATTGGGGATAGTTGCTACAACCAATGAATATTCCATAGCGCCCCTTCTTGAGGGCCAGGGCGTGACCACACTCCGGGCATTGGGTCCCTTCGAGGACACGCTCTATTGAATCATTGGAGCCCGCCACCGGTCTTGAATAATCACACTCAGGGTAAGCGCTACAGCCAAGAAACAGGCCTTTTTGCCCCTGGCGCAGCTTGAGAGGTGCGCCACAGTCGGGACAGTGCTCTGCATCATCCAGAGCATGCTGGCTGGCTGAAAATAGTTTGTCATCGATCTTGGCCATTCCCTCATCCCGAAACTCTAACTCATAGGGTTAGTGTATCTGGATCTGTGCCGGATCAAAAATGATCTGCTCCATCTGCTGATAGGCGGACTCGCTTCCTGGCACATTGAACAAGACCATAAGTATGACCCATTTGAGATCTTCCAGATCGATCGCTGCTGAGTCGAGCTCCATCACCCGCTCAATGACAATTTCGCGAGTCTGTGCTGTCAGGATCTGGATCTGCTCCAGGAACAGGATAAACCCACGGCACTCCTCGTTGAGCTTTTGCTGCTCACTGCGTAGATAGATGCGAAATGAACCGGGAGTCGAGCTTGCAAGATAAGGGTGGTTCTTCTCATCCTGCAGTACCGACAAGCGCTCAATCCAGTTCAGGGCCTTTTGGATCGCATCACGCTGGAACCCTGCCCGGGATAGCTCCTCGGTGAGTTCTTTCTGGTCCACCATGGTTTCTACATCATTGTGGACATATGTCTCAAACAGATACATTAAAATATCAAACACGGTCAGCGTCTCCTGATCCTAACGTAGCCACCAGCCACAGCTTCTACCCATCCCTCCAGTTCCAACTCTGTCAGCCGGGCGATAATCTCACCCACTGATTGCAGGCTTCGTTCTGCAATCTCATCAAGACTGGTGACTTCATAATCGACCAGCTCAAGGAGAGAGTCAGTTGGCAGCGAGTCCTGTTTGCCACTGCTCGTCTGCTCAAAGGAGCGGTAATGTAACACAGCAAAGGCTTCTAATGCTCCGATTTCTTCCACAATATCGGCCACATTGCGAACTAACTTAGCGTTATTTTGGATCAGTTGATTACTACCGTCTGCCTGAGGGTTGAGCAGGGAGCCGGGAATCGCGAACAGTTCACGCCCCTGCTCCAGGGTATAACGGGCCGTGATGAGGGATCCACTTTTCAAAGACGCCTCCACTACCAGGGTCCCCAGGCTCAGTCCGCTGATGATGCGGTTGCGCCTCGGAAAATGCTCCGGTCGAACCCCAACCGAGGGCCAGTGCTCACTCACCAGTGCGCCTCCCCGTTCACCTATTTCCCGGGCCAGCATCCGGTTGCGCTTAGGGTAGAGCTGATTCAGTCCACTCCCTAACACCGCGATACCAGGATATCCAGCCCCCACCACAGCCCGATGGGCGCAGCTATCGATTCCCAGAGCCAGACCACTGGTCACCAGGTAACCCAGCTCGCTGAGCCCCAGGGCAAAATGCCCGGCCATTTTTTCCCCATAGGGGGTAGGCCGGCGGGTGCCGACGATAGCCAGCTGTGGCTGCTGAAGAATTTTGGGGTCTCCTCTGACAAACAGCACAGGTGGTGCGCCGTGGGACTCTCTGAGTAGCTCGGGGTAACCTGGAGTGTCCGGTGTCAATATACTGTGTGCATCGCTTGCATCTAACCAGCGCCTGGCCTCATCGAGCATGCCTTGCATCCCGGGGGATTGCATCCAGCGCCGCTGCTCCGAATTCAGACCCAGCTTATCCCAAAGATGGGAGTCAAGAGAGGTTATCTCTGATGAGTTAAGACTGTTCCTCAGGGCACAAGCCCGAACAGGACCAACCCCGGGTGCAGTGGCCAGCATCAGCCAGAACTGCACCCGGGGCTCGAATAGCGCAGGTTTCATTGCACCTCAATCGAGTGGACCAGGTACTCCTTGCGGATAGGATCAATACTATCGAGAACCAGAGCAATACTCATCTTGTCGTAGACGCGAAACACCATCACCCGTCCAACCTGCTCCGAGGGAAGGGTTTCGGTATCGGTCGCAAACAGGTTACTAAAGCTTCCGGCCAGCGAGCTGTAATTGGCTTCAGGCTTACTTCTTCCGGTGACCGCGACCTCGATTCCGGGGCGCTCAATCATATACACATCGCCGGGCTTGAGCTTGTCTCTCATCCCCTTGTTGAGCACCAGCACTCCAAGCTTACCAACCTGGGTTTGCTGGTTGGCAATGTCCACCACATAGGCCCCCTTGACAGGATCTCCGGCCATCGGGGTAAAGTAAGCGCTCTGAGAATCCTGCTCCGGAAGCAACATCAACTTATCACCCTGCATCACAGCCCTGTGCTGCTTACGGATGATCCCTGAGGTCAGCTGATTATCATGGACCTTACCAGCCTGATAAATACCGACAAATATCGCCTGCTGCCCCAGAGACTCTCCGGTCTCGACATCCTCGTAGACCTTACCTGGCCGATAGATACCATACAGAGCGTCTTCCTGGAGGACACCTCGAACAAACACCTCCTCACCGGTCTGCATCCCCAGGTGGGTTTCATTGTTGCCCAGAACAAAAGGCAAGCTGTTGATATCATCACCATTAAAGATATGATCCAACCGCAGGAAGGGACCTATCTCCGACAGAGGCAGGGTTGGAATCGGCTGCACCTTCTCCTCTACCCGGACCTTTGGAGAGAGTCGAACCACCCGCTTTTTGACCAGCCGAGGTTCACCATTAATCCAGATGAGACTCAAAACATCCCCTGGATAGATCAAATGAGGATTACTCACCTGACGGTTAACCTGCCATAGCCTGGGCCATAGCCAGGGTGTTTTGAGAAACTTTTTAGAGATATCCCACAGGGTATCACCCTTCTTTACTGTATAGGTTTTCGGGTGATCCTGCTTGAGCTGCATCGCCTCTTTGGCGAACACCCCACCACAGGCCAGGGCAAGAGCCAAAGTTAACACTATCCAGAGTCGTCCCACCATAACCATCCCTGTCCTGAGAGCATCTGCTCTCTGTTGCTGTTTTTTAGCGTCACAAATGTCTAGAATACTGCCAGACTAATAACCAACTTTGTGCCAATCTGAGGGTTTTCGTATGGCCAAACTAGACGTACTTCGATTTCCGGATGAGCGACTAAGACTCATCCCTAAACCAGTCGAGGACTTTTCTCCCCAACTACAAAAAATTGTAGATGATATGTTCGAAACTATGTATGCCGAGGAGGGAATCGGTCTGGCGTCTACTCAGGTCAACATCGACCAGCGCATCGTCGTCATCGATCTTTCCGGCGATCACAGTGAGCCTCTGGTCCTTATCAACCCTGAGATCACGGTCAGCTCCGGCAGTACCGGAATTGAGGAGGGCTGCCTTTCTGTACCCTCAATTCAGGCACTGGTACCCCGTGCAGAAAAAATCACGGTCAAGGCCTTTGATACCAAGGGCGAGGCGTTTGAACTGGAAGCGGATGAGCTGCTGGCGATCTGTATTCAGCATGAGCTGGATCATCTGAACGGTAAACTATTTATCGATTACCTGTCGCCTCTCAAGCGCCAGCGAATTCGTAAGAAGCTTGAGAAACTCCAGAAGCAAGACCAGTAATTACCACCCAGAGGTTGTTTTGAGTCAGTCATTAAAAATTATTTTTGCCGGAACGCCGGATTTTGCAGCGCGCCATCTTGAGAAGCTGCTGGACAGTGAACATCAGGTTATCGCCGTCTACACCCAACCGGATCGCCCTGCGGGGCGGGGTAAAAAATTGCAAGCTAGCCCGGTCAAGCAGCTTGCCGAGCAGCATCAGCTGCCGGTCTACCAGCCCAGAACCCTTCGCGATAGCGAGGCGCAGCAGGAGTTGGCCGCTCTGGATGCCGATCTCATGGTGGTGGTCGCCTATGGCCTGATCTTGCCGCAACTGGTGCTGGATACCCCACGCCTGGGCTGCATCAATGTGCATGGCTCTTTGCTTCCTAAGTGGCGGGGGGCTGCGCCGATTCAGCGCTCGGTGTGGGCCGGCGATAAGGAGACCGGCGTAACCATAATGCAGATGGATGCCGGCCTGGATACCGGGGCCATGCTGCTGAAAAAGAGCTGCCCGATTGACTCTGATGAAACCTCCGAGTCCCTCTATCTTAAGCTAATGGACATTGGTCCGGATGCCCTGCTGGAATCCCTTGAGGGGATCGCGGCCGGCACCCTCGCAGCCGAGGCTCAAGATGACTCCCTTGCAACCTACGCAGAAAAACTAACCAAGGCCGAGGCACAGCTCGACTGGACCCAGGGTGCAGCAGCCCTGGAGCGCCAGGTGCGCGCCTTTAACCCCTGGCCGGTCAGTTATTTTACGATCCAGGATAAAAACATCCGGGTCTGGGAGAGTGAGGTGATCGGTGATCCCAACACCCTTGAGCCGGGAGTAGTGCTGAGTGCGAGCGCCGAGGGTATTGATATCGCCACCTCCGAGGGAGCAATTCGACTCCTCAAGCTACAGATCCCCGGAAAAAAAGCGATGTCCGCCCGGGATATTCTAAACTCGCGGCGCGACTGGTTTACCCCGGGCAAGCCTGTCGGCGTTGCCGATGAGGAGCAAGCATGAAAACCCGCGCCGAAGCTGCCCGAGTGATCCATAGCGTGATCCATCAGGGCCAGTCCCTGTCAAACGCGCTTCCCAGGGCTCAGGCCAAGGTCGGTGCCCGCAATCGCGCCCTGCTGCAGGAGCTGTGCTTCGGCACCCTGCGCTGGTATGGCCGTCTGGATGCGATCGCTGCACAACTTCTGAAAAAGCCTCTTAAGGGCAAGCAGCGGATCCTGCATTCGCTGATCTTGGTGGGACTCTACCAGCTCCTCTATACCCGGGTACCGGATCATGCAGCGGTTACAGAGACAGTCAATGCCAGTAAGCTGGTTAACTTCGCAACCTTGCGTGGGCTGGTCAACGGAGTACTGCGTAACTTTATGCGCAACCGGGATGAGCTGTGCGAAAGCACCGATCAAAACCCGAACGCGCGCTTGAGCCACCCCCAGTGGTTGAGTAACAGGATCAGGCAAGCCTATCCGGAGCAGTGGCAAGACATACTCGAGGCCAACAACCAGAAACCACCGATGTGGATTCGGGTCAATACCGCCAAAGTCAGTCGCAGCGACTGGCTGGAGCAGCTCACGGAGCAACAGCTTGAGGGTGAATCCTCTGAACTTGCCAGCAGTGCGGTTCAGCTTGCCCAGGCCACCGATGTAGAAAAGTTGCCGGGATTCAGCGAGGGTCGCTGCTCGGTACAGGATGCAGCGGCGCAGATGGCGGCCCTATTGCTTGAAGCGGCACCCGGTGAGCTGATTCTTGATGCCTGTGCAGCCCCCGGCGGCAAAACCATCCATATCCTGGAGTCGCAACCACAACTCAAGCAGATGGTAGCCGTGGATAGTGAGGCGGACCGCCTGGAACGGCTCCAGGAAAACCTCGGGCGCAGTTGCTACCAGGCCAAGGTACTGCAAGGGGATGCTTCCAAACCACAACAGTGGTGGCAGGGCGAGGCTTTTGACCGCATCCTGCTGGATGCGCCCTGCTCGGCAACCGGGGTGATCCGTCGTCATCCGGATATTCGCTGGTTGCGTCGTGATACGGATATTGATGAGCTGGTGAAACTCCAAGCCTCGATTCTGGATGCGATGTGGCAGCAACTCAAGCCAGGCGGCACCCTGCTGTATGCGACCTGCTCCATCCTGCCCCAGGAAAACAGCCTGCAGATCGAACTGTTCCTGGAGCGCACCGATGATGCCAGACTCTGCCCGCTGCCCCAACAGTCTGACCCTAAGGCGATCGGCTGGCAAATCCTGCCAGGAGAGCAGGGAATGGATGGATTTTATTACGCAAAACTGCAAAAGATGGAAGCCTAGACCATGAAGATCACCATTCTCGGAGCCGGACAGGTCGGGGGCACCCTCGCAGAACACCTGGTGAACGCCAACAACGATATCACCCTGGTGGATACAGATATGGATCGCCTGCGGGAGCTTCTTAACCGTTATGATCTGAGAGTGGTGTGTGGCCATGCGGCAAACCCGGAAGTCCTGAGGGATGCAGGGGCCCGGGATGCGGATATGCTGGTTGCGGTCACCAATAGTGACGATACCAACATGGTGGCCTGCCAGATTGCCCAGACCCTGTTCCACACCCCGAAGAAGATCTCACGCATTCGCTCCGAGTCTATTCTCAAGGAGCAGGAGCAGCTGTTTCGCTCCGATGCGATTCCCATCGATCATGTCATAGCTCCTGAGCAGCTGGTGACGGACCATATCCGGCGCCTGATTGAATACCCGGGCGCCCTGCAGATCGCTCATTTTGCCGAAGGAAAAGCCAGCCTGGTGGCGGTTCGGGCTTACTACGGGGGGAGTCTTATTGGCCGACCGATTGCCGCCCTGCGCGAACACCTGCCGAACATAGATACCCGGATCGTCGCCCTGTTCCGCCAGGGGCGTCCCATCTCGCCCCGGGGCACCACGGTGGTTGAGGCGGACGATGAGATCTACTTTGTCTGCTCCACCAGCCATATCCGTGCCGTGATCTCCGAGTTTCAACGGCTGGAGCGGGGCTACCGGCAGATCATGATCGTCGGGGGCGGCCATATAGGGGCCAACCTGGCCCATCTGCTGGAATCGCGCTACACGGTCAAGCTGATAGAGCAGGATCCCGACCGTAGCGAACTGCTCTCGGAGCAGCTGCAGAGCAGCACCATACTGTGTGGCGACGCGGCCGATCAGAGCCTGCTATCGGAGGAGCATATCGAGCAGGTGGATATGTTTATTGCGGTCACCAATCAGGATGAAGCCAACATCATGTCCTCGATGCTGGCGAAGAAAAACGGGGTACGCCGGGCGATCGCACTGATTCAGAACCAGGCCTACCTGCAGCTGGTCCAGGATGATGTCATCGATATCACCATCTCTCCACAGCAGGCAACCATCTCTGAGCTGCTCTCCCACGTGCGCCGGGCAGATATCGACGCTGTGTTTTCACTGCGAAACGGCACCGCCGAAGCCTTCGAGGCCGTTGCCCACGGTGATAGCAACACCTCCAAGGTGGTAGGCAGGGCGATCGGTAAAATCAAGCTTCCCCATGGGGCAACCATAGGTGCGGTGATCCGCCACAAGAAGGTGCTGATCGCCCATGATGACATCATCATTGAGCCGGAAGACAGACTATTGCTGTTTCTAATAGACTCAGGCTGCATCGCTGAGGTTGAGCAGCTGTTCCAGCCCAGTGCCCTGTATATCTAACCCCTTACTCAAGAGCATGCCGGAAGAAAGTGTGCTCTAACGCCCACAAAATAGCGGCTATCGTGCACAAAACCGCCAGACACTCCGTTTAATTTGGCAGCTCAGGCTGCATGCTGGTAGAATTTTGCCTCTTGGCAACAGGCTTTGTCGAACGGCTGATGAGGACGCCAACATCAATTCTAAGATTACTAAACGGACAAGACTATGAATCTATCTGGACATTCTCGCAGGCTGCTCAACAGCTATCCGCAACTGGCAGTTGACGCACAGAGCTACCAGGTTCTCTACTCGACCAAGGCATTCAAAGAGCGCATCCTGGAGCTGATTGCAGCAGCGACCCAGCGGATCTATATCGTCGCCCTTTATCTGGAAGATGATGATGCCGGACGCGAGATTCTGCGCGCCCTGTTTGAAGCGAAACAGCAGCGCCCCAACCTGGATGTTCGGGTCTTTGTCGATTTTCACCGGGCCCAGCGCGGCCTGATCGGCCAAAAAGAGTGTGCCGGTAATCGCCAGATGTACCAGCAGATGGCCGCCGAGTATCAGCACCCTATCGATATCTGTGGGGTACCGGTTAAGAGTCGTGAGCTATTTGGCGTTCTGCATCTCAAGGGGTTTGTGTTTGATAATACGGTGCTTTACTCGGGTGCCAGCCTCAACGATGTTTACCTGCATCAGAGCAGCAAATACCGCTTCGATCGCTATCACCAGATAGGAAGCCAGCCACTGGCCGACTGTATGGCCAATTTTGTGCTGCGCCACTTTTCTGAAAACCCGGCGGTGCGCTCGCTGAACGATACCCAGATCCCAACCGCCAAGCAGCTCAAAAAAGAGATCAAAGAGTTTCGCCAGCAGATGCGTCGGGCCCACTACCAGTTCCAGGCCGAAGCAGTCACCCAGGGCGAATTCGGCATCACCCCGCTGGCGGGGATGGGTAAACGAGGCAATCACCTCAACAAGCTGATCCGTCACCTGATTCGCTCTGCGCGCCAGGAGATCTTCATCTGCACCCCTTACTTCAACCTGCCCCGCCCGCTGGCAAAAGAGATCTGTAAGAAGATGCGCCAGGGGATCAAGGTCACCCTGGTGGTCGGTGATAAGACGGCGAATGATTTCTATATTCAGCCGGGTGAGAAGTTCACCACCATAGGCGGTCTGCCCTACTTCTATGAAACCTATCTGCGGCGCTTTGCCCAGGCCAATGAGCACTTCATCCAGCAGGGGCTGCTCAACATCATGCTTTGGAAGCATGACGAAAACAGCTATCACCTCAAGGGGATGTTTGTCGATCAGGATCTGGCCCTCATCACCGGGAATAACCTCAATCCCCGTGCCTGGGGCATGGATCTGGAGAACGGCATCCTGATCCAGGACCCTCAGAAGCTACTGGCCGATGAATTTGCCAAAGAGAAAGAGGCCATCTTGCAACACTGCAGCCGCATTGACAGCTTCGATCAGCTGGAGCAGATCAGTGATTATCCGGATGAGGTCCAGCGTCTTTTGAAAAAGATCATCAAGATGCAGGCACACCATATCATCAAGCGGATCGTCTGAACCTCCCTGTGCCAAGGCACTTCCCGGGAGCCATGCTTGGGCTCCCGGTGACTCTTTGATAGGATGGGTGGCAATTGATGCTACCTGTCACAACTATGCGCCTAGATCAGCTCCCGGTACAGCACCTCAAGGGTGTCGGAGAAAAGATGGCAGCCCGCCTGCAAAAGCTTGGGCTGTTCACGGTACAGGATCTCCTGTTCCACCTGCCCCTTCGCTATGAAGACCGCACCCGCCAGTGTCCTATTAGCCAGTTACAACCCGGGATGCATATAGGTACCACGGGGACCATAGTGCGCACCGAGCTGATCCCGGCCCGTAAGCGAATGCTGCTCACCACCATCACAGATGACAGCGGTCAGCGGCTTGGACTGCGCTTTTTCAATTTTTCGGCAGCCCAAAAAAATACTCTGCAACCGGGTGAGCGGATCCACTGCTACGGAGAAGTGAAACCCGGCCGCCACCAGCTGGAGATGATCCACCCCGAGTACCGCTTACTCAAAGAGGAGCAGCAGGCTCAACTTGAACAGGCACTCACCCCCGTTTATCCAACCACAGAGGGGATCCGCCAGCTCACCCTGCGCAACCTGTGTCGCTCGGCGCTTGAGCTATTATCCCGTCACCCACTCACCGAGTTCCTGCCGGATAACCTGCGCCCCCACAACCTGCCGCTGACCCAGGCGCTGCAGCTGCTGCATCACCCACCGGCAGACACCTCCCTGGAGCAGCTCGAAAGCGGGCATCATCCGGCCCAGCAGCGACTGGTAAGTGAAGAGCTGCTGGCTCACCACCTCTCTTTGCTACAGATGCGTGCCAAACAGCATCGCCATCAGGCCCCAGTGCTGAGTGAGCAGAACGGCCTGACGAAGAAGCTTCTCAACAACCTGCCGTTCTCACCCACCGCCGCCCAGCAGCGGGTGGTCCGGGAGGTGATTACCGATATTTCCAAGCCCCACCCCATGATGCGCCTGGTTCAGGGAGATGTCGGCTCGGGGAAGACCCTGGTTGCCGCCCTGAGTGCATTGCAGGCTCTTGAGCACCAGTACCAGGTGGCACTGATGGCCCCCACCGAGATCCTTGCTGAGCAACATGCCCACACCTTCAGCCAGTGGCTGGAGCCTCTGGGGATCCGGGTCGGCTGGCTGGGGGGTAAGCTCAAAGGCAAGGCCCGGCAAACCCTGCTCGATGAACTGGCGGCCGGTGAGATCCGGATGCTGGTCGGAACCCACGCCATCTTTCAGGAACAGGTGCAGTTCCATAAACTGGCCCTGGTGATCATCGATGAACAACATCGTTTCGGGGTTCATCAAAGGCTGGCCCTTCGCGAAAAAGGCGCTCACTCGGGACTGTGGCCCCATCAGCTGATCATGACCGCAACCCCAATTCCCCGCACCCTGGCGATGACCGCCTATGCGGATCTCGACTGCTCTGTCATCGATGAGTTGCCCCCAGGCAGGACCCCGGTCACCACTGTGGCGATCCCAGATACCCGTCGCCAGCAGGTCATTGAGCGGGTCCGAAATGTCTGCCTTGAGGAGAAGCGCCAGGCCTATTGGGTCTGCACCCTGATTGATGAGTCGGAGGTTCTGGAGTGCCAGGCTGCCGAAAACACCGCAGCAGAACTCAGTGCCCAGCTTAGTGAACTGAAGGTTGGCCTGGTGCATGGCCGGATGAGTGGCCAGGAAAAGCAGGCGGTCATGGCTCAGTTCAAGGATGGGGAACTGGATCTGTTGGTCGCCACCACAGTGATCGAAGTAGGAGTGGATGTACCTAACTCCAGCTTGATGATCATCGAAAATCCGGAACGGCTGGGACTGGCTCAGCTTCACCAGCTTAGGGGCCGGGTCGGCCGAGGCGCCGTCGCCAGCCACTGTGTGCTTCTCTACCACACACCACTCTCGGCCACGGCCAAGCGTCGCCTGGGAGTGCTGCGCGACAGCAATGATGGCTTCTATATTGCCCAACAGGATCTGGAGATCCGCGGGCCAGGTGAGCTGCTGGGAAGCCGGCAAACCGGGGTGGTAGATTTCAAGATTGCCGATCTGGTTCGTGATCAGGGGCTGATCCCAGAGGTGCAGCGACTCGCCCACCACCTGATGCAGTCCGCTCCCCAGAGTGCCTCCGGCCTCATCAGCCGCTGGCTACCGATCGAGAGTCAGCAGTTTTCTCAGGCCTGATCCTGAATCACAGAGGAACTGGAGCAGATGCCCACAGTTCTGACACAATGTAATAAGAAACAGATGCAAGGCAGTGGATCTATGGAGTTACCAAGCGCAAGTAAGCTCACCCGTTACCAGCAGCAGCTACGCCAACACACGTTGCCGTATCTTCACTTCTTCTGGCAGCGGCTCAAAGAGGACCGGATCACCCTGACCGCCGGGCACCTTGCCTATGTCACGGTGCTGTCCCTGGTCCCTATGTTTATGGTGCTGTTTTCGGTGATGTCCGCCTTCCCGGTGTTTCGCCGGCTCACCTCGAATATCGAATCCTTTATCTTTAGTAACTTTGTCCCCACCGCAGGAGACCTGCTGCAAAAGTATCTGCATCAATTTGCCACCAACGCCTCGCAGATGACCGCCATCGGTATCGCGGTTCTGATTGCGGTGGCCCTGCTGCTGATTGGGACCATAGATAAATCACTCAACACCATCTGGCGGAGTAATAAGGGGCGCTCACTGCCAATCGCCTTCTCGGTCTACTGGATGATCCTGACTCTGGGGCCGATTCTGCTGGGTGCCAGCATAGCCGCCAGCTCTTACGTGATCTCGATGAAGATCTTCCAGGATGACCGCCTGGTAGGCTTGGGTAGCATCTTTTTGAGCTGCCTGCCCTTTATCCTGTCGGTGCTGGTTTTTTTACTGATGTTCACCATCATTCCTCACTGCCGGGTCCGGTTGAGCCATGCCCTGTGTGGTGCCGCCTTTTCGGCCGCTCTTTTTGAGCTCGCCAAGCGCGCCTTTGCCCTGTATGTGACCCACTTCCCGACTTATCAGCTGATCTACGGAGCTCTGGCAACCATTCCGATTCTGTTACTATGGATCTACTGGAGCTGGTTTGTCGTTCTTCTGGGAGCGGAAGTAACCGCCTCCCTTGGTGCTTATCAGAAAAAGCTTGCGACCAACTCTCACCAGAAGGAATCAACATGAGAGGATTGTTTCCCGCACTGCATACGGATCACCAGTGGCAACTCGAGGTGAACCACAAGCACACCCTGTATATCGAGCAAAGTGGCAACCCGGAGGGGATCCCGGTGCTGATTTTGCACAATGGTCCGGGAGAGTCCAGCAACCCGGACCATCGCCGTTTCTTTGACCCCGAAAGATACCGGATCATTCAGTTTGATCAGCGGGGCTGTGGACGAAGCCAACCTCATGCCAGCCTGAGTGATAACAACACCCAGGCGTTGATTGCGGATATCGAGCAGATCCGCCAGCAACTTGGAATCGACCGCTGGCTGGTGTTTGGTAGTGGCTGGGGCTCCTTGCTCGCTCTGTGTTACAGCTCCAATCACCATGAGCAGGTGTTGGGGCTGCTGCTGCACAGTGTGCAGCTGGGACGCCAGCAGGATATCGACTGGCAGTTCTCCCCCGATGGTGGAGCGGCTCAGCTATTCCCGGAGCATTTTACCGAGCTTCTCGCTCCCCTGGAGCGCCCTAGCTCCACTCAGAGCATACTGGAGCAGTACCAACAGCTGCTCACCAGCCCCAATGAGCTGAGCCGGTTGCATGCCGCCCGCTGCTGGAGCCAGTGGAAGGCTCGCACCGCCAGCCTGCTCCCCTCCCAGAGCCTGCTGCAGCGATTTGAAGACCCGCATATAGCCCTGGCGCTGGCGCGGATAGAGAACCATTACCTGTGTAACCATTTCTTTATTCCGGAGCGCTACCTCCAGGATTCTTTAGAACCGCTGCGTAGCCTGCCCGGGGTGATGATTCATGGGCGCTACGATATGCAGTGCAAACTGGAAAACTCTCTAACCCTGGCCAGGCAGTGGCCCGAGTCTCAGCTGCAGATTATTCCCGCGGCCGGTCACAGCTGCTTCGAACCTGCTATCATAGACGCCCTGGTTAAAGCCAGTGATGTACTGGCTCAGCGATTGGAGCGAAACAGATAGTGATAGCATTAATTCAACGAGTATCCGAAGCCAGTGTCACTGTAGATGGCGAAGCCACAGGCACCATAGGCAAGGGTCTGCTGGTGCTACTTGGAGTGGAGAGAGAGGATACCCAGGCTCATGTCGATAAGCTGCTGCACAAGGTTGCCGGCTATCGCATCTTCCCCGACGATGAGGGCAAGATGAACCTCAATGTGCAGCAGGCCGGAGGCTCTTTGCTGGTGGTCTCCCAGTTCACCCTGGCTGCGGACACCAAGAAAGGGATGCGTCCCGGATTTTCCGGTGGCGGCAGCCCACAGCTTGCCGAAGAGCTCTATCACCACTTCGTTAAACAATCCAAGGCGAAAGAGATCCCGACCGAAACCGGGCGCTTTGGCGCCGACATGAAGGTACAGCTGGTCAATGACGGGCCCGTGACCTTCTGGCTACAGGTGTAGGTTGTGTTTGACCCTGCGGGTTAGGGTTTCTGACCTGCGGTCTGCTGGTTGCCACTGCGTGGCATTTTGTCGGGACCGCCCGACAGAGGAAAAAGGGATCTTTTCTGATGACCTGCGGTCAGCTTTTTTTATGCCTTCGGCACAGGGTCGGTCTCGCCCGACTGGCGAGTTACTTTTCTGCCGAGAAAAGTAACCAAAAGCTCTCTACGCGTGATGAGTCCCTCCATCAAGCTCCGATGCTCGGCATCCTGCCTCGAAAAAACAAGCACCCAGGCGATCTCACAAGTAAATATAATATCTGCATTCATAGCGTATCAATATCTAATGGATCTATAGGTAATCATATGTCAGGCATTATGAGTTTTTTATTACCCTTTATCGGGGGTGCTGCGGCGGCAACCACTGGCCCTTTTTTCAAGCAGACTGCCATAAATTTTGCAAACCGGAGATCTAAAGTTGTAGAAAGAAGTGAATCAATAAAGGCTGCGCACCAGTTGAGATTCGCCTCTCTTGATCGAAGGCTTGAGGCTCACCAGAAGGCCTTTTCCCTATGCCGCCACTTTGCCGCGCTTCTTAAAGAAGATGAGGCACGAAAGGAGATGATAGGCATCTGTGATAAATGGTGGGGAGAGAACTCACTGTACCTTGAGCCAGATGCCAGAGAAGCATTCCTTCGTGCAGTCATAGCACTTAGAGATTATCCGTTGTGTGGGGATAATGATGTCAGAATAGAGCACAATCGGAACATTAATGATGCCCCAGAGATTATTCAAAAAGCTGTTTCGCTCCCTCCTATTAAAAAAGATATTTCAGCTCGTTGATCCAACGAGCTGAAATATCAGGTTCCAGAGGCCCGAAAAAAATTATCTGGATGATAATCCCGGCTAAAGGAACACGGACACAGGGAAGATATACTCAGTTAGTTAATCCGGTTTGGTACTTGAATTTTGTACTCGAGGCATGGATGCCGATGTGCGTAGCTCTGCGGAGGGACTCGCAGTGCGAAGCGAGATTTTGCCTACTTTTAACGATACAAAAGTAGGGCGCAGTCGGCGCCCCGACATCTGTGCCGAAGGCACAAAGCAACAGCCCGCAGGGCTAACACCCCCCTTAACCCGCAGTCCGCGACTGGACAATTGTGCCTCTGGCACAAATCAGCAGACCGTAGGTCAAACAACTCCTGTTCTTATCCTACGGATTGGCTGATTGCCACGCTGAGGCAATTGTCTCGAAGAGACAAAGCCATCCCATGAGGGATATTCAGCTATTGAATATCCCTCCCCTCTCATCCATAGTTCTGATTTATAAGATATTTTTAAAAGGAGTTTAGGATGCGTTATCTGATAGTGATCGCTCTGTCGGTGATGGCGTTGACGGGCTGCCAATCCGCCTATTATTCAGCGATGGAGAAGGTTGGCTACCACAAACGGGACATCATGGTGGATCGGGTTGAAGATGCCAAGCAGTCCCAGCAGGAGGCTCAGCAAGAGTTTACCAGTGCGCTGGATGCACTCTCGGCACTGACCAACTTTAAGGGCGGGGATCTGGAGGATATCTACAACCGGGTCAACGACAAATATCAGGATAGCGAGAAGGCTGCGGCCGATGTTCATCAGCGGATCGCCGATATTGAAGATGTTTCACAGGCCCTGTTTGAGGAGTGGAACTCGGAGCTTGATCTCTATACCAGCAGTAAACTGCGCCGGGCCAGCGCCCAAAAGCTCAAAGAAACCAAGGCCTCATACAATAAGATGCTCAGCGCGATGAAGCGCTCAGAACAGAAGATGACCCCGGTTCTCAATACTCTCAGGGATAACACCCTCTACCTCAAGCACAATCTGAATGCCGCAGCTGTGGGTTCACTGCAGGGTGAATTTGCCAGCCTGGAGAAAGAGATCCAGAGCGCCATCAAGCAGATGAATGCTGCGATTAATGAGTCCAACCAGTTCCTGGAAAAACTCAAAACCAAGTAACCTCTCCCTCTCAGACGGGGATACCTCAGGGTATCCCCTTCATTCCTAGTCGCCCCTGATGAAGGCACGCAGCTCTGGTTGCTGATGAGCGAATACGCTAACATAGCTCACATTCGAAAAAATAGCCGTGGAGAAGCATGTGAAACAGAGTCAGCGCCACCAACAGATCCTGCAACTTCTTCAGGATCAGGGCTTTATTTCTACCGATGGTCTGGTGGCCCGCTTCGAGGTGAGTCCACAAACCATCCGCCGCGATCTTAACGAGCTTGCAGAGCAGGGCCTGATTCAGCGCCATCATGGTGGCGCCTCCATAGAATCAAGCACCATGAATACCGCCTACTCCACCCGCAAGATCCAGGCCCGGGAGGAGAAAGACAGGATCGGTGAGGCGATCGCCAGTCATATCCCGGATCATGCTTCTTTGTTCATCGATATAGGTACCAGCACCGAGGCCGTTGCCAAGGCCCTGCTCGGGCATAAGGGGCTCAATATTGTCACCAATAACCTGAATGTAGCGAGCATACTTACCAGTAAGGATGACTTCACCGTGATCATCGCCGGTGGCGAAATCCGCAACCGGGACGGTGGCATTATCGGTGAGGCGACCCGGGATTTTATCAGTCAGTTCCGCATGGACTTTGCGATTATCGCCATCTCGGGAATCGACAGTGACGGTTCACTGCTCGATTTTGACTATCACGAGGTTAAGATCGCCCAGGCGATGATCGCCAATGCTCGTAGCACCTATCTGACCGCGGATCACTCTAAGTTTGGGCGCAACGCCATGGTCAACATGGGAAAAATCAGCGATGTGGATGCCCTGTTTACCGATCAGGAGCCACCGGAAGAGCTGATGGCCCTGATGCAGCAACACCAGGTTAACTGCTATATCTGCTAACTGATTCACGATCCTGAGTGTTCGGGATCGTCCCCTTCCCACCCTACCCCGGCATCTCCCACTTCCATTTGTTGATTTTTTGTTTCGAAATGCTCGAAAAATGATTTCCTCTACCCTATAATGTTCGAAATCGAACATATGAGCGTTTACCGAGCGTAGGGGGAGCTATCCATGAGCGAACAAGTTTATGATCTGGTTATTGTTGGCGGAGGGGTCAACGGAACAGGTATCGCAGCCGATGCTGCAGGCCGTGGACTCACCGTTGCTCTTTTTGAAGCCGATGATCTGGCGAGTGCCACCTCTTCTGCGTCCAGCAAACTGATCCATGGTGGATTGCGCTACCTGGAGCACTATGAGTTCCGCCTGGTCAAAGAGGCCCTCGCCGAGCGGGAAACCATACTTAAAATGGCCCCGCATATCGTTTCGCCCATGCGCTTTCGCCTGCCCCACCGCCCTCACCTCAGACCCGCCTGGATGATTCGAGCCGGCCTGTTCCTCTACGATAACCTGGCTAAGCGAGTCACCCTGCCCGGCAGTTGTACCCTGAAGTTTGGGCCGGACAGCGCCCTCAAGCCGGAGATCCGCAGGGGATTTGAGTACTCTGATGGTTGGGTCGACGATGCCCGTCTGGTGACTCTCAACGCGATGCAGGCCCGGGAAAAAGGGGGGGAGATCTATACCCGCACCAAGGTTACCCGAGCCACTCGCCACAAGGGGCTCTGGCAAATAGAGGTCACAGATTCACTCACCGGGGAATCCAGAGAGGTTTTGAGTCGTGGTCTGGTGAATGCCGCTGGCCCCTGGGTCAAGTCCTTCTTTGATGAATCACTCACGGAGAACTCTCCGCGCAACATCCGCCTGGTCAAGGGAAGTCATATCATAGTTCCAAGGATCCACGATGAACCTCAGGCCTATATATTACAAAATGATGATCAGCGAATCGTGTTTGTGATCCCTTATTTACAGCAGTTCTCACTGATCGGTACCACGGATGTTGAGTACCAGGGTGATCCGCGCAAGGTCGCTATCGATGAGGATGAGACCCAATACCTGATTCGAGTGGTCAACGACCACTTTAAGCAGCAGATCAGTACGGATGATGTGATTGCCAGCTACTCGGGGGTTCGTCCTCTGTGTGATGATGAGTCCAGCTCGGCCCAGGCCGTCACCCGAGATTACACCATGGAGCTATCGGATGCCTGTGGCAAGGCTCCGCTACTGTCGGTCTTTGGCGGCAAGCTAACGACTTATCGAAAACTGGGCCAGGCTGCCCTGAATAAACTCAAGCCCTATTACCCCCATGCCGGTGGCGACTGGACCGCCAACTGTGCCCTGCCGGGCGGAGATATTGAAAGCGCCGCATCTCTGGAGCAGGGGCTCAAACAAGAGTATCCCTGGTTAGAGGCGGATCTGCGTCGCCGGCTGGCCCATAGCTATGGCAGCCTGAGCCGCCAAATGCTGGGCCAGGCGAGAAGCTTCAAGGAGCTTGGAGAACATTATGGTTGCGGCCTGACCGAGCGTGAGCTGGAGTATCTTATCAAGCATGAGTGGGTAGTGAGCGCCGATGATGTTCTAAGGCGCCGCAGCAAGCTTTATCTGTTTATGACCGGGCAGCAAAGGCAGCATCTGGCAAAAGTTATGGAGCAGAAGTTACCGGAGATCCTTAGCGAACGATTTCAAAGCGCCTCGTCAGCTACAAAAGAGTTAACCATCCCTGAGGTCGTCAACGGGTAAGCGATAAGCTCTGCCCGAACTGGCGGCTCACAGGGAGTGTGAGCCGCCATCCTCTTTTTATCTTGCTCATTCGCGGCCTGTTCTACTCTTTTCGCCGCAAAACAGCCACAAAACTACCCCTTGAATCACCTCAGATGCTACAATCGCGGCGTTCAAAGAAATCTAGCTGCTTGTGGAGAATTATTGTGGAGCAGAAAACCCGACTACCCTTCAATCAAACGCACTTTGTGATGAGTGCACCGGATCTGTCAAAGCTCCCCAAAGATGACTCCATCGAAGTGGCTTTTGCCGGACGTTCCAACGCGGGTAAATCCAGTGCACTCAATGCCCTGACCCAGCAGAAAAACCTGGCCCGAACCAGTAAGACCCCGGGGCGGACCCAGTTGATCAACCTGTTTGAGATGGAGCCGGGCAAGATGCTGGTGGATCTTCCGGGTTATGGTTATGCCAAGGTTCCCCTTGAGGTGAAAAAACACTGGCAGAAAGCCCTGTCAGAGTACCTGCAGCACCGTGAGCAGCTCAAAGGGATCGTGGTTCTGATGGATATTCGCCACCCGCTCAAGGAGCAGGATCAGCAGATGCTGCAGTGGGCCAGTGAGTCCGAAATCCCGGTACTGGCCCTGCTGACCAAGGCCGATAAGCTCAAGCCTGGCCCACGTAAGAGTCAGGTACTCAAGGTCCGCGAAGAGCTAGCAGATCTCGGCGGAGAGATTCAGGTCGAATCCTTCTCTTCCACCAAGGGGATCGGTTTGGATAAGCTCAAGGCTGTACTCACAACCTGGTACACATCATCCTCAGTGGATGATGAAGAGACGGAGCAGGAGTAACTCTCCCAAGGCTGCCCCCAGGCAGCCTTTGTTTTTAGCTCGTGTTTCACATCTGATGTTGCTCTGTGGTTTCACGACTCACCAACACTGTGTGTATCCAAATCTCTTGCATAAGACTCCTACCCAGCTCAGCTGCCGCATCCCTGTGACACAAGGCCGGTGGCCTTGAATCAATACAGCTTTATATAAGCAACAGATCCGAGACACACCCTTTTTTATAGCTCACCACTTAATTTGAAAACTCGCTGATTAATTAGTGATAGAAATTTGCTACAGGTTATTTACTCCGAAATTGAATAAACAGCATGCCAATACATCTAGGGTAAATTTTATTTTTTAATTCCTGATAATCACCTGTTTATTAACTTAATCCGGGTGAGCACTAAGACGGGGCATACTCAAAAAACCTTTCTTTTTCAAATAAATCCATGCTAGCTTGAATGAGGTGATTATGTTTTATCACTTTATTCAAATCTGTAACCTGAAAAATATAGCCCATTCCCAACCGGGAGATAACGGGGCAGTCGCACTCTTATATGTTTGCATTTTTAAATGGATTTATAATTAAAAAGGATATTTAATGAAAATAGTTCTGTCTTTTCTACTCTGTGGCCTGCTTATCAGCTTATCGGCCCAGGCTCATTCCGTATTTACGCTTCACAATGAAACAGGGAGAGCACTCACCTACACCGATGGAATGAGTGCGTTTCAGCACAAAGCCAAAGCTGGAGAGAATATTGTATTCAGCTTTCAAAAAGAGATCCCTGAAAACAATGGGATTAGCTTTAAAAACAGAGTTAACTCTTCCATATTGCTGATGATTGATTTTTATTGTACGCCCGAACAGAAAAGTGTGGTGGGTTGTCAGCATGACTTCAGCAGCTGGTTGATCGGATCAGATACCGCCTTTAACTGGAGATATCCTGATCATCACAAGAGCATTGAGATGTGGGTCTGCACCAGCCGACAATACTCGAAACTTGGTCACTGTCCAAATGTTCCATGGACAGCTGGCGACTCGGGGCAGCTGCACGGCATCAAAGGTCCTGTCGGTCTCCCAAGCTGATCTACAGGCATAAAAGAGCCCCGGCATGCCGGGGCTTAAACTCTGTAGCTATGGCCTGATTAGTTAATCAGAACTCCGGCGATGACCGCAGAGAGCAGGCTCACCAGGGTCGCACCATACACCAGCTTGAAACCAAAGCGGGCAACCATGTCTCCCTTCTCTGCATTCAGGCCCTTTACGGCACCGGCCAGTACCCCGATGGAGCCAAAATTTGCAAAAGAGACCAGGAAGATAGAGATAACTCCGGTGGTGTGGTGACTCAGGCCCGTTTGCTTAGAAAGGCTAATCATGGCCACAAACTCATTGGTCGCCAGCTTGGTCGCCATGATGCCCCCGGCCTTCACCGCCTCTGCCCACGGAATATTCAGCATATAGGCGATGGGTGAGAACAGGTACCCGAGAAGCTCCTGGAAGCTTATCCCTATGATGGCATCAAACACACTATTCAGAGCCGAGATAAGCGCCATGAAACCGATCAGCATCGCCGAGACGATGACGGCGACCTTAAAGCCATCGAGAATATATTCTCCAAGCATCTCAAAGAAGGATTGCTTCTTTTCATCATCAACCACAATCAGATCTTCTCCCTCGGCCAGGGTGTAGGGGTTAATGATGGAAACAATGATGAAGGTGCTGAACATATTCAGCAGCAGAGCGGCCACGACATATTTAGGATCCAGCAGCTGCATATAGGCACCGACCACAGAGAGGGATACGGTGGAAAGAGCGGTTGCCGACAGGGTATACATCCGCTTCTCATCAATCTTTGGAAGCAACTGTTTAATGGTGATAAAGACTTCGGACTGGCCAATGGTCAATGAGCTAATGGCATGAAAGGATTCGAGCTTACCAAGACCATTTATTTTACTGAGGACAATACCGATGCATTTAATAACGAGGGGAAGAATTTTGAAGTGACGCAGAATGCCGATGAGAACTGAGATGAATATTATTGGCATCAATACGTTGAAGTAGAAAACAAAATGCCCTTTAGCTGCCAAATCTCCGAAAACAAAAGCGACTCCATCGTGGGCATAACTCAATAATTTTTCGAAGAAACCACTGACTGAACCAACAACGACTTGACCACTCCCGGTTCGCATTAAGAGATAACCAAGCACTATCTCTATCACCAGCAACTGTAAGATCGGCCTCTTACGTATATTTTTTCGATCATTGCTCGACAGGTAGGCCAACAACAGAACCAACACTAAACCGGCAAAAAAAAACAGATACTTCTTAGCTTCAAACAACATCATCCCACCTAAGCCAACTTCAGCATGAGTGCTGAAAAAATTGATTTACATTTATCTATGATGCCATTTATGTCCCTATCGAATGGTCGAGGGCCCCCAAGGACTGTCCATATTGCGCCCATAGCAAGGAGGACTGACCCAATGGGGAGTCCTGTGATTGCAAAAGCACACTCGAAAGCGGCTGCATTTTACACAAGCTGGCGCCAGAGTCCAGAATATTTTTGAGATTGATCACCCATGTCACCCTCACTCCGGGAAGCAAATGAGTCGGCCTCAAGGTTAAAGGAAGGTTAATTGCTCCATGATCCCAGGGACAGGAACAGTATGTATGAAAGTTACAAATCGCCAGATATCTGTAAACCAGCAACAGAATTTGAAAGAAAAGTCCGCCATCGCCAGGAAGCGCCGGAATTTTGAAGGGATGATAGGAAGCGTATCGATTTTTATCCAGCCGAGCCGGCTGGAACCAAACATTCCCTGGCCCCAAAAAAAACGCCCCAGCACCTTACGATGCTGGGGCGGCTAAAAAAGCCATACTCAATCACGTGAAACAAAAGGTCTGAAAGATAGAACATCTTACCTCTGTACCCTACGCCGCTAAATGTACTCGATCCCGGAACAAAAGAAAACCCTTTTCCGTAATAAAGTTTCAGTTTTGAATTAAAGTAACAGCATGTAACTTCGGGTATTCAAGTCTGTATCCCTCACAACTGGTTAACATTGTTTAATCCAGGCCTGCCGCCCACTGAAATTGAAACCAAAAAGCCCACTGCATCAGGATGACGCAGTGGGCCAACATGGCTCATCATCGAATGCTCATTAGGCAGAGCCCCGATGAATAAGGTTTATAGAGGCGCCTACAGCGCCGGATGTGATTGGTTAGTGAGCCTGATCCCAGTTATCCCCTTCGCCAGCCTCTACCAGCAGGGGCACCGCCAGATCTGCGGCCTGCTGCATCAGTTCAACCACCTTGCTCTGCACCTCAGCCAGCTTGTCATGACGCACCTCGAGGACCAGTTCATCGTGGACCTGCATCAGGAGGCGTGCATCACCCTCGGCCTGCTCAGCTATCCAGCGATCCACCTCAAGCATCGCCCGCTTGATGATATCTGCCGCCGTCCCCTGCATCGGGGCATTGATGGCAGCACGCTCGGCTGCCTTGCGCCTTGCTCCATTTCGGGCGTTGATTTCGGGAAGGTAGAGCCTGCGCCCGAACAGGGTTTCAACATAGCCCTGCAGCTTTGCCTGCTCACGGATCTTCTCCATGTAGCTTTCAACTCCGGGATAACGTTCAAAGTACTTATCCATGTAACTCTGAGCTTCTACCCGCGAGATCCCGAGCTGACGGGACAGACCAAAGGCACTCATGCCGTAGATAAGGCCAAAGTTAATCGCCTTGGCACTGCGCCTCTGATCAGAACTCACCTGCTCCGGGGAGACACCAAACACCTCGGCAGCGGTTGCCCGGTGAATATCCAGCCCCTGGGAAAAGGCCTCCAGCAATCCCTTATCTCCCGACAGGTGTGCCATGATTCGAAGCTCGATTTGCGAATAGTCCGCAGCCAGGATCCGGTAGCCCTCGGGAGCCACAAAGGCGCGACGGATCAAGCGTCCCTCCTCGTTGCGTACCGGAATATTCTGCAGGTTAGGATCCGATGATGAGAGGCGCCCAGTGGCCGTGACCGCCTGGTGATAGGAGGTGTGCACCCGACTTGTATCGGGATCAACCATTTTGGGCAACTTATCGGTATAGGTTGACTTGAGCTTGGTCAGGGAGCGGTACTCCAGGATCACCTTGGGCAGAGGGTAGTCCAGCGCCAGCTCCTGAAGCACCTCTTCCGCCGTTGAGGGGGCGCCCTTGGGGGTCTTCTTCAACACCGGAAGCTTAAGCTTGTCAAACAAGAGCTCCTGAAGCTGCTTAGTTGAGCCAAGCTTGAACTCATAGCCGGCCAGCTCATAGGCCTTTTGCTCCAGGGCATCGATCCGCAGCTGAAGTGTTTTGCTCTGCTCGGCCAGCAGCTCACAATCGATCATCACCCCGGTTCGCTCCATGCGGGAGAGCACAGGGATCAGCGGCGCCTCCAGCTCTTGATAAAGCGCTTGCAGAGAGGGCTGCTGTTCTAGCTCCGGCCAGATTTTATGGTGTAGCTGCAAGGTGACATCCGCATCTTCCGCCGCATAGGGCGCCGCCTGCTCCAGTGGCACCTCGTCAAAGGTCAGCTGCTTCGCTCCCTTACCTGCGACCTCCTCATAACTGATCGGCTTGTGACCGAGCCAGGTTAGCGAGAGAGTATCCATATCATGGCGGCTACCTATGCTCTTGAGCACATAAGACTCGAGCATGGTATCGTACACCACTCCCCTTAAGTTGATCCCGTAGCGGGCCAGCACACTCATATCATATTTGATATTTTGTCCCACCTTGAGCCGGGTTTCATCCTCCAGCAGAGGCTTTAGCTTTGCCAACACCCACTCGAGGGGTAACTGCTCAATTTCACCCGATTCCTTATGGGCCAGTGGCAGGTAAGCCGCCTCTCCGGGCGCCGTCGCAAAGGAGATCCCAACCAACTCGGCCTGCATGTAGTTAAGGCTGGTGGTTTCGGTGTCCAGGGCAAAGAGCTCGGCTCCTTCAAGTTTGTTCAGCCAATCGGAAAATTGAGATTCGCTTGATATCACCTGATATCGGCTTCGATCGATCCCCTGATCGGCCGGATCCTGTTGCGGCACATTTTGCGAAGGATCATCCTCAGGCGCAGCAGCTGAGGATCCCGGGTCCTGATCTTTTTTCAGGAGCTCTCCAAGCCAGCGGCGAAACTCGAGTTCAGCGTAAAGATCTTTGAGAGCATCCTCATTTGCATCCGAGATCTTAAGCTCACCAGGACGCAGCTCCAACGCCACATCCGTCTTGATCGTTGCCAGTTGATAGGAGAGCTCAGCCTGCTGGCGATTCTCCTCCAAACGTGCCCCCATGGTCTTAGATCCTCTGAATCCAAGCTCGGGGATCTTATCCAGAGACTGATAGATCGCCTGGATCCCCCCAGACCATTGAGTAGCGACAGAGCGGTCTTTTCCCCAACCTTAGGCACACCGGGAATGTTATCGGACTTATCTCCCATCAGGGCCAGGTAATCAATGATCAGCTCAGGAGGAATGCCAAACTTCTCCCGCACCCCGGCTGGATCAAGAATGGTATTGGTCATGGTATTGATCAGGGTGATCTTATCATTGACCAGCTGCGCCATATCCTTATCCCCGGTGCTGATGAGAGTACTCAGCCCCTCATCGGCCGCCTGCAGCGCCAGGGTGCCGATCACATCATCGGCCTCAACCCCTGGAATTGAGATGAGTGGCAGACCCATGGCACGGATCACCTTGTGCAGAGGCTCGATTTGCTGACGCAGATCGTCAGGCATGGGTGGCCGATTCGCCTTATATTCGGTATAAAGCTCGCTGCGGAATGTTTTTCCACTGGCATCAAAGATCACCGCCATGTGGCTGGGTTTGTATTGTGAAAGCAGGCTGCGTAGCATATTGACCACACCATAGACCGCCCCCGTAGGCTCTCCCCTGGAGTTGGTGAGATGGGGTGGCGCATAATAGGCGCGGTAGAGGTAGGAGGAACCATCAACAAGGATAAAGGGATTTTCTGCTATCTGAGTCATCGCGGGCTGAACATGGTAAAAAATTGTTGCTAGAATGCCATAACCCCCTCTCAGACACCATGCCCCAGACTCATCTTGACACCATGTGGATAACTCTGTGACAAAAAATAGATCCCGAGACTCTCGAGTGAAGATCTTAAGGATCTGAAAATATATCTACATATATTTCATGCAGTTATATTCACACCTAAGGATCTTACCGCTGAATATCAAAATCCTTAAATTGTGGAAAACTTCAAATGGATCTTTTGGATCTTTGATAAATATTTGTTATTTAACTCTTTTCTGAATAACCACCTCGAAGCACTGCTGGCAAAAGGGTACCATTACAGCTCCAGCTATCCACTCCAAACGGTTAAAGGATGATCTGTATGAAAAAAATTGCTGTTATTCTCAGCGGCTGCGGTGTCTTTGATGGCAGTGAGATCCATGAGTCGGTCATCAGCTTACTGGCGATCCGCAGACAGGGAGCCAGCTACCAGTGCTTTGCCCCCAACGTGCCTCAGTACCATGTTATCGACCACCTGACAGGGGATGAGCAGTCTGAGCGTAGAAATGTCCTCAAAGAAGCGGCCCGGATCGCCCGGGGAGAGATCCAGGATCTCAAGCAACTGGATCCATCTGAATTTGACGCCCTATTGATCCCGGGAGGATTCGGCGCAGCCAAGAACCTGTGTGATTTTGCGATCCAAGGGCCGGAGTTTCAGCTCAACCCCCAACTGCAACGGGTTGCCAGCGCCTTTGCCAAAGCCAAAAAGCCCGCCGGTTATCTGTGTATCGCCCCGGTAATGATCCCGCACTTCTATGGCCCTGGAGTTGAACTCACCATAGGTAAGGATCCACAAACCGCAGCGGCGATCACCGCCCTGGGCGGCAAACATATCGAGTGCGCCGTCGATGACTATGTCTATGATGAGCAGCACCGGGTCCTGAGCACCCCAGCCTATATGCTGGCAGGCTCTATTGAAGAGGCCGCCGACGGTATCGAAAAGCTGGTCGCCAAGCTTGTTGAGATCGCCTGATTTACTCACCTGCTCCATGCTCTCCCTCTATTTCCCTGTGGGATAGGGGGAGTTCAAATGTGCGAGATAAGAAATGCCAGATAAACAGCCTACTCTATACGTCTTCTCCGGCCTGCCCGGCAGCGGCAAGACCACCCTCTCTACCCTGCTGGCACAACATATTAAAGCGGCTTACCTGAGAATAGATACCATAGAGCAAGGCCTGAAGGATCTTTGCCGGTTCAACGCAGTTGGGGAGGGGTATCAGCTGAGCTATCGCCTGGCGACCGATAACCTTAAGCTGGGAGTGAGTGTGATCGCCGATAGCTGCAACCCCATCGAGCTGACCCGCCAAAGCTGGCAAGGGATCGCGGCCCAAGCCGGGGCACTATGTCACAATATCGAAGTGATCTGCTCAGATAAAGCAGAGCATCGCCGGCGGGTTGAACAGAGGACCTGCTCGATTGCCGGGTTAAAGCTTCCGAGCTGGCAACAAGTACAGGCCCGGGATTACCACCCATGGGAGCGTCCCCGCCTGTTGATTGATACCGCGGGGCAAACACCCCGCCAAAGCCTGGAAACCCTACTGGCAGTTATTTCTCAAACAAGTGGCATAAGCTGAAAAAACCGGGATTATCGAGTCTGCCGGCAGGCTCAATCCAGCAGCTATCCGTGTAACACTGATAATGAAACAGCAGGGTCTGCCCCTCAAAATCAAGCATCCAGCAGTAACGATCGGCGGCCCACTCCCTGTCCAGGACAGTGAAATTATATTGGGAGCACAGCTTACGAGCTTTACCCTCGAAACTTTGCTCCGACAGGCCTTCACAATCGAGTAATACTACCTGACGCTGCTCATCCCACCCTTTTAGTCGCCAAACCAACTTGAGATCCCCTATTCCACCGTCTGTTCGATAATCAGATCCAGGAAAGCTTCACCAAAGCGCTCCAGTTTACGCTGACCAACACCGCTGATCTGCAGCAACTCGGCCTCATTCATCGGCCGCTGCTTGGACATCTCGGCCAGGGTGGCATCGTTAAACACCACATAGGGAGGAACATCCTCTTCCTCGGCAATCTCACGACGTAACTTACGCAGCTGAACAAACAGCCGACGATCGCCCTCCTCCAACACATTCAAAGAGGAGCGGCCGCCACTCTTGCTGCGCACCATGCTACTCACCCTGGGCACCGCCAACTGCAGGCTCTTCTCACCACGCAACACAGGGCGTGCCTCCTGGGTCAGCTGTAACACCATGTGACGGGTGATGTTCTGCACTAAAAAGCCCTGATGGATCAACTGGCGAATGATGCTCACCCAGTATTCGTAGCTATGCTCGCGGCCAATACCAAAAGTACTGAGCTTATCATGGCCATGATCGCGTAATCGCTGGCTGAGAGAGCCCCGTAGCACCTCCACCACATACCCAGTCCCAAAGTTCTGGCCGACCCGGTAGACACAGGAGAGGGCTTTTTGGGCATCTGTGGTTCCGTCATAGCGCTTAGGTGGATCCAGGCAGATATCGCAATTGCCACAAGGCTGTTCGCGAAACTCACCAAAATAGTTGAGCAGAACCTGGCGCCGACAGGTTTGAGACTCGGCAAAAGCCACCATCGCATTGAGCTTGTGCTGCTCTATCTGCATCTGTTCGGGATTCCCCCCCTGCTCCAGCAGCAGGCGCACCCGATGCACATCAGCCGGGTCATAAAACAGCACCGCCTCGGCCGGCAAGCCATCCCGGCCACCCCGGCCCGTTTCCTGATAGTAAGATTCGATATTCTTCGGCAGATCAAAGTGCACCACAAACCGCACATTGGGCTTGTCGATCCCCATCCCAAAGGCCACGGTCGCTACCACGATCTCCAACTCATCACGCAAAAAACGCTCCTGAACCCGTTGGCGAATTTCGATCGGCAGCCCGGCATGGTAGGCATCCGCCTTGAATCCGGTTCGCTTGAGGCGCTCCGTCACCTCCTCGACCCGGCGCCGGCTGGTACAGTAGATGATGCCGCACTCATCTTTATGCTGATCCAGATAACTGAGTAGCTGGGCCGATGCCTTGATCTTCTCGATCAGGTTGTAACGGATGTTGGCGCGATCAAAGCTGGAGATTGAAACAAAGGGCTGCTCAAGATGCAGGTGGGTCAGGATCTCCTGACGGGTGGTAGCATCCGCGGTTGCTGTAAGAGCCACCACAGGCGCTGCCGGGAACCACTGCTTGAGAACCCCGAGCGCCCGGTACTCGGGGCGAAAGTCATGCCCCCACTGAGAGATACAGTGCGCCTCGTCCACAGCGATCAGGGCGATCGGCAGCTCCGACAGGCGACACAGGAAGTCATACTGGGTAAGCCGTTCCGGTGCAACATAGAGGAGCTTTAGCTCTCCACGCGCCATCTTAGAGAAGATGGCACCGATCTCCTCTCCGGTCAGGGATGAGTTTATATAGTCCGCCGAAACACCATTGGCCTTGAGAGAGTCAACCTGATCCTTCATCAAAGAGATCAGTGGAGAGACCACAATCCCCAGGCCATCGCGCATCATTGCCGGGATCTGGTAGCAGATCGATTTGCCCCCGCCGGTGGGCTTGATCACCAGGCCATCGCGTCCGCGGATCAGATCCTCAATGATCGCCTGCTGTCCTTCACGAAACGAGTGGTAGCCGAATACATCCTGCAATATCTGTTGCATCTGCTCGCCGGGGGGTGCAGGAGTGGATGAATCACTACAGGTTAATGCATTTAACATGATGGTTCCGTTGAAGGTAAAAAGAGGTCGCAGTTGCCAGTCCCATGATCAGGGGCAATATTTTGACAAAAAACAGGGGATGTTGGCCATCGGAACAGGTGTTTTTTGTTTAATTGAGCAATAATTATACAGGGATGGTGGATTTTAACTTTCCAGGGAGCTCCGGAGGATTCACTCATGGCTGTCGTTGCTATCAAGCCCCCCAAGGATTAGCGGAACAACTGCACGAACTATTTCGCTGCCCCTTCAGCGCCGAGATGCGTCACTGGCTTGAAAAAGAACTCTATGGATACCAAAAAGGGGAGCACCTTCCCTGGTACCGGGTGATCCCCTGCCGTCAGCGCGGCTTGTTTCTACACCCGGCAACCAATCGCCAGCAAACCCGTCCGATTCGTGACTCAGCCCTCAACCAGCGAACCCTGGCAGAGATCAAATATCTGTACGCACACCAAGCTCTGGATCAATACCTGAGCCACCACTTCCCTCATGTGGAGCCCTGGCCCGAGGAGATCCGCTTAGAGTATCAGGAGGAGCTGATCCCGGGCTATATCTGCCTCAATGCATGGAAAGAGCCGATTGGTTCAATTGAATCAACCCTTCAGGAGGGGATCGAGCGAATGCTCAAAGAGTACCTTCCCTCAATGTCACGAGAGATGGATGACTGCGGTCAGTCTCTCAAGGTGATCCATCACAGGCACTGGCAGATCTGAAGGACAACTCAAAGATTTTACCAACTTCAGGCTGATGAACTCGAAGGGAGATGAGCTTACTTCAGCGCGGCAACCCTGCCCATCAAATGTAACAAAATGTTACATCTCGTATCCTACCTAAGGTAGTTGTCAGTCTTTATAACACTATGAAACCTAAAGTTCGGCAGACTTGGACTAGAATGAATAAAGCTGTGACAAATGCGCACGCAATGCATTGATTATCAATGAATTTTGTTTTGTGATCCACTCCTATATTTCAGGCTAAACCTACCGGTAATACTACGCATTTTTCCTTCAAGTGAACTATATTCCAGTCGCTGACTAATTTTTAGCAATACTGAACTTAATCTGAACAAACTCCCATTTTGCCCAGTGGCTGGAGTTGAAGCTGTTTGGAATTTAACCCCAAGAAGGAAACTGAAGTTATGATGAAAAAAGCTTTCTCATCATTACAGAAAGTAGGTAAATCCTTGATGTTACCTGTTTCTGTCTTGCCGGTAGCAGGTATCCTGCTCGGTGTGGGGGCTGCCAAGCTTAGCTGGCTGCCAGCATTTGTCTCGGAGATCATGCAAAATGCCGGAGGCGCCGTCTTTGAGAACATGGCCCTCATCTTTGCGATCGGTGTGGCTCTGGGCTTTACCAATAACGACGGGGTCGCGGGCCTTGCCGCGAGTGTAAGCTATGTGATCATGACCAAGACCATGGCGGTTGTCGCCCCGCGATTGTGCCTCTGGTCACCAGCATTGATCCGAATGCACCCCACTATATGGATATAGTAAAGCAGATCTCCGATACCGGGGTACTGGGGGGGATAATCTCCGGTGGCCTCGCCGCCTACATGTTTAACCGCTTCTACCGCATTCAGCTGCCAGATTACCTGGGCTTTTTTGCGGGCAAGCGTTTTGTCCCGATCATCACCGGCCTGTGTGCGATTATCGTAGCTATCATTCTGACCTTCATCTGGCCTCCTATCGGTGCCGGGATTAAGGAGTTTTCTAACTGGGCGGCGGTTCAGAATCCGGTTCTGGCCTTTGGTATCTATGGCTTTGTAGAGCGCCTGTTGATCCCCTTTGGTCTGCACCATATCTGGAACGTTCCCTTCTTCTTCCAGGCGGGAACCTGTACCAATGCTGCCAGCGAAGTACAGCACGGTATTCTGACCTGTTACCTGGTCGCCGATGATGCCTCACGCACCGCAGCCAACAGCTATTTCGGCCAGCTGGCGGGTGGTTATATGTTCAAGATGTTCGGTCTGCCGGCGGCAGCCATCGCGATCTGGCACTCGGCTAAACCGGAGAATAAAGCCAAGGTTGCAGGTATCATGCTGTCCGCGGCCCTGACCTCCTTCCTGACCGGGATCACCGAACCAATTGAATTCTCATTCATGTTCGTAGCACCCGTGCTCTACTTTATCCATGCATTGCTGGCAGGTTCAGCCTATATGGTCACCAACATGCTGGGCATGGTGCACGGTACCTCCTTCTCTCACGGTCTGATCGACTTTATCGTACTGTCGGCACACTCGCACAAACTGCTCTTGTTCCCAATCGTGGGGCTCTGCTATGCGGCTGCTTACTACATCATCTTCCGCGTGGCTATCCGGGTCATGGATCTCAAGACCCCGGGTCGTGAAGATGAAGATGAGGTTGCTGAGGCTCTTGAAGAGATCGACGATATGGCGAAAGAGCTGGTCACGGCGTTTGGTGGTAAAGATAACATCGACAGCCTCGACGCCTGTATCACCCGTCTGCGGGTTGGGGTGAAAAACCCGGAAGCTGTGGATAAAGATCGCCTCAAGGAGCTCGGAGCTGCCGGTGTGGTAACCGCAGGTAACGGGATCCAGGCTATCTTTGGTACCAAGTCTGATAATCTCAAGACAGATATGGATGCCTACATGCGTAACAACTAATCCCTGGGATTAGACCCATCGACAAGCCGCCCTGTGGGGCGGCTTTTTTGTACCGCTACAAGCCGTTTTAATGAAACCTTATCGGCAAAGGACGGGTCTACTGTTAGATGAGATACATAAAGCAGCGCGTAAAGGGAGAAGCCGTATGACAGATCAGTGGGTGGTGGTTGGCCGTTTTTCATTTCCTTTGGATGCCCAGATCGCCAAAGGAGCTCTGGAGGCCGAGGGGATCGATGCCTTTATCGCTGATGAGCATACCATCAATATGCAGTGGCTCTACTCGGATGCCATGGGGGGGGTTCGCCTGATGACACATCCAGACCAGGCCGAGCAGGCGAGGAATCTTCTACGCGAAGACCACAGCGAAGCCGTCGAGGAACTGGCCGGCCCCGGAGACTACCTGCGCTGCCCCTATTGTGACAGCTCAGATATAGAGCCCTATACCCTGGGCAAGAAACCCGCTTTCCTAGTCTTTATCCTACTTGGTTTCCCGCTGTTCTTTTACCAACCGGGGATCCGCTGTCGCCAGTGCCACAGGATTACCAGCCTCAAGGAGTATAAAGCGCTCCAGGGCAAGGACTAGTTTCTCTGCTCGGCCCGCTCCCTGATCCGCTCTAAGACCCGGGAGACAGCCACAAATGCAAAACTTGCCGTCACCACGGTGGCAGAGCCAAAGCCGGAGGCACAATCCATCTTCATGGTGCCATCACTCATCGACTTTTGAAGACAGACCCCGCCACTGCCATCCGGGTAGGTAAGCTGCTCGGTGGAAAAAACACAGTCGATGGAAAATTTCCGCTTTGGATTCTTGGTAAAATTGTAGTGGCGTCGCAGGTCCGAACGCACCTTGGCCAGCAGGGGATCCTGATAGCTTCGGGCCAGGTCGCCACGCTGGATCTGAGTCGGATCCATCTGCCCCCCAGCCCCACCAATGGTGATTGCCCTGATCTTGTTTCGCTTACAGTAGGCGAGCAGAGCCGCCTTAACCTGTACCGAGTCGATAGCATCGATCACGTAATCAAAACCGGTCACTATGTACTGTGCAAGGTTTTCCTTACTGAGAAAGTCATCGATTACTTCAACCTTGCAAGCCGGATTGATCTGCCGGATCCGCTCAGCCATCACCTCACACTTGGGCTTTCCTATACTGGGCTGGAGCGCATGGATTTGCCGGTTAATATTGGTGGTACAGATATCATCCATATCGATGAGGGTAATTGCACCAATCCCGGAGCGTGCCAGCGCCTCAGCCGCCCAGGATCCAACCCCGCCAATCCCGATCACACAAACGTGGGAATTTGCAAAGGCCTCAACGGCCCGGGTGCCATAGAGCCGGGCAATTCCACCGAATCGATGCTGATAATCTGTATCCATTTTTGACCTCATATAAAAATGAGCGGGAATTATAGCAGCCTGCTCCCCATTAAAAAGACGCAGGTCAAAAAAACATCAGAGCGATTTCGATATCCACCACCAGGACTGGTAAATATCCCTACTTTGAATTAGATTTCGAGTAGATGCCTTTTGAACCAAATGGGCTCAAATGATGCCAGGAGTGTGAATGAAGAGCTTGCCTCCCATACTCAATCGCGAGCAGATCTACTTTGTCGCCTCACCCATAGAGACGATCGAAGGAGTTGTGTTTGCCCATGAGATTTTACTTCGCTACAAGCACTTTTCCGGGGCAGAAGCCCTGCTACGGGTAGTCCGTCACCTGGAACTACAGGCCGAGCTGGATCTGGATGTACTCGCTCTTCTGGAAGAAACACTGCGCGGTGAAGAGTTACACGGCTCCTGGAACCTCAACCTGTTCAGCCACTCCCTGTATAATTCACACCTAATTGCTACACTTGAGCAATTCCCTACCCGTCTTGGCATCTCTCTTGACGAGCTCATCTTAGATCTCATCGATCTGGAGAAACAGCGAGAGGTGAATCAATTCGGGGATGTGATGACTGCACTCAAAGAGCGGGGGATCCGCTTTGCCCTCCCGGCTGATGATGAGTACCGCTTCCTTCTGAGTAAACTGCCGGTGGATATCCTGAAACTCGATATAAACAAGACCCCGGATCCTGAAGAGTGGCGTCGCTGGAAGGGGTTTGCTTTTCGCAATGATCTTAAGATCATCGCGCAGCGAGTTGAGACCGAAGAGCAGTTTAAAGAGCTACAGAAGCTGCAGGTCGACTATGTTCAGGGCTACTACATCGGCAAGCCCAAAAAACTCTCTCTGTTTGAAGTCCAATCTTATTAGCGTCTGTTCCCCTTAGATCTGTTATCAGACAAACGTTAAAGGGTGTCGCCTCAGCTCTGTGATGTTCAGTTTTGATTCATCAAGCAGGTGTTAATTGTATGGCCATTGATGAACAGAGCTTTGATGCAGGAGCATGTCTGGAGCCGATCTCACAAGTTTTGCAATCGTTTTCAAAAAATGAACTTTAATTGATCACGATCACGACTTTATCTGACAGATCTGACGGATAATCACCGAACGGGATATCCCCAGTGAACAGGAGGTTCAATTGCCAGACACACATCTATTGCATTCAGCCAAATTATTCAACTGAACAGTCGATTCTGTTCGCTTTTGTTCACACTTTTTATCTATACTGGACGAGCTGTGGGTGCATCAATAATAGACATCACGGCTTACGACACTAGAGACCACGAGGGATGACAGCATATGGAGGGCCAATCGTGAGCAAGCAACTATACCTAACCGAGATCAACAGCTCGCAACTTTTTGATGAATATCTGCACAAGCTAGGAGCTCAAATGCCCCATGTCGCTAAAAGAGGGCAGTCCTGGGAACACAGAAGTGGAGATCGTGTACTGGCACAGGTTCGCTGTGAAGAAGAGGGTAACCCTCGCTACTTCATCCGCGCCTCCAGTATCTGCTCCAACCACTAATATCCACAGAAATTCTTGTAACCTAAAAAGGCTCCCATGCGATATTGGAGCCTTTTTTGTAAACGGTTTCAGGACTTGACTATAAAAAACCTCCTTGTCTGGCAATTCCCGGTATAAAATCATCAGCGTCTGCTACTACAGGGAAAGCTCATGGATATAGGTTACAAATTAAAGCACCTGAGACAAAAGGCACAACTGTCCCAGCGTGAACTGGCAAAGCGGGCCGGGGTCACTAATGGCTTCATCTCCCAGCTTGAGAATAACCAACTGAGTCCCTCTATCGCCTCCCTGAAAAAAGTACTGGATGGATTTCCGATCTCCCTGGCTGACTTTTTCACAGAAAATGATGAGACATCCGCCAATGTGGTGTTCCGGGCCAGTGAGATGCCGGATCTCGGATCCGGAGATATTCAGTACCTGCTGGTTGGACATGGCAAGACGCCACGAGCTATCGGCATGCTCAAGGAGGTGATGCAACCCGGTGCAGATACCGGCCCCGAGATGCTGACCCATGGGGGTGAGGAGTGTGGAATTGTGATTGAGGGGTGTCTCGAACTAAGTGTGGATCAGGAGAGTTACCGATTAGATCCGGGAGATGGCTACTACTTTGACAGCCGACGTCCCCACAGATTCCGTAATATCGGCTCAGATGTTTGTGTGTTGATCAGCGCCAACACACCACCAAGCTTCTGATTCAGCCAAGCGCTATTATGATTTGCAGCTCCGCTGCGATTAGCAATCCACAGGATAACAATAGAAACTGATTGGACCTGCGGTCAGCCGATTTGTGCCGATGGCACAACTGTCCGGCCGCGGACTACGGGTCAGGGGACTGCTCACCCAGTCCCCCTAACAACCCCGAGGGTGCCCCCTGATTCGCGTCTCTCCTCAAAATAGCTTGTTAACCTCAGATCTGCATAAGCGCTTCCTTTTCAAGCCGAGACATTCGGATGCTCGGCTTCTTTTCCTGGAAGGTATATGCAATGAGGCCAGCAAGGAGATTCACCATAAAGCTGACGCAGCTACGATGCCGTGAGTGTTCTATCTGAGAGATGTTCTTCAGCTGATCAAAGACGGTTTCAATGATGAAGCGTTTGCGAAGCATCAGCTTATCCCATAGCCGCATCAACTTTGGTTTCATATTCTTCCTGATGCTGGTAATTAATGTGACCCCTTGGTCTGCCAGCTCTTCTGCAAGTGGTCCTGAAATATAGCCTTTATCTCCATAGAGTGAACCCCAGAGCTGCTCGCACATTTCAGGAAGAGGAGTTCTGTCATCAACATTGGCTGGGGTTAATTTGACCGAGATAACACCACCTTGATCATTGATAATAAGGTGCAATTTAAATCCATAAAACCACCCCATGGTTCCTTTGCCACGCTTGGCTGCACCTTCAAATACTTGATGCCGAGGGATGCGAAGGTTATGGCAAACCTGAAGTTTTGTTGAGTCGACGAATGCAATCCCAGTAGGTTTTGCTTGTCTGTGGGTGAGATAGGAGCACAAAGGGATCAGGGTCGCTTGCATCAATTTCAACATCCGACTGTAACTCACCAGGCCGGGGAACTCACTTTTCCAGTACTTACAGACAAACTGAAGATAATAGGATTTAAAGTCTCGGAAGCCCAAGCGATGAAATGCGATGACGATGGTCATCACTTCACTGACAGCCAGGCGAGAAGGTCTGTTCCGCTGCTTCACACCTAAGGAGATCTGCTGTTTTTGCCAAGCGGGTAGAAAGACCTGACAGAAATCATCGACATCAACGAAAATAGCTTCTAAATTGATCATGCCCAAGCTCCTTGGCGATTGATGGTTCTGGACAAACGATCAGATCGCAGCTTGGGCTTTTAGTTCCCCTCTTATGCGCAGCTCAGGTTTGTTATTCGGGGTGTCAGGCAAACGGGATATCCCTATCCCGGCAGCCTTCTCACGACATCCTGTCGTTCGACCCCAAATACTTGCACTATTTATCGGTGCGAGTCAAAGGGGGGATACTTCCCCGTAAGCAAGCGCCGAGGCGAATGCAGAGGATAGTAGTTTTCTTTTCGAGCCAGGGATGGCGAGCTGCGTAGCTCGATTTAGGGAAAATCGCGCGGAGCGAGCCTTTGGTTACTTTGAGCGATACCAAAGTAACTCGACCGCCGGGCGAATACGGCAGTATAGCGAAGCCATAAACATCTGTCCGAAGGATGATAAACATCCCCGCTATCCGCGACCGGACACCTATACCGCTGGCACAAAAAACTCAGGATAGCTTAGGTAATATATTCCCGGGGAAGAATGCCCGGAATTTCCTGGTGAACCTCCGCGGCTCCGGCTACGGGCTCATCACTGATCCCGGTAATGATAATGCTCACCTGAATACGATCTCCCATCTCGGGATCAAGACTCAAACCAGAGACCAGCATAGCTTCCTCTCCAACCATCTCCTGAAGCATATCCCCGGCCATCTGATACTCGAGCAGCCCAATATCCTCTCCGCCGACAATATTAAGCAGGATCCCCTGGGCACGGCTAAGATCAAGGCGTTCAAGCAGAGGGTTTGCCAGTGCCTGCTCCATCGCCTCGCGGGTGCGATCCTTTCCCGATGCCATCCCCACCCCGATCGCCGCCTTACCGCGCTGGCGCAGGATGGTATTCACATCTGCAAAATCGATATTGATGAAACCACTTTGGGAGATGATAGCAGCCAAACCGGAGACCGCATTCTGGATCACCATGCTACTGGCGGAAAAGGCTTCAATCAGAGGTGTTTTGCCTCCCAATACTTTGAGCAGATAATCGTTGGGAAGTATCAGAAGAGCATCTACCTCCTGCTCAAGCAGTTCGATTCCGGCCTGGGCCGAAGCTTCACGCTTCTTCCCCTCGAAGGCGAACGGACGGGTTACCAGTGCGACTGTCAGAACACCCCTGGCCCGGGCTTCACGGGCGATAATGGGCGCGGCACCAGTACCTGTTCCTCCCCCCATACCCGCGGCAAGAAAACAGAGATCTGCACCATCAAGCATCTGCTCAATTTCAGCGAGACTCTCTTCGGCCGCCTCGGCACCAATCTCAGGAATCGCTCCGGCGCCCAGACCCCGGGTTAAAGATTTACCCAGCTGAATCGAGGTGACCGAGCTTTGCTGCAGCGCTTTAAGATCCGTGTTCAGGGCGTAAACCTGGATCCCCGACTTTGACTCTGCACTGCGGTTGAAGTGATTGACTATGTTTCCGCCACAACCGCCGACACCGATAACCCGGATATCGATGCCATGAGACGGCAGCTCCTGCTCAGCCAGGGTAAAGAGAAAGGGCTCCTGAGTCGAGGTCATTACAGCTCCTGCCCAATGGGCTTATCCAATAATAATTAAGGCTCTGCTGAGGCTTCAAATTTGGAAACCTCAGCAGAACCTAGCCCAAATGGGGCAATTTAAGCGATATTAACCTCTTTTACCAAAGAGTGTGAGTCATCCTGATGAGTTTTTCTCAATGCTGCGGGTGAAACCACTTCAACCCACTTTGACATCTCCCCCAGCCAGCGACGAAACTCAGGGCTATCCTGAACATCGGTTTCAATCAGCATACTTTGGCGATCACACAGGCTTAGTCGCTGATTACGACCCGGGATCTTCATGGCATCCACATGCTGGCGGTTACTGGTTTGCAGGCGTCCCACAAAGCGGAAGGTATCATCCCCCTCCAGATAGGCACGCTCTTTGAGCAGCTTCTGCATATTAAAGCGTGGTGGAATCGAGATAGAGCGAGTCAGGATCTCGATATTTCGCAGATTATTGAACGGGATCCCGTACACCTTGGGATCCAGCTCAGAAACAGTACACAGCAGGACAGGTCCTTCCGGCTGGTAGATCACACCGAGAGGATTGAGCTGGTCATAGCGAAGCCACATTACCTGCTCCTTGATGACGCGTTTAACCTCAGCACGGAAACGTCGGCCACGCCACAGAGAATCAAGGATAGTTGAACAGTGACGGGTATTGGATGAACCGGCCTGATCGACGGTACAAGCCACATGCTCGACCCAACGCTGCGCCGATTCACTCTGGGAGTCGCTGATGACCTGGTTGGCCTTATCCAGCACAGGAGTGATCTCAGTCATGATACTTGATGGGATCAGGTGAGGCGCCTGCTCACTCCAGCTACGCAGGGCAACGGCCAGCGACAATGGCATAAAGTTGGCGAAATCATTGAGTCCATTTCGCTCAAAGCACCAACCATGAGGCTTGCTGCGCTCATCAGAGGTCAGATCAAACAGCCCCATACCCGACATCTCCTCGAGATCCCGCTGTATGGTTCTCAAACTAACTCGGATCCCCTCCTCCTCCATCTTCTCTTTCAGCTGACGAGCTGTGACTTTATATGGACGGTAAGGGATACAACGCGCAAGTGTTAACTGTCTTACCAACTTCTTACTCATGACAAAGCCCTTAGGTTTGGATCGCTAGAGATTATATCCTAACCACAGGTTACGACAACTTTTGTCGCAACTTTTCTCGCAAGCAGTGTCGCAAAAAGCAGACATTTCAAGTTTTTTACATATAACTCAATCACTTAAAATTCTGTGCTTATTATGATAAATCACAGTTATTTTTCGATATGCCGGGTTTTCAGCTGATTAAAGCCAAGAATGCGACAAATTTGAATGTCGCATCGTCGATGCGCTCCGCAAGCAGATAATCCACCCGCACACCCGCTCGTTTAGGGCGAGACAAAAGATAGCGTTGTATAGTTAAACTACAAAACTATTTGTGAAGAGCAGTCTCCATGAGCGGCCTTTTACCTGATCCAGATCCGACACGCATCACCGAAGAGGCCCGTCAGGCTGAGCAGAAGATCTGTCAGCGCTTTCGCCATTATCTGATCGGACAAAAGCATCAGCTTGCTGCAGATGAACTTGATGACGGCCTGGCCCTGAACGAGATAGAAGATCAGGAGCAGGTTGAGCAGGAGCAGCAGGAGAGCGAGGAGCGGATCCTGCTTGATGTAGAAAAAGCGAGAGTCGCCAGAGAGGAGGCACAGAAACAGCAGCGCGAGAAGGAGGTGAAAGCCGCCAGCAACCTGATTCATCACAAGCTTAATGAATTGATCATCCACTCCTTCCACGACCATCACAGGCTGCTACGCAGCACCCTGCGTCTGGATACATCGGCTCTGGACCTGCTTGCTCTGATTGCCGAACCCTTCCCCCGACTGTCGGTACTCGCCTCCGTCGTCGAGGTGAACCAGGAGATCCGTCGGCGGATCCTCTACCTGGTGGCAAACCAAAGGTTCATGAAGCAGCTGGGACACTCCCCCAGGCAAAGTAACAGCCTGCAAACGGCGATGGGCCTCATCGGCATCGAGGTACTCAAGCTAATCATCCCGGCGATGCTGTTTAAATACAGGATCCGCATGTACAGCTCCAACACGCCACAGATGGGCCCCAAGCTATGGCGCTACCTGCTCACCACGGGTCAAAGTGTCAGCTTCCTGCTAAAAGAGGGGGTTACCGACGTCCCAGTGAAGGATTCCTGCTGGGCGCCATGTCGCTGATGGGGATCCTGTGCTGCCACCACAAGTTTGTGTTCGGCTTTGACGAAACCAAGCAGAACTGCCTGATCGATGCCCGGGAGCAGGGTAAAAAGAAGCTTCATGATGCACTCTATGAGGTCAAGCCGAATCCAGCGCTCATGATCTCCCTGATGGATAAACATGAGCTATCCCTGAGTGCCAGGCTTGCACAAAGTGGCTTCGATAAAAAATTTCCTCATCTGGTCAACGCCCTGGAGGAGGAGAGCAATCAAACACCATTTGCTGAGCGTCACTTGCTGGGACAGTCCCTGTATCAGGCCCTGCGCTTTTCACGCTTTGAGCAGCTGCGTAGCGCCAAACTTTTTGCCAAGCCTGAGCTGGAGCTCTATCTCAAGGCTTCCTGCCTTCCTATTCCACTATTCCACAAACTATTTAATGCTCACCTGTTCCGAATTGATTACCAACAGTTTAAGCAATAAAAAAGCGCCCTCGGCAAAGGGCGCTATGAGAAACATCATGACTGCAATATTAAAAGAAGAGTCGACTTCTACCACTTACAGCTAGTGGTCACTGGATAGAGATAGAAAGAGTTATCCGTGCTGAGCATTCTCCCGCGCGTAAGCCATCGCATTTTCGATCACCCACTCAGTTTCAGCCACAGCAACTTCCTGAGGGCTCATCTGCCACTCTGCAGGAACAGAAAGCTTATGAGCACGGCAAGCACGGTAGATCTGTTTTTTGATTGCCACGATCAGCCAATTGCTCTCAGACATCATTAAAGCTCCTCGCCGATTAAAAAACGAGCACATCATAGATCGAATGACTCCCTTGGTCAATTATTGTTCGGCAAGAACTTGATGCAACACCGGATGTAATACTTTTAGACACAGCTCAAAAATAAAATTGAAAAAACCTCTGGATTTTCCTCTTAAATCACGTATGATCCGGCCTCTTTCAGTTGTGAACAAAAAACATCCACTCCTGATTCTTAGCACATCCTATTCACTATCTATCCTCGGGTATCTTAAATATGTCAGATGATTTTGCTGGTACGACTGATTTTCAGCAACTCGGTTTACCGGATTTCCTGCTGCAGTCTCTACAACAGCTTGGTTACCATACCCCATCGCCGATTCAGGCAAAAAGTATTCCTCACCTGCTTGAAGGAAGGGATATCCTGGGTCAGGCTCAGACTGGTACCGGCAAAACAGCAGCATTCTCTCTGCCGATGCTGGCTCGACTGGAGATGGATAGTGGAAGCCGCTTGCCCCAGGCATTGATCCTGGCCCCAACCCGCGAGCTGGCTATTCAGGTTGCAGAATCGATCAAGACCTATGCCCGCAACATGCCTGGTGTTGAGGTCGCTGCCATCTATGGTGGCCAGGACTATCGCACCCAGCTTCGGGCGCTACGCCAGGGTGTTCAGATCGTGGTCGGTACCCCGGGACGGATCATGGATCACCTGCGCCGTAACACCCTGGATCTCAGCGAGCTCAAGCTATTGGTTCTGGATGAAGCGGATGAGATGCTGCGGATGGGCTTCATCGAAGATGTAGAGTGGATCCTGCAGCATGTTCCCGAGGAGCGTCAGACCGCTCTGTTCTCTGCGACCATGCCTCCGGTGATTCGCCGCATCACTAATAACTACCTGCGCAATCCGCAGGAGGTCACGGTCAAGATGAAGACCGGTGTGGCTGATACCATCAAGCAGAGCTACTGGCTGGTACGTCAATCTCAGAAGAAAGAGGCGCTGCTGCGGATCATTGAGCTTGAGCCTATCGATGCGGCAATCATCTTTGTTCGTACCCGTAGTGGGACCACAGAGATCGCCGAGGCCCTTGAAGCGCAAGGCTACAATGCTGCCGCCCTTAATGGTGACATGCAACAGCAACAGCGTGAGCAGACAATCGATCGTCTCAAGCGAGGCAAGCTGGATATAGTCGTGGCAACCGATGTTGCAGCTCGCGGCCTGGATGTTGAGCGTATCACTCACGTATTTAACTATGATATTCCTTACGATACAGAGGCTTACGTTCATCGTATCGGCCGTACCGGTCGTGCCGGCCGTGAAGGTAAGGCACTGCTGCTGGTCACTCCGGGCGAGAAGCGGATGCTGCGTAATATCGAGCGCGCGACCCGTCAGAGTCTTAACCAGGAAGAGCTGCCGACTGTCTCTGCGATCAACGAGCACCGCGTTGAGCGCCTCAAGAGCCGCCTGTCTGCGGTGATTGAGGAGCAGGATCTGCACTTCTTCCATGACCTGCTGAGCCAATATCAGAAAGACAACAATCTGGACCCGATCCAGGTCGCCGCAGCGATGGCGGTTCTGCACTTTGGTAAGAAGCCGCTGCTACTGGATCCAAACCGTGACAAGCTGGCTCCTGTCCACGAGCGTCGTGGTGAGCGCGAGCGCGGTGATCGTCGTGACCGCCGCGAGCGTGGCGAGCGTGGCGAGCGTGGAGGTGAGCGTCGTCCACGTCGTGAGATGGGCGCCGTTGAGTCAGGCATGAAGCGCTATCGTGTTGATGTCGGACGCGATCACGGGGTGAAGCCCTCGAACCTGGTGGGTGCGATCGCTAATGAAGGGGGCATCGACAGCAGCTTCATCGGTCGGATCAACATCTTCAATGACTTCAGTGTCATCGATCTGCCCGAGGGGATGCCAAGTGAAGTGGAGTCTACCCTGCGTAAGACCCGGGTCTCCGGCCAGCCGCTGAACCTGGCTCAGTTCCATGGTGAGATGCCTGAGCAGAAGCAGCATGCCCGCCGCCGTCCAAACCATCGTGGAAACGATCGTCGCAACACAGGTGGTGGCCACAGGGACCGCAGCTCCGGGAACCGTCGCCCGAATCGTGGTGAGCGCTCAGAGAACCGTAGCCGGGACTAGTTGTCGCGACGCCTCTTAAAAGCGTCTTCGAACCACATGAAAACCCATCTTCCCTGAAGATGGGTTTTTTGTTGCGCCTGTCACCAGGGCTCAAGCTCTCTGTGAGTCATATCTCGCCGATTTATCACCTCAGCTGGCATTTCAGGTTGGCTTCAAAATAGGAAACATCAACAGAGCCTAGTATCATTAGATCATTTAGATCAGGGAGATCCAGCTTCATGAGGCGGCTGTTCGTCTATCTACTCTATACCCTCGCGGCACTGATCCTACTGCTCATCGCAGGCAGTCACCTGTTTCACGGCGCCCTGCTCAAGAAACCCCTCGAGTCTTTGCTGAGCCAGCGTAGTGGCTATCAGGTAACGATTCAAAACATGGATTACCGCCTGATGCATCCCTATACCCTGCTATTGCAGGGAGTTTCGGTGAAATCCGGGGATAAGGCTCTCTTTTCAAGCCAGAGTCTCTACCTGAGCGTCGCATCCCTTGATCCATGGCATAGACAGTACCAGATCGCCCAGCTCAGCATGCAGCACCCCAGGTTCAATAGCGAGCTGCTGCCCGGTCTACAAAAAGCCCTGCACAACAGCCGGATAAGTTTTGATGAGATCTCTATCGAGCAGGGAGTGCTGCAGACCCGGAACTGGCTGGTCAACGGTCTTTCACTGGAGCTGAATCAGCTTCAATTGACTGATAAACCTTCCCAAATCCAATATCGCGGACAGCTAAGCGCAAGCTCGGTGACCACCCGGGGCGCGGTGTTCACCAACCTTTTTGCTGAGCTGAGTCAGCAGCAGGGAAAGCTCACATTGGAGCCCTTTGAGCTCAACTACCGCCAGGGCAGTATCTCTGGTGAACTCAACTATGATTTAGCCAGCCAAGACGCCAGAATTCAGGGCCTCAGCATAGATGGAGCTCGCCTGGAGATATCCAGCCAGCAATCCCTGACCTTGCCAAAGATCCCACGGCTTCACTCTTTGAGCTGTGATGGCCTGCGGATCAAAGATTTAAGCCTCAGCTCTTACAAACGCGCCCTGCCCCTGACCATCAATCAGCTCTCCATGGCCACTGGTCCCCTGACTTTGATTGAACAGGGGCAATGGCTGGACTGGCAGCAACAAAAGCTGACCTTTGATGCTTCGGCCAGCGAACTCCACTGGGGCTTACTGGATACAGACAAACCTAAGCTAAAGGGTGAGTACGACCGGGATAAGCTTTCAATTTCGGCCTCGGGTGAGGCATTCAAGGGAAACTATCAACTCGAGTTCAATACCACCCCGGCCACAGCGATGGCCCCCGGGAAGATCCGGATCCGTAACCTGCGGCTGGATAACATGGAGCTCCCCCTGAGCCGCAGCTGGTTCGACAGCGGGCAGGCCTGGCTCAAGCAGGCTGATGATTACTCGGTCGAGCTCAATAAAATCAACTTTAATCAGCTTCGCCTGCTCTCCTACGACAGCCGCTACCCGCTGTCTGTCAAAGGACTGAACCTGCACCTCAATGATTTCGCTTTAGATCCTTCCAGCACACTGATGTTTAAACCCCTGGCCAGCAGCTCGTACCTGCATACAGACTGGCTGGAGTTGGTTTACGGCGGGATCTGGACCCGACAGGGGCAGCTGGATATGCGCCTGAGCCAGCAACAACTACAGCTGCTTAAGCTCAATTCGACACTGCCAAACGGCTCATTCACGGCCGAGGCCTCCATCAATCTTGACAGCCCCACCCTCGAGGGACAGCTGGCACTTCAGGGGAAGCAGGTTGATCTTGGCCAACTCAGTGGATTTGGCCGCAACTTCTCTCCGTTGGAGGGGAAGGTGGATCTCAAGGCCGATCTTAGTGGCAGTTTTGCCAATCAAAAGCAGCTACTCGATACGCTCTCCGGCACCCTGACCCTCCATGGCTCCCCACTGTTTCTGCAGCGCCTGAAACTTTCACCCTGGCTTGATGGCATGCGCTCGAAGCATCCGGTAAAACCCGCGCAGCTCTACCGGCAGCTGCTGGAAGGGGCGCCTCCCACGGGTAATAGCCTGTTCGCCACTGCCCTGCCAAGATTCAACCTTTACCTGATAGCCAAGCAGGGCGATCTGACCATCAATTCCAGTTTTGCCACCCTTGAGCAGCAGCTGAGGCTAACGGGTCACTATCTGCTGCCGTCCCAGAGCTATCAAAACCTTAAGCTGCAACTGGTCAACGAGCAGGGCTGCCTCGCAGCAGGACAGCTGCTTAATGGACCGGTGAGCGCCCCTCACTACGATATGCTGAGCAATCAACAGAGTTACTGTCACCCACAATCGACGAGCCAACACAATGAAAAACAGAAGAAAAGCCCCTGATCTTGGTGAAGGATCGCTCATTTATCTCAATGAAGCATCCCAGTTTGGGCGGCTTGAGGTATGGGAGAGCCCAAAACATCGCTGGCTACAACTCGATGGTGTCACTCAGACCATTCAGGACAGGCAGCAACCCTGGAAGCTGCCCTTTCCACATCAGAAGCTGATTGCCAGGCAGCTCGATGGATTAAAAATCAACAGGATATTGGAGTTTGGACTGGGCGGTGGGAGCTTTGCTCACTATTTCAGGCATTACTGGCCCGGGGTTGAGCATTTGTGCATTGAGCAGGACCCACGGATTATCCAGTGCTTCGGTGAGTTCTTTGATCAAGGAACGAAGCTGTCTATCCAGCAGGAGGAGGCCGCTCAATTTGTGGAGCACTATCAGGGAGAGCCCTTTGATCTGATCTTGCTGGATATCTATGACCCTCATGACCAGGGACAACTTCAGTGGCCGGAGCGGTTGCTCGATAAACTCAGCGCCATGAGTCACTCCAAGCTCTTTATCAACTGCCCGGATCCATCAGCGATTAAGATGGGTAAACTCACACGAATTCTCAAACAGCAGTGGTCCCAGGTGAAGACGGAGCGGGTTCAGGGATTTTGTAATAAGCTAATTTTCGCCAGCAGATAATTTCGATTTATCACCCTGGCTATCAGATAAAATCTTCTTATTAACTTATGCTGACTGTTTCCCCAGGTATGAGTCGGGGTATATAAGGACAGTAGTCAGGTGAGCAGAATCTTCAGGCCTTAAAAAAGCGAGGGTCTCACCTCGCTTTTTTAACTGAGCCCGATGGAGTTACTGAGGTCAAATCAGGCGTGGGTTTGCCTGGCTGATATTGTAGCCACTGAAGCGCAATGCCATGGAGCGCTTCACTTTAAACTGGTTACCCTTGCTCTGCTCGGTATGCTTATGCAGGTTTACGACGCGCTTTGCTTTGTTGCTATCGATCTTTGTTGCGATGTAAGTAGTGATTTCCATGAGTTATTCCCCCCTCGTTCTCGATAGCTCAAAATATACGCGCAAGGGTCAGCTGACACAATGGAGAATTTTTTCAATTTCGGATTAGTTAATCTAATCAAACTTCGAGTGCAATGATAAACCGCCAGGAGAGCATTTCCCGGGGAGGGAGCCGGGGCTGCTACACTTGAAAAATAATCTCTCCGCAGAGAGTTTTCTATGCTTCGCACTCTGTTTTCTGCCAGGCTCGCAATCCGGCTATTGTGTTGGCGTCATCTCACCCTACTGGCTACCTCAGGTATCTGTTTGCTCTATAGCTGTATCGGCCAGGCTAAATCCCTGACACTGGCAACCAGTTTCTCTATTCCCCCTTATATCCTGCGCCAGAGTGACTCAGGGGTGCAGCTGGAGATCGTCCGGGAGGCCCTTGCCCAGCATGGCCATGAAATAGAAAATATCATTTATGCTTCCAACAAACGGGTACAGCGGCTGTTGTCCCTCAAGCTGGTCGATATGATCATCAACGCGCCCCCCGGCATTGAAAAGGCTTTTTACAGTGACAACATCATCGATTATCAAAACGTTGCCATCACCCTCAAATCGGCCGGGATAAAGCTCGAACATATAGATGACCTGGCCCGGTTCCGGGTGGTCGCCTTTCAGAACGCCAGGCAATTTTTTGGGAAAAAATTTGCCAAAATGGCAGAAGAGAATAAAAAATACTCGGAGGTGATCAACCAGGTCGTCCAGGTTGACCAGCTATACCGGGGAGTTGCCGATGTGGCGATCAGTGATAAGTGGATCTTCCTTTACTACCGCAAGCAGCTCAGCCACAAAATGGCTCTGCAACAACCCCTCACTTTTCATCCGATCTTTCCCGATTCAGCGCGTCCGGCGGCATTTTATCAGGAAGCACTGAGGAACGACTTTAATCTGGGCTTAGAAAAGCTAAGAAGCTCCGGGCGCTACCAGGAGCTTCTTGAGAGCTACAGCCGCCGCTATGGGTTGGACTTTAAGTAATAACCACTCAAAAAATCAGCCGGGCCGAGCTAACTTAATCCAAGCTGGTCGATCATGTCAGAGGATTTGGCCCCTATGGCCTTGCTCATCCAAAAAGTGGCCTGGGATATCCATCACATCTACTAGCTCATGAGTGAACAGGAAGGCCCAATCATAGCGGGATCCGGACCTCTCCAATCAGTCCCTGCTCAGGATGATTCTTCAGGATAAGCTCTCCCCCCTGCTGGTGCACCAGGGTCTTGGCAATCGACAGTCCCAGGCCGACATGGCCATCCTCTATGTTGCGTGCCGCATCGAGCCGGACAAAAGGCTTAAACACCTCCTGGAGCTGTGACTCAGGGATCCCGGGGCCAAAGTCGCGCACCTGGATCACCAGGGAGCCGGCTTCGGTCTGTAATCCCACCTCGACCCGCTCACCATATTTGATGCCGTTGCTGATGAGATTTTGCAAGATCCGCCGCAGTGCCATGGGACGACACTGGATCACCGGTCTCTCATCGAGCCGATAGCTGACATCACTTCCGGTTTCCGAGTAATCGTCACACAGGCTCTCTATCAGGGAGGTGACATCCACCCCGCGCAGCGGCTCCTTCTCATTCTCCTCCCGGGCAAAGCTCAGGGAGGCATTGAGCATCCTCTCCATCATCGCCAGGGTCTGCAAAGATTTCTCTTTGTCATCCCCGTCGGGCATAAACTCCATCCGCAACCTCAGGCTGGTCAGGGGGGTACGCAAGTCATGGGAAATGGCAGCCAGCATCCGGGTTCGATCATTGACGAAGCGCTCCAGCCGGTCCTGCATCCGGTTAAAAGCCGAGATCATATCCCGCACCTCTCTGGGCCCCTGTGCCTCCAGGGGCTTACCGGACTCTCCCCGGCCAAACTGATCGGCCTGTAGTGCCAGCCGTTTCATCGGTGAGATGGTGCGCCTGAGCAACACAATAACCAGCAGGGTCACCAGCAACATCACCAGCAGCAGGCCAAAGGTTGCTTTAATTGACCAGGGTGGAGGAACCGGATCATCCATGGAGCGGAACAGCAGCCAGTTACCGGTCGGCAGCTCAATGCCTCCTCTGAAGCGAACCTTGAGACGCGGTGGTGGCGGCGGATATTGGCCTGATTTACGTTTGCCCCACATCATCTGCTGATGATGCCAGGGACCGGGGCCATCATCGGCCCGGTCCGGATCATCACCGGGACCCACCCGGGTAACCTCACCCCATACCCGGATCTGTAGCCCCTCGTCATAACCCAGGCTCTTGCGAAGTCGCCGCTCGATTCCCCTGTTTTGCTCACCCAGAAACTCGGGAGCCTTATTGCCAAACCCCAGCTGCAGGGTCTCACTGCGACTGGCCTTTAGGATCTCCCCATACAGGGTGACCGGTGAGTACTGCAGCAAACGAACTACGGAGGCTACCCGTCCAACCGCATTGCGACTGTTGATGTAGCCAACGGCCTCCTGGCGATCCCAGTGGTAGATCACCAGATTAACCAGCTGCATCAACAACAGCCCCGCCAGGGCCGCGATGATAATCTGCCCGGTCAGGCTCTGAGGCAGGACCCGCTTAATCATGAATCACCTCAGCGGCAAACAGGTAGCCTCCCCCCCAGATTGTTTTAATGATCTGCGGGTTCTTGGCATCCAACTCCAGTTTACGACGCAGCCGGCTCACCAGGGTATCAATTGAGCGATCAAAGACCTGGGCCTCGCGGCCCCTGGCCATATCCAGCAGTTGATCGCGACTGAGCACCCGCTGAGGGCGTTCGATAAACACTTTGAGCAGATCAAACTCTGCGGTACTCAGACTCAGTACCACTCCGGTTTCATCCAGTAGCTCACGACGGCTCAGATCCAGGGTCCAGCGTTCAAACTTACAGGTTGCCGCTTCGATCTCAACAGCCTCCTGGCGCGTCGAGGTCCGCCGCAAGACCGCCTTCATTCGAGCGAGCAACTCCCTGGGATTAAAAGGCTTGGGCAGGTAGTCGTCGGCTCCCATCTCCAGACCAATGATCCGATCGGTCTCCTCTCCCATGGCGGTCAACATGATGATGGGTGTCTCAGAGCTTGCCCTGAGCTCACGACACAGGGTCAGGCCATCATCACCAGGCAACATCAGATCAAGGACGATCAACTCAAATTCATGTCCGGCAACCAGTTTACGCATCTCACGTCCGTCCCGGGCACAGCTGACCCGGTAACCATGTTGCTCCAAAAAACGCTTGAGTAGTTCACGGATCTCCAGATGGTCATCAACCACCAGCACATGGGGTAAAGTTGTCATGTTGGTCCTTAATCTTGCTTTGTTATCACCAGTATATCGTCAGCCATCAGCCAAGTTGTGACAAATTATGCCAGATCTCACCCTTGACAAGAGTTGTCACAATAAATCCTCCATTTGGCACAAAAATGTCACATTTGCCTGCTGTAATTCAATCATCGACAGGGCGCAACATGATTTCAACCATCGACAGCATCGCCTGGTCTGATAGCAGATTCAAATTAGATAACCGGCTCAATGGAGGCTGATATGAAGAAGATGACTAAAACCCTGGTAGCAACCGCCTTTGTGATTGGACTGCCTCTGTCTGTCTATGCAGCCACCAATCAGAGCGATGACCCGACTCCACCTCCACCTGCGGTTCAGCAGCTGGATAATGCCTGCCCCGGCTCTATGATGGGTCAGCGAGGGCCGATGATGCACCATGGTAAATGGAAAAAGGGTGAGCAGGGTCCACGTCAGGGCATGAAGCGCATGGATCCAGTGGCTTACCAGAAGCATCTGGAGCGTAAACTGAGTCAGATCAAAGACCCGCAGCTCAAGCAGGCCTACCTGAAGATCGAGAAGCAGAAACTCACTCAGGCAGAGCAGCAGCTCAAGGCTCGCGAGCAGATCCAGCTGCAAAAAATCGAATTGATGAAGCAGATCCTCGCCAAGCAAGCTTAATCCCCCCAAGCCCACCTTAACGGTGGGCTTTTTTATCCCTATACTGAACATCATCGACTCTTTATCGGGTCATCTAGGTAATCTGATCTTCGGGCCCTCAAACAGGGAGCTATGAATGGATTCGATCACTCAGGCCGCCTTGGGTGCAAGTGTCGGCGGACTGGTACTGGGAAAAAGATACGGCTGCAGGGCCTTGCTCTGGGGCGCGGTGCTGGGGACCCTGCCGGATCTGGATGTGCTGATCCGTTACGCCAATGCGGTCGCCAACTACACCAATCACCGCGGGTTCAGTCACTCACTTTTCATTTTAAGCCTGTTGTCGCTGCTGCTTGCTCCCCTGATCGATCGCTGGAAAAAACCTGAGTGTGGAGCCCTGAGACTGTGGCTGTTTATCTGGCTCTGTCTCATCACCCACCCCTTGCTGGATCTCTTTACCGCCTACGGCACCCAGATCTTTTGGCCACTGCCTGTGGGCCCACTATCGCTCTCCGCCATCTCAATTATCGACCCCCTGTTTACCCTGCCGCTACTATTGGCTGTAGGCTGTTTTGTGGTGATAAAAAAATCCAGGCCCCGGGCTCTGCCTATCGGTCTTGGGATCGCCTGCTGCTACCTGGCGGCCACAGTGATCTTTAAGCAGATCGTGGAGCACAAAGCGCGAACCGCATTTGCCAATAAGGCCCCTATCGAATCACTCTTCTCGACCCCGACCCTGTTCAACTCACTGCTGTGGCACCTGGTGATCAGGACACCGGACTCTATCTGTGTCGCGGACAGCTCCTGGCTAAATCGGATCCCGCTGCGCCACCTTAAATGCTGGCCTACCCTGGACCAGACCGGCCTCCCTGTACTGCCACAGCTGGAGCGGTTGCGTTGGTTTAGCCATGATCTGTTGCGCCTGGAGATCACTGATAACAAACTCATTGCTACAGATCTCAGGCTCGGCGGGCTGGGTTTCTATCCATTTCGCTTTGTACTCGCCCAAGAGGATTCACAGGGGCAGTGGCATGGGATCACCAGCATTCGCCATCCCCTGGCTCCGGACACCAGACCGGCTCTGGTTGGCCTGGTCATGAAACAGCTCTCGGCACTGAGGCAGCCCTACCTGATTGCACCGGCCAAGGCAGAGACTTCAGACACCCCAGGCCAATAATCCCGCTCGCTTATGGTATGCTCAGCGGTTCTTCGTGAGCCCTGCACAAAGCGAGATATGAAAATTATGGATAACAATTCAAATACTCAGCAACGCCTGGATGGTGTACGCAACGCCATGGCAAAGCTTAAGCTGGATGCCCTAATCATCCCCCATGACGATGAAAACCTCGGGGAGTACACCCCGCTCCATTGTGAACGCCTTGCCTGGGTCACAGGTTTTACCGGCTCGGCCGGTGCTGCCATCATTATGCCGGAGCGTGCAACCCTGTTTGTCGATGGTCGCTATACCATACAAGCTAGGGAGCAATCTCCTGAACCACTGTTTGAGCATGAAGATCTGGTCGAGACCCCTTATGCAAAATGGCTCACCTCCCAGCTGAAACCGGGTGCCAGGGTGGGTTTTGATCCGAAACTGCATAATTTCTCCTGGTACAAGAAAACCAAAACCCTGTTAGAGCAGTACTCCATGACCCTGGTCCCTCTGGAGAATAACCTGATCGATCCCCTGTGGAGTGACCGGCCAGCCCCTTCAACTGCACCAGCCCGGGAGCTGCCACTAACAATTACCGGAGTCAGCAGTCAGCAAAAACGCGACAACATAGCCAAATCCCTCACCGAGCAACAGCTTGATGCGGCGCTGATCACTCAGTCCGAGTCTATTAACTGGCTGCTGAATATCCGTGGACGAGATATCGAGTGCCTCCCGGTGGTGATGGGATTTGCTATCGTCTATCAGGATAGTCGCTGTGAGTTTTATACCGACCCGGCGAAGTTCAGCGATCCCCTGCAGCAACATATGGGTGTGGGCGTCACCATTCATCCACAAGCAGAATTTTCCGGAGCTCTTAAGCAGCTGGGACAACAGAAAGCCAGGGTGCAGGTCGACCCGGATACCGCCAATGCCTGGTGTCAGCTCCTTCTGGAAAGTTCAGGGGCGAGCCTCAATCCACAAGCCGACCCCTGCATGCAGCCCAAGGCGGCCAAGAACACCGCCGAAGTGGATGGGATGAAAAGGGCCCACTTGCGGGATGCCGCTGCCGTTTGCCGCTTTCTCTCCTGGCTGGATAAGCTGGTTGAGCAGGGAGGGGATGCCGATGAGGCAAGCCTGGCAGCTAAGATCGATGGCTACCGTAAAGAGCTTGCCGAATATGTTGAGCCCAGTTTCAGCACGATTTCGGCACTGGGTCCCAATGCAGCTATGTGCCACTACAACTTCCGTAATGGTACGCCTCGTAAACTGGAATGTGATGGCCTCTATCTGGTGGACTCCGGTGGCCAGTACCTTGATGGCACCACAGATATCACCCGGACCGTTAAGGTCGGCCAAGTTAGCCGGGAGATGTGCCGCCTGTTTACCCTGGTTCTCAAGGGAAATATCGCCCTGGACAGCGCGCGCTTCCCGGTTGGCACCTCGGGAATCCAGCTTGATGTACTGGCCCGATCGGCTTTGTGGCAGCAGGGCTACAACTACGCCCACGGAACCGGTCATGGCGTCGGACACTTCCTCAATGTTCATGAGGGCCCTCAGCGGATCTCCCCCAAGGGAAGCGATACTCCGCTGCAACCTGGGATGGTTGTATCAAACGAGCCCGGCTATTACCGGGAGGGAGGCTTTGGGATCCGCAGTGAAAACCTGTTGGTGGTTCAAAGCTGTGACCAGCCCAGCGAGCTCCCCATGTTGTGCTTTGAGAAACTGACCTATGTTCCCTTTGATCTGCGGCTCATCGAGCGCTCCCTGTTAACTGAGCAGGAGATCGATTGGATCAACAGCTACCACGCAGAGGTCTATCGGAAGATATCTCCCGCCCTGGCCGGTGATGATCTGCTGTGGCTGGAGCAGGCAACCCGGGCGCTATAAGCTCCCCAATAATCCCCAGCCACAAAAGGAGGCGAAAGAGCAAACTCTCTCGCCTCCTTTCGTTTATCCCGCTAGCTGGGCTATCGGCAGCTTCCAACTCAGCGCCATAGGATCGAATAAAGGACTATCATTACTACAAAGAGACTCACCCAGTGGAGATGAGCGACCCATGCCTCAACACCCACAGCATCGAAGATCCAAGGCTGATTCACTGCCACCCGGGACTCTCGTGCAATGAAAGCCTTGCTTTTTAATCCTCTACAGCAAATTATCAGCGGGCTACTGCTGTATCTGTTTAGCTTTGGGAGCTGGGCCGAGCATAAGGTTATCCCGGTTGAGGTATTAGCGGATGCTAACTACCCCCCTTACAGCTACCTCAACTCCAGAGGTAAGCCCGCCGGGGTCTATTACGAGGTGATCAAGCGGATTTTTGCCCGGATGCCCGATTACAGCATCCATATTCGTCCGGTCAGCTGGGACGGGGGGCTGACCAGCCTCAAGGAGGGGAAAGCCTTCGCCCTGTACGCCCCCTACTACCGTCCCAAGGCCCGCCCCTATATTCTGGTCTCAGAGCCTATCCTGGAAGAAAAAGTGATCGCTCTGTGTCACAGCAGCCAACACAAGCGCAAGCTCTGGCCCAAGGACTTTATCGGAACCCGGGTTGGGATCAATCAGGGATTCTCGGTCGGTGGCGAGCGATTCTGGGAGCTGGTCAACAGCAGGCAGATCCTGCTCTATACCTCCAAGGATAATGCCCATAATCTGCTCAAACTGGCACGCAAACGGATCGACTGTTATATCAACGACAAGATTGCGATCTACCACAGCCTGAGGCAACTGCTCGAGGAGGAGTTGATCACCCCACAACAGGCGGAGCAGCTGAAGGTGGAAGTAATCGTCTCAAGTGAATATGGTTATCTGGGCTACGCCCGGGATGATCAGAGATTTCCATTTCGTGAGAAATTCTCTAAAAAGTTTAACCTTGAGCTGAAGAAGATGAAGGACTCCGGTGAACTGGAGTGGTTGGTGAAGCGGTTTATCCATCATTAAGCTTTATCGTTTTACAGCTTGAGCCTCTCTTACCCCTGTAAGCTCCCCGAATCGTTTCTAAGAAGGTAAACACCTCAGGCAGAGGCGTTTACCCTGGAAAGAGCTGAAGGCTCAGCTTATCGCATGGTCACCAGCTCTTCGGCCGCGGTCGGATGGATCGCGATAGTGTTATCGAAGTCCTGCTTGGTGGCCCCCATCTGCAGCGCTACCGCAAATCCCTGCAGCATCTCGTCTGAACCATGGCCTATGGTGTGCAGCCCGACTATCTTCTGCTCTTCGCCCACACAGATGAGCTTCATCCGGCAAGGCTGGCGCGCAGAGGTGAGTGCACTATACATAGAAGTGAACTGACTGGTATAGATGGTCAGCGCCTCTTTACCATAACGCTCCTCGGCCTCCGGCTCGGTGAGCCCGACTGTGCCTATGGTGGGGTGACTAAACACCACGGTTGGGATCAGCGAGTAATCCAGATGCTCATTGGGCTTGTTGTTAAACAGCCGCTCAGACAAGCGCCGCCCCGCAGCGACAGCCACCGGGGTCAGCTGAGCACGCCCCGTGTTATCTCCCACCGCATAGACTCCGGGAATGTTGGTATTCTGATAAGCATCGGTCGGTATGTAATCCTGCTGATCCAGTTTGACGCCTGCATGCTCCAGACCCAGATTATCGGTTGCCGGCTCGCGGCCGATCGCCCAGATCACACAATCGACGGTCAGCTGCTGGCCGTTTTCAAGATACAGGGTCAAAGAGCCATCGCCATGCTTTTCAAGTAACTTGGGAATCGAACCCGTATGCAGGGTTGGGCCATGTTCGGCCATCACCTCAACCAGAGTGTCAGAGAGCATGGGGTCAAAACTGCGCAGGGGCTTGTGCTTGCGCACCAGCAGATGAGTCTCGGATCCCAGCTCGTGCAGCACCCCGGCCAGCTCAACGGCGATATAACCGGCGCCAACCACGGCGACCCGCTTGGGCTGCTCGCTCAGCTCAAAGAAGCCATCGGAGTCGATTCCGTGCTCTGCGCCCGGGATCTGCGGGATGGTGGGGCGCCCACCGGTTGCGATCAAGATATGATCTGCCGTGTAATGCTCTCCATTCACCTCTATGGTTTTACTGTCGACAAAGCGGGCAAAGCCCTCCAGTACAGTGATCTGATTGTTTCCTAAAACCCGCTCATAGGATTGGTGAATTCGCCCAATATAAGCCTGACGAGACTCCACCAGTTTAGCCCAGCTAAAGTGATTCAATGTCAGGTCGAAACCGTAATCCGCCCCCTTATGGACGGCATCGGCAACCTGGGCCGCATACCACATCGCTTTTTTGGGAACACAACCCACATTGACACAGGTTCCCCGAGGGATTTAGCCTCAACCAAAGCGACTTTTTTACCATACATGGCAGCCCGGTTTGCCGAAGCGATTCCACCACTTCCTCCCCCGATTGCGATGTAGTCAAAATGCTGAGCCATCAATATCTCCTTAATACCTCACCACCTCACTAGGGGCGGTGACAGATAAAATGCACCTTGGCGGCGCCCGCTATAATTGAGCACCGTATTACCAAAGATATAACAATGATTGCAAGCAGTTTTAACAAGCAAAGAAAGGGAAGCTGGTGTGTAAAGGGGGTGGCCTTTAGCTAGCCGGAGTCACTTTAGGGATACAGATGTGGAATTGAACGCCCTCACCCACTGTGCTTTCACAGGTGATACGTCCCTTGAGGAGCTGGGCGACCAGGTTATAGATGATATGGGTACCCAGTCCGCTACCGCCCTGGCCACGCTTGGAGGTCACGAAGGGGTCAAAAATCTTCGGCAGCACCTCGGGATCGATTCCCTGACCATTGTCCCGGTAGTCGATCAGGACATCATCACCCTGCTCGGTCACATCTATGGTGACTTGACGCGGCTTATCAAAGTCCTCACCAAATCCGTGGTTGATCGAGTTGAGGATAAGATTCGAATAGATCTGGGTCAGGCTTCCCGGATAACTGGTCAGTTCAATCATAGGATCGCAGTTGATCTCAACCTCACAGTGCGCCTTCTTGAGCTTGTGACCCAGGGAGACCACCACTTGGTGCAGGTGATCCGCCACCTTGAAGGTGTAGTGTGCTTCAGAGGTCTGATCAACCGCCACCTGCTTGAAGCTTGAGATCAGATCCGAGGCTCGCCTGAGGTTGCTCTGCATCAGGCTGGTCGACTCATCCAGATTGCCGAGAAACTCGTTGAGGTAGGTCATGGAGATCTTCTTCGCTTCAACATGGGTGCGGAACTCGTCGGCCTGCTCCTGCAGATAAGAGGAGGCGGTCACACTGATGCCGATCGGCGTATTGATCTCGTGAGCAACCCCCGCCACCAGCGAACCGAGAGATGCCATCTTCTCGGCCTCGACCAGGGTCTGCTGGGCCTGTTTGAGATCCTGATATGCCTTGGCCAGCTGGTCATTACTCTCCTGGAGATCCTTGGTCCTGACCTTAACCTTCTCTTCCAGCTCTTCGTTGAGTTGCTTGATTTCACGCTCAACCCGCTTGAGAGGCGTGATGTCATAACCAAATCCGATCAGATACTTCAGCTCGTTATTCTCGTGGAAGGGCACAAAGGTCCACTCCAGAATCAGCTCGGCGCCCTGCTGATCCAACATCACAATTTCTCGATCCTCGATCACGCTCATATTTTCCAGCTCTACGGCGAGCTCATCGCGCATCTCCTTAGTGACAAACAGATCGAGCCAGTTCTTAGAGAGCATCTCCTCTTTCAGGTAACCCGTCAGCAGCACCGCCGCCGGGTTGATACTGGCGATCGACAGATCCGGCTCAAGGCAGCTGATCACCAGGTTGGATGAGTTGATAATGGTTGCAGAGAAATCCCGCTCCTGCTGCAACTGTTCGACCGCCTTCTGGCGTGCCTCCAGCTCGACCTGTATGGTCGTTCGCATCTGGTTGAGGGTACTGGCCAGCATATCCAGCTCATCATATTTGTGAGGAAGTTTCTTGGATCGACCATCCAGCAGTAACTCCTGATCCAGATGATCCAGATTAAAATTACTGGTGAAGTTCGCCATCTTGTTGAGATGGCGCACGATCAACGAATAGATGATCAATATGATACAGATAGACACAACCAGGGTCTTGATGGTCTGCGACACCAGGATCAGCACAGATTTTTCAAGCAATCGCTGGTAGATCTCTTCCAGAGATGCGGCAACAAACAGCTTACCGACCATCTCACCCTGATAGATGAGATCAAACTCGTGGGATATATCGTACTTTTTCTTCTCAACCCCCTGAGAAATAAGGGGCACTTCGGTATTACCCAGGATCTCCTTAACCATTACATACTGCATATTGGGCAGATTCATGATCCCTTCGATCTGCATCTGAACCTGCTCCTCATCCAGGTTCCACAGACTCGCGGCTATCGGTTGTAAAAAGGATGCCTCAATCTGTGCTATCCCATCCTCAATAACCTCAACATCCTTCCGGTAATCCCAGAAGAGCTGGATGATGGTGATAAGCAAGGCTAAGAAAGTACTACAGATCAGGATGTAACCCAGCATTCGAATCGAGATGCTGTTTCGTCCCGCTGTCTGCACTATCTTAGAAAATGATGTTGGCATCTGACCTCTTCGATCTCACGTCCAATGCTGGTTATTTTTTATATCCCTCTCGGATCTTTATCGTCTGAGTCTGCAGATACGTCAAGGAAGTCATCGCAATAAATTTGCCAATCCAGGATGAACAAGGTAAATCTGTGCTCGGATGCACTAAAAACAAAACAACAACAGCGACTGGCCTGAGCCGGCCGTGACGAGGAACTACTTATGAGCAACCCTTTGCTGAGCATGGACGGACTTCCTCCTTTCAGCCAGATCCAGGCGGAGCATGTAAAGCCTGCCGTTGAGCAGGCGATCGCCGATTGTAAGAAGCGGGTCAGCGATGTCCTGGCGACTTCAGAAAACCTGACCTGGGATAACCTGGTATCCCCTCTGGAGGAGGTCGATGACCACCTGAGCCGGATCTGGTCACCGGTGAGCCACATGAATTCCGTGGTCAACAGTGATGCCCTGCGTGAGGCACACGACGCCTGCTTGCCACTACTATCTGAGTACTCCACCTTTATAGGCCAACACCAGGGACTCTTTGAGGCCCACCATGCCCTGCGGGAGAGTGACAGCTTCAGCGCCCTGAGTCAGGCTCAACAAAAAGAGATCGAAAATATCCTGCGCGACTTCCGGCTGTCGGGGATTGCCCTTCCTGAAGAGCAGCAACAGCGCTATGCCGAGATCCAGACCCGCCTCTCCGAGCTCTCCTCTGGATTCAGCAATAACCTGCTGGATGCAACGGCAGGCTGGACCCGCCTGGTAGCAGACATTGATGAGCTCAAGGGGCTCCCCCAATCGGTACTCGATGCCGCCCAGCAGGCAGCACAATCTAAGGAGCTTGATGGCTGGCTGTTTACCCTGGATTTTCCCTCCTACCTGCCAGTGATGATGTACGCTGATAACCCTGAGCTGCGCCGCGAAATGTATACGGCGTTCTGCACCCGGGCCTCCGATCAGGGACCCAATGCCGGCAAATGGGATAACAGTGCGCTGATGGATGAGCTGCTCGGTCTGCGTCATGAGAGGGCTCAGCTGCTGGAGTTTGCCAACTATGGCCAGCTCTCTCTTGCCACCAAGATGGCCGAAAACACGGAGCAGGTTTACCAGTTCCTGCAGGAGCTGGCTGAAAAATCCAAGCCACAGGCCGAGCAGGAAAAACAGCAACTTCTTGAGTTTGCCCGGGAGCACTATCAGATTGATGAGCTTCAGGCCTGGGATTACGCCTACTATGGTGAAAAACTCAAGCAGCACCTCTATACCATCTCAGATGAGGACCTACGCCCCTACTTCCCGGAGCAAAAGGTACTCTCCGGCCTGTTTGAAACGGTCCACCGTCTGTTTGGCATCCAGGTGAAAGAGCGCTATGGCATCGAAACCTGGCATGATGATGTTCGTTTCTTCGATATCTTTGATGAAAACAACCAGCTCAGGGGTAGCTTCTACCTGGATCTCTATGCCCGTCAGAACAAGCGTGGCGGTGCCTGGATGGATGAGTGTGAGGTTCGCCGTTATCGCCAGGATGGCACCCTGCAACATCCGGTGGCCTACCTGACCTGTAATTTCAACGCACCGGTCGGCGATAAACCTGCACTGTTTACCCATCAGGAGGTAACCACCCTGTTCCACGAGTTTGGGCATGGCATCCATCACATGCTGACCCAGATCGATATAGGTGGAGTCTCGGGGATCAACGGGGTGCCCTGGGATGCCGTAGAGCTCCCCAGTCAGTTCCTGGAAAACTGGTGCTGGCAGCCCGAGGCGCTGGCCTTTATCTCCGGGCACTATGAGACGGGCGAGCCCCTTCCCCAGGAGATGCTGGATAAGATGCTTGCCGCCAGAAACTTCCAGTCTGCCATGACCATGGTTCGTCAACTGGAGTTTGCGCTGTTTGACTTCAGGCTGCACTGTGAGTTTGATCTGGCCCAGGGGGCCAAAATCCAGCAGAAGCTCGATGAGGTTCGCCGACAGGTCGCGGTGATCACTCCGCCTGAGTTTAACCGCTTCCAGCACAGCTTCTCTCATATCTTTGGTGGTGGTTATGCCGCTGGTTACTACAGCTATAAGTGGGCCGAGGTTCTCTCCGCGGATGCCTTCGGTCGTTTTGAAGAAGAGGGGATCTTTAACCCCAGGTGGGCCAGAGCTTCCTGAAAAATATCCTGGAGAAGGGAGGCTCACAGGAACCGATGGAACTGTTCCGGGCGTTCCGAGGCCGGGCTCCGCAAATTGATGCCCTGCTGCGTCATAGCGGGATTGAAACTCAGGAAACGCCATCCTGATAATGCCAGGCCGGGCCTCGCAGGGGCCCGGTTGCTGTAACCTCAGGCAGGCGTTATCATCGACGCCGCAACCCGCGACAGTCTTATATCCACCTCACTCCTGAAGCTTAACAACAGAGGATCCAGTGACCAAGCTCTACTACCTGAACTATCTGTATCTGGTGATCGCCATCATTGCGGAGGTGAGTGCTACCGCCGCAATCAAGGCCTCTGCCGGATTTACCCGACTCGTTCCCTCAGCCATCGTTATCATAGGCTACGGGATCTCATTTTATCTGCTGAGCAAAATTGTCGAGCAGATGTCCCTTGGGATCGTCTATGCGATCTGGTGTGGTGTCGGTATCGTTCTGGTCGCCCTTATTTCTCATCAGTTCTATCATCAGGCCCTGGACCTTCCGGCACTGATAGGTATTTTGCTAATCATCGCCGGGGTGATTATCATCAATCTTTTTTCTCAATCGATCAGACTGCACTAAACCTCATGACAGATATCGCTCTCATCGCAAGCTCAGCCGAACATCAGCAGCAGGCCGACATACTGGCCAGTCGCTGGGGATTTCTTGGCCAACATCCCCACTTTCAACTCGAGTGGGATGGCAATGTGCTGGCCCTTAAGCGTATCGACCAGCCAAAGGTGGGAGCCGTGCTGGTGGATCTCGCCGGGGGTAGCAGCAGCTATCGCCGACAAAAGGGTGGAGGAAAGAAAGAGGCGATCGCCCGCGCCGTAGGAATAAAGTCGGGGGAGCGCCCCACTGTTGTGGACGCAACCGCAGGATTAGCTCGCGATGCCTTCGTATTGGCCTCTCAGGGCTGCCAGGTTACCCTTATTGAACGAAGTGATGTCGTAGCCGCCCTTTTAGAAGACGGCCTTAGAAGAGCCTCCCAGGCCCCTGAAATTGGAGAGTGGATTGAGACGCGGATGCAGCTCAGGTTTGGCTCATCCCTTGAGATCATCGAAGCCCTGGAGCACAGGCCGGATGTGATCTATCTGGATCCCATGTTCCCCCATAAGAAAAAGTCGGCCCAGGTTAAAAAAGAGATGCTGTTTTTCCAGGAGCTGGTGGGAGACGATCCGGATGCAGACCGGCTACTACCGCTGGCACGCCAAAAGGCAAGGCAGCGGGTGGTGGTCAAGCGCCCCGGTTATGCCGAGCCGCTAAACGGCGAAAAGCCCGATGCGGTGATTGAAAGCAAGAAGCACCGCTTTGATATCTACTTCTGCCACAATCAGGGTTAATTGCTACGCCAATTCAGGACTGAGCCGGGTCGTACGTCTCATACCACAGGGTGATGAGCCCCTGCTCATTGAACTTGAACCATTTCATCGCCTCCACACTCTGGCGACTGCCATCAAGCCGGTGAATGGTGACCGTCATGGGGAGAGCGATGGATGCCTCCCTTCGATATACTCATGAACCTTATGCTCTATCGTCTGAATATCGGTTCGAAACCGATTTAAAAACTCCAGATAGCTCTGATGGGTTGCCTGGTACACCCGGCCATTGACCCGGACTTCAAACTCATCGGCAAAACAGGCCGCGATATCCCGGATAGAGAGCTGTGCATCATGGGTTAAATGCTGCTTTTTCCAAGCGAGCAGCCTCTTTGCAAGCTCTGTCAATGTCTTGTTCGTCATCATCCACCTTCTGGTTGTATCGAGGCTAAGGCCTGCTAGCCCTTTGGTGCCGCGCGCTGATCACTCCCCGCCGGCTTTGCCCCGGGACGGCGCCGGCTACTTGGCTTTCCCTGGTTACGACCTTGGCTCTGTCCCTGTCCTGCCTGATGGCGACGGTTTTTACCGGTTGGCTTATGGCCGCGAGCATTATCACCGGAACGCTGCCCATCCTTGTGCTCAACCTTAGGCTGCTTGGGCTTTTTTGGTTTCTTGGGCTTTTTAACCCGCAGATCCAGCCTGGACTCAGGCAGCAGGTTAACCGGCTCAAAACCTGGCATCGGCTGACGGGGCAGTAGCTGCTTGATCAAGCGCTCAACGTCGCTGAGCTGTTTAAATTCATCGGCACACACCAAAGAGATCGCCTTCCCGGTTGCGCCGGCCCGCCCGGTCCGTCCGATCCTGTGTACATAATCCTCAGCCACATTGGGCAGATCAAAGTTCACTACTTGTGGGAGCTGATCGATATCCAGCCCCCGGGCTGCGATATCTGTCGCCACCAGGATTCGCACCTCTCCCTGCTTAAAATCCGCTAGTGCCTTGGTTCTGGCGCCCTGGCTCTTGTTGCCGTGAATCGCTGCCGCTGTGATCCCCTTGTCATCCAGGTATCGGGTCAGACGATTGGCTCCATGCTTGGTCTTGGTGAATACCAGGGCCTGCTGCCACTGATTGTCCCGAATCAGTTGGGTCAGCAGCGCAGATTTCTGCTTCTTATCCACCGGGTGGATCCACTGCTCCACCGTGGTCGCGGCGGCATTGCGAGGAGTAACCGAGATCTCGATGGGATCATTGACCAGCCCCTTGGCCAGGGCGCGGATCTCATCGGAGAAGGTTGCCGAAAACATCAGGTTCTGCCGCTTCTTGGGCAAAAGAGAAAGTATTTTACGAATGTCATGGATAAATCCCATATCCAGCATTCGGTCGGCCTCATCGAGGATCAGCACCTCCAGCTGCTTGAATCTAACCGCGTTCTGATTAAACAGATCCAGCAAACGGCCGGGAGTTGCGACCAGCACATCGACGCCGCGGCGCAGGGTCATCATCTGTGGGTTGATCTTCACCCCACCAAAGACCACAGCTGAGCGCAGCGGCAGATTCTTCCCATAGGTTGCCACGCTCTCCCCAACCTGAGCGGCTAGCTCCCGGGTCGGAGTCAACACCAGGGCCCGGACCTGGTTCCCCTGGACCTTAGGTCCCTCAGACAAGCGCTGTAGCAGCGGCAGGGTAAAACCTGCGGTTTTCCCGGTTCCGGTTTGTGCCGCAGCCATAACATCCCGTCCCTCCAGTACCGCCGGAATTGCCTCGGCCTGAATAGGTGAAGGTGTTTCATAGCCCTGCTGGGCTACCGCTTCAAGAATCGGGGCTGAAAGGCCCAGGGTGGAAAAGCTCATTGAGTCATCTCTTGTCATGTTATGGTCCGGACCGCCCTCGCGGCGGCGCTGTAGCTTACAGGATCTCGTCTGGGAGCGCTATCAATGTTACCCGGCCTCATGCCAGGTACTTTCATCCGGAGACTTTTGCCGCCCTGCTCAACCAACGATCCAGCTGATTGGCAAAGGACTGGCGATCGCTCTGGCTCAGAGCCTGAGGCCCACCGGTCTCCACTCCACTTGCCCTGAGGGTATCCATAAAATCTCTCATATTGAGGCGCTGGCGGATATTCTCCGGGGTATAGAGCTCCCCCGGGGATTGAGTGCCTGGGCCCCTTTCTCTATCACTTCGGCGGCCAGGGGAATATCAGCGGTTATCACCAGGTCCCCGCTTCGGAACGCTTCACGATCTCGTTATCCGCCACATCAAACCCTTTCATAACCTGCAGCATCCGGATATTGGGGGCCTGAGGCAGGCGGATAGACTGATTGGCGACAAAGGTGATATCCACCCCGGTACGCTGCCCAGCTCGAAACAGGATCTCTTTTATCACCACGGGACAGGCATCCGCATCAACCCAAATCTTCATCAATAAAACTCCCTTACAAACAGAAACAGGGCCAGCAACTCAAATAAAGCCGGGACACCCCAGGGTGTCCCGCTGTGAATGGGCCTGCACCCTAACAATCAGCGATAGTGACTCAGAATCTTGTCATATTCACCGGATGCCTTGACGGCATCAATCGCCTGTTGCAACGCAGCAACATCTGAATCGGCCACATCATTACTGAAGGCGTAATAAACGGCTGACTCTTTGAAGGTATAAACCGCTTCAAACTTAGCTGGATTGTAGCCCAGGCTTTTCAGCATCCACAATGCCGAGTTCTCTTCAAAGGCCCACAGATCCACCCGGCCCGTGGCAAGCTTCTTGGCAACCTGCTCCGGCTTGCCCGAGATCTTCATATTCTTCACCCCGGCCCTGGCTGCCAGCTGCTGCCCGACATCCTCGGGAATCGCGCCGACTTTATATCTGTTGATCTCGGCAACCGAAGCAATCTTGATCCCTTTCGATTTTTTCGCAAGAAGCACCACCTTGGTGGCGATAATCGGGCCCGCCCACTTGAACAATGACTCCCGCTGCTCGGTGCGGGTGGTGGCAAACAGCATCACACCCGGCCCCTTGAGACCCATATCATAGGCCCGGGCCCAGGGAAGCACCTTGAATTGTGATTTAGAGATCGGCGTTCCGGCCTGTTTGCTGGCTGCGAGTAGTAACTCGATCGAGATCCCGCTCAGCTTTCCGTCCTGCCTGAAGTTATAAGGGGGAAAACCGGACTCTGTCACCAGGTTAAGTCTGGAAAAGTCTGCGGCAACCACGGGGAAACTCACAATAATTGCAACCACAAGGGCTGCCATCTTCCTGATATGACGTATCATCAACTTCTCTCTCCCTGTTGGCAAAGGCCGGGGGATCTGGCTCTGTTACAAGAATAGAAGAAAGCCGGTTAACTACACACAAATCGCACAGTGTCCATAATTGTTATTAAATGGCGGCTGATATATCTCCAACCACAGGACCCATACTCAGATGCGTTATCGCATACTCTTGCTCGTCACTTTACTGCTTTGTAGCGGCTACCAGCCTCTGAGCCAGGCCTCAGAGGTCTCACCGCTTCCTGCGTTGCGTAGCCTGTATCAGGGGGATCTCGACAACCTGCTCAAGCGAAGGGTCATTCGGGTTCTGGTGGTCTATCAAAAGGGGTTTTACTATCTGCACAACGGGGCTCAGAAGGGGATCACCACACTGCAGATCCGCGAATTCGAAAAATGGCTGAACCATAAATATTTTCGCCATCAGAAACTCAAGCTAAGAATTGAGATCATCCCGGTCAGGCGCGATCAGCTCTTCAAAAAACTAATCACGGGTGCAGGTGACATCGCCATTGCCAATCTCACCATCACTCCCGGCCGCCAGGCCCTGGTCTCCTTCTCCCGCCCTGTCTATCAGGGGTCAAGGAGTTGATTATCACCCATAATGGGGCCTCGGACCTCAAGAGCCTGGACTCGCTCTCCGCCAAACGGATCTGGGTGCAAAAAAGCTCGAGTTACTATGAGTCATTGCAACATCTTAACCATGAGCTGGAGAAAAAAGAGCTCCCCCCCATCTATATTGAGCTGCTGCCCAACTACCTGCAATCGGGCGATATTCTGGATATGGTCAATGAGGGGATCATACCGATGACGGTTGCCGACAGTCACCTGGCCGAGCTTTGGAGAAAGGTGCTACCAGACATCAAGGTTCATCCACATCTGGCTATCGCGACCAACCGCAATATCGGCTGGGCCTTTCGCAAGGGAAGTCCCGAGCTTGCCAACGCGATCAACCACTTTTTAAAGAGTCACCGCAAGGGCACCCGCTTTGGCAATATCGTCTATGGACGGTACCTCAAGCATTCCGGCTGGCTGCGGCGCTTGCAAAAAGCTGATCAACAGCACCTGTTTCGCAGCTTTGGACCCATCTTCCAAAAATATGCCGACACCTACGAGATGGATTGGTTGCTATTGACCGCTCAGGCCTTTCAGGAATCCGGCCTTAACCAGAACAAGCGAAGCAACCGAGGCGCCATCGGGATCATGCAGGTACTTCCCAGCACCGCCCGTGAGCCCTATGTCAATATCCCACATATTGAACAGTTGGAAAATAATGTCCATGCCGGAACCAAGTACCTGAGATTTATGATAGATAACTTCTTTAACCAGGAGCAGATGACGCCGAGAAACCGCTATCTATTTGCCCTGGCGGCCTACAACGCTGGCCCTAACCGGATCAGTCGGGTCCGCGCCCTGGCGACCAAGCATGGCTTTGATGAAAATATCTGGTTCAACAATGTTGAGGTTGTCGCCGCTCGCTACATCAGTGATGAGACCATCCGCTATGTCAGCAACATCAGCAAATACTACCTGGCCTACCGCTACATCTGGAATGTTGAGACCAGTCGCAAGAAGATGAAAGAGCAGCTGGATCGCCACCATCAGAAGCGCCCGCCTCTCAAATAGCAGACATCTTCCTGTGGATTGGTAATTTGCAGCCAGGCTGCAAATGCCGATGCTGACCAGAAGCAGGTCAGAAGTATTCCCCGCGGGGTTATGTGTTAGGTCCGTTGCTCATACAAAGGTGTATTGATATCAAGGTCACCAACCTTCTGTCGCGAGGATGCGGCAGCAGAGGTTCCATGGACGGATACACAGTGTTGGTGAGACGTGAAACCGGATATCAACAACAGATGTGAAACACGCCCCCCCGCGGGCTATCACTCAGTCACTTGATGCAGCTCCCGGAGCTTTTTCAGCAGAAAATCGATCACCACCCGAACCTTGTACAGCTGACCCCGCTCCCGGGTATAGAGAATATAGAAGCAGCTCCCCTCCTGGTGGGGAACCATCTGGTACTCAGGCAGCACCCGCACCATCTCCTGGGACTTCACTTCCTGGCGCCCCACCACGGAGCCGATCATGCTGATCCCCTCACCCAAGCGAACCATAGATAGCATCAGCCTGGCGTCATTGGTTTTAAAGGCGCTGTCACCAATAGGGATCGCCTCTCTCTTCCCCTCTTGATCAAAATACCACTGTTGATGATAGGAGCTCACCTTAAAGGCCAACAAGTTATGCTTGAGCAGATCCTTCGGTGAGGTGATCGCCGGATGTCTGGCAAGATATTCCCTGGAGGCGAGTAACCAGTAGTCCACATCACAGATCTTCTGGGCTATCAGGCTGCTATTACTTGGCACCCCCATCCGAATGCTAAAATCAGCCTCTCCGGAGACCAGATCCACCAGCTTTTCATCCGTCATCACCTCCAGCTTTAGCTCGGGCCAGCGGGCTCTTAACTCGGCAAGCAGAGGTGGCAAAAACCACTCGGCATAAATACTCGGACAGGCGATCCGCACCTTGCCCCTTGGGTACTCTCCGAGCTCCCGAACCCGCTCAAACATACCATCAAATGTTTCCAGGGTGGACTTGGCCTCCTCCTGCAACAAAGAGCCGGCATCGGTCAGGGTGACCGAGCGGGTACTACGGGTAAACAAAGAGACCCCAAGCTCCTGCTCAAGCTGTGAGATCTTGCGTGATATCGAGGAGTGGGCATACCCCAGCTCCTGTGCAGCCTTGGCAAAGCTCAGGTGACGGGCAACACACAAAAAGCAGTGTAAAGTCTCGAGGGATGGCATTTATTATTCCAAAAAATGCAATTATGCATTTAATTTTTGGTTATTTTTTTAGAACAATCAAGTTGCTATACTCTGCTTTTCGAAAGCTTCTGTGAATTTTTAAACACCAATACGCATGATCCGATCGGCCTCATCGGGTCGTCTTGCGCCCGTTCATCCCGGCTTCAGTAACAGATTAACCCTTAATAAGTTGATGGTTTTTATTTTAAAAGTTTAAGGTTGTCCCATGTTTGACAAAAAATATCTTTTTACATTTGTCTGCTTTTTTATAACCCCTATATCCGGACTCTGTGTGGATCTTTTTATTCCATCATTACCGGATATTCAGCACTATTTCACAACAACTCCGGGCCTGACCAAGAGCCTAATTTCGGTTTATCTTCTCAGCTTTGGACTATTTCAGCTTATCTCAGGACCGCTGACCGACAGCTTTGGCCGTAAGAAACTGATGCTGTTTGGCATGCTCTCTTTTGCCATCTCAACCTATGGCATCACTATGATCAACAGTATTGAATCCTTCATGATTCTCCGCGCCCTCCAGGGGATCAGTATCTCTATCTGTGGCGTGGCCTCTCGAGCAATTATTCCGGATATTTTCAGTGGTCATCAATATAAAAAAATGATGAACTACATGACGATCACCTGGTCGATCGGCCCGGTCATCGCCCCCTATCTGGGAGGATATCTGCAACACTACTTTGGCTGGAAATCAGCTTTTTATTTCCTGTCGGCCTATGCCTCAGTGGCATTCTTATTAATACTATTTGTGTACCGGGAGACCCTGGCACATAAGCACGAATTTTCAATTAAAAATGTGGTTGGTAATTATTTTCTAATTATTCAGTCGTCCAGCTTTACCCTCAGAGCCGTAAGTATGGCCCTGCTTTATTCAGTAATGCTCTCCTTTAGCATCATCGGGGTCTTTATTGTCGAATCCAGCTGGGGATATAGCCCGGTTACTTTTGGTAAACTCGCGCTACTGATGGGAGTCGCTTGGATGCTGGGTAACATGACTAATCGCTTTACCCTGCATCTGGGGCGCACCCAGCATAACCTCAAACTGGGTGGTGCGATGGTTATCTCGGCTGCCAGCGCCCTGCTGTTGGCAACCACAATGGATCTCGCCTCTGATAAACTGTTTTGGCTGGGGCTATTCATGTTTATTCCCATCTACTTTTCCGGCATGGTATTCCCCAACTTTTTTGGTGAAAGCGTCGCCCCATTTAAGAAGGTTGCTGGCAGTGCCGGGGCGTTGGTTGGTGCATCCATCATGATTGGCACCAGTATTGTCTCTTTCATGCTGGGCTTCTTTAAGCTCACCACTCCCTTTGAGCTTGCAATGAGTGTTCTGGCCTTTGCCGCCATCACCCTGCTGCTGATGCTGGCCATTTTTAAAATCGAAAAGCCACTGAGCAGCTCTCAAACCGACGATGCCACCGCATCTGCCTGCCTGAACACTCAATAAGAACTTGTGGCTTCGTCGGGATCGCCGATGCATAAGGATATGCGAATGCAGGGATAGCCAGGGATGGTGTTATCTGCCGGCAGCGCCCTACTTTTGTATCGTCAAAAGTAGGCAAAATCTCGCTACGCACGATGGGTCCAACCATCGACCTTCGCTGCTCGCCATCCATGGCTCGAAAAGAAGTAGCAACTTTCAAAGGTTCGCCTCGGCGCTCACTCACGGGGGTTAAATCCCCGTCTATTTGCGCCGGTAGTTTCAAAGAGGAGCAAAGGGTGAGCAGCATGGATGCTGCGAAAAGGCAATCAGTACATGGAGGTGCTGTTTGCCTGTACCTTTGCGATTTTGAAAATTAAGGAAATAGCAAATACCGGGGTGTCCTTGGGAGTGAAGAGGGTATTGGACAAGCAATACCCTTTTCCCGTTGCCGCTCGGCAGCGGCAAATGTGCCTTCGGCACAAATCGGCTGACCGCCGGTCAAACAGCGCCCCCTGATAACCTCTTAAAAAATCAGGATAATTAAAAAAATTTTTGTGATCTCAATCACGGCTCTGGCCATATTTCGAACAACGCGATAGACTCAGTTAGAAATCTAATTCGCTTTTTTCGGCTCCCCCCCTTTGTGAATTTTCCCATCCATACGTATAGCCCCCCAGACATCTAGACATATTTCTTGACCCAGCTTTTCCGCCTGTGATAGTTATTCATTAGTACGGTGTTCAAAAACTCACCGTCTTTAAATAATACAATTTACAACCATCAAGAGAAGCGGAGGGACAGGCCCTGTGATGCTTCAGCAACCTGCCTTAGGCGTGGTGCTAATTCCTGACAGATGGAAAGGGTAGCGTTTCGCTAAACCAACTCCCTGTCAGCGGAGGTGGTTTGTTAAGTGACAACAGGGAGTTCAGATGAGTTATCAATTCGAAACGCTACAACTTCACGCGGGACAAGAGGCATGCCCGGCCACCAAAGCTCGCGCCGTGCCCATCTACCAGACAGCCTCCTACCAGTTTGACAGCGTCGAGCACGCCGCTCGCCTGTTTAACCTTGAGGAGCCTGGAAATATCTATACCCGCATCGGCAATCCCACCACGGCCGTCCTGGAGGAGCGGATTGCGGCCCTGGAAGGGGGCGTTGCCGGACTTGCCGTCGCTTCGGGGTCTGCGGCCATCACCTATGCGATCTTAACCATCGCCCGCAGCGGGGATGAGATCATCGCGGCCAATAACCTCTATGGCGGCACCCATAACCTCTTGACCAACACCCTGGGTGACTTTGGAATAGGCTGCCAACTGTTTGATGCCAGCGAGCCGGATCAGATCGCAGCCCTGATCAATGAAAAGACCCGGGCGGTGTTCATTGAGACCCTGGGAAATCCCTCGGGACCCCGGTGGATATCGAGCGGATCAGCGAGTTAGCCCACCAGCACAGCCTGCCACTCATAGTCGATAACACCTTCGCGACCCCCTATCTGCAACAGCCGATTCAACATGGTGCCGATATAGTGGTTCACTCCGCCACCAAGTTCATCGGGGGCATGGCACCAGTATCGCCGGACTCATTGTAGACTCCGGCCGTTTTGACTGGAGCCATATCGAGAGCTTTAACACCGCCGATCCCGGCTATCATGGGCTCAAATATGCCGATCTCGGGGAGCTGGCCTTTATCACCAAGGCCAGAGTGAGGCTGCTCAGAGACACGGGAGCCGTGCTTTCACCCTTCAATGCCTTTTTGATCCTCCAGGGACTGGAGACCCTCTCCCTGCGGGTCGAACGCCATGTGAGTAATGCCCGGGCAATCGCCGAGCTGCTCAATGAGCACCCGGATGTTCTCTGGGTCTCCCACCCCGAGTGTTGCCAGGATGCGCCCAAGGATCTCAGCGAAAAGTACCTCCCCAGAGGCGCCGGCTCTATCTTCAGTTTTGGGATCAAAGGCGGACGCGAGCGGGCGGCACGCTTTATCGATGCGTTAGGGCTTTTCTCACACCTGGCAAACGTCGCCGATGCCAAGTCCCTGATCATTCATCCTGCTAGCACCACCCATAGCCAGCTCAGTGACAGCGAGCTGGCCCAAAGCGGTATCTCGGCAGACTCATTACGACTCTCCGTCGGGTTGGAGCATATCGATGATCTGAAACAAGATCTGCTCCAGGCTTTCACCAAAACCCGAATTTGATCATGGGTGTAGGCAAAAAACCTGCACCGGACCGGAGGCTCAATGGCGATCTGTACCCCCAAAAATTATCAGGCAACCCAGGATGCAGGGTTTGATAGCACTCAATTTAGCTGTGAGCGCGCGGATCTAAGGCTCGGCATCATCAACCTGATGCCCTTTAAAAGTGAAGTAGAGCAGCAGTTTTTTAGCGTTTTCAGCGATGTTCCTCTCAACATTGAACTTGAGTTTTTGTGCCCGTTTCGCCGCAGTAAGCATCAGGATTGGTCCTACATTCAGCAGAACTATCATCCGCTACAGGCTGTTTTTGAGCGAAGCTATGATGGATTAATCGTCACCGGTGCTCCGGTCGAGCACCTTCCCTTTGAGGAGGTTGACTACTGGCCACAGCTCAGGGACCTGATCCTGGATAACAGCCTGCCCACCATCTATATCTGCTGGGCAGCCCAGGCCGCCCTCTACCTGAGGTACCAGATCCCTAAGTATCCCCTGCCGGAAAAACTGTTTGGCGTTTATCCCCACAGCTGTGAACCAAACCCCTTCATCACTGGGGATTTCAGGGTACCTCACTCCCGATTTACCTGTAACAGGGAGCAGGATCTGCGGACCAATGGCCTGAAGATCCTGGCTTGCTCCTCCCGTGCAGGGGTCTATATGGCGGCCACCCCGGAATTTCGGGAGTTTTTTATTACCGGCCATCCCGAGTACCAGAGGGAGCGGCTGCAGTTTGAATATTTGCGAGACGGAGGAGCTCTTCCTGAGCACTACTTTCCAAATGATGATCCGGCTCTCTCCCCCGAGATGAGCTGGCTCAATCACCGCCAGCAGTTTTATCGGAACTGGCTAAATCACATAAGGAATTCTCTATGAAAATTGCAATCATCGGCTTAGGTACCATTGGCAGCGGCGTTCTCGATTTGATCGAGCGCGAGCGCTGCCAGATTGAAAAACGGATCGGTGCTCCCTTGCAGATTGTCTGGCTCTGTGACCGCAACTCGCAACCGCAGCACCCGAACTTCACCACAGATTACAACCAGGCCCTCCGGGACCCCGAAGTAGAGACGGTAATCGAGCTGATCGGTGGCATTGATAATGCCTACCATATCGCACTGTCTACTCTCAGCAGTGGAAAGAACCTGATTACCGCCAACAAACACCTGCTGGCACTGCATGGTGAAGAGCTGTTTGAACTGGCAAATCAGCATGGAGTGAAGCTCTTTTTTGAAGCCGCGGTGGGTGGAGGGATCCCTCTGCTTACCCCGCTGTATGAGGGTCTATTCAGTGGCGATATCACCCGGGTGCGCGGCATCCTCAACGGAACCGCCAACTACATCCTGACCCAGATGCATCAGGGCCAGGACTTTGAGAGTGCCCTCACCCAGGCTCAGCAGCAGGGATATGCGGAAGCCGATCCCCATTTCGATCTTGCGGGGATCGACAGTGCCCACAAGCTGAGCCTTTTGAGTTATCTCACCTGGCAACGGTTTAAGACGCTCACCTCAATCTCGGTTCAGGGGATCGACTCTGACACCCAATCGCAGATCTCCGCGGCTCAGGGTGCGGGACAAAAGCTCAAACTCATCGCCGAGGCGGAGCGGGTCGGCAACGAGATCCGCCTGAGTGTCGCCCCAACCCCGGTGAAACCGGACGATCTGCTGTATGGCGTCGATCATGTGTATAACGCCGTTGAGATCCAGGGGCGTCACAGTGGTAAGACCCTGCTTTACGGTGAGGGGGCTGGTAAGTATCCAACCGCAACTGCGGTCATTTCTGATCTTTATAAGATCGCTCACAGTAATCCATGGAATAGGGAAACATAGATGGTAATACGCGTAGAGAAGTATGGAGGAAGCTCTGTCAGAGATCCTGAGCAACTGCAGGCCATTGCCCGCAGTTCAGAGCAGAAAGTAGCACAAGGCGATCAGCTGGTGATCGTGGTCTCCGCCCCCGGAGATCTCACCGATGAACTGCTGGAACGGGCCAATAAGATTCACTCAGCCCCTCGGGAAGAGAGTTAGCACAACTGCTGGCCACCGGCGAGCAGATCTCCATCGCCCTGCTGGCGATGGCCCTGCAGCAGCAGGGACTCAAAGCCATCTCTTTTACCGCCCCTCAACTCAATATCCGAACCCAGGGGGCCTACAATAATGCCCATATCGAAAGTGTCGATAACCGCAAGATCACCCAGGCCCTGGATGAAGGCTATGTTGTGATCGTGGCCGGTTTTCAGGGGATCAATGAAACTGGCTGTATCACCACCTTAGGTCGCGGTGGTTCAGATACCACAGCAGTCGCCCTGGCCGCGGCCCTCAACCTTGAAGAGGTTGATATCTACACGGATGTCGATGGTGTCTATAGTGGCGATCCCCGCATCATCCCCAGCGCATTCAAACACAGGGAGCTCAGTTTTGAGCTAATGCTGGAGCTGGCGCGTCAGGGTGCCCGGGTACTCCATAGCCGCTGCGTCAAGATGGCTCAGTCACATAAGGTGCATATTCACCTGCGCTCCTCCTTTACCCGGGGTGAAGGAACCCGAATTCATGACAAACATGGGAATATCCCGGCCGGGATCACCGGGGTCACCGCCCTCAACCGGGTCGCCAAAATCGTGCTGAGCGCTGAAAGAGGCGCTCTGGATCAGCCACTGGATCAACTCAATACCTGCGGGGTTGAGCTGGAGCTCATCTCCCGGGTTGCCGATGAGGGCAACCTGGAGAAGATCACCGCAGTGGCTCCGCAAAGTCAGCTACCACACATGCTAAAGATCCTGGAGCGCTGCGCCATTAGTCCCAAACAGTACCAGGTGGAAACCGAGCTGGCGAAGCTATCACTGGTCGGTGCCGCACTGCATACCCACCCCACGGCCCATAAGCTGTACGAACTGCTGCATCAGGAGCAGATCCCCAGCCTGCCACTATCAAGCAGCGAGCTCAATGTCTCCTGCCTGATCTCGGCCGATAAACTAACCCGAGCCCAGCAGACCCTCCACCAGAAACTGGTTGAATCAACGGTCTGCGCCGCCTAGATAACAGATACAACAAACAGATGATTGAGATTTTTTATCCCGGCCTGTGCCGGGTTTTTTATGGGCCTGGTCCAGACAAAAAGGGCTTCAGGGCCAGAGCTATCTCGGATTAATCAGAATAATCACATTCGGCTCGACTAAAAGAATTTCAGGCTTTGCTAAGCTGACCTTCTGCAGCAAGGACGCTGCAGTGGAGCGGCCAAGGATGGCATTGCGAGTCAGCGTGTAAAGCCTGAGATTAATCACAGCGTTGTCTCCATTTATGGAGAAAATGCTCTAATCCCCGAAGCCGGGTAACTTACTGATCCTGGTCGCGAATATATCCAAGGTTGGGTGCCAGCCAGCGCTCCGCCACCTCCAGACTCCAGCCCTTGAGGCGGGCATAGTGCCGCAGTTGATCCTTTGCCAGCTTGCCCACAGTGAAATAGCTCGCCTCGGGATGAGAGAAGTACCAGCCGGAAACTGAGGCCGCCGGTACCATGGCATAAGACTCGGTCAGGCGCATCCCAAGAGTCTGCTCCACATCCAACAGTTGCCATAATTTAGCCTTCTCGGTGTGCTCGGGGCAGGCCGGATAACCGGGCGCAGGACGAATGCCCTGGTACAGCTCGCGGATCAGGCTCTCATTATCCAGGGTCTCATCGCTGGCGTACCCCCAGTGTTCCCGACGGATCTTAAGATGCAGATACTCGGCGCTGGCTTCTGCCAGGCGATCACACACCGCCTGCAGCAGGATCAGGTGATAATCATCATGGTTTTGCCGATACTGCTCGGCAAGCTCTGCCTCCCCCAGTCCGGCAGTCACCGCAAAGGCGCCCAGGTAATCGGCCACCCCACTGTCTACCGGAGCGATATAGTCCGCCAGCGAACGGTTGTCCCGTCCGGACTTATCACGCTGCTGACGCGGAAAATGCAGCCGGGTCAGCTCCTCATCGCGAGACTCATCCCGATATAAGCTGATACTCTCCTGCTCGCTATTGGCGGCAAACAGACCCCAGCTCGCCGCACAACGCACCGCACCGCTTTCGATAAACTCATCAATCATCCGGTTAGCATCGGCATAGAGCTGACGTGCCTGTTCACCATGCTCACGGTGGGAGAGGATCTGGGGGTAGCGCCCCCGCAACTGCCAGGTGGTGAAAAAAGGGGTCCAGTCGATATAGTGGCGGACCTCATCCAGGGAGAGATCCAGCTGATAGTGACAGCCCAACTGGCTGGGCTTGGGTGGTGTATAGCCTTGCCAATCCAGCCGCAATCGATTCTCCCTTGCTTTTTCCAGAGGCAGCAAAGGATGTTCGCGCTCCTGGCGAAAGCTCTCTCTGAGCTGCTGGTATTCGCGTTCGACCCGATCCAGGGCGGCCTGCCTGTGTTCCTGACTGAGAAGACTCTGGACCTGCCCCACCACCCGGGAGGCGTTCGGTGAGTAGATCACCGGATGATCATAGCTTGGATCGATCTTCACCGCTGTGTGCGCCTTGGAGGTGGTGGCTCCACCGATCAGCAGCGGAATCGAAAATCCCTGACGCTTCATCTCTGAGGCCACATGCACCATCTCATCCAGCGAGGGGGTGATCAAACCGGACAGACCAATCATATCGGCATCATGCTCCCGGGCGGCCTGTAAAATGGTTTCACACTGCACCATCACCCCAAGATCGATGATCTCATAGTTATTGCACTGCAGCACCACAGACACGATATTCTTACCGATATCGTGGACATCGCCCTTGACCGTGGCCAGCACCATCTTGCCATTGGACTGCTTTTGCTGCTTGGTTTGTTCAATGAAGGGTTGCAGATAGGCCACCGCCTGCTTCATCACCCGGGCCGACTTCACCACCTGGGGCAGGAACATCTTGCCGGCACCGAACAACTCGCCAACCACATCCATCCCCGCCATCAGCGGCCCCTCGATGACCTGCAACGGATGCTCCACCTCCTGTCGCGCCAGCTCGCTGTCCTGTTCAATAAACTGGTTGATTCCCTTGACCAGAGCATGCTCCAGGCGTTTAGCCACCGGCCAGCTGCGCCACTCAAGCTGCTCCGGCTCAATCTCCTTATCCGCCTCTCCCCGATATTTGTCAGCAATCGCCAGCAGGGCCTCGGTCGCTTCGGGGGAGCGGTTGAGCACCACATCCTCCACCGCATCCCGCAGCTCCTGCGGAATATCTTCATAGATAGCCAGCTGCCCGGCATTGACGATCCCCATGTCCATACCGGCCGCGATTGCATGGTAGAGGAACACCGAGTGGATCGCCTCACGCACCGGGTTGTTGCCACGAAATGAGAAGGAGACATTAGAGACCCCGCCCGAGATCAGGGCGTGAGGCAGGCTCAGTTTGATCTGGCGGGTTGCCTCAATAAAATCCACCGCATAGTTGTTATGCTCCTCAATCCCGGTCGCCACCGCAAAGATATTGGGATCAAAGATGATATCCTGGGGAGAAAATCCCGCCTTCTCCACCAGCAGTTGGTAGGCTCTGCTGCAGATCTCAACCTTGCGCGCCAGGGTGTCGGCCTGGCCGGTTTCATCAAAGGCCATCACCACCACCGCCGCGCCGTAGAGGCGCAGCTTACGGGCATGCTCAAGAAACTCGGCCTCTCCCTCCTTAAGCGAGATAGAGTTCACCACCGCCTTGCCCTGAACGCAGCGCAGTCCCGCCTCCAGAACCTCCCAGCGAGAGGAGTCGATCATCAAAGGCACCCGGGAGATATCAGGCTCAGAGGCGATGAGACACAAAAAGCGCACCATCGCCTGCTCGGCATCCAGCATCGCATCATCCATATTGATATCGATGATCTGCGCACCATTCTCGACCTGCTGGCGGGCCACCTCCAGCGCCTCTTCATACTGCTGCTCACGAATCAGGCGCCGAAAGCGCGCGGAGCCTGCCACATTGGTGCGCTCACCCACATTGACGAAGAAGCTCTGTGGATTGAGATTCAAAGGCTCCAATCCAGCCAGCCGGCACTGATGATCATCCAAAACTGGCTGTCGAGGCGGGCATCCCTCCACCGCCTTGGCAATGGCCGCAATATATTCGGGGGTAGTTCCGCAGCAGCCCCCCACCAGGTTGAGAAGTCCCGCCCGTGCCCATTCGCCGATCTGCTCAGCCATCTCATCAACACCCAGATCATAGCCACCAAAGGCGTTGGGAAGGCCTGCATTGGGATGTACCGATAGATAGCCTTCACAATATCCTGCCAGCTCTGCCACATAGGGGCGCAGCTGCTCCGGCCCCAGGGCACAGTTCAAGCCAAAGGCCAGAGGCTTGGCATGGCGCAGTGAGTTGTAAAAAGCCTCGGTGGTTTGCCCGGAGAGGGTCCGTCCCGAGGCATCGGTAATGGTCCCGGAGATAATCAGCGGCAGACGTATCCCAGATAGCTCAAACAGCTCCTCGATGGCATAGATGGCGGCCTTGGCGTTCAGGGTATCGAACACAGTCTCAATCATCAGCAGATCTACCCCCCATCCATCAAGGCTTGAGCCGACTCAAAATAGGCCGCCCTGAGCTCTTCGAAGCTGATGTTACGCATTCCGGGATCGTTAACATCCGGTGACAAGGAAGCAGTTCGATTGGTCGGTCCAAGCACCCCGGCTACAAATCTCGGCTTATCCGGCTCGGCCAGGCTGAGCTCATCGGCTACCTCCCGGGCCAGCCGGGCCGCCCTCAGGTTGATCTCGGCGCTTAGTTCCTGCATCTGATAGTCGGCCATCGCGATTCGGGTCGCGTTAAAGGTGTTGGTTTCTATGATATCCGCCCCGCCCCCAGATACTGGCGGTGAATGCTTTGAATCAACTCAGGCTGAGTTAATACCAGCAGATCATTGTTGCCCTTGAGATCACAGGGCCACTGTCCGAAACGCTCGCCGCGAAAATCCTGCTCGGTCAGATTTTGCTGCTGAATCATGGTACCCATGGCACCATCGAGTAGCATGATCCGCTGTGAAAATTCCTGCTCTAATGCCCTAACCTGTTGCTCTGCCACCGTGACTCCTTCACTCCTGTTAACTGGGGTTTATTGATACTAACAGCATTGTTGCAACTTTAGAACTTAGACGTTTAGACGTCTATAAATAAATATTTAATAAGGTCGGAATGAGAGAAGATGAGGGACAGCAATCCAGGAGACCCGGAAGCTAAATAGCTGATCCTATTATTGCTACATCTGTTGATATGTGACCGCAGACACGCTATGAATCCATGGAAGCTCCACCGCGTCATCCCTGACGCAGAGGGTCTGCTTATTCACCATTCAACAGCTACCCCAAGTGGCCTACTATTTGGAACAGTTATTTAGTCTCCCTCGATAAAGCGGCGGACCAGGGACTCTAATTCACCCGAGTGGCGCATCTTGGCGAGCTCTACATTAAATTTTTTTGTGAAATCATCACGAAACGGAAATTTCTCATTGTTGCTGGCATAACCCAGGTAGCCATTTTCCCGGGAAACCGTCACCTCCTGAATGATGGTTTTCGACTGCTCCTGAGTTACCTCTTCCTCCCTGATAAGCTTGCCCAGGCTATAGTAGATCGCGACCTGATCATTGATGTAGCAATCGATACGGTTTCGTAGCAGCTTGAGAATATTGTGGCGATTCCCCTTGGCAACCATCACCTCAATCTGCCCCCCATTGACCAGTGCCCAAAAACGTTTCCCGCCGAGTCTAAATCCGGCATTCAGGCCAAACCTCAGCCCGATGTAATCATCGGGCCACTGGATCCGCTCATTCTCGGTCTTGCTGTCCTGATGGCATACCACGATCACTTTTTCATCCAGGATCGGGTAGGAGTAGGGCCACATGTAAGGGCGCTCACGGGGCAGGTAGTAGGGTGGATAGAGGGCAAAGCCATCACCGGTCCTGAGCTTTTCGAGGCCCCGCTTCCAGTGGATGGGGCGTATCGAGACCTGGAAGTTCTTCATCCGATTGAAGATCCGGCTGAGGATCTCATAATAGAGCCCGGCAGGCTCTCCATCAGAATCAACATAGGAGTATGGAGGGTAGTTGGCATCGGCCAACACCTCGACCCCGATCGGCTCCTGAGTCTTAGTTTCCCCGGGCTTGGCTTCCTGGGTCCATAGCTCAAAAGAGAAGGTCATCAGTACCACCAGCAGGAGTACGCCCCTCCAACTCATGGCTTACACCCCTTCACCGGCTTAAGTCCTGATCCCTCCGGCAGATACTTGGTATAGAAAGACTCATAGCGGCAGCTGTCACGCAGCTTTTTCAACCCCTGGTTGATGATGGTGATCAACTCTTCGCCCCGGGGCGACTCTTTAGACACCCACATATAGAAATCTTTGGTTCCGACCGGCAGCGCCTGATGACGGATACTCGGCGGCAGCTGGAACAGACCCAGAGCTTCGGCCCCGAGAACCGGCTCTATCGAGTTGAGTACCACCTCGCAGCGGCGTGAAACCATCTTGAGCATCGCCTGGTAGACATTATGGGCACCTGTATCGACCAGGGTGGTTAACCCTGCCTGGTAGTAGGGCTCATAGTTATAGCCGGCAACCCCACAGATCGACAGCTTATCCAGATCCTCGATGCTGCGGATCTGAATTCCCTGGGGGAAACGCAGCCCATCATAGAAATAACCCTCACGGGTTTGGTAGAAGGGATCGCTTCTGAGGAACTTCTCAAGCCGCCAGCTGTTGCTACTGGCGTTGGTGACCATCTCAAAGGATTTGCTGGTCCCGTAGTTCGCCACCTCCTTGAGGCAGCGCTTCCAGGGCAGCAGGCGGATCTTGATGGCATACCCCTGCTCCTGAAGAATGGTTTTCAGGGCCGAGACCGAGGCGCCGCTGATAAAGCGGGTGGTATCTCCGTTCTTATCCCGCTCATAGAATACATAGGGAGGCCACTCGGCGGCATCATCGCAAATGGTCACCAGCTTTTCATCAGCCAGAGCCGGCAGGCAGATAAGCAAGCCACAGGCAAAGATCCCCGGTATTTTCCAGCTCAAAAATCCCATGCTCCACCCTCAAAAATCCCTTTACCGCAAAGTATAGATGAATCATTGAAAGCTTCTGTTGAGGTTTAAAATTTTGCGCAGGGATCTGCCTGAAACCTCACCCGGGCGCCTCTTAGAGCTTGGGTTACGCCTCAGATCGGTTGCTGGTATTTAAGATGTTTTGGTTTCACATCACCGGCCTTCTGCCGCAGGGATGCGGCAGTAGAGATTCCATGGGTAAGTTGCTTTCGGAGCAACGCACGTGAAGCAGGAGGCTGAGCTGGGAAGGAATCTCATGGAAGAGATTCGGATTTACAGCGTGCCGCTGATAGTTGAATCCACACATCCACAGCAGATGTGAATTACCACCAGCTTGTGCGGCTCAAAGGCTCCCTGAGATTCCCGCTTCGGCGGAGCCACACCCCAAAATATGGCAGATCGCATAGGTCAGCTCGCTGCGATTGAGGGTATAGAAGTGAAACGACCCAACCCCTTCACGGGAGAGGACCCTGACCATATCGATGGCGATGCTGGCACCAACCATGTTGCGGGTCTGGGGATCATCATCCAGGCCGCTAAAGCGCTCATGCATCCACCCGGGATCCGCACATTGGCAAATGAGGCAAACTTGAGGAGGGTCTGATAGTTGGAGACCGGCAGGATCCCCGGCACTATTTCGGCATCGATCCCGACGGCGACACAGCGATCGCGAAACCGCAGGAAGCTCTCCACATCAAAGAAAAACTGGGTGATGGCCCGGCTGGCCCCGGCCTCTATCTTGTTTTTCAGGTTCAGGAGATCGGATTCGGCACTGCGGGCCTCAGGGTGAACCTCGGGATAGGCGGCAACCGAGATATCAAAGTCGCCAACCCCCCTGAGAAGGCTCACCAGATCGGTGGCATACATCTCGGGCTTGTGGCCGGACTGAGGCAGATCGCCGCGCAGCGCAACGATATGGCGAATGCCACTTTGCCAGTAATCCTCGGCTATGGCCTGGAGCTCTCCGGGCGTTGCATCAATACAGGTCAGGTGGGGTGCTGCATTGAGGCTGGTTTTATTCTGGATCTCTTTAATGATCCTGTGAGTCCGGTCCCGCTCGCCGGAGTTCGCCCCGTAGGTGACAGAGACAAAGCTTGGGGAAAACTGCTTGAGACGCTCCACCGAGCTCCACAAGGTCTGCTCCATCTTCTCGCTGCGTGGCGGAAAAAACTCGAAGGAGACCTCGATACCTCCCCGGCAATCGGCCAACCCCTGATTCAAACTCTCGACACATCGTGCATTATCAAATCCCACGTCTACCTCCCTGCAACAAAAAACGTATAGACGTCTATATGGCTATAAATTGAGATCCATGTCAAGTTTTGAACAGCTATTGAGCAAAATAAATCCAAACTCTCCCTAACTATATGAAAACTCCCTGAACAATCCAGGCGCACTGCGCGGCACCCGCTATGACGGATACAAAGAAAGAACCCGCAGTCTGAGCTGCGGGTTAACTGAGAAGAGACAACAAGGAACCGGAGAGATTCATTTACGATGCTGACGAGCAACCTGCTGCGCATGGGTGGTGACACGCTGAACCCTTTGAACCAGTTCATCCCACTCTGGTAACCACAACCAGATGATGACAGCAAACATCACCACTATATCCGCGAACACACCATCGCTTAACAGGCCAACCAAAGAGAGGGCCGCAATAACAATACGATTCACATTGTGAAGCTTCTTCTTTCCGAATGGTCGATGAGCTAACATAATCAAGCCCTCCATTCACCTTTTATTCGTTATGAGGAAGAATGCATATTGTGTTCCTAAAGACGATAAGCATTCTGTTTTTCTGTTTAAGTTATCGGCAACGAGCCCGCATCAAAGAGTCTTTAGAACAAAGAATTCATAAAACCGTTTATAAAGATCAAAAAGTTTTAAACAGTAACTCTTCTCAATAACAGGGACCCTGTTGAGAGCTACTCTCATTCACGGGGTATCGACAAACCCGGCAAAAAAATGTCATTTCAACAATCCCCTTTGCCATCTGTATCACTGCTTGTGTCATAAAGATAACACCCGGGCGGGGCGTCAGGAGGGAGAAGAGCGGTCCCTGAGGCGATACCAGCACCAGGCGATGCCATGGGCCAGCAGCAGCAGGGAAAACAGGATTGCAAACATGAGGGCGGCGATCGCCTCGACCGAAGTCATGCTCTCCAGAGCCTGCCAGAGAAAGAGCCCCCAGCAGATGAGGCTCCCCACCAGGCACTGCAGCATGCAGGCCCGGCAGCGTCCCAGCTTTTCACGAAACAGATCCGACAGGCAGTAACGACAAGACATCCAGTCTCCCCGGAAAATATTCTGACTATGCCGTCAAGGGTAGCTGCTTTTGCGCCGCCCAATAGTAAAAGGAGGGAACATAATTTTGCACATGCTCAAAGCCTGCGGCCTTGAGTGCCAGGGCCAGATAGGCGGAGCGGATCCCTGCCGTACAATAGGTGACCACTCGATCCTTCGGTTTGATCCCAAGTTTCCCCAGCATCTCCCGGATCTCTTTGCCACTGCGGATCATCCCGTCGGGGCGCAGCAGCTGGGTAAAGGGCAGGTTGACGGCTCCGGGCAAGTGCCCTCCGCGAGCCTCGTGATACAAGACTGCGCCCTGATACTCTTTGGAGGTCCGCGAATCGATGATCTTAAAGCTCTTATACTGCTGTTGCAGGGTGCTGGAGCCTATCTTCATCGATGGGTTGAGTTGGCCCAGCTTAAACTGGCTCTGGTCGGCAAATGAGGGCAGATGAGCCGTGGGGTAATCGTGAGCCTTCCAGTATTGGTAGCCCCCATCGAGGATCCACACCTTGTCGACTCCTGCGGTTTTCAGGGTCCAGGCGATACGCCCCTCCTCGCCCCATCCGCCGGGACGCCCATAAACCACCACCTTGCTATCTCGGGAGATCCCAAGCTTGCGGATCTCCTTTTGCAACTTGGCATGATCATCCAGGGTCGCCCACTGCGCCGCTCCGGGCTTGCCCTTAATATCTGAGAACTCCTGCCAGGTGGCAACATAGGCGCCCTCGATATGCCCCTCAAGGTAGGGGGTCATCCCCCGGGCATCGATGACCAGATAATCCTTAAGGTGAGCCTTAAGCTGTTGAGGCTGAATAAAATAATCACTCATCGCGGCCCGGGCCGGCAGCGAGCCCCCCAGAACCATGCAGGCAAACATACCGATTAAGAGCTTTTTCATACGGACTGAGATTCCTCAATTTTCTCTGACTTATTCTGATTCAATATCTGTTTTAGCAGGTAGAAGAATACACTCAGGGCAAACAGGCACAGCAAGCCAATCACCAGGTTGCGCATCCCACCGCTCAACATGCCGCCCACCCAGGAGTAGATGAGGGTTGCCGGCAACTCACCCAGGGCGCTGGCCCAGAAAAAATGCCACAGGCTCATGGAGGTCAGGCCGGCGGCGTAGCTCACCATCTTAAAAGAGATGAAGGGCAGCAGTCTTGCGATCAGGATTGCATACTGACCGTGGCGGGCAAAAAAGCGATCGATCGCCCCCAGCGCCTGGTGGGAGATGAGCCGGGTCGCCACGTCACGTCCACACCAGCGAGAGATATAGAAGCACAGCGTCGCACCGGCCATCGAGCTTGCCCAGGAGAGCAGCGCCCCCTGCCACCAGCCAAACAGCATGGCATTGGCAAAGGTGATGATGATGGTTGGAATGGGCGCCAGTACAGAGAGCATCATCAACAAAAATGAGATGATCGGTGCCAGGATCCCAAAGGACAACAGGTAGGTTTTCACCTGATGGACATCCAGCGACAGCATGACCTCCAACATCTCGTGGAACAGCCGATGCACCGGGGGGATCTGATAGGCACCGAACAGCACCACTAGCAATAACAACCACTTGAATAGTATCGCTAACCATCCAGAGAACTTAGTCACCTGATTTTTCCTTAAAGTCATCTGCCAGCGGCACCTTGCAAAAACCCTCCGCCGGAACATCTAAAGCTGCATTGAATTTGCTCGAAAGGTTTTGAAAAGCGATCAACCCGGTCAGCTCCACCACCGCATCCTCATCAAAATAGCCTTTTAGCACCTCAAGCTGAGCAGGGCTCACCTGGCGATCGCTATAGGTCACCGCCTCGACATAATCGAGAACGGCGCGCTCTTTATCATCAAACAGCTCACTCTCCCGCCACTGGCTCAGGGCCTCAACCTTGGCTTCGCTGCCGGCACGCTTCATCAGCACCATGCCATTAATATCCACACAGAAGGAGCACCAGTTGATCTGAGAGACCCGCACAGTCACCAGGGAGCGCAGTACAGGATCGATGGGCGAGCGCTTGCGATCCAATACCCCATACAATAAAGCTACTGCGGCAAACAGCTTAGGGATCCTGGCCCACAACAGGCCAGGCTTGAGGACCTGCCCATAGCGACGCTGCTGGGACCAGAAAAAGGGCTTGAGCCACCAGGGATAGCTTTTTAAGGGTTTAGGGTTAATCAACATAATAAAACTCTCCGCTGCCGGGCGACTGAGCAAAATTAAAGCCATGCAGTCTACCAAAGATATCTTTGCGTGTTGTGATTCATCGCAAACTATCGATGGATCTTTCAGCAAATCAAAAGCTGGCTAATCCTTGAGTCAACAGACGTTTCGGCGTTACATTGTCATTTACACTTTGAATCGACAGGACAGCTCCATGGATCTCTACGGCGTATTTGGCAACCCGGTCAGCCATAGTCTCTCGCCAACCATCCACCAACTCTTTGCGGCCCAAACCGGCCAGCAGCTGGAGTACCACAAGTACCCGGCTCCCATCGATGGTTTTGCCGATGCCCTGGACGCATTTATCAAAGCTGGTGGCAAAGGGTGTAACGTGACGCTGCCCTTTAAAGAGCAGGCCTTTGGTCTTGCTAAAAGACTGAGCAAGCGTGCCACCCAGGCCAAGGCGGTCAACCTGCTCTCTATCGACAGCGATGGCACCCTGTTTGGTGATAACAGCGATGGAGCCGGCCTTGTCCATGATCTCAAGGACCGCTATGGCTCACTGCAACAGATGCGGGTTTTGCTGCTGGGTGCCGGCGGTGCCGCCCGCGGGGCCCTGGGCTCTCTGCTCCAAGAGAGCCCCTCACAACTGGTAGTAGCCAACCGCACCTTGAGCAAAGCTGAAACTTTAGTCCGGGAATTTAGTGAGGATGGAGCACCCCTTCAATCATCCTCTTTTGAAGCCCTTGAGGGACACTTTGATCTCATTATCAACTCCACCTCCGCCAGTCTGAGCGGGCAGCTTCCGGCGATCTCCCCGGCACTGCTGGCTCCAGATACCGTCTGCTACGACATGGTCTATGGCAAAGAGATCACCCCTTTTAACCGCTGGGCAAAGGAGCAGGGGGTGCGGGAAACCCTCGATGGCTTAGGGATGCTGGTGTGGCAGGCCGCCGAGAGCTTCCTGCTGTGGCGTGGCGTGCTACCTGACGGTCAGGCGGTGCTCAATCAACTGAGATCTCAGCTCGCCTGATAACAGATAGCACCAGGCTCAGAGAGTGCTCTGAGCCTGCTCTCCCCTTAAGCCTCCTGAGCCAGCACAGGGTAGTCGGCGTAGGACTCGCGGCGCGAGTTCATCCGTGAACGAACCCAGCAGATCAGCAGCGGGATCACACACACCAGCACAATTCCTCCCACCAGCAATGTCTCATAGGCTTGCTTACTCATGATCTGGATCTGTGCCGGTGGCAACAGGCCCAGTGCAAACACAAACAAGCAGGTCAGGATCCCTACTCCGCCGACGATCAGGGTACCGGTTTTGCCTCCGGGAATCGCATAGCCCCGGGGCACCTCGGGACGGGAGAACTTAAGCTTAATCAGGGTTACGAACAGGAACAGGTAAAAAATTACTGAGACCTGGGCCGTCATTGCGGTCAACAGCCAGTAGGAGGCGTTAAACCCGGGGAAAAACAGAAATACCATTGCCAGCAGGGTAAAGAGCACTCCCTGGGCCAGCAACATGGCGATCGGGGCTCCCTGCTTGTTGCTCCAGGCCAGGAATTTAGGCGCGGTACCATCATCACAAGCCTGACGAATACATTTACTGGGCCCCAGGATCCAGGCGGAGACACCGGAGAATCCCCCCAGAATGATGCACACCATGATGATTGGCATCATCCAGGACATCTTGTAGCTGGCGAAAAAGATGGAGAAGGAGGTGATCACCGCCGACGAGAGGTTGATCTTATCCTGAGGGATCACCAGGGCTACCGCCAGCGAGCCGAGGATCGAGCAGCCCAAGATCAACAGGGTTGAATAGAGCAGCGCCTTGGGGTAGTCCTTCTTGGGGTTCTCCACATCCTGAGCGTGGATCGCCGACATCTCCATCCCCACCAGGCCAAACAGCATCCCCGAGAGGATCGCCAGATTATTGAGTTGGCTAAGATCAGGCAGGGCGTTGTGCCAGCTGATATCGATCGCCAGCGGCTTGCCCATCATCAGCCAACCGGCTGCCAGAACTATGATCAGCAACATCGGCAATATGGTGCCAAACAAAGATCCCAGGGTGCTGATAAAGCCGGATACCCGCATCCCGAAACAGTTAGCCAGGGTCGCCAGCCAGAACAGTACCAGGATGGCGATAAAGATCATCCCCTTATCGGTGGCAAGCTTGGGCTCAAAGATATAGAAGAAGGTCGATGCCAGGAACGACAGTATGGTGGGGAACCAGATGATGTTATACAGCCACTGGATCCAGGCAACCATGAAAGCTGCCTGCTTGCCGAACGCTTCGCGCACCCAGACATAGATGCCGCCGTTCTGTGGCCAGCCGGTTGCCATATCCGCCGCTGCCAGGGCGCTCGGGATCATGAACAACAAAGCCCCGGCAATATAGTAAAACACCAGGGATAGTCCGTATTCGGCACTGATCGGCAAAGAACGCAAGCTGTCGACCGCGATCACATTGATCATCACCAAAGAGAAGACGCTGAGCGCCTTTTTACCTTTTTTATTCGTCATCATCTTTTTCACCCATAAAAGAAAGCCCAGGCATGCTCCGAATGACACCAGTCACTCCCTGTGAGCTGCCCGATAGAAAACTGGAAAAATGAAGCCGTAGCGGCTTAGAAACTGCGGTGAGATTTAATGTCGATGATGCTGTTCGAGGCGGTTAAACATCAGCTCATAACCCCCCTCGCCATGATTGAGGGAGCGGGCTACCCGGCCGATAGTGGTAACGCTGACGCCGGTTTGTTTGGCGATCTCCCGGTAGGCTATGCCCTCTTTCAGAAGGGGGACAACCCGCCAGCGGTCAGCCATATCACTGAGCTCCTGGGGGGTGCAGAGATCGTTTAAAAACTGTTTTGCTTCCTCGGCCGAATCGAGCGAGGCTATGGTGGCATAGAGTTTTTCAAGGAGTTGATCTGGATTACTCATCTTATCGAATGCTTTGTTTGACGCCGAGCGCCTGTATTAATGTACTAGCATGCTATTACACTAATACAACTAAGGCAATCAATTTTTAACCAACTGCAGGTAACCCTGCTCAGTAAAAGCCCCCTCAACCACCGCAAGGGTGAGGAAATCAGTTGCGAATAACAAACTTATATAGCAAAAATCACGGCCTCCTAATCGCCCTGAGTCCCTATGTCCTTTTGAGCAAAAGCACTAAACTTAATGTAGTGCAGACGGAGAGCCTCCAAGATGACTGATGCCTGCTTTGAAGATACCGGACCCTTAGCAACTCTTACCGATGAGCCGGTCTGGAAGGTGGCAGTGGTTGATGATGAAGACGACATCCACTCCCTGACCCAGATGGTTCTCAAAGGTAAATCGTTTTTCGGACGCAAGCTGGAGATCCTGGACGCCTACTCGGGTGCAGATGCCAGGATTATATTGCGAGACAACCCCGACACCGCTCTGGTGCTGTTGGATGTGGTCATGGAAACCGATCATGAAGGGCTGGAGGTTGCTAAGTATATTCGGGAATCTCTTAACAATCGCCTCACCCGAATTACCCTGCGCACCGGGCAGCCCGGACAAGCCCCCGAGCTGGATACTGTCATTAATTATGATATTAACGACTATAAAGAAAAGACTGAGCTGACTTCGAAAAAGCTCATCACCGCCATCTACATCGCCCTGCGCTCCTATCGGGATATGCTGTCTATTGAAGACACCAAAGAGAACATAAAAAAGTTAATCCAGTCAGCCCATCATATCTATCACTCACACGCCATTAAGGATTTTTCATCACACGTGCTGCAACAGATGGTGGTACTGCTCAATCTCGGCAGCGATGCACTTTATTTCAAGATGAAAGACAGAAGATCCGACGATGATTACCTCTCCAGAGAGGTGTTGGCGGGAATTGGTAAATTCGCCAGCAGTAAAAACTGTGACGACCTCAGGCTGTCAGACCGATTCAACAGGGAGCTCACCGAGGTGAGGATCAATAAGTCCATCATGGTTTATGATGACCACTTCTTCGTATATTTCTGCTCCAGATCAGGGGCAGAACATATCCTGTATGCCTGTGGCTCTAAGTGTGAATCCCTCAGTGATGAAAGAAACAGGGAGCTCATCCACCTGTTTTGTAACCATATCGGCGATGCATTTGAGATGTTTTACCCCGGAGGAGAAGAGGTGCTGTTGCCGGGAGAGCAGCAGAGCAAACCCAACTAAAGATAGCCCCACAAAATTATCCCCTGCTCCTGCCATCGCTGTTTAGGCTGCCTAAGATAGCTTAGGCAGCCTAAACAGCGATCAGGCCGAAGAAGCCCGGTTGAGCATATTTATCTATCCGGCTTGTCACTCAGGAACTTACGGATCGCCGACAGAGACTGGGGCTCATCCAACATGGGTGCATGGCCAATCCCATCGATCTCGGCGACCCGCATGGCAGGATTTTCCTTTTGCATCTGTTTGACACAATCAGAGTGCAGAATATCGGAGATCGCTCCATGGATCAGCAGGGTCGGAAACTCCCGGGTCGCCCTGAATAGATCCCACAAATCCTCTGGCACCGCACTGTTCGGATCCCGCTCAATGGCGGTGGCGATACCGGGATCATAGCTAAGAACCGGTACTCCCTCACCGTTCTCGGCATAGAGCTGGCGGGCAAAGCGCAGCCACTGTTGCTGACTATAGTGCGGAAAGGCCACCTCGTTGAGCCGTCGGGTTTGCGCCGCTGCATCCTCCCAGCTTTTAACCGGGCTGCTCTTACCCGCATAGGACTTAAGGCGGGCCAACCCCTCCTGGTGAATTTCGGGGCCGATATCATTGAGGATGATCCCCGCATAAGGATATCTTTGCTGCGCCGCCATCAGCATCGCCATGATCCCCCCATCGAGGTTCCGAGCAGCACCAGATTATCCAGATTTGTGCCCCCTGCCTTTAGCAGTTCTATCAGGCTATAGACATCCTGTACGTAGCGGGCGGGATGGTAGTTACCGATCTCAGAGTCATACTCAGAGTTCCCCCTCCCGCGCACATCGATCGCAATCAGCCGGTATTCGGATTTAAGCTCAAGGCATAGCCTCTCAAAATCCGCCGAGTTGCGGGTCAGACCATGCATACAGAGCACAATGGTCCTGGCATCAGGGCTACCGTAGTCGCGGGCATAAAGGGTGAGGTTATCGTCGCTGTGGTAGCTGAGTTCCCGGTAATCTTTCATCTCATCTTTCCATCACCGGGATGAGTCATACCCGGCACAGTTGTAACTTCGAGCCTTCAGTCTCGATCCGATGAGCAGCCCATGCAAGCCCCTGGGGTGATGAAGTGTTTTTCCATGAGGGAAACAGTGGTAATGGTTAAATGACCTGCGATCGGTTTTATTATGCCTGCAGAATCAGTGTCCGGCCGCGGACAGCGGGGATAATTATCTGTCCTTCGGACTGATAATTATGGCTTAGCCATATTGTCGGGGGTGCCCGACGGCACCTTAAGGAGAAAGCGCTTTTCTCCTTAAGAATCCTCTCGCGCCCTGCACCTCGCTCAGCCCTCAGCTCACCTAAGGATTGGGGCACAACTCAGACAGTATGTCCCTATACTGGCTGAGCTCTCACGGCATCCATGCCGCTCAGCCTCAATCCTCAACGGTTCGCTTCGGCGCTCGCTGACGGGGAGTTAACACATATCTCGGTTCTGGATATTAGTTGATTGGATGCCAAGGGGAGTGTTTAACAAGCCTCTCTTGGGTTCTCTATTGTGTGCCTGGGTGAAATTGTCATCCCGATCCGGCGGGACTAAAATTTGACCCATACAGTGGTGTTTTTCTCTACAGCCTTCACTGCTGAGGGTCTAACCGAATGAAGATCCAATATCAGAGCGACCTGCACATCGAATTTTTTCGTGAGGAGATCGACTACCAGATCAGCGACATAGGGGCTGATCTGCTGATCTTAGCGGGCGATGTTGGCTTAACGGATCGGCGATACTTTGATTGGCTACTAAAGCAAACCGAGGGCACTCCCACCCTGATGGTTCTTGGCAATCATGAGTTTTATGGCATGGAGCTCTATCACACCGTTGAGGTATGGAAAAAGGCGCTGGTTGGTAGCAGTGTGCAGCTTCTGGATAAGGAATCTGTGGTCATTGATGGGGTGCGATTTATTGGAGCTACGCTCTGGACGGACTACCTGCTTAACAAAGATGAGTGGCAGGCGAGTTCAATGCAGCATGCTCAGGAGCGGATGAATGATCATCGCCTGATCAAGATCGCCTTCGAAGATGAGCAGTGCCTCTTTTCGACCTACCATGCCCTCGATCTACATCTCCAGCATCGATTGTTTATCGAAGCTGAATTGGACAGGGGCGACCCCAGTGTGGTGATCACTCACCACGCCCCCATCCGTAAATCGATTGAGTTTGACTACCGGGAAGACCCACTCGCTCCGGCTTTCGCCAGCGATCTATCCAAGGTGATCTTCAGAAATCAGCCCGAAGCCTGGATCCATGGTCATGTCCATCACAGTGTGGATATCTGTATCGGGAAAACCCGGGTGGTCTGCAACCCGAGAGGCTATGAGAGACTTGAGCTCAACCCTGATTTCGATCCCAAAGCATCTATAGAGATTGAGACTTAATCTGCCCTGTGAAACAGACACTGACGCGCTGTATAGGATCGCATGCCACGCTCACCAAGGATAATGGGTGCCGCCGAGCGACGGATTTAATGCTATCGCAACCCTTGCTCCATGCTGGATAAAACTCTCAGCGATAGCTCTACCGATTCCGGAGCTGCCACCCAGCACCAAGGTATTGGTATGTTTAAAATCAAATGGATTCATCATTACTCTCTCCATAAAAAATAAAATTAATACAACAAATAACAAGTAACTCCCGTAATGCTGACTAATCAATCGTTCCAGATATATATTAAGCTGTTGTTTCCATTGAGTAGGCTTTATTTCTGCTGCGTGTCACCAGAGAGAGCAGAACTCCAATAATAGCGACAACTATCAGTGTTAGCGGTAACACAAGTGAGTATTCACCGATATAGTTACCTGCAACAAATACCGTCGCAGCTCCAGTTAACAGGGTCAGAAATGACAGCAAGCCCGCAGACAAAGCACTATTGTGGGCGCCAGAAAGAGCCATCATAGAGCCATTGGGCAAGACAAAAGCGATACCAATAAACAGAATAAAGGCCGGAGCAAATATGGAATAGATATTAATGATCCCGGCATGAAATGCGGCTAACAGAAGCACGGATGCCAGCAGGATCAAACTGATACCAATAGCTAAAAACTTCCCCCCGGCATATTTGTGACTAAATTTACTCACGATGACGGCCCCAAAGAACAGACCAAAGGAGGTGATAAAGGCCAGTTCACCAAACTGCTGCGAGTTGATCCCGGCATATTGCTGTGCCACGACAGGGGCGAAAGAGTTAAACACATAGATAGAGGCGGATGCCACACAAACCAGGGCCACATAGCTAAAATAGCTCGGTTGCAGCAGGGCTTTCAGATAACCCGAAATAACCCGCCCGGCATGCACCTTTTGATGCTGTTCAGCCGGCAGCGTCTCCTTAAGCAAAAAGACGCACCCCAACACAAACAGATTGAACAGCAACTGGAACTCAAAAGATGCCTTTAGATCAAACAGCTGAGTTAGGCTACCACCAATAAAGATCGCCACTCCTGGCAGAAACGCCTGCATCAGGGTCAGGATCGCCAGTACGCGTCGAGACTCGCTTCCCTGGTGTACATCTGAAACCATAGTCAGGCCCAGCACCAAACCGGAAGCGGCACCAAAGGCATTGATCAAGCGCCCCCAGATCAACAGCTCAAAATTGAGATAGAAGATCGCAGCCAGTTGCATCAGGCTGCCGATCAGTGCCAGCAATATGCCAACCAGGGCCGCTGTCTTACGACCATAGTGGTTAGATATAGGGCCAAACACTAGCTGCGCAATGGCGTAGCCGATAAGAAACACCGACATCACCCATTCAGCTTTTGCAGAGGAGATTTGAAAGACCCGAATAATCTCTGGTAATGATGGTGCCAACAATACAGAAACAAACGATGCAAAACCATAAAGAAATATGAGGATGTAGACAGGGGGAAAATAACCGCTAGCAGCAATTTTTTGATGCATAATATTTCCTGTGTTAAAGGGCGACATGACTCGATATAAATATCAAGCCATATCCACATTGACTATCACTTTCCGAGCTGTGAACTATTAAACATGAATATAGATAACTTAGGACTTCTGAGCAGAAAGAACACGCTGATAACAATCGATAAGCTTCTGCTCATCTTCATATATTTTATAGCGCGTTATCTTACCCTCCTCAATATTAAAAAAGCATACCGCATCTGATTCATACTCCTCACCTGTGGCAAGAAATTTAAACTTAAGGTAAGCGGTCTCAATGACTTGCTTTTCATTATATGGGAAAATCGAGCGAGTCTCCCAACTTGTGAGCTGACACTCCTTCCCGATATTTTTCAGATGCTGAAGTATCGCCTCCTTCCCCTCATGGGTACCGCTCCAGCCACCACCCGCATTATCCGTATGCCATATTGCATCATCAGAAACCAGCTCCAGCGCTCCCTGAATATTTTTCTGTTTAAAATACTCCCGATACTGCTTAATTATCTCAACATGATTCATTACTTTATATCTCTAAATAAATTGTATTGGATATTGTAGTCACATCCGTTTCCCTATCAATAATCAATAGCTCAATTAAGAGTTACCCAAGAGGTAACAATGAAGCAGTAGCAGAAAGTCTATGAATTCGTCCTACGGCACAAAAACTCAGTTTTAAACAGGCTGTCGAGGAACAGTCACTCTCGCCAGCACAGATCCCCCCAGACCACCAGGCTGCTCGACAAAGCCCTGCCTTCTAACGACTATGTCACACTCCATATAGCCCGTGGTGAATTGGTGACGCCGCCTGATGGAGCTACAGCAACCCCTCTGTTCAGACTAAAGTTTGTTAAGTGAGCAAGAAATGCAAAGCAGCGGATTCCGGGGATCGTCATGATAGAGGCTCAACTGCGATGAGAGACATGAATGAAACCCATTAACAGAGCCCTTAACTATATCGAGGAAAAGCTGGCTGAAGATATCCGTGTCGAGGATATTGCACATGCCTGTGCGATCAGCCCTTTTCATCTTTCCCGGGTGTTTAATTACCTGACTGGTTATCCCCTGGGGCGCTATCTGAGACTAAGACGCCTGAGCGAAAGCGCTAAGCTACTTGCAAGTACAGATTCAGATATTTTAAGTATCGCTCTCGAGGTGGGTTACGACTCCCATGCGGTTTTTAGCCGAGCATTCAAGGCAGAGTTTGGCATTACTCCCAGAGAATTTCGCCTTCATAAAAGCCTCTTAATGCTCAACCTGTTACAGCCAATTACTTGGAGTTCAACCATGAATATTACGATTCCTACCCCCAAGGAAGAGACCAATCTGTCACTAACGGTTATTGGGGCATCCCACCGCTTTACCGGAGATAAAAATCCAAGAGAGTTCCTGATCAGTACATTCCTTCCTAAGTTATGGGCAAGATTCTCTGAGATCAAAGATCAGGCAGCTCCCGGATATCTTCAAATCATCAAGGATGCACAAAGCGAAGATGTATTTGACTGGTTTTCTGGAATGACGGTCAGCAAGGCAAAGGAGCTTCCTCAGGGCCTGGAGAGTACAGAGATCCACTGGGAGCGCTACCTTGCCTTCCCCTTTTGTATTATCGGAGATCGGCTCAGGGATTTCATTGAGGCTATCTATAGTGACTGGCTGCCAACTAAGGGCCTTCAATACAGGGTTGCCGAAGGAAGTCACATCCAGTGGCTCAAAAACTCACCAAACATCTCCACCCCGGAGGAAGCTGCGGAGCTGATCGCCTCCAGGGAGAAGATTGAGGGAGAGATCTGGATCCCTATTCTATGATCTTTTGCCGTGAGGGGAGCCTATCCCCTCATTCCAACTTCACTCAATCAATCCCGCTCGCTTCGGCACTCGCTGACGGAGAGAATTAAAAAAACTCTCTTTGATTTGTCCTTTTCGTCACGGGTGTATCGTGACTCGTAATATAGAAGATGTTGGTATTGCTGTTGATTTATCGATTAGGATGTATCTGGGAGATGGTATGGTACGCCTCACCTCTGAACACAAAGCTTTACCTTATAGAGGAAGTATGGACTTTCATCACGCGGATCAATATCAAACATGGTGCCATAAGAAGTTTATTTATTATCAAACTCAGGTGCTCAACTTGCTGCCTGACGCAAGAGTTGAACATATTGGCTCTTCATCCATTCCCGGAGCCATATCCAAGGGCGATCTGGATATTTTTGTTGGTGTCCATAGAGATGATCACCAAAATGCAGTACTTACCCTTACAAGCTTAGGTTTTCGAGAAAAGCTGGAGACATTGCGAACACCTGAGCTCTGTATGCTGGAATCAGATTCAGAAAACATCGCTCTTCAAGTCGTTGCAAATGATTCAAAGTTTGAATTCTTTTTGGTTTTTCGGGACAAACTGTGTTCTGACCCAACGTTGGTCAATCAATACAACAATCTTAAGAAATCGTGCGAAGGTATGTCACACAACGAATACCGTAATAGGAAGTCTATATTCATCGAGCAAGTTTTATCGCAGGCATAACAGACTAAAAACAACATTTCGCAAGTCAGATCAAAGAGGGAAGCAGAAAGAATGAATAGAGAAGTACGAGTGGGAGTTGGGGTGATTATCTTGCGAGACGGCTGTGTGTTGCTTGGGGAGCGCATCGGTGCCCATGGTGCCGGGACCTGGGCGACGCCGGGTGGCCACCTGGAGGTGGGCGAGAGCATCGAGGAGTGCGCAAGGCGTGAGGTGCTGGAAGAAACCGGCTTAGAGGTTTATTCGATCGAGAAGTTAAGCTTTACCAACGATATATTCGAGGAAGAGGGAAAGCACTACATTACGCTGTTTGTCACCGCCTCCTGCGATGGAGGCGAAGCCCAGCTCATGGAACCGCACAAGTGCATGCAGTGGCAGTGGTTCAAACCCGACGAACTCCCTACCCCCCTGTTCCTGCCCCTAACCAATCTGCTTAAAGAACACCCCGGATTAGTTGCAACTTAAATCCAGTGTCGAGGATAACATGGACAATAGAAGCAAAGCTTATTTACAACGATACCTTGAGTCGCTACCTACCAAAGTTGCTGAAAAATATTCCTCTTTTAGCTCAGACTATTTTTGCGCGGATGAGCACAACGCCAACCTCTGTGCCGAGCTGATTGTGCGTAGGGAGAAGCGCGCAACATGCAGCATGGATTATTGGTATAGCCATAAGGGTGAGCCAATGCCAGAGGCGGGGCACCTTCTGGTGGTGACCAACTGGAGTGGTGAGCCTGTGTGCATCGTCGAGATCACTTCGGTTACTAAGTGCAAATATAACGAGGTCACACCTGAGTTTGCTGCAGCAGAAGGTGAGGGAGACAAGACTCTGGCCTGGTGGAAAAAAGCTCATTGGGAGTTTTTCTCCCTGGAATGCCAGGAGCTCGGGATCGAGCCCAGCGAAGAGATGCTTCTTGTACTGGAGCACTTTAAGGTCGTTTATAGGTAAGAGCTGCCTCTTTTCAATTCCCCTCAGGAGAGCTGGTGATGGTTTTAAATCTTGCCAAGTATTTCGTATTCAACACTCTCAGAGTAGATGCAGGTCAACAATACCCATCCGAATCCTTGATAAAATCTCGCCCGGAAAACCGGGACAGCGCAGGGATATGGAACCACCATAGCCCTGGCGGTAGCGTCCCTGGTAAATCAAAGGAACCAAGGATTAATGGATCAGGCATTTGAAGCGATAAAGCTCAACTTCGAACAGATTGAAAAGTCACATGCTGAAAAACTGGCTCAGGGATACATAGCGGTCGACCCCTGGCTACAACGACAGAGTGAAGATAACCGGATTGGCTTAACCTTGCTGTTTCATGTTGGAGCCCAGCTTCAAAGTTACCCGTCGATATGCTCTGACTACAAGCCCTTTGAGGACTATCTGTACCTCTACCCTCAAGGAGATCTCCACATCACCCTGTTTGACATCTTTCCAGCGGTTTCGGGCTTTTCAATTTCGAGCGACGCCCTGAACCAGTACCGCAAGGCGATGGTAGAGCTGTTCCGGGAGATCGCTCCATTTCAAATCGATCTGGAAGGAGTGTTATTTACCGATTCGGCCGGGTTAATGAAAGGGTTTGATGGCCTGAAGCTCCATCAGATTCGAACCGCGATCCGCGAAAAGCTTACCGCACTGAAACTCCTATATCAGGAGCGTTTCGAGTCCAGGATCGCACACATCACCTTCTGCCGCTTTAAAGATGAACTCACCCAACCTCTCAAGCTACTGCAGCTGAACCAGAAACTTAGGAATCAGCCTCTGGGCTCCCTGCAGATCACCGAGGTCGATTTAGTCATTCATGACTACTATAACCTGAGCCATAAAACGGAGATCATCGCCACCATCCCCCTCGGCGGCAAGGAAAAGACGGCACCACAAACCCGCCCCATACCAATAACTACCACCTAAACCTTGATAGGATAACCCAAGAAAACTAGTACAGATTCAGGAAGCTAGAGCTACACAAGTGTAAGCAGTGGCAGTGGTTAAATCCGATGAGCTGCCCTCTCCCCTGTTTCTCCCACTGATTAACCTTCTCAAAGAACACCCCAAGCTCGACAGTAAGGTATCGAAGTAGATGCTAGTGAAACGTGAGTGATAGGTCGCAGCTGCTCCCTGCTTCTTAAATTCAATTCTCAACAGACTTCCTTAGCATCACTAATGGGAAACTAAGACCACCATTCAAACTAGTCGGAATAATTAAACTTCAAATGCAATAGAGGATCTACTCAATAGATAATCCAAATGTAAATAGCAGCTATGAAGTTATACCTCTAGCAGGAATGATGGATTTTTTCTATAATATTTCAAACAGGATTTTTAGTTATTGCATAAAGGATAAAGTAGGGAGATTCCCCCAACGCTATCACTAAAGAAACCTTTCCTCTATCCTTATGCTCCAGAAAAAAACAAAAACATCACAAGAAAAACAGTTTTCTAACAAGTCAACCCTGTTAACATTGCCTTTTACCAGAGCGATTATTTTTTATTCAAATAGAAGTGATCTCGAATTCACTTCCAATTAATTAACCTAAATTTAAAACAAGAGACAACAATAAACAATGAACAGTTTCGTTGATTTACAACAAAAACAATACAGCATCATAGCCACACAAGACCGAAAAAACCAATCAGGCGGTGGAATAGTAAACATTTTGTTTTACTTTGATGAACAAAATGAAATTCAAGCTTTAGATCCAGACATATTCCCTAGCGGAAAGTGCTGGATAATTAACGACTATGAAAATGCTATTGAATCAAAGTATCAGCCAGGAGAAATGTTTCGTATCAATGGGATCTCTCGCTCAAGAAATTCAGCAGATGAATCGACCTCCTCAGATGGGCTTGTTGAGTGGTGCTGCACAAGTACAACAAAAGTATCGAGCATAAGAAATGAATTAATCCAAGTAATTGATTGTCTCCTACCTGATATTAACACTGGTGAGTTGACTTGGTCAGGAGATGATCTTCAACGCGGCGTTTATTTTATAAATGACAAAAAAACCAATGAAGTTCACGGTCCATTTGAAATTACAATACAGATTAATGGTAACAATCGTCAGTATATTGCATCTCCGTATACAACCCCAAGCATAAGAATACCAAATCATCATATCACTGTTGTTGATTTCAATAAAATACGCAAAGCTGACATAATGCGAGATGCAGAAGTTAATGGTGAGATAAGAACATACGTTAGCAGCCTTAAACTCTATGCATCAACCATGAGTGAAATCTGGAATGTTATTGATTACATATCAGCACCTCAATTGATGAAGTTCATATCAGAAATAAAAATAAGCAACAACAAAAAATTAATATCAAACTCAAAGCTTGGGGAGGTTAAACGGGGTCTAGAGGAGTTCCTTAAGAAAAAAAAGAATAACTTAAGCAGCTCAACTAGATATGAACGGGCCATAGACCTTCTAAGCTCTGATGATTCATATCATGCAACATGGATAGATATACTTGATGAATACATCCAAACTAATCAAGGGCGAGAGGCACTAAAAAAACACTCTATTAACAAGCAAGTTCAGTCCAGTGACTTGCTAATAAAGCAAAAAAACAGTGAGCTGAAACAAATAGAGAGTGCTTTAGATACGAAGGAAAAAGAGTTAAGCGATATAGATAAAGAGATTCTTGAACAAAAAGATAAATTATCCAAGACAAAAGAAGAGGTTGAGAATAAGCTCCTATCAAAAAACAAGGCTTTGCAAGAAGCTCAGCAGTCATTAGAAAGCAAAATAAAAAAATTACAAGATGAGTGTTCAATAATTGAAAAAAAATATGATAGATTTGTAACGCTTGATCAAGTAAATCAGGAATTGAAAGACCTAAGCCGAGATAAGGAAAGATTAGAAATAGCAATCCGTCACTGCAAACGGACCTTAGGTGATCCAGAAAGCATGATCGAAAAAATTACAGAAGTTCATGCTGTAATGGACACTTTAGGTTACTCTCAAAGGACTTCAACTCAAGAAAAGTCCATTCAGGAGTATCGACCAGAATCATCAATTTGTGAATTTAAACCAACACATAAAAATACTCTTAACTTCATTCATACGATAACACAGTCAGTTAATGATATGGATGGCCGTGAACTTAGTGAGGCTGAAGTTGCTAATCTGTTAATTTGCATGCAACAAAACCTTATGATGATATTACAAGGCCGCCCTGGGGTTGGAAAAACATCTACAGCTATTAATCTTGCGAATGCTCTTGGTATTCATAAAAGAGGAAACGGATTAAACAACTCTGATTTTTTGAATATTCCAGTTGCACGAGGATGGTCAAGCTCTCGCGATCTTATCGGGTTTTATAATGGGCTTAGAGATATATTCCAACCCGCTAGAACAGGACTTTATGAATTCTTGATTAATGGGGAAAAAGAAGAAGCCAAAAATCCACGAATAGTTCTTCTTGATGAAGCGAACCTTTCACCAATTGAGCATTACTGGAGTGATTTTATTGGTTTAACTGATAAAGAAGGGATGGACCGTGCAATTGATACAGGCATAAGTGGCGATAAGAGATTTATACATCCTGCTCGCAATAACACACTGCGATTTATTGCTACTGTAAATAATGATAGCACTACTGAGCCATTGTCTCCTCGCCTACTTAGCCGAGCGCCAGTGATCTGCATGGATAATATTGATATCAGTACAGAAGATACGCTTGGTGGCGAGCTAACTGAACTTGATGGTGTCTTAAGTGCAAACATGATGGAAAGAATATTTGGTCGTTCTGCAGATAATGATGACAGATGCAATGGTGATGATTTAGCTGAGTGCTTGCATAATATTATTAACATTGGAATTAAAAATGCCCCTGCACTAAGAGAATCGCTCCAGATTAATGGCCGAAAGCAACAAGCAATTACAAGTTATCTAAGGGTGGCTGGCAGTATAATGGTTGACAATAAGGCTCTAGCACAAGATTTTGCAATGTCTCAATTTGTACTACCTCATCTCAATGGTGAGGGCGAAAAAGTACGCTATGCTATATTGGAAATGATAGAGCAAGCCAGAAGTAACTGCTTAGATCGTAGCGCAAAAATTATGGAAAAAATCCTTGAGGATGGTGATAGCTACTTACAAAGCTACTCATTTTTATAAAATCCGGAGCATTTATATGATTCTGGAACTATTCAACTTAAAGAGATCTGAGGGTGACTGGGAGTCAATCACTCTCAATCCCATTGGTGATCAGAGGATACAGCCCGCTGTTGCTGAAATTCTCGAGACTGATCAAATAAAATTCAGGTTAAGCTGTCAAGGAGAGTATCAATCCGCAAAGCTTATTATTGAATCTATTGAGATTGCTGGTAGATTGGTGAACTCCGACTCCCCAATAACATCATTTGAATGGATGCCAAGTCATAATAGAAAGTTTGGCTACGATGCTCTTTTTCTGCATTTTTTTGGAGTAGCAAACTTAGCCATTGAGCTTTCTAATAGTGATAATGACTCAGTCATTGAGTTATTCGAACCCATAAATATACATGGTCGAAGGATAACAGCTGAGAGAGCAGAGTCGATGCTGAAATATATATCTAATACAGCTGATAAATACATTTTGGAGACGTTAAGTCCAACATCTTTCGGCTCAAAGTTAACTAAAGATGGAATCGCGCCAGCAGATTTACTTGATCGGCTAGAAAAATCATTGTCTGAAGTTGACTTAGCTATAAGGAAAGTTATCAGTCGACCTATCACAAGTCTACGTTCAAATCCTAGAGTAATTTACAACCCAAAGGCAGAGTTAATAGATGATTTATCAACTGAATGGATTGGTGAGCATGCTGGGTTAGGTCAGGATGCAACATGTGAAAATGACGGCCTATTTAAGTTTGGTTTTCATTGGAAAGGTATGCCAGACGTACGAGTTAATTCTCCATATCAGAGCATGGATATTTATGAAAATCAACTAATAGCTTTCTACTTAAAAAAACTGGTAGCTGAAAGTAGGCGTATCTACAACCAATGTAAAACCCACCCCAAAAAAAGGATCTCTTATTCATCAGGTGCAATCCGGGATGGTTACGTCAGCTTTTATGATGTATCAAACAAAAGCATCAAATCTGCAACAGCCAAATATGCCCACAGAGCAAAAATATGCGTTGAAAATGCAGAGAAAATATTGAGAGCATTTAATAAACATGTCCCCACAACTAAATCACCTCATCGCTTAGTGGTTACTGAAAAAATTAAAAACAACCGTCACTACGCACTGCTAATTAAACATATTAAAGAATGGCTAAATGTCCGCCATATAAACTGGATTGAAAAACATGTTTTAAGCTCTGTGAATTCAACACCATTACTATTTGAATACTACACTGTATTGTTAACTGACAGCTGGTTAAAAAATAATGGCTCTAGTAATTCTAACGGATTATTTGATGGTAGCATTAGAGGTCGACGAGCAAAACTATTATATGAGCCAACATACCCATCGCCTAGATATAAAAGTATATCAGAGCATGGCATTTGGAGTTGTGATATAAATGTGATAAAAGGTCGACGCCCAGATATCGTAATTGATATTGACTACGATACCCCTGAAGAGAGAGAACTTGTAATATTAGATGCCAAATGCCGTAAGGAAAATATAGTACTTAGAGATGAACTCCCTACTTGCAGCATTAAATATGGCTATGGAATTCGGGATGCTAATGGCAAGAGTCCAGTTAAATCAGTTATAATGTTACATCCTCAACCTAAGTTTAAAAATGATGAGTTCCTTGATTTTTATTCTTCACCTCACGGGCTGTCTCTTGATCAGATCTCCAAGCCTGAAGTCATAGCCTCTCTGGCAACCATAAATCCTCGAAGATAATCCTGAAGTCGATTCCAACCTTCCCAGAGAGTATCCCAGCCTGCGATCCCGCTTCGTTTGGTATCATTGAACCCTCCCAGCTTTGCAATCTCCTGGTAAGCCCACTCCAAACTCGGTTCGAACGTTTGCTTCTTATTGCGCAGCAAGATCAAGAGCTTAATCTCTTCTCCGGTAAGCACTCGTGACGCACTTATCTGACTGACCTCCTTCGCCTCTTTAATCAGGCCCAGCTTCTTCAGGCTGAGTGGCAAGGTAAAACTCTCCCGCAACTGCATCAGCCGAACCGCTGAAAAGCCAAGTATCGACGCCATTCGCTCCAGATTGTCTACCGACCCCATTCTTAGCTCTTCTACACCTGCACCGGATTTCCAGGCTTTGTGGAAATCCTCCACTCGCCATCTGGCCGTGTAGCTCTGGATAACTTTCAGGGCCTCTTCCAGAGTTGAAACTGGCTCGCTGGTCAGCAGAAGCCAGCGGATCGGCTCTGCACCATTAGGCTGACCCAGCTCTTCAGCCAGTACTGCGTTGAGGGTGAGAGTTCTGCCCCCTGAGTGAGGGTCAATGAGCTGCTAAAGACTTGTAGCCTCGCCTTGCGAGTCGGCCGATTCTTCCGTTTCCCATGCTTATCTACCATCCCTTTTTGAGGGATATGAAGCTCATATCCGCCCAGGGAAGCTTGGGAGCGCAGATGTTCATCTAAAGGGAGTCCGGACTCTTCCACTTTGCGCATATGCTTTGCCCGCACGATAAATCTTTCTTGGTGCTCCTTCTTATCCTTGAGATAGTCAAAGATATCTGCTTCTCGATCACAAACGGTGATCACCCGGGACATCAGCGCTCCCATCCTGTGTCGGCAAAGGGCTGACGCATCGGGCCACTTACCACTCTCTTTCTCGTCTGCATCCTCAGGGTTATCCGGCCGCAACCACCACTCCTGATGAACCAACCCTATCGTTTGCTGCGTTCGGGCATTGAGTAGTAACTGGGAATGCACCCAGAATCCTCTTGATTTATCCTCCTTCTTTCCTAATTTCCCCAGCTTCGAAGCGGCTTGGTGCTTGTAACTTAATGAAGAGGTGTCCTCCAGAGCCAGGAGTTCGGGAATATCCTGGGCTATCTCAACTGTCCTTTCAAAACCAGCCTGACGTATTTTCATTGGTTCGACCTTTGGATTACGGATAAAGCGATAGCTGCCTTCAAGCAGGGCATCGTCACCCTCACAGGAAGCGGCCAAAGATTTCCCCACATGTCTACCACAATGGCTGGCGAGTGTGACTAACCGGGCTGTACGCCGCACGTCTCCAAGCTGTGCCGAACCAAAGATGTGCTGGGCCCAGCGTTGGGGATCATGGGGAGAAATCTGCATCGTATGAGTACCTTGAAACGGGATTATACGATGATCAGATCACTCTATGCTCAGAAAGTTCCCCTGCTCTTGAGATGTGTAGAAGAGACAGCCTCACGGGTTAATGGGTATAGCTCGCGCATATCCAGTTTTAGGAGCCCAGAGGATAAATATAAATAGTCAGGGCAATGAGTTTGGATTATCTAAACTACTTGAGGTTTTAGTCCTCGATCATTAACAAAGTAGATAGCCATAAATCCTAGCGTTCATCAGAAATGATAGATATAGACAGTACAAACAGGGATTCAACTCCACAAGTTTGTACTGTCTTATATAAAAAATCAATAAGGCCCGCAACACGATAAGATATGCTCCCCTTAAGAAAGCCCTAACCAAGGCTTAAGAGATTTCATTCCTTCGAGGCAGGACGCCGAGCCACGAAGCTCGATGTCGGGAACATCGTATGCGTAGTGAGATTTTGCTTACTTTTGACGATACAAAAGTAAGGTGCCGTCGGGCACCCCCGACAATATGGCGAAGCCATAACATCAGTCCGAAGGACAGATAAGCATTCACGCTGTCCACGCCCGGACAATTGTGCCGCAGGCACAAAGAAACTGACCGCAGGTCAAACCTTATCCCGCCCGCAGGGCATCAGCTCAGCGAGCTGAAACCCATGCCGGTAAGGCGATACCTACAGATACTGCTCCTTAAGCCGTACGTAGTTCTCCGACGAATACTTAAAGTGCTCCCGCTCGGCATCGGTCAGCGGCCGCGCCTGCTTGAGCGGATTGCCATAGTAGAGGTAGCCGCTCTCAAGCCGTTTACCCGGTGGCACCAGGCTGCCGGCACCAATCAGCACCTCATCTTCCACCACCACGCCATCGAGCACCACGGCGCCCATGCCGACCAGCACCCGGTTACCTATGGTGCAACCGTGTAGCACCACCTTATGCCCTATGGTGACATCTTCACCCAGGATCAGCGGATAACCGGGATCCCCTTCCCCCTGGGAGTGGGTCACATGCAGCACAGAGCCATCCTGGACATTGCTGCGATCGCCAATTTTCACCCAGTTGACGTCGCCACGGATCACCGCGGTGGGCCAGATGCTGACATCATCGCCCAGGGTCACCTCGCCGATCACCACCGCACTCTCATCAACCATCACCCGCTCCCCGAGCTTTGGGGTGTGTTGCATGTAGGGACGCAGATTATTCATGATAGCTCTCCAAGCTCAACCGGCTCACCGGCCTGCTCGCTGCAGCACTGGGCCATCAGCTCGCTCAGCTCGCGGTTGTTGCGATTATCTATCCAGCGGCCCTCTTTGTAATCAAAGTGGAAGCCACCCGACTTAGCCGCCAGCCAGATCTGGTGCAGGGGCTCCTGACGATTGATGATCATCTGTGAGCCATTTTCAAACTCCAGGGTCATCACCTTGCCACTGGTCTCATAATCGATATCCACACCACACTCATCGATCCGCTCCTCGATCAACTGATACAGATGATCGGCCAGCGCATGAAATTCACTATCATTCATCGCGTTTTATCCTGTTGCAATTCTCTCGATCAATGCGATTATAAGCGTTCGATTGTTTTTGGATAGTGAAACCTCTATGCGCATCAAACTGATGGTGACAGCCCTCTTTGCCGTTTTTGCTCTGGCCGGTTGTGGTCTTAAAGGCCCCCTTTATATGCCACCTCCCGCGAAAAAGAGTGAGGCAACCCAGCCCCAGACTCAAACCCAGGCGCCACCTCAGCAGGACACCCCCCAACAGAAGGAGTAATCATCTTGCAGCCATTTGCATATAACGAGAACGGACAGCTCAGCATCGAAGAGCTGGAGATCGCCCCACTTGCCCGGCAACATGGGACTCCCCTTTACCTCTATTCTCGCCAGGCGATTGAGCAAAATTGGCTGCAATTTGATGGCGCCGCCCGGTTTAACCACCGATGTTGCTACGCGGTGAAAGCCAACCCCAACCTCGCGATTCTGAACTTGCTGGCGAAGTTGGGGGCCGGATTCGATATTGTGTCGGGTGGTGAGCTGGCCCGGGTGCTGGAAGCCGGCGGCAGCGCGGACAAGGTGATCTTCTCCGGCACCGGCAAGAGCCGCGAGGAGATCGACTACGCCCTGGATGCCGGGATCGGCTGCTTCAATGTCGAATCGACCCAGGAGCTCACACGGATCGCCGAGCGTGCGGCACACAAACAACAAACCGCTCCGGTCACCCTGAGACTCAATCCGGATATAGATGCCGAGACCCACCCCTATATCACCACGGGCAAGAAGCATAACAAGTTCGGGATCCCCAACAATGAACTCGAATCCCTGATCCAGCTCTGCCTGGAGCACCCCCACCTGGAACTTCGTGGGCTGTCCTGCCACATCGGCTCTCAGCTCACCTCGGTGTCCCCCTTCATCCATGCCTTCGAAACCCTGCTTCAGCTCTATGATGAGCTGGCATCGGAGGGCATCGAACTGCCCTGGCTCAACCTCGGAGGAGGGCTGGGGGTTCGCTACCATAAGGAAACCCCGCCGGCACCCGCTGAGTATATGCAGGCGATCGCCGAGCGCCTCGGTGAACGCAGGGTCAAGATCATCTTTGAACCCGGACGCAGCATAGTGGCCAATGCAGGCCTTCTCATCGCCCGGGTGGAATATATCAAGAACAACGGACTGCAAAACTTTGCCATCACCAATGCAGCGATGAACGATCTGCTGCGCCCCGCCCTCTACCAGGCGTATCAGCCGATCATTCCGCTGAGTCGGGATAATGACTCACCGCTGGCCACCTATGATGTGGTGGGGCCTATCTGCGAGAGTGGTGATTTTCTCGGCAAGGACCGCGAGCTCAGCATCACCCAGGATGATCTTCTGGCAATTTGTGGCAGCGGAGCCTATGGCTTTTCGATGTCCTCCAATTACAATAGTCGATGCCGGGCCGCTGAAGTCATGGTTGATGGCCAGCAGTCTCATCTGATCCGCGCACGAGAACAACAAAGCGATCTATGGCGCGGAGAATCTATGTTGCCCTGACAAAGGAGTATCAATGCTGGTTCATTTCTCCAAAATGCATGGACTGGGGAATGACTTCATGATGGTTGACTGTGTCACCCAGAAGGCATTTTTTAACAAGGATCTGATCCGCCGGCTGGCGGATCGTCATCTTGGAGTTGGATTTGATCAGCTGATCCTCATCGAGCCCCCCTATGACCCGGATCTCGACTTCCACTACCGGATCTTTAACTCCGACGGCAGCGAAGTCGAGCAGTGTGGCAACGGAGCCCGCTGTGTTGCACGTTTTGTGCAGATGAAGGGCCTGACCAATAAGCAGCAGATCACCGCCAGCTGTCGCGGTGGCCAGGTCAAGCTCAAGCTTGAAAAAAACAACCTGGTGGCGGTCAACATGGGGGTGCCCGACTTCGAGCCCTCCAAGATCCCGTTTCGGGCGCGCCAGAGCGAGAAGAACTACCTGCTACGCGCCGATGGTCATACCGTGATGTGTGGTGTGGTCTCCATGGGTAACCCCCACTGTGTCATCGAAACCGATACAATCGCCGAGGCCCAGGTGGAAACGCTGGGCCCGCTGATGGAGCGCCACGAGCGCTTCCCGGATCGGGTCAATGTGGGCTTTATGCAGATCCACACTCGGGATGCGATCTCGCTGCGGGTTTTTGAACGGGGTGTCGGTGAGACCCGCGCCTGTGGCAGCGGCGCCTGTGCTGCGGTCGCCGTGGGTATCTATCAGCAAAAGCTCGCCAGCCAGGTGGAGGTCACTCTCCCGGGTGGTAAGCTGACCATCAACTGGAAGGGTGGCGACTCTCCCCTGTATATGACAGGGCCCGCCGAGCATGTTTACGATGGGCAGATACAGCTATGAGTGAAGAGGCTATCGTTCACTACCTGAGTGAAAATCCGGACTTTTTTTTGCGCCACCCCCAGCTGCTGGGCTCGCTCAAACTGGATCATCCCGAGCGGGGCGTGATCTCGTTGACCGAGCTGCAGCTTGGCAAGCTCAGGGAGCGGATTGCCGAGCAACAGGAGGAGATCACCGGCCTGCTCACCGCCGCCAGCTACAACGAACAGCTATTTAGGATCTATGCCGATCTCTATGTGGAGCTACATGACTGTAAGACCCTGGCCGATCTCCAGGAGCTGATCGAGCAGAGCTTTCTCAAGCAGCGCCATATCAGCGCCTTTCGCCTGCTGCTCAACCCGGCGGTTCATCCCCAGGAGTTTGACAGCAACCATCACATCGACCTTCGAGCCTTCAAGAAACTGCAGATGCACCGGCTTGGCGGCGAGGGCTGCTACTTTGGCCGGATCAGTCAGGCCGAGAAGCAGCAACTGTTCGGTGATTATGCCCTGGTCAACTCGGTGGCCCTGGTGGCGATTGGCGAACATGCACAGCTGGGCATACTGGCCTTTAGCAGTGCCGACGCCAGCCACTACACCCCGGGGATGGATCCCATGCTGCTGGAGTTGTTGTGCCGGATGATCGCCGTCATCCTGCCGGAGATGATAAGCCACTGTGAGCAAGATTAATCCACTCCCCGAGAGCCTCGGGGATCAGCTAGGGGCCTTTATCGAGTTTCTTCGGGTTGAGCGCCAGCTCAGCCCCCACACCCTGAGCAACTACCGGCGTCACCTGCTGCAGTTTGCCAGCGAATTTGATGAGATGGGACTGACACACTGGCAGGAGCTGACCAGCGCCGATGTGCGCCAAGCCACCAGCGAGTTACATCGCCGGGGCGCCGGTCAGCGCACCCTGGCGGCACGCCTTTCCGCTCTGCGCAGCTTTTTAGACTACCTGCTGCAGCAGGGGGTTCTGGAGTCAAACCCGGCCAAGTCGATTTCTGCACCCCGCCAGAAAAAGGTGCTACCCAAGAATATGGATGTGGATGAGGTGGCCCAGCTGCTGGATCTTGATGACGATGATCCGATGGCGATTCGCGATCGCGCCATGATGGAGCTCATCTACTCCTCGGGACTGCGCCTGTCGGAGCTGGTGGGGCTAAACCTTGGCGATATCAACCTGCGCAGCTGTGAGCTCAGGGTGCTGGGCAAGGGCAACAAACAGCGCCAGCTGCCGATGGGAAAAGTGGCCAAACAATGGCTACAACACTGGCTCAAGGTGCGCGGCCAGTTTGCCCCTCCCGGAGAAGAGGCTCTGTTTGTCAGCAAGCACAAGCGGCGGATCTCCGCACGCAGCGTGCAGCACAGATTGCAGCACTGGGGAATGCAGCAGGGGGTCTCAAGCCATATCCATCCTCACAAGTTGCGCCACTCCTTTGCGACCCATATTCTCGAGTCCAGCGGCGATCTGAGAGCTGTGCAGGAGCTGTTGGGGCATGCGGATCTCTCGACCACCCAGATCTATACTCATCTGGATTTTCAGCACCTGGCCCGCATCTATGATGATGCACACCCAAGAGCCAAGCGGAATAAGAAATGATGCGCTTCATTCGAAACATTGGCGAGATAGCTGCAATAAGCTTCGACCTCGACGACACCCTGTATGATAACCGGCCGGTGATCGCCCGGGCGGAGCAGTGGATGGTTAGCAACCTGCAGGCACGCCACTGCCAGGTGGCTGAGCTTGGGCTATCTCACTGGCGCACTCTCAAATCCGAGCTGCTGAAACTAATCCCGGCCCTGGCCGACGATCCCAGTGCCTGTCGCCATCGCCTGGTCGAGTGGGGACTGACCCGCCATGGCGTCCCGGCAGCCGATGCCCGCCAAAGCGCCGATCTGATCCTCAGTGGCTTCTTAGAAGAGCGCGCCAGGATCCAGGTCTCCCCCGCCACCCTCTCGCTTCTCAAGGCTCTTGGGGAACGCTGGCCACTGGCTGCCCTGACCAATGGCAACCTGCCGCTGGAGAAAACCGTGCTGCAGGGCTGTTTCAGCCATGTGGTTCAGGCGGGCAGAGGCCTTCGGATGAAGCCCGAGCCCGATCTCTTTGAGCAGCTTGCGGATGAGCTCAAATTGGAACCCTCACAGATCCTGCATATCGGCGATCATCCGCTCACCGATGTCGAGGGGGCTCGAAGGGCTGGCTACCTCAGTGGCTGGCTGAATTTAGCGGGTCGCCCCAGCCCACAGCTCACCACCCTGCCCGATCTTGAGATCAGTGATTTAGAGGATCTCCGAGTGCTGTTATAATGGCGAGCCCATCGCCATTTCGGAACAGTACATGAGTGAATCAATCCTGACTCAGGGTCTAAACCCCCCGCAGAAACAAGCTGTCACAGCCACAGAGCAAAACCAACTGGTGCTGGCTGGTGCCGGGAGTGGCAAGACCCGGGTCCTGGTTCACCGCATCGCCTGGCTGCTGGAGACCGGCCAGAGTTCCTCCTTCTCCATCATGGCCGTAACCTTTACCAATAAGGCCGCCAAAGAGATCCGCGGCCGGGTTGATCAGCTGCTCGGAGGCCATCACCTGGGGATGTGGCTCGGGACTTTCCATGGCATCGCTCACCGATTGCTGAGGGCTCACTACCAGGAAGCCGGACTGCCGGAGGCGTTTCAGATCCTCGATTCAGACGATCAGTACCGGATCCTGCGTCGCCTGCTCAAAGCGATGAACCTGGATGAAAAGAAGTGGCCCCCCAAGCAGATCCAACACTACATCAACCGTAAGAAGGATGAGGGCCTCAGACCGGCGCACATCCAGCCCTATGGTAACCCGGTGGAACAGACCTGGCTCAAAGTGTATCAGGCATATCAGGAGCAGTGCGACCGCGCCGGACTGGTGGACTTTGCCGAGCTGCTGCTACGGGCCCACGAGCTGTGGCTCAATCACCCCGAGTTGCTGCAGCACTACCGCGAACGCTTCAGCCACATACTGATCGATGAGTTCCAGGACACCAACCGCATCCAGTATGCCTGGCTGCGGATGCTGGCCGGAGATGAGCTTTCCGTGATGATTGTCGGCGATGACGATCAGTCGATCTATGGCTGGCGTGGCGCCGAGGTGGAGAATATTCAGCGCTTCATTGATGATTTTCACGATGTGAAGACCATCCGCCTGGAGCAGAATTACCGCTCCACCAACACCATACTCAAGGCCGCCAATGCGCTGATCGCCAACAACAAGGAGCGCCTGGGTAAGGAGCTGTGGAGCGAGGCGGAGCAGGGGGAGGCGATCTCAGTCTATACCGCATTTAACGAGACCGATGAGGCACGCTTTGTGGTTGATCAGATCAAGAGCGCTCACCTCAAGGGGCGCCCGTTGAGCGACTGCGCCATGCTGTATCGCAACAACGCCCAGTCACGGGTACTGGAGGAAGCGCTGCTGCAAGCCTCCCTGCCCTATCGCATCTATGGTGGCCTGCGCTTTTTTGAGCGCCAGGAGATCAAGGATGCCCTGGCCTATCTGCGCCTCATCCAAAACCGCAACGACGATGCCGCCTTTGAACGAGTGGTCAACACCCCGACCCGGGGCATCGGCGATAAGAGCCTGTCGCTGGTGCGTGATTGCGCCCGGGATGAAGGGTGCTCGCTGTGGCAGGCAGCCCTGACTCTGCTGGATCGCCAGTCCCTCAAGGGAAGAGCGGCATCCTGTATCGGCGGCTTCATCCAGCTGGTGAGCGACCTGGAGCAGCAAAATAGCGAACTGCCGCTGCATGAGCAGGTGGACCAGGTGATCTGGCAGTCGGGCCTCAAGGCGATGTACCTGGCCGAGAAGGGTGAGAAGGCCAAGGCCCGGGTCGAAAACCTTGAGGAGCTGGTGACCGCCTGTCGCGAGTATCTCTCTCAATACGAAACCGATAGCGAGATGAGCCCGCTGGCAGCCTTTCTTAGCCACGCCGCCCTGGAGGCGGGTGAGCAACAGGCCGATGAGTTTGAGGATGCGGTACAGCTGATGACTTTGCACTCGGCCAAGGGGCTGGAGTTCCCGCTGGTGTTTATCACCGGGGTCGAGGAGGGGATGTTCCCCAGCCAGAGCTCTGCCGAAGATTTTGCTCGCCTCGAAGAGGAGCGCCGCCTGTGCTACGTGGGAATGACCCGTGCCATGGAGAAACTCTACCTGTGTCATGCCGAGAACCGGCGGATCTATGGCCGGGAACAGTATGCCCGCCCCAGCCGCTTTCTCAAGGAGCTGCCGAGCGAGTTTGCCGAGCCGGTACGCCTCAAGACACAGGTGCGCCGCCCAAGCTCCTCGGGCTATGCCCCATCCGGCTTTAGCAAACAGGCCTATAGCCCCAAGATGGCGATGGATAGCCCAGACAGTGGCTTTAACCTGGGCCAGCAGGTGATGCATCCCAAGTTCGGTGAGGGCACCATACTCAACTTCGAGGGCAGCGGTGGTAAGACCCGGGTTCAGGTGCGATTTGAGCGTGAAGGCACCAAGTGGCTGGTGCTGCAATATGCGCGGCTGGAGGCGGTTTAACCGCCTCCACTGTGCCAGCTCGGGGCCGGATTGCAGCTGATATAACCGGTCCTTAGCCTCCAAACAGCGCCAGATTCAGAGGACTACTCTCCCCCAGCCAATAGGCATGCTCGGTGTGATCTTTGAGATCATCGCCGGTGACCCCATGCACCAGAATACTCAGCCCCTGGCGATGGGCCTCCAGCCAGGAGATGAGGCCCGCAAACTGCCCGGAATCAAAGGCAAGCTGACAGCTCCAATGAGGATGAGGCCCAACCCGCTTTTTATGCAGTCGTCCCATCTCGGCGCCGAACCTGATTTTAGCCTCCTCACACAGGGAGGTCGCCTGGGCCAGGGTCGCTTTATTATAGTAAACATGCGCATGATAGAGTTGATGTGCATTGACCGGAAATTTTTCCTGATTCATTTTGATTCCTCTTTGGGTTGAGGTTTTTCAGCGGCAGGAAGCCTCGGCGGCTCAGAGCGCTGTTGCAAAGGAGCGGTTCCCGTGAACAGGGATGCCGAACGTTGCACTATCCCTTGCTCACAGCGCCCCTGATACTCCAGCCAATGGGCGGTATTGCCAATCAGCACCACACTGCCGGAGATGATAAAACTGCCCGCCGGGATCACTACGCCAAAGGCCAGCAGACACAGGGCGGCCTCTTCACCGCTCCCCTGACAGATATACAGGGTCTCGGCCTGGTTATAACTCAGCTCCCAGCGGGGCATCGCCATCTCACAGCTGCGGTACTCTTTGGGTGGCGCGGCGGTTCTGGGCAGGAACACACATCCTGCCAACACACATACCATGAGTACCCACAGCAGTCGCATACAGCTCATGAAAAACCCGGATAGGCTCCCTCATCCCGGCTGCGTTCACTGGCCAAACCACAGCCAGACACAAACAGCTACCTTTCTTGATTATGACTCAAGGGCGGTAAACTGCAGACGTTCCAATAAACTCAGATTGGCTTCAAGACCGGTTTGATTTATACACAGCCGGGTTGAGATCTGCCGGACACTTTCGGGGTCAAAGTCTCGGGTCGCAAACCCCAGGGCATGATCGGTAAAGGCATGGCCAGCATCATCCTTTGCCCCCTGATCGTCAGAGGTTGCGATCGTATCGACTGAGATCCTGTAGATGGCTGCAGTCTCGGCGATAGCCCTTTGTTTATTCACTGCCCTTGGCAGTATGTCAATGGTGCGATTGGCCCCGTTAATCACCATCAGCTGTGAGCATAGGGGTATCTTGCTCATCGCCTGGCGATAGGACTCGACCTGACGATCCACTGTATCTCGCCGATGAAAAGGGGGCTTGAGCCAGATCGAGAGGCTGGTTTTCTTGATCTCTAAAAAATCAAACTGATCATCCCTGTTGTCCTCGATCATCTCAAGTAACAGAGGCAGGCTCTTTTCAAATAGGCCCATGAATCCATAATCATGGAGCCTCTTCGAGCCAACCTCCCGACCATACCCGGCATACTCGGGGAAGATCACCAGCTTTTGCTGCTGCTCCTCACTCAGGTGTTGCTGAAGCTGACGGATAACCTGGGTGATATCCGGTCCATCCTCAAGGGTCGACAGCTCCGGGCGACCACTCACCAGTCCCACACCTACACCATGCTCAGCCACCAGAGCGGCGATCTTCTCAATGGCGCTCTCTGGAACCCGCCCTCGCTCATCGGTCAGGTTGTGATCGATATCAAACAGGAAAAATTTAACCGGCCGGCTCAGGGCCTCGTCTAGACGCTGCTGATGATCCCGTGCCATCCCCTTTTCCTTGCAAACAGAGCTTGTAAGCCATACCAGATCCCAATTGAGCCATTAATCCAAAACAAACGAATTCTTGACCAGAGATCGCCAAAACTTTTCCCGGAACTCCCTTCAGGGTTTGTAATCGAGATCGATGCCACCGGTGATATATTTTTCGAGCTCCTTGATGGTAAATGTCTGCTCAGAGATGATCTGCTTGATCACATCTCCGATACTGACCACACCAACCAGGTGCTTATTCTCAACCACCGGCATGTGACGCACACACTTGTCAGTCATCAACGCCATACACTCCTGGAGGCTGGTCCTGGGCTCGACGTAACAGACCTCGGTACGCATCAGCTCAGAGACAGGCGTCTCCTTGGAGAGCCGCCCATGCAGGATCCCTTTGCGGGCATAGTCTCTCTCGGAAAAGATCCCAACCATCTCTCCCCCATCGATGACGATCACCGAGCCAATATTTTTATCGGCCATCATCTTCAGGGACTCAAATACCGTCATATCCGGGGAACAGTCTGAACCTGATTTCCTTTCGATTCTAAAACTCTGCTGATGTACATGGGGCGCTCTCCTGTCTGCCAGATAAACTGATACCACTAGACCCCAGGCCGCCGGATGTTGTCAAGTTGTTAATCTTCTTAAAGAGCGCAATGAGAGCTCACCGGCAATTTGTTTATTTTTCACCCTGAGTGAGGTCTTTGTCCGGGCCGGTACCACTGGAGGGCATTGAGATGGAAGATCGCCGCGGCGGCCTCCTCCCCCAGTGTCTCAACCACCAGATAAAAATCCTCGTCGCTGTAAGATCTGGGGGCACGGGTACAAGGAAGATCGGTGCCAAACATCAGGGCATTCGGATTGACTTCATGGAGCATCCGAAGGGCATTTTTGATATCGAGATCGCCCCGGCTAAAGCCGGTCGCCTTGACCCGAACCCCGCGTTCCGCCAAACGCAGCAGGCAGTTAAAACCATCCCTGCTCAAGCCCAGATGATCCACACTCACCCTGGGGAGGGTGATCAGAGTTTGATAGAGAGACTCCAGCTCCCTTGAGTCAACATAAAGCTCAACATGCCAACCCACCAGCTCAAATATCCGCCTGGCAAAGCTCCTGAGATGAACGATTTCTTCCGATCCACCACGCCTTAAATTAAAGCGAACCGCCCTGATCCCAGCCTGATGAAGCAAGAAAATCTCATCGTCCGTCACCGTGACCGGAAGTTGAGTGACCCCCACAAAGTCATCCCCCAAATGATCCAGGGCGTCCAGCAGATAGGTTTGATCGAACCCCTGAAAGGAACCCGACACCACCGCGCCTCCACAAAGGCTATAGCCAGATGTTTGCCTAAGGTAATCCGCGCAGCGATAAGGCTCAGGCAGGTAGCCCTGGTTGGCAATCAGGGGAAAACTGGGGTCTATGATATGAAAGTGGCTATCAAAGAGTGGGTATCTATCTTTCAAGGTAAGCTCCCATCACAAGAAAGTGGCCCAGCTATCATCCACCAATCGCGTCAATCGTTCGACCACATTTTCTGCAGGGAATTGCTGCATCCCAATGCCGTCCGCGGAGCAGCACACCGGGAAAATTATTGGAATGATGGCACCGGGCTTAAGCTCCTTTATCAGACAACTCCCTCCTGTACCGGATGATTTTTAGTCAATAAGGTTGACAACCACTATCAGTAACAAATATTGTTACTGATAGTGGTTGATGAGTTGTATGCTCCCGATCTTAATTGGATGATGAATGAATAGGTGATCTATGACAAAGTTAGTTGCCGGTATTTTAGTCACAGTCACAGGCATTACCTTAGGCATATTAGGATACGCAAGCCCAAGTAGTGGGACGGATCGCACACAAATGCCCTCTCATCACTTACCCGACTACGATCAGCCTACATTTGCTCAATACGTCCGGGAAACTCGAGCCTGGCTCTTAAACAACCGAGCTTTCATCAGCCAGGATATCAATAAAGAGCTTAACGCCAACTCCCCAAGAGAATATAAGCCAGTACACCCGAATGGAGGTGCGGTACTGCTGGTTCATGGCCTGGGGGATTCACCCTATTCATTTATCGATATTGCTCAGCATCTGGCACAGCAGGGTACCTGGTCCGAACCCTATTGCTACCGGGCCATGGCAGCAAGCCTGCAGATCTGATGCTTTCCACCGCCAAAGACTGGCAAGCGGTTGTTGCCCATCACTCCGGCTTGCTCAAACAACAATACAGTTCAGTCTGGCTTGGGGGCTACTCTACCGGGGCAAATCTGGTCACAACTCAGGCACTCAAAGATCCTGATGTCGCCGGATTACTGCTCTTCTCTCCGGCATTCCAGCCTCGTTCGGTCGCAGTAAAATATGCAAAGCTAGCCAGCTATTTTGTCACCTGGGCGGATCAAGATCCGGAAGATAACTACCTTCGCTATAATTCTCTTCCCATGTCAGGGGCCGCGACCTATTACAAGACATCACAGATCGTACGTGCCAAACTTGAGCATGCCCAATACGCCAAGCCTGTCTTCGCTATGATGAGTGAATCCGATAGTCTGATCGATACAAATTATGTCATGCAACAATTCACCAGAGTCATGACCAATCCACACAGCAGGCTCATATTACAGGGCGAAAGCCAGCCCACCGATCAACGTGCCATTCATTTGAGCATGAAACTATCAAGGCTCAGAATCTCTAATGGATCTCATATGGGACTACTATTTTCCCCCACAAATCCCAGCTATGGCATCCATGGAAGTGAAATCATCTACAACAATGGTCAGTCTTACCGTTACTCTTCTCCTGGAAAAATATGGTTCTCCGCCTTTGGTTATCAGGAGCCAGGTAAGTATCACGCGCGATTAACCTATAATCCTTACTTTAAACAAAGTATGAAAGTATTAGATAACGTCATGCAGAGTACCTCTTGAGCGACTCCGATAAATTAATAGAAATAAAGTAACAAAAACTGTTACACTTAGTTTAAAGAGGAAAATGATGGCAGCAAATACAAACTTTTCAGTTGCGGTTCACTCGATGGCAGTGCTTGGCTTTCTTGACAGGCAGGTGACTTCAGAGGTTCTGGCAACCAGTATCAACACCAATCCGGTTATAGTCCGCAGAGTTGTCAGTAAACTCGTAAAGGCAGGGCTGGTCCACTCCATTCCTGGTAAACATGGTGGATTTGAGCTCACAAGAGCTCCTGATGCAATCAGCCTCAAGGATATTTATCTGGCTCTGGAAGAGGTTCAGCTCTTTGCAATCCATGCCAATGAGGAGTTCCAGCCCTGCCCGGTAAGCTGCTCCATCAAGGGCATATTAGGCCAGGTATCAGACGAATTGGCAGGCCAGGTAAAAAGCACGCTGGATAAGATTAAATTAGCTGATGTGATAAAGCAGATTAAATGATCTGACACCCTTGGCAAGCCGAAGGTACAAAGCATTTTTCTGAGACAAACTGTAACAACATTTATTACAATTTACTGGCAAGAGGAGAAAGTGATGAAACACACATTCCGCGAGAAATATGGCGAGTGGGCGGTGGTCACCGGAGCAACTTCCGGAATTGGTTCAGAAATCGCAAGCCAAATTGCGCAGCAGGGCCTTAACTTACTACTTGTTTCCAGAAACGAACAAAGGCTGGATAACAAGGCCAGGCAGCTCCAGGAAGCATATGGAGTAGAGGTTCAAACGGTTCAGGCCGATCTCTCTCATCAGGAAGATAACCAAAGGGTTATCATCGCGAGCGAAAACTTAAACGTTGGGCTTTTTGTTGCCTGTGCCGGGATGGAAACCCATGGGACCATGACTGAGATGGATCAGAATACCGAGCTTGCCATGATCCAGCTTAACGTGACTTCTCTGTTTACATTAACCCACTACTATGCTCAGCAAATGAGCCAGCGAGAGCGCGGGGGATTCTGCTGGTTTCCAGTCTTTACGGCCTGATGCCCGCTCCTTATTTCTCCAACTATGCAGCCACTAAATCTTATGTCCTGAACCTTGGGATGTCCCTGCGCTGGGAACTTCAGAAAAAAGGTATCGATATATCCGTTCTCACTCCCGGGCCAACAGATACCCCGATGGTAGATGGAGTCCAGGAGAGCTTTGATTTATCAAAAGTCCCACTTGATCTCATGTCTGCCAAAAAAGTTGCGCAAATTGCCCTCAAGGGGCTGGGCAAAAAAGCGGTGATCATTCCGGGAGCCAAGAATAAGCTCATGGCTTTTATTGGAAAACATTTTGTTGGCAGAAGGGCATCCATCGATATGGGTGGGAAGATGATGGAAAAAGCTCTAAAGCAGGATTAAACATTTCAGCTCAATCTCAGAGCATCATGGGCATGGAAGCCTCCACCACTCATGGGTATAAATCTGCCAAGCCCCTCCAGGTTCAGCGCAATCTCGCTCTTAACTTATTGGCTCAAGGCTCGCAATTGCGGCTCTCTTCTCTCCATCCACTGCTCAATTTTTTGGCGATCCGGGTCTTTCGCCTGGATCCACTCCTTACATACCTTAAATTCGGCCCGAAGTGCCTCATCGGATACCCCGTCAAGACTGTTTCCGGCATCATTCCATCGGGGCCCTCCCAACCAGACCGCCGCAAACATCAGTTTAGCCTGGGAGACCGAAGTTCCTCCCGCGATGAGCGCCTCGTAAAACATCCGGTGTACCCGCTTCCAGGGCTGGCTTTGGTACTGTCCGGGGGTGCGGGAGGCATTATCTGACTGGCTATAGGCATCATGCACCACCGCCGCCTTGAGAAGGTTTTTAGCAAAACGTCCATCTGTCATCCACAGGGCCAGCCGGGGGACCGATGCCCCATCGGTCAGCGTCCCTTTGGGAGCGATCCAGTGTTTTCCCTGCTTATCGACAAACAGCAGCTGTTCATCGATAAGCTCCTTCAGGGAGGAGTCCGCCACCTCGCGAAGCGTGATCACCTGAGGATAAAAGCCGCTTAGCACCTCATCTGACACAGAGCGAGGAGTCGAAGGATCATCACATCCAGGTAACATGGCAAGGGCCAACAGGCCCGCAAACAGAGAAGCTAGCTTAAGACTCATCCATGACCACCCAATAGCCAAACGCCTATCTGTATATTAGGCGGTTTTTTGGCCCCGGGGATCGGCCTTTGCGCCAGCCGGAGCTGGCTGAGCAATCAGAGCGGCAGGGCGGTTGTGTATTTGAGTTGCTCCATCGCAAATGAGGAGGTGACATCAGTTAACCCATCCAGGGTGTTGACCAGGCGCTTGTAAAAGTTATCGAAGGCACTCATATCAGACACCTGGACCTTAAGCATATAGTCACACTCACCGGCCATTCGATAGATCTCCATCACCTCAGGAAAGATCTCAAGGCTATCGGCAAGACGGCGATACCAGGCCTCAGAGTGATCACTGGTTTTAAGTTGCACAAAGGCGGTAAAGGCCAGCCCCAATGCCTCGGCATCGAGCAAGGCGACCCGTTTGCGCAGAACTCCCTGCTCTTCGAGTCGCTTCAGACGCTTCCAACAGGGGGTTGTGGTCAGATTGACTGCATCAGCTAACTGAGCCAGAGAGATGGTGACATCCTGCTGTAATAACCTTAATAACTTTCGGTCTATTTCATCAATAGCGGTTATTTCTTTCAATTTAACAACCCCGTATAGAAATTTTTTCTATAAATTAACCAACCTTCTCTCTAAATGGAAATTTTTTTCTCCTTCCCACCTGCTAGAATCCGTAACCCAAGCAAAACATTTACCTAAATTTTTTTACATTACCGGGTGGTGATATTTAACCCCGGAGCCGTCAATAACCCCTTGAAACTCAAAGCACAGGGAGCAAATAGTGAGAGTTACAGGTAAGAGACTAGCCACTCAACCCCCCATGTCCTCCAGACAGCAAGCAGTCGAACCCCGGAGCGATCCAAGAGCCACTATCAGTTACTGATCCTGCTGTTTTTTTCGGTTTGCCTGATTTGGGGAACCACCTGGCTCTCCATGTCGATCGCCGTTCAGACCATTCCGCCGATCCTGGCAACCGGACTCAGGTTCTGTGTCTCCGCCCCGCTGATCATCGCCCTGGCGCTCTACCAGAAACAGCCGCTGCTATTTCCAGTGGGTAAACGAAAATGGATGCTAATCATCGCCCTGTTTTACTTCGCTATCCCTTTTTCGCTGATGATCTATGGTGAAAAATATATCTCTTCCGGCCTGGCCGCGATCATTTTTGCCACCATGCCGATCGGTGTGATGATCACCTCCAGTTTGTTCCTGGGATCCCGGCTCAAACCCATCCAGATATTCGGCCTTGCCATTGCGGTGATCAGCCTGTGTAGCATCCTGATCAGCGAGCTGGATATCAATGGCAGTAGCTACCTGATTGGCACTGTCGCGCTGGCCGGTGCCGTGGTACTCCATTCGCTGATGTATGTGAAGGTCAAAAAGTATTGTGCCGATGTCGAGGTGCTGACTTACAACGCCCTGCCCTGTGCCATCGCCTCCGTGGTCCTGCTGGGAGTCTCAATCCTCAGTGAGCATCCACAGCTGGCCAACATCTCCATCGAGTCTTTGCTGGCTGTGATCTACCTGGGGCTGGTCGCCGGAGTGGGTGGCATAGTGGCATACTTTAAGCTCAATGCGATCGCCACCCCTTTTACCGCTTCGATCTGCTTTCTGATCTTCCCAATCGTGGCTCTGTGCCTGGATGATCTGGTGACGGGACATCTCATTTCGACGAGCTCTCTCTTTATGCTGCTGCCACTGCTGGGAGGGATCCTGCTCACCAAATCAAGATAGCCGGCAAGGGTGCTGAGGCTTACCCTGATGACCGACTCCCCCCGGGCTCTGATGACAGCTAAGCTCCACAGAGCCTGCCCCCTCAAAATAGTGATAAAATCCCCTTAAAATAAGGGTTATGAAATTATTTTCTCAATATCACAAATTTGCAGCATAATTTTCTAAAACACCCGGTTCCCTGGCACTTTTTAGCAAGGATTTTCTCGTCCTTTTTTTGATAATCTTTAGATCAAGCAATGGTTAAAAGGTGGCTCCAATGAACAAGCAGGAATGGATCAATCAGGCAATCTGCAAGATTGAAGCGGATTATCAACGCAGTGCGGATACTCATCTAATCAAGCTGGAGCTTCCCTGGCTCAGGGAAATCGATCTCTACCTCAAAGATGAGAGTACCCACCCAACCGGTAGCCTCAAGCACCGGCTGGCCCGCTCTCTGTTTCTTTACGCCCTGTGCAATGGCTGGCTGGATCAGAATACTCCGGTGATCGAATCCTCTTCGGGCAGCACCGCCGTTTCTGAAGCCTATTTTGCCAGGCTGCTGGGACTACCATTTATTGCCGTGGTTCCACGCAGTACCGCCCGCAAAAAGATTGAGCAGATCGAGTTTTTTGGCGGCAAGGCTCACTTTGTTGAACGCAGCTGTGAAATCTATGCCGAATCGCGCAGGCTGGCGAAAGAGCTTGGCGGCCACTACATGGACCAGTTTACCTTCGCCGAGCGGGCAACCGACTGGCGCGGCAATAACAACATCGCCAATAGCATCTTCGAGCAGATGAAACTTGAGCGCTATCCTGTTCCCAGCTGGATAGTCATGAGCCCGGGAACCGGCGGCACTTCTGCAACTATTGGCCGCTATATCCGCTATCAGCGCCACCCGACCCAACTCTGTGTCGTCGATCCTGAAAATTCGGTGTTCCACGACTATTACAAAACCGCTAATCCTGACCTCACCCTGGAGCAGGGGAGCCGGATCGAGGGAATCGGTCGTCCCCGGGTAGAGCCGAGCTTTATCCCCGGGGTGATTGACCAGATGCGCACCATAGAGGATGCCGCCAGCATTGCGACCATCCTATGGCTGGAGAAGCGGATGGGACGTAAGGTCGGCCCTCGACCGGAACCAATCTCTATGGTGCTCTGCAGCTTGCCAGCGAGATGCAGAAAAACGGAGAGACTGGCTCATTGGTGACCCTGCTGTGCGATAGCGGTGAGCGCTATCTGGATAGCTATTACAATCCGCAGTGGGTGAGTGAGCATATTGGCGATATCACCCCTTACCTGACCAAGCTGGAACAGTTTGAGTCGACCGGACAACTCTAATCCCCCTATCTCCCAAAGGGCTACCTGAATGGTGGCCCTTTGACTCCCAAGGCTCTGTTGACGTTTCAGATTTGGTTCTGCAGTTGGCAATTTTGTCATCCAGCAAGGCGGAAGATGTGCAGTGTAGTTACTCTACATGAACATCTGATAACGCCGCTGGGAGGAAAAAGAGCCACTGCCCTGCGGGTTGCTCCTGAAAAAGCCCTGTTCATTGTTGCTCATCACTCATTTAGAGCAACTAAACCGCATGATTCGCGTCGCGAACAGAACATTATCAGGGGCAACAGGTTCAAAATTGGAAACGTCAACAGAGCCTAAACATCGTCCCGACCCCTGCATATTTTTTGTATCTTTGTGAATTCGCGAGCATCTTTCTGTTACGCCTTGATATTTTTCTAAAAATATCAAGGCGTAACAGAAACGACACCAAGACCTGGATAAAAAACACTCAACAGTGAGAGCTTTTGTCGCTATTATGGTCAGACCCAGGGATGTTTGAGGAGATTCATCATGAATGATGGCAAGATTACGGACAACGCCCCCAACTCCTACTGGCAAAGCCCCAAGCTGCACTGGCTGCTGATGGCGGTCACTCTGTTGCTGTTCTTAGGGACCCAGTTAATCGCTGCGGGAGCGCTTCACTCACTGGTGACAGTTCTTTTTGTAATCACCATTATCTTCGGTTTTTTCCGACTGTTTTTTGCGTTTTTTATGCGGATGCTTTAGCCCGCGCTTTCGTTTAACTTAGCTGACTTGCTATGCTGTGGTCCCCAATAATAAGGGTGCTTTGAATCCCGTGACCTATGGTAAGCCATGACTAACTCGAAAAAAGCCTATCTGTTTGGATTAACGGCGGTGGCCTGCTGGTCCACCGTCGCTTCCGCCTTCAAACTCTCTTTGAACTATTTTTCGCCTTCCCAGCTGCTGGTCGCTGCCAGTCTGTTCTCTATCCTTGCACTCACTGGCATCGTATTAAAACAGGGTAAACTTCACCTTGTCGGTAGCTACCTGAGAAACCGTCCCCTGTTTTACCTGTGCATGGGGCTGCTCAACCCCTGCCTCTACTACCTTATTCTGTTTAAAGCCTATGATCTGCTGCCCGCCCAGCAAGCCCAGCCGCTGAACTATACCTGGGCTATTACCCTGACCCTGATGGCGGTGGTTTTTCTCAAACAGAAGATCCGTCCTCAGGACTGGGTCGCGATTGTGATTGGCTACCTGGGCGCCTTTGTGATCGCCACCCATGGGGAGCTCACCCACCTGCACTTCTCCCACCCCCTGGGAGTCATTCTGGCACTGCTGTCGACGGTGATCTGGGCGATGTATTGGATCCTTAATACCAAAAACCAGGGGGATGCCATCGTCAGCCTGCTGCTGGCTTTTCTGCTGGGATTTCCTCTGGTACTCATAGCCAATGCCTGGTTGTCAGATTTTCATATGGGCCACTGGCAGGGTTGGTTGGGAGCGGTCTGGGTTGGATTTTTTGAGATGGGCTTTACCTATGTCCTGTGGCTGCAGGCGCTGCGCCATACCGACAATACCGCCCGGATCAGCAATCTCATCTTCATCTCCCCCTTCGTCTCTTTGGTGCTGCTGCACTTTCTGGTGGGAGAGAATATCTACTTCTCCACCATTACCGGACTGGTGCTGATAGTGATCGCCCTATTGATTCAACAGCTCAAATTCAAGCGTAGCGCTAAACCTCGGCTGCAGAGCTGTAATAAAGATTAGAGCAAGCCAGATTAAAAAAGCCCGGCAACGGGCTTTTTTTACTCTTTCATTCAGCAGCCAGGACCGGCTTTAGTCACGGTCCGTGCCTGCATCATACAGGTGAACCCCCCGCTCGGAATTGCGTCGCAGGTGATTCATCGCCATCTCGGCACAGTGAATCAAACGATCCTGATCATCACTCTGAGAAGGGAACAGGGAGATGCCGATGCAGGCACTCACTGCCAGGGTAGTCCCCTCGAAATCAATAGGCGCCTCTATCGCCGCCAGCAACTTGGCGCCCACGAACTCGGCATCTTCAAGATTGCGTGGCGATGCAAGATACACCATAAATTCACCGCCGCCGGAGCGACCGATCTGATCACTGCTACGCAAGCAGCCCTTCATTCGCTCGGCGACACAGGTGATGACCCAGTCTCCGGAGGCGTGGCCGTACTGATCATTGACCTCTTTGAGGCGTTCAACCCCGATGAAGAAGAAGGCCATCAACTCATCGAGTTGCTTGGCACGAAGCAGCTGGCGCTTCATCAGCCTCAGGAAGTGAGGCCGATTTGCCATTCCGGTCAGCTCATCAAAGCTGGCTAGTTTTTCCAGCTCCTGATGTTGCTGTAACTTGCTCAGGGCGGTCAGGGTTTGCGCTGAATATTCACAGATGGAGATGATAAAGATCTCCTCGTCCTGGCACCAGTGCTCTGAAGCGCGCTCCTGCTCAACAATGATGAAGCCAAACAGCTCCTGATTATGCTGAATCGGTGAGATCATCACCACCCCTTCCAAAGGAGCCAACCCCAGCCGCTCGATCATTGCGTTGAAGCGGGAGCGCTCATAGGGATCCTGGATGACCCAAACCACAGAGCTATTCAGCTTGGCGCTCTCGTAGCGGCCACGAATAAAGTGATAAGGCAAAGAGGGGGCCTGCTGGTGATGATCCGTGGGTGCAAAATAGAGATCCGGACAGAACATCTGCTGCTGATCTTCGGAGCAGTACCAAATACTGGAGCGGGTTGCATCACTGCCGCGACAGATCGCCTCATTGATCCGTTGTGCGGCACGGGGAAGATCTCCGGCCAGCAGCAAATCACTCTTGGCAAGACTCACAAGGGCCTCACTCTGCTTACGCTGACGCTGCTCACTCTCCTCCTGAGCGCTATACATGGTCTCAATTGTATCAAGCATGCTGTTGCAGGCCTGAGCGACTTCGGCAATTTCATCCTTGCCATCCACCCAGACCCGGCCAAGCTTATCTCCCTTGGTACCTATCAGCGCAAGGTTGGTCGCCAGGCTTCTCAGGCGGGAGGAGACAAAGGTGTTGAGGGTAAACAGCACGATCACCAGATAGACGATGCCGCCAAACAGAAGATAGAGAAAGAAGGTTTTGACCATGTTCTGGCCCTGCAGGAAATAATCACGGGGCTGCATGATCTCAACCATGATACCGACCTGTTTGCCAACCGCGGGTAACATGGCAAAACCGACGATCTGATCTGGCTCGGTGATGACATAGCTGCTCTTGCCATGGAGCTTACTCAAGATCCCGAGTTTCCCAGCCTCATTGAGGCCGCTGCCCCGGAAAAACTTGGCATTGACCGATACCGCTTTTTGTAGATGATTTTTCACATCGGCATCGAAACGTTTGAGGAAAACCAGGTAGCCATTGATCGGCCCCTCTCCTTCACTGGTAAGTATCGGCATCTTGGAGAGAAAATAGTAGATCCCATTATAGTTCCACAGCCCGGAAGAGACGTCCGGGGTTGAACTGGCGGTCACATAGCGGCTCAGGTGATCGATCAGCTCATTTTTAACGGCACGAGACGCCCCATTGATGAGGGAGGCCCCATAATAGTACTGCTTATCACTGCGAAAATAGAGGATGCTATCAACCTTAAGGGTCTCAAAAGTCAGGGTATTGAGATTATTTGCTTCATAGGATTTGTCGCGCTTATCCATGTAGTGGTAAGTATCATCCCACTCGGCCCAATCCCGGGTCAGGGTATCGAGCTGCTCGAGCTCAGAGAGATAAGCCTGGTTCATCCGCATCAGATTGCGCTCCATGCTCTCTTGCTCCAGCTCATTGAACTCATTGAGGATCAGGTAACGAGAGCCGAGGTAAACGCCTCCTAGCGCCATCACCAAAACCACAAGAATAATGCATGTGATCAGCTGACTAATCTTCATCCATGAAAAATCTCCAATTGGGCCTTCTAAAAGTTTAATCTATTCCTGAGTTATTGCTTAAGACTCCACCCTCGCCTAAAAATTCCCCACATCACAGGCACATGGCCCAGGCATTTCAGGGGTGATATGATGCGTCAGCAGATAACAGCCGATATTCGCGGCAAGCAGATGGAGATCCGAATGTTCGATATTGGCGTAAACCTGACCAGTAGCCAGTTTGCCCATGATGCCCCGGAGGTGGTGGCGAGAGCCAAACAGGCCAGGGTAACGGGACTGATCCTGATAGGTTCGGATATCCCGGATAGCGAGCAGGCGCTGGCTTTGGCCAACCAATGGCCTGACTACTGTTTTGCCACCGCTGGGATTCATCCCCACCATGCCAAAGATGCCGACAACAGCAGCCTGGAGCGACTCGAAGAGCTGCTCAGTGATCGGAACAGGGCTTTGGTCGCCCTCGGCGAATGTGGTCTGGACTTTAACCGTAACTTTTCTCCTCCTGCCGATCAGGAACGGATATTCAGTCAACAGCTGGAGCTGGCAGCGAAACTTAAGCGCCCTATCTATATGCATTGCCGGGATGCACATAAGCATTTTATAGAGTTACTTCGCCCCTGGGTGGGTAAGATTCCGGGAATGCTACTGCACTGCTTTACCGGTAACCGTGAAGAGCTTGAGGAGTGCCTTGAGCTTGGACTCATGATAGGGATCACCGGCTGGGTCTGCGATGAACGCCGTGGCCAGGAGCTGCGCCAGCTGGTCCCGCTGATCCCGGATGAGAGACTGCTGATAGAAACCGATGCACCCTACCTGCTGCCCCGGGATCTCAGCCCAAAACCCAAAAGCCGGCGCAATGAGCCCTGCTATCTGTCGCATATTCTGGAAGTGGTGGCCTTACTGCGCCAACAATCCCCCGAGCAGCTGAGAGATCAGCTGGAGCAGAACTGCCGCGCATTTTTTTCATTAACCCGATAGAAGATCACTGTATGTCCATCTCTTTAGTCAATTCAGCCTATCCCCATAGCCGCAAGCGCCGCTTGCGGGCTCACCCCTTTAGTCGCCGCCTGATCCGGGAGAACCAGCTCACGGTCGACGATCTCATCTATCCGATGTTCGTGCTTGAGGGACACAATCAACGCGAGTCGATTCCCTCGATGCCAGGCATTGAACGTTTATCTTTGGATCTGCTGCTCAAAGAGGCAGAACAACTGGTTGAGCTAGGGATCCCGGCCATCGCCCTGTTTCCGGTGACTCCGGTTGAAAAAAAATCACTGTTGGCCGAGGAGGCATACAACCCGGATGCCCTGGTCCAGCGCAGCGTGCGAACCCTCAAGCAGCAGTTCCCTGATCTTGGGGTGATCACAGATGTGGCCCTGGATCCCTTCACCAGCCATGGGTTGGATGGCATCATTGATGAGCAGGGTTATGTCCTCAATGACCAGACCACAGATATACTGGTTCGCCAGGCGCTATCCCATGCCGAAGCCGGAGCAGATGTAGTCGCTCCTTCAGATATGATGGATGGCCGGATTGGCGCCATTCGTACCGCCCTGGAGCAACACGGCTTTATTAATACCCAGATCATGGCCTACTCAGCCAAATATGCCTCCTGCTACTACGGCCCGTTCCGTGATGCGGTTGGCTCTGCAGCTTCTCTAGGGAAATCGGATAAGAAAAGCTTTCAGATGGATCCGGCCAACTCAGACGAGGCAATTCACGAGATCGCTCTGGATCTGAGTGAGGGCGCGGACATGGTAATGGTCAAGCCCGGGATGCCCTACCTGGATATAGTACGCCGGGTTAAACAGGAGTTTGCGGTTCCTACCTTCGCCTATCAGGTGAGCGGGGAATATGCGATGCATATGGCAGCTATTCAAAATGGCTGGCTGGATGAGCGCGCAGCAATCATGGAGTCCCTGCTATGCTTCAAGCGTGCCGGCTGTGATGGCATCCTCAGTTACTTTGCCAAACAGGCCGCTATCTGGCTCAACGAAAACTGATCTCTCATCGCTTTCAGAGGAGATCCCCGCGGCGGATCTCCTCCTGCAAACTCATCACCAACAACCCATCCATCCCTTAACTCCGGGTGATCAAAAACCTCTAGTGCGACAATAATCTACGCAAAAACCATGTTTCTTGGGCTGGCTAACTACTTTTTGGGTGAAATACGAGACATCCAAAATTGAACACAATATATTCAATCGGTTTGAATCTCTCACATCGGGCGCTGTAGTCCCCGGCCCAATGCATGAAAGCCTCCTCCAGGAAGAGGAGTCACAACAGCAAGGAGCTATCAGATATGGCTTTCACCATCTATATGTCTGTCACCGGAGCCCACCAAGGGCCCATTCTTGGGTCATGTGCCCAGGCCGGTGAAAAGCGAAATAAAATTCTGGTCTATGCCCTCTCACACCAGATAGAGATCCCAACAGATACCCACCAGGCCGTGGCAACCGGTCAAAGGATCCATGCTCCACTCACTGTGAGTAAGGGACGGGATGTCGCCTCCCCCAAACTGCTACAGGCCTGCTGCTCCGGCGAACGCTGCAGCGTGACCCTTGATTTCTACCAGATATCTGCCGATGGCGAGGAGTACCTTTATTATCAGGTGACTCTCAACAACGCGATTATCGTCAGCCGTAAGGGCTTGACCCCCACCACCTTCCTGCGCAAACACCAACCCTACCCGGATCTGGAAGAGGTATCATTTAGTTACTCTGAGATTATTGAAACTCATACCCAGGGAAACATAGAGACCATAGACTCCTGGCTAGATGGGGATCTCTCAGGATTACAGAGTAAGGTTGACTCCCTGGATGCCCCGATGCTGGCTCTTTAAAAGATGAGCTTCTGGAGGCAGAACATCGGCGCCTCTTTTCCCGTCCGGGTCAGAGATTTCACTGTGATTTGTGACGATAACTAATGGCTTTGAAAAGAAGGTGCCAGCCAAGGACGCACAACATAGCCAGCAGGGAAACGATCATCAGCCAGAGTCCGATCGCAAATAGCGGTGGCATCTCGGTATATCCCTGAGGGACAGAAAAGGGAGAAAGCAGGGCCATAAGCACCCCAAGGCAGAAAAAACCGCAACATCCCCAACAGAAGTGCTTGACTATCATTATCTCTCCCGACTCAGCACAGGAGAATGGTGAGAGGTATGCGCCCGAAAATTATTCCGAGCGCTCAACCACTCTAAGCTCCCAGCCAGCCTGTTGCTGATGACGGATCTCATCCAGCAATTCACTAGCCCGCAAGTAGTGCTCCTCCATCCAGCCCGCCGGGAGGGTCAGGGTCAGGACTTCACCTTCGGCCATCAGTTCAAAATCGGGAATGGAGCCGTTGGCCCGGCGCATGCACAGGATAATTGACAGGCGTAACAGCCTTAACATCCGCAGTGCGATGTTCTGTGGCACCGAACGTTGCAGCTGCAGTCGATCCAAGGAGATGCTATCACGCTGATTAAACAAGAGCCCGGAGATCAGCTGCCGCTGCGGGGTGGTAAAACCGGGCAGAGAGAGGTTCTCGATGAGATAAGCCGCATGCTGTGGGGCCTTCTTGTACTCGATACACAAGCCAATTTCGTGAAGCTTGCAGGCACTAGCGAGTAAGCGGATCACATCCTCATCAAATCCCCAGTCCTCTTTAAGGGATGAGAGCCCCTTCAGAGCAGTGCGGGCCACTCGCTCCCCCTGCTCTCTATCGAGCTGATAGCGTTCGAACAGGCTATCTATGGTTCGTTCATGAACCGGCTTTGGCTGTTCGCCACCGAGCATGCTGTGGATTAGCCCCTCACGCAGCGCTCCGCCCGCAAGATGCATCGACTCGATGCCCAGCACCTCAAACAGGGCGATCAGGATCGCCAGCCCCGAAGGAAAGACCTTGAGTCGCTCCGCCGCCAATCCCTGGATCTGCAATGCATCCAGGGACCCACAAGCCAGCACCTGCTGTTTGAGTTTGAGCAGCTTGTCCAGGCTGATCTGCTCGGTTTCTCCCTGAGCCTGCAGCGCCTCCTGAATCGCCTGCACAGTGCCCGAAGCACCACAACACTCCTGCCAGCCACAGCGACGATAACTTGAAGCGATCTCAGAGATAACCTGCTGCGCACCATTACAGGCGTCATCAAAGGCCTGCTCGGTGAGCATGCCATCGCTGAAATAGCGATTGAGCCAGGTCACACATCCCAGATTGAGGCTATTGAGCTGCAGGATCTGTTGCTGCTCGCCGATGATGAGCTCGGTACTGGCCCCGCCGATATCGATCACCAGATTGCGATCGCCATGGGCCGAGGTATGACAGACCCCCTGATAGATGAGGCGGGCCTCATCCTCACCTGAGATGATCTGAATCGGCTGGCTCAGGATCTGGCTGGCCCTGGCAATAAATTGAGCCGAATTGTTGGCAAGACGCAGGGTTGCAGTCGCCACAATCCGCACATTTTCACTGGGAATATCCTTGAGCTGTTCGGCAAACAGCCTCAGACAGTTCCAGCCGCGTTCCATCGCTGCCCCACTGATCTCGTTGCTGCTACTCAATCCTTCTGCCAGGCGAACCTTACGTTTAACCTTGGCGACAACCCGAATCGAACCAGCGACCTCCCTGACCACCAACATATGAAAGCTGTTAGAGCCCAGATCAATCGCTGCATACAGAGGGGAATTCTTCACTCAATCAACCTTTATTACGATTTACAGCCCTGCGAGATACCGCTGAACGCTGCTGATGTCGGCGCTCACGCTGCATATGGGTTCTGCGTGGTGGCGTCACATCATCCAGCAAAGCATCCTTATCATATTTGCTGACCGGTACCGGGTGATTGATGTAAGTTTCAATCGCAGGCAGGTTAAACACATACTGCTCACACGCCAGGCTGATCGCATGACCACTGGCTCCGGCACGTCCGGTACGACCGATTCGGTGCACGTAATCTTCTGCATCATCCGGAAGATCAAAGTTAAATACGTGGGTCACATCGGGAATGTGCAGGCCACGGGCGGCAACATCGGTCGCAACCAGAATATCCAGTTCCCCTGCGGTAAACTGCTCAAGGATCTTCAGACGCTTTTTCTGTGGAACATCGCCGGTCAGGAGTCCAACCCTGTGCTTATCAGCCTTAAGCCAGGAATAGACCTTTTCACAGCAGTGTTTGGTATTGGCAAACACGATCGCCTTATCCGGCCACTCCTCCTCCATCAGGGTCAGAAGCAGCAGCATCTTGTCCTGATTCGATGGGTAGAATAGCTCTTCTTTGATATGCTTGGCAGTCATCTGCTCAGGGGCAACCTGCAGATGAGTTGGGCTGTTCATATGCTCGTAGGCAAGCTCCTGCACCTTATGAGAGAAGGTTGCCGAGAACAACATGTTTAGACGGTGATCCGGAGATGGCATCCGGCGCAGCAGGAATCGGACATCCTTGATGAAACCCAGATCAAACATGCGATCGGCTTCATCCAGAACCACAACCTGAACCTGGGACAGGCTGATTACCTTCTGCTTGAAATAATCTATGGTGCGCCCCGTAGTACCAATCAGGATGTCGACACCCTGCTCGATACGCTTGATCTGCTTTTCGTAGCTTTCTCCACCGTAAGCCAGGGCAGTCTTGAATCCTGTCTCCTTGGACATGGACTGGGCATCCTGATGAATCTGGATCGCTAATTCCCGGGTTGGCGCCAGAATGACTGCCCGCGGAGACTTAGGATCGCGCTCTTCGGTCAGGGGGTGGGTCATCAGGTAGTTGAAAGTTGCGGCCAAAAATGCGATCGTTTTACCAGTGCCTGTCTGGGCTTGGCCTGCGATATCCTTTCCCTCGACCAGCAATGGGAGTGTCATCGCCTGAATTGGCGTGCAATTATGAAACCCCTTTGCCTCCAGAGCCGTTACAATCTCTGGCTCGAGGCCCATTTGGTCGAATTTTTCTTCGGTTAGATGTGTCTTTTTCATGGTCAAAGCATATCAGGTTAAGCTTGCAATAAGAAACAGGATCATTTGAAATATGGCCATTATTGTCTTTGCTGAGCAACTTCGGCAAGGAAGGCTTACGAATTGGAGTTAATGATGAGTGACAAGATTGTCCATCTATCAGACAGCAGCTTTGAGGCTGACGTGATCAAGGCAGATTGCCCCATCTTGGTTGACTTCTGGGCCGAATGGTGTGGTCCATGCAAGATGATCGCACCGATCTTGGACGAGATCGCTGAAGAGTATGATGGCAAGTTGAAGATCGGTAAATTGAACATCGACGAGAACCCGGAAACCCCGCCTAAGTTCGGGATCCGCGGAATTCCAACACTGTTGCTGTTCAAAAACGGGGAAATTGCCGACACCAAGGTTGGTGCATTAACGAAATCACAGCTGTCCGAGTTCCTGGACAAGAATCTGTAAGTGAAAATCGGGTCCGAAGCACATTTTTCAGTAGAGTGACTTCGGGCTTTGCATCTTTTGTAGACGGACTCGCGGTTTAGTGATAGCCTTCCGGCTGTACAGAGTTCGAACCGAATGTGCCTATCATCCAAGCGGCACCCGGATATCGGTACCATTCCAACTAATCCTTAAGAATTCCAGAAGAACTTTAAGAACCCACCACTATGAACCTCACACAACTTAAGAACACTCCAGTGTCAGAGCTGATCAAGCTCGGCGAAACCATGGGACTGGAGAATCTGGCTCGGGCACGCAAACAGGACATCATCTTTTCCATCCTCAAGGCTCATGCCAAAAGTGGTGAAGACATCTTTGGTAACGGCGTTCTCGAAATTCTGCAAGACGGCTTCGGCTTTCTGCGTAGTGCCGATAGCTCCTACCTGGCCGGTCCGGATGACATCTATGTCTCTCCGAGCCAGATCCGTCGCTTCAACCTGCGCACCGGTGACACCATTGCCGGCAAAATTCGTCCGCCGAAAGAGGGCGAGCGCTACTTCGCACTGCTGAAGATCAGCGAAGTTAACTACGACAAACCGGAAAACTCCCGTAACAAGATCCTGTTTGAAAACCTCACTCCGCTGCACGCCAATGATCGCCTGCGGATGGAGCGTGGTAACGGCAGCACTGAAGATATCACCGCCCGGGTCCTGGATCTCTCCTCACCGATCGGTAAGGGACAACGTGGCCTGATCGTCGCACCGCCTAAGGCCGGTAAGACCATGTTGCTGCAGAACATTGCCCAGAGCATCGCCTATAACCATCCTGACTGTGAACTGATGGTTCTGCTGATCGACGAGCGTCCGGAAGAAGTCACCGAGATGCAACGTCTGGTTAAGGGTGAAGTGGTTGCCTCGACCTTTGATGAGCCGGCATCCCGTCACGTCCAGGTTGCTGAGATGGTGATCGAAAAGGCCAAGCGCCTGGTCGAGCACAAGAAAGATGTAGTGATCCTGCTGGACTCCATCACCCGCCTGGCGCGCGCCTACAACACGGTTGTACCTTCTTCAGGTAAGGTCCTGACCGGTGGTGTGGATGCCAACGCCCTGCACCGTCCCAAGCGCTTCTTCGGTGCAGCACGTAACGTTGAAGAGGGCGGCAGCCTGACCATCATTGCGACCGCTCTGATAGATACCGGCTCCAAGATGGATGAAGTGATCTACGAAGAGTTCAAGGGCACGGGTAATATGGAGCTGCACCTGTCGCGCAAGATCGCCGAGAAACGCGTTTATCCTGCGATCGATATCACTCGCTCCGGTACTCGCCGTGAAGAGCTGCTCACCACTCCGGACGAGCTGCAGAAGATGTGGATCCTGCGTAAGATTGTTCACCCCATGGGTGAAATCGACGCAATGGAGTTCCTCATCGACAAGCTGGCGATGACCAAGACCAATGACGAGTTCTTCGTGGCGATGAAGCGTCAGCAGAAGTAACATCTCTACCGGGAGAGAGCTTACTCTCTCCCCTTGATAAAGGCCAAGTGATGAATCCAAAGAAGCTGGAAGATATCGCAAAGCAGATCCATGAATCCCTGCCTCCCGGCATTAAGAACGTGGGAGAAGAGGTCGAGAAAAAGATCAAGGGGATCCTCCAGGCTCAACTGGGGAAACTGGATCTGGTCACCCGGGATGAGTTTGAAGTTCAGACCCGGGTTCTGCTGCGCACCCGAGAAAAGCTGATCGAGATGGAAAGCCGAATCGAGCAGCTGGAGCAAAAGCTGGAACAACAAGAGCGCGATTAAGCGCTTTTTTGTTCCTTCTATCCCTCGCCCCTAATAAAATCTCTTATAGAAGCACAGCAAGCATGCCAGCGCGGTTGCTGTTGTGGATTCCCAATAGCCACATGCTCCGGCTCCACCTGAAGCCCGCCTATAAACTCCCGTGCCACAGCTCGAGGATTGTTACTAGCAAGCGCATGTCGCACAGTACGTTGTGCTTCCCAACCACCAGGTTCCTGGCTCGCACTCATGATTGAATCCACTGCGCAAGCAGCCTGCAGAGGCAAACGGTGATTGCGAACTAAAGCCGCGAGCTCTGGTTGAATCCTTCCACATATATCCCTTATCTTAATACCATCAAGACTTAATTGAATAGCATGATGTGTAACTTTACTAACGGCGGCATGCTGGTCCGCTTCAGCTTTCGTTTGAAACGTCATTATCTCTGCGTGAGCGCGAGCTAGCTGATTGACTGGGCAAACCTGGCGACCCTCAATATTTACACCTGTATTAGACCTTGGCTCTGGATATTCAAGGCCATGGGCTGCAACATGAGTAGGTGAATTAGATTGGCTAACAAAACTCATATTTCCCTCCAAGTATTTATTTCACCACCTGTATACTCCCTCGCAATAGCCTTCAATTCTTTTGTTTTTTACCTCTCAGGAGTTTTTCAGGTGTTCACCTTAGGACTCATTGCAGCTCTATTAACGCTTAAATTTGAACCGATCCAGAGGGTTACTCCTCAGAAAAGCCAAGAAACTGCAGCAGTTTCTGAAGATCGGCGACCTCCAACCCCTGTTTACCCTTGATCGCGATCCCCTTCTCGATCAGCTCTTTCACCGCTCTGCGGTATACCCGATCTGTGGTCCCAAAGCGCTCGGCCTCAATATCAGTGCGGTTAAAGCCGCCCAGTAGCTGCTGTTTCTGATGCTTTAATAGCAGCTCATGAGCAATGTTATAACTGATCGGATGCAACACCCTTTGGGTATACAGCCCCAGGGCATGTTGAAAGTCATAGGTGATGGCACTGGCAAAAAACAGGGTCAGCTCAGGCTCCTGTAATAATCTTTGCTGCAGTTTTTGAGGACAGATCTGTTGCACCTTAAACTCTTCGAGTGCGACCACACTCCACTGGCAGGGAGTCTGATTGAAAAACTCCATTTCACCAAACAGGTGGTAATAGCAGTCTGTTTCTCCAAGCTGGAAACGGCGGCCATTAGTCGCCGAGATATGCATGGATACCCGCCCCAGTGGCACCAGATAAAGATAGCTAAGGGGATCGCCTTCTCGCAACAGGTATTGGCCACTGATGAGTGGTCGCTCGTGAAGGGTGCAATCATTGAGGGCGCCTTCCAGCCGCTGCTGGTTACGCTCCAGCTCTGGGGTAAAACGCCCTCCCGGGTAGGGTTTCAGTTGCATAGGGTTTCTCAAGGCTGCTGTCAGCCCGAGAATACCCTATCTGGTTGGAGTCACCAAACCAGAGCATTTTCTCCATACATGGAGTCAATGCTGTAATGAGCCGGATAAATCTGAAAGGGCTCTAACTGATCAATGCACTCAGGGCAGCTTGTGCCGCCTTTAATTCGGCGTTCAGTAAGATCTGCTCGCTATTTGCATATTGAGAGATCCCCTGCTGAAGATCTCCCTGATAGCAGACCACATTATTCAGCACTGATCCGGTTAATAGTCCTCGTAGTCGTCCAACTGTAAGCAGGGCGGAGGTCTCCATATCTGCCCCTAAGACACCTTTTTGATGCCAATAGGCACAGATCTCATCCTCCCGATCCGTATAGAAGGAGTCATGGGAACGAACCAGCCCTGAGTGGAAAGGGTGGCCCATTGTACGAAGCTCGTCCGCCATTACCGAGGTTAGCCTGAAATCAGACAGAGCCGGGTACTCGGGTTCAACATAGGCTCGTGACCCACCTTCACAGCGAACCGCTCCCTCGACCAGGATCAGATCGCCCAGTGCGATCTCAGGCTGTAAAGCACCGGCAGAGCCCACCCGGATGATCCGCTCGGCACCACACAACTTGAGCTCTTCTATACCAATAATGGTTGAGGGCGCCCCCATGCCTGTACTACATAAGGTCACGGCCTTATCCCGGTAATAGCCGTTGCATACCCTATATTCCCGATTCTCACTGACTATCTCTGACCTATCCAGTAACCGGGCGATACGATCGACTCGGGCCGCCTCTCCGCAAATCAGAACAGCAGGTGCAATCCACTCAGGTGCACAATTAATATGGGGCTGTAGGCTCATGCGGTCGCCTCCTCAATCCCTCGATTTGATTTGGCTGGATTTTGCCTGGCCTTACCCATCCATTCACGGGCTCCATTGGCCGAGATAAACATCAGGATGAAGTATTCAATGGAGAGCGCGTACACCCCTTGTGCTGCATACACACAGATGCTCACTATGTTAATCAGGACCCACAACCACCAGTTTTCCACGAGTTTACGGGCCATCAGGATCTGAGCAACGATCGAGAGTACGGTAATGACCGAGTCCCAGAAGGGGAATGCATCGGGTGAAATTTTGCTTGCTGGCAAATCGGCGCCCAGCAGATTCATCACATTCACCGACAGGTTCGCCAACGCCTGGAAAACGGGATCGATAAAGCGGGTCATTAAGCCAATCGCGACAAGGCTAACCACAGTGATCACCAATAGCTGTGATCGGTTGAGCCAACGAATTTGCAGCGGCTGACCCGTCTCACCCTTACCATAACTCCAGGCATACCAACCATAGAGGTTGGCGCAGAAGAAAAAGAGCTGAAGCAGCAGATTTCCGTAGAGCTGGATCTGATAAAAGATGATGGCAAACAGGGTGACATTGATCAGGCCAAACAGGTAGTTAATCGTCTTCTCCTGACTGGCAAACCAGATACAGAGCAGCCCACATACAGTACCGACAGCCTCGATCCAGGACATGGCATAGCCACTCCCTATCGGGATATTTACCAGAGTGTGATGGATACTCAACCAATCCAAGATGTTCATAACGAATGCACCAGTAAAGAAATAGTGGAAGCAGGTTAGAGTATCAGCTGCAAAATGAAACGGACTTTTGTCCGGCTTTCCCGACCCGCTTCATGTTTCTGCAAATTGGCACGACACCCAAGGCCCTGTCACCTACAGTCATCTCATAACTCCATGTCGACACAAAATCTATGGATGTGTTAGTTCAGAGGTCCCAGCCCGGGCGATAGCGCCACCCAAAGAGGACTACTCTGTTATCAGCAAAGCGCTTTACAGGGTGTGCTATAACATCAATATGACAGCAGCAGAGCCATAGAAAGCTTTGCATCGGAGGCAAAATGACGCGACCGGCACAGGTCCACGGAAGTTACCAACTCAAACAGCAAGGGCGCTTTTTGCTGTTGACCGTCATTGGGGCCTGGAACAGGGAGTGTGGTGAACGATGCGGTCAGGAGCTAAAGAGCTACATCAGCAGCTATGACTCTCAGGCCTGGGGCTGCCTGATGGACCTTCGCCAGTGGCAACTGAGCACACCTGAGACCTGGAAGACCTTCAATCAGGTTCGGGCCTGGTTTATTGAGCATAATTATCGGGTTGAGGCCATGGTCTGTAGCATGGCAATTCAGAAGCGCATTCTTGAGAAAGAGCGTCTTATCTCCGATAGCTTACAATCCAGACTTTTCACCAATTATCAACAGGCGCTCGACTGGTGTTATCAGGAGTTAGCTAAACACGCTATTCCATTTCATTAAATCAGTGAAACTCTATGAATAAGTGTCTGTAACGGATATTCACCCGCCATGTAAACCGAGTTCAACAAAATCATAAAAACACACCTAAAATCGCCGAAATGCAACGAACGCGACGACATGTTCAACAAAAAAACACTAACATCAAACTCATTTAAAGAGGGATTTGTATTGTGATTTTTACTCCATAACCCCTCTTCTTTACGAAATCAGGACCAATTCCAAACTCTTTTGAGCCGATCCCCCTTATCCGGATGAATAATCATTTCATCACTATTTAAACCCCAAAATAAAGTATAAAACACCAGAAACTCATCCCGGCTCAGCAGGATTATCCTCAATCAAATGGGGTGATATCCAAATAATCAACGAGATATCCAAAAACTTCCATTTCAGGTAAAAAAAGTTACTAAACCCGGTTGTACGCAATCGAAATAGTGTGTTAACAATAAAAAAGACGAACAAAACTTTATAAATGTGACCGACAGATGAAATCTTTTGCCCAATCCATAGTGATTATTATCGTGCTAGTCCTCGTGGTGATTCTCTCACCGCGGCGGGGGTGCTGGGCCAAAGAAAATAAAAAAACCAGAATCAACAACCCCCGCACCGAAAGGTCCGGGGGTTTTTTTTTACCGGGTGATACGAGCCATCGGCAGGAGAAATCGATGACAGGGGCAGAGCAGGTAATCAGCGCACTCAAGCAGCACAAGATTACAACCATTTTTGGTTATCCAGGAGGAACCATCATGCCGGTCTATGATCGCCTGCTGGATACCGATATTGAGCATATCTTGTGTCGTCACGAACAGGGAGCGGCCATTGCCGCCATAGGTTACGCCAGGGCCGCAGGAACCACAGGGGTCTGTATGGCGACCTCTGGACCGGGAGCAACCAATCTCATCACCGGGCTGGCAGATGCCATGCTCGACTCCATTCCCCTGGTCGCGATCACGGGCCAGGTCGCCAGTCCATTGATCGGCACCGATGCGTTCCAGGAGGTAGATGTCCTGGGATTATCCCTGGGCTGCACCAAACACAGCTTTTTAGTTACTGACCCATCAGAGCTTGCTGATGTACTGGAGCAGGCCTTCACCATTGCCAGCTCAGGTCGCCCCGGTCCGGTTCTGGTAGATATCACCAAGGATGCCCTGCTGGCAGAGGTCCCTCAGCAAGAGATCATGAGCATGGAGCCGGTAAAAGCACCAGAACCGGAACACAAACACCTGGTCAGTGCCCGCCAGCTGATCGCCGAGAGCCAAAGACCGATGCTGTATATCGGAGGCGGGGTGGTATTGGGTCAGGCAACCGGGGAGCTGCGCGACTTTATTGATGCAACTCAGATCCCATCCGTGACCACCCTCAAGGCATTAGGAACCGTGCCCTACTGCAGCCCCTACTACCTTGGGATGCTGGGAATGCATGGCAACCAAGCGGCAAACCATGCGATTCAGCAATGTGACCTGCTGGTGGTTATCGGCGCCCGCTTTGATGACAGAGTCACAGGTAAACTGGCCGAGTTTGCCCCCAATGCCAAGGTGATCCACCTAGACATAGATGCTGCGGAAATCGGCAAGTTTCGTGAGGTCTCTGTGCCGATGCGTGGCGATCTTCGTCAATTGTTACCCCATCTGACACTGAATAACTTGCAGCTCAATGAGTGGCAACAGCAGGTGGCTGAGCTCAAGCAGCAGTATGCCTGGCGCTACGATCATCCGGGCGAGCGGATCTACGCCCCTCTGCTGCTCAGACAGCTTTCGGACCGGGTATGTGACAAAACCATCATCACCACGGATGTAGGTCAGCACCAGATGTGGGCCGCCCAGCATATGCAGCCGGCCCACCCGCAAAATTTCATCAGCTCTTCGGGACTGGGCACCATGGGATATGGCTTGCCAGCCGCAATCGGAGCCAAGGAGGCTCGCCCCGAAGATCCCGTGGTCCTCATCACCGGCGATGGCTCCTTCATGATGAATGTTCAGGAGATGGCGACTCTCAAGCGCCGCAAGCTACCAGTGAAGATCTTGCTGCTGGACAACCAGAGACTGGGCATGGTCAAGCAGTGGCAGGAGCTGTTTTTTGAGGAGCGTTATAGCGAAACCGATCTCTCTGATAACCCTGATTTTGTCACCATGGCCCGTGCCTTTGATATTCCGGGGCGCACCATAACCACCAAGAGTGAGGTCCCGGCAGCCATCGAAGATCTGCTGACGTCCTCAGGCTCATATCTACTGCACGTTCGTATCTCGGAACAGGACAATGTCTGGCCACTGGTACCCCCAGGCGCGGCCAACCATAAGATGCTGGAGGGCAACTCATGAACCATCACACTCTGACAATCCAGGCAAACCACAGACCCGAAACCCTGGAACGCCTGCTGCGGATCACCCGCCATCGCGGCTTTAAGATCGAATCGCTGAACATGGAGCAGGATCAGCAAAACGGCCAGCTATGTATCGAAGTCTCAGTGTGCAGTGAACGTCCACTGAAATCTCTGGAAGGACAGATCGCCAAGCTGTGGGATGTGATCCGGGTAGAAGAGAGTAACAGCCCCTCCATCAGACAATCCGCATACGCATAAAGGAATCGAATCAATGACTCACCAAGCAGACTACATCTGGCATAACGGCAAACTGATCCCCTGGCATGAATGTACAGTGCATGTGATGAGTCATGCCCTGCACTATGGGAGCTCTTTCTTTGAGGGGATCCGTTGCTATGAAACGCCCGAAGGGCCTGCTCTGTTTCGACACAAAGAGCATATGCAGCGACTGCTCAATTCAGCAAAAATCTATCAGCTTTCCCTTCCCTACAGCACTGAAGACCTAATGGCCGCTGCCCGCCAGACCATCAGTGCCAATAAGCTCAGTGGCGCTTACATTCGCCCCCTGGCCTTTGTCGGAAATGTCGGGCTGGGAGTCTGTCCACCAAGGGATACCAATCTGGAGCTGATGATTGCCGCATTTCCCTGGGGCACCTATCTGGGAGAAGATGCCCTGGAGCAGGGAATCGATGCCACCATCTCCAGCTGGAGCCGTATGGCTCCAAACACCCTGCCAACCGCCGCCAAGGCAGGCGGAAACTACCTCTCCTCCATGTTGATCGGGGGGGAAGCCAGGCGCAATGGCTATGGTGAAGGGATCGCGCTGGATGTAAATGGCTACGTCTCGGAGGGTGCCGGAGAGAACCTGTTTATCGTCCGTGATGGTGTGTTACATACACCACCGGCGACCAGTGCGATTCTGCCGGGGATCACCCGAGACAGCATCATTACCCTGGCCCGGGACGCAGGGCTGGAGGTTAGAGAGGAGAAGCTGGCGCGTGAATCCCTCTATCTGGCCGATGAGCTCTTCATGACGGGAACCGCCGCCGAGATCACCCCGGTACGCAGTGTCGATGGTGCACGGATCGGCTGTGGCAAGCGAGGGCCAATCACTGAGTTGTTGCAGCAGAAATTTTTTGGATTATTTAATGGCCAGACCGAAGACAAGTGGGGCTGGTTAGATTACGTCGAATCACAGGAGAGCTAAGCCGATGCCCCAGTACCGTTCAGCAACTACAACCTCGGGTCGTCGCATGGCCGGAGCCAGAGCCCTGTGGCGTGCAACCGGCGTCAAGGAGGAAGACTTTGGTAAGCCAATCATAGCCGTGGTCAACTCCTACACCCAATTCGTTCCGGGCCATGTTCATCTGCAGCATCCGGCTGAGCTGGTCGCAGAGGCGATCACTGAGGCGGGTGGGATCCCCCGTGAATTTAATACTATCGCCATTGATGATGGCATCGCCATGGGCCACTCAGGAATGCTCTACTCCCTGCCGTCACGAGAGCTAATTGCAGATTCTGTTGAGTACATGGTCAATGCCCACTGCGCCGATGCCATGGTCTGCATCTCCAACTGTGACAAGATCACTCCCGGAATGCTGATGGCGGCGCTGCGCCTGAATATTCCGGTAATTTTTGTCTCCGGCGGCCCCATGGAAGCGGGTAAAACCAAGCTCTCCGATCAGCTGATCAAGTTGGATCTGGTCGATGCAATGATCCAGGGAGCAGATCCCAAGGTGGATGATGCCCAGAGTCAGCAGATTGAGCAAAGCGCCTGCCCCACCTGTGGCTCCTGCTCCGGAATGTTTACTGCAAACTCAATGAACTGCCTCACCGAGGCCCTGGGGCTGAGTCTGCCGGGTAACGGCTCCCTGCTGGCAACCCATGTGGATCGTCGTCAGCTATTTATTGAGGCAGGTAATCAGATCGTCTCCCTGACTAAGCGCTATTATGAGCAGAATGACAGCAGCGCCTTACCACGCAATATCGCCACCTTCGAAGCCTTTGAAAATGCGATGGCACTGGATATCGCCATGGGCGGCTCCACCAATACGGTGCTGCATCTGTTGGCCGCTGCCCAGGAGGGCGAGGTCGAATTCTCGATGACAGATATCGATCGCCTGTCGCGACAGATCCCAAATCTGTGCAAGGTCGCCCCTGCAACTTCCAAATACCATATGGAAGACGTGCACCGCGCCGGTGGTGTCATGGGAATTCTCGGCGAGCTGGATCGTGCCAACCTGCTTAACACCAATACACACACTGTATTGGGACAGACCCTGGGCGAAAATCTGGAGCAGTTCGATGTGATGCGCCCCGACGCAGAATCGCGGCACGCCTTTTTCCGGGCAGGCCCGGCCGGGATCAGGACCACTAAGGCCTTCTCCCAGGAGTGCCGCTGGGATGAGCTGGACACAGACAGAGCTCTGGGCTGTATCCGTAATCAAGAAAACGCCTATAGCCAGGACGGCGGCCTGGCCGTGCTGTCGGGTAACCTTGCGCCAAACGGCTGCATTGTTAAGACCGCAGGAGTTGCCCAGGAGAACCTGGTGTTTAACGGCACGGCTCATGTATTTGATTCACAAGAGTCTGCCGTTGAGGCGATCCTTGAGGAGCGGGTCAAGGCCGGTGAGGTGGTGGTGATCCGTTACGAGGGCCCCAAAGGGGGGCCGGGGATGCAGGAGATGCTCTATCCCACCAGCTATCTCAAGTCGATGGGACTGGGTACCCAATGCGCCCTCATCACGGATGGACGTTTCTCCGGGGGAACCTCGGGCCTGTCAATCGGCCATATATCCCCCGAGGCCGCCAGCGGAGGGCCGATCGCCCTCATCGAACAGGGCGATCGAATTGAGATCGATATTCCGCAGCGGCGTATCCATCTTGCGATCAGCGATCAAGAGCTTGCCCGACGCCGCAGCGAAAAGGCTGCCCAAGGATATCGGCCCGAATCCCGTCAGCGCCCGGTGTCGATGGCACTGAAGGCCTACGCTAATCTCGCAACCAGTGCCGATCAGGGCGCGGTTCGAGATCGCAGCAAGTTGGAGGCCCTATGACGGCTCAACTCAAGCATTCAGCAACTCCCCAACTGACCAGTGCCGACTACCTGAGGGAGATCCTGATATCTCCCGTCTATGAGGCGGCCCAGGTTACGCCATTGCAGCCACTGGCAAAGCTTTCACAGCGCCTGGGTAATCAGGTGCTACTCAAGCGTGAAGATCATCAGCCGGTCAATTCTTTTAAGCTACGCGGCGCCTATAACATGATGGCTAAATTGCCCCAGGCCGAGCGAGAGCAGGGAGTGATCACCGCCTCGGCGGGGAACCATGCCCAGGGGGTGGCGTTATCTGCCACCAAACTGAAGATGCGGGCGGTGATTGTGATGCCCGCAATCACCCCGGATATCAAGGTCGAGGCGGTTCGCCACCTGGGAGGGGAGGTGATCCTGCATGGTAACAACTTTGACGAGGCAAAGTCCCACGCTGAACAGCTGGCCTCGGAGCAGCAGCTGACCTTTGTTCCCCCTTTTGATCACCCCCAGGTGATCACCGGACAAGGCACCATAGGCATGGAGCTGCTGCAGCAAAACAGCCAGCTTGATTATATCTTTGTCCCGGTCGGCGGCGGTGGAATGGCTGCCGGAGTCTCGGTGCTGGTAAAACAGCTGATGCCACACATCAGGGTCATAGGAGTTGAGGCCGAAGACTCGGCCAGCATGAAGGCCGCCCTGAAAGCTGGCGCTCCGACCCCTCTGTCCCATGTGGGAGTCTTTGCCGACGGGGTCGCGGTGCGCCTGGTAGGCACTGAAACCTTCCGCCTGTGTCAGCAGCATCTGGATCAGGTGATCACCGTGAGTAACGATGAGATCTGTGCGGCGGTCAAAGATATTTTTGATGATTGCCGGGCGGTATCTGAGCCCTCTGGTGCCATCGCCCTGGCCGGGCTCAAGCAGTATGCCTCAAAGCAGCAGCTGAAAAATCAAAAGATGGCAGCCGTTCTCTCGGGAGCAAATGTGAATTTTCACAGTCTGCGCTTTGTCTCCGAGCGCTGTGAGCTTGGAGAGAAGAAGGAGGCGGTACTCGCTGTCACCATCCCAGAGCGTAAGGGAGCCTTTCTGGAGTTCTGCCAGCGCATCGGAGAGCGGGTGGTGACCGAGTTTAACTACCGCTATAGTGATGCCGAGCGAGCCAATATCTTTGTGGGGATCCGCCTGCAACAGGGGGCCAGTGAGCTTCAAGCCCTGATGCAGGATCTGCGCGATGCCGGCTATCCGGTGGCCGATCTCTCCGATGATGAGGTTGCTAAGCTACATGTTCGCTATATGGTCGGTGGTAAGCCATCGCGAGCGATCCGCGAGCAGCTCTATAGTTTTGAGTTTCCGGAGTGCCCCGGTGCCCTGCAGCGCTTTTTGCAAACTCTGGGTACCCATTGGAACATCACCATGTTCCACTATCGTAATCATGGTGCGGACTATGGGCGGGTTCTGTGTGGATTTGAGCTGAACCCCGAGGATATTCTGCCTTTTTGTAGCCATCTTCGCCAACTTGGTTATAACTGGCGCGATGAAACCGGCAACCAGGCCTGTCAGTTCTTTCTCAGCCCTGGCGCTTCTGATGCCTGATAAGCGTTTAAACTTCCAACAAAAAGCCCCACTCAGCAGGTGGGGCTTTTTTATTGGGGAGATGGAGTTACTTCAACACCGGCAGCATATTCAGGCTTGCCATAAATCCAAGCACCACCAACATGGCACCAAAGCAGGCCAGTGAGGCTAGCAAACCTCGTCCCCCGGGGATCCGGAATAGCACCTCTGTCCCTTCCCTGTCCTGGCGACGACGCACCGACCACACCATGGCGACCGGGATAATCAGCAATAGCAGTGCCTGTAGTCCGGCGGCATACTCAAGGGCACTCTGAAATAGCGAAGGCAGAAACAAAGAAACCAGCAAAGGAGGCAGGTAGGTGATCAGGATACTCAGATTGCGACCCTTGCGGCCCTTAGAGAGCTTACACAGGTCCCGCATATAGTCGTGTAACGCCAGGGTCAGTGAGAGGAAGGTGGTCATCACCGCAACATTGGTGAAAAGTCCCATCATGGTGCTACTCAGATGCTGAGTGGACCTGTGGCCAAGCATCACAAACAGATCGCCAATATCATTTGGGGTATGGTTTGCCAGAAAGCTGGAGAAGCTGGAGGAGCCGAACCGCGGCAGGATCCCCAGCATCACCACCAGCCACAGCAGGTAGATTACCAGGGGAACCAGGCTCCCGATGACGATCGCTTTGCGGATCTCCCTGGTATCCCGGTCCAGATAACTAAACATGCTGGGGACCATGATCTGCAACCCGAAGGAGAAAAACAGGATCGGAATTGCAAACCACAGGTAGGGCATGCTGTGACTGATATCAAACAGGTTCGAGGCCCTGACATCCGGCATCAGCAAAGCCGCCAGGATGATGAAGCTAACTCCCTTGGTCGAGAGCAGGAGACGGTTGCTGATATCCACGGCTCTATGCCCACGGTACACAATCCCTCCGAGCACCAGGGTAAAAAGCACTGCAGCAATCCAGCTTGGTAGCTTGATGCCTCCCTGGGAGAGCAGGGCGGTCAGAATCGAAGCACCTCCACTCATGTATGCCGCAGCAACCGAATAGAGCAGGATCACATAGGCCAGCATGCCGATGATCTGCCCTCCCCGCCCCAGGGTCAGCAGATACATGGAGTCAAAATTAAGCTCTTTCTTTGGGTAAGCCGCCAATACCTCAACAATCAGCAGTGAAGCCAGCATGGAAACAAGCCAGCACAGGGTGATAATAATACTGGTGGCGACAAAGCCAAGGCCCGCGGTAGAAAGTGGAAGTGCCAGGATACCGGCTCCGACACAATTGCCGGTAAAAATAAGACTTGCTCCGAGTGTTTTGGATTTCATGGTGATACAGCTCTGGATAGGCAAAAAGAATCATTAGAGTCTAATGACGTGAAGGCATAAATTAGCAAAAAGCTTATCTATTCCGCTATTTTCGACGAAATTCGATACATACTAACCGATGACGCAGTGGATGGTAAGGAATATATTTTTGAGTCGATCTCATGGCCGGAAGGTGCCATAACAGCCCACCTTCGAGGCTTGCCAGTAAGCATGGGTAAAGTTGACCTGCGGTCAGCGGTAACAGGAAAAGGTCGCTCCCAGGCATCCAGCCTTTCTCGACATTAATACATCCCTGTATGGCAGGATATGCTTGTCCAATACCCTCTTCACTCCCAAGGACACCCCGGTATTTGAATTGATGACCTGCTGTCAGCTTTTTGTGCCTACGGCACATGTGTCGGGGGCGCCCGACAGCGCCCTACTTTTGTATCGTCAAAAGTAGGCAAAACCTCGCTGCGCGCTGCGTATTTATCATCCCTGATAAATCTCCCCAGCTCGATATCCTATCTCGCGTTACGTTACTCAGGGAGCAACTTCACCCCTCCGCAGAGCTTCGCGGTTCGGCGTCCTGCCTCTAAAACATAAAAGATGAAGATGAACTCAAAGCACCTTCATTTCGAAATCAGAGAAAGGAAGTTCAATCTCACCATGAGCGAGATCTGAGGCGAATCGCAGAGGATGAAGGTTGAGCGGCAGGAATGCCGCAAGAGGGTGCAGACGAGCGCACCTTCTTACCTGGCACCGGTCGGCACTTGCAACGCATCTGCAAATACTATCCGGAGGATCAACAATATACAGCCTCTGGTTGCTGCTCGCAGGCGGTGTTTTTGGTATCCTTGCTCGCCCATCGACAACCGGAGAAAATCTGTGCAATCGGATCGTTTTTCGATCGCCCGCCGTGAGGCCATTTGGAGCCTAGTGCTGGCACTCCTCTATTTTATCTGCTGGACCCTCAGTGCCTACCTGATTCCGGCCAGTTACTCCCTGTGGGGGCTTCCCCTCTGGTTTGTCACAAGCTGTATGCTGTTTCCTTTGGGATTCATGGTGCTGGTCACCCTGATGGCCCGCCTGCTATTTACCGAGCTTGAGCTGGGAGACCGCGATGAAAATTGAACTCCTGTTGCCCCTGCTGGGTTACCTGATCGCAGTTCTTGGCATCGGTGTCTGGGCCAACCGTCAGCGCAGTGCTGGCAGTTTCATGAATGACTACTTTATCGGCAACCGCAGCATGGGTGGTTTTGTGCTAGCGATGACCCTGGTCGCCACCTATACCTCGGCCTCTTCGTTTATCGGCGGGCCGGGGGCTGCCTATAAAATCGGCCTGGGCTGGGTGCTGCTGGCAATGATCCAGATCCCAACCATCTGGCTCACATTAGGCATACTGGGTAAGAAGTTCGCGATCATTGCCCGCAAGATCAATGCCGTAACTATCAATGATATCCTGTGGGCCCGCTATCGAAGCAAAGCAGTGGTGATTATCGGCTCCATCACCATCATCTGTGCCTTTATTGCCACCATGGTGGTGCAGTTTATCGGTGGGGCCAGGCTGCTACAGACGGCAGCGGGCCTGAGCTATCAACAGGGGCTGCTGCTGTTTGCCCTGTGCGTCCTTTGCTACACGGTGATAGGTGGTTTTCGCGCCGTGGTGGTGACAGATACGGTACAGGGGCTAATGATGATGATCGGCACCCTGGTACTGCTGGTTGGAGTGATACATTTTGGGGGCGGCATGGAGCAGCTGGTTGGCAAGCTGCAAAAAATAGACCCTGAGCTGGTCACCCCTATGGGGCGGGACACTTTCTGCATCTTCCCTTCATGATGAGCTTCTGGATCCTGGTTTGCTTTGGGGTGATCGGACTTCCCCACTCTGCGGTGCGCTGCTTTGCCTATAAAGACAGCAAGGCCCTCCATAAAGCGATGATTGTCGGCACCATCATGACCGCCCTGCTGATGTTCGGCATGACTTTTGCCGGCTCTTTGGGACGCGCGATCATCCCGCAGATCGACTCACCGGATAACCTGATGCCCACCCTGATGATGAAGGTGCTGCCCCCTGGCTGGCTGGAATATTTCTGGCCGCCCCGATGGCAGCAATCATGTCCACCATCGACTCGCAGCTGATCCAGGCTTCCGCCACCCTAATCAAAGATCTCTATCTGAACTATCTGCGCAACCCTGACCATGAGCCCAAGAAGCTGGAAAAACAGATCCCAAGGCTATCGACCCTGGCTACCCTGATCATCGGGTTATTGGTGGTGGTTGCTGCGCTGAATCCACCCCAAATGATCATCTGGCTTAACCTGATGGCCTTTGGCGGCCTGGAGGCAGTCTTCCTCTGGCCGCTGGTGATGGGCCTTTACTGGAAGCGCGCCAATGGCCCCGGTGCCCTGGCTTCAATGCTCGCCGGCGCCATCAGCTATATCTGGATGATTCAGGGCAAAATCTCACTGTGGGGGATGCATGCCATAGTCCCGGCAATCACCCTGTCTCTAGTCGCCTTTGTGGGTGTCACCCTGCTGACCCCGCCTCCCGCTCCACAGGTTCGAAAGCTATTTGAGAAAGATTAATCTCCCCTTAGCGAGGCTTTAGCCTCGCTAAAACACACCAGAACCTAAAAGATTGATCTTTTTCAACAGTTAGCGCACACTAACGCCCCTACTTCTATCCCTTTGAGCAGTCATTTCACTGGATCTGTTCAAACTCTTTTGGAAGTTGTTTTAGGCGCTTTATGGCTCCTTTTTCTGAATTTTGCTGCTAATCCAAAATAAGGTTGTACATTCATGGCTAAACTCACCAAGAGCTTGCTAGTTGCGAGCCTGTTCTCTTGTGCTTTACTTCTCAACGCCTGCGGTGGTGGAGGTGGGGGTGATTCTTCTGGGTACTCTAAGGACTCAAGTTCTGGCTCCTCCACAACTACGCCAGGTTTTACAAATAAATACCTTGCGGTACCTAAGGATTATCAAAACCCCAATGGTGAAGCTGTCCAACTTTATTACACCATCCATAAAGCAACCTCCCCTAGTAACTACAAAGGGGTGTTGGTGTTTAACTTTGGCGGCCCAGGTGGAGAAGGTGTCTCCACACTGCAGGATAAAAACTACTACAACAGCTTGCCATCAGAAATAAAAGCCAACTTTGACCTGGTTAGTTTCGATCCTCGCGGAACAGGTAAAAGTGCATTTTCAAGCTGCAGCACAATTGATGGTTGTGAAGATACAGCGCCATTTATGGGGAGTAATACTGTGATCCAGGATATGGATCGACTCCGCCAGGCTCTTGGTCAAGAGCAGATCAGCTTTTTAGGATATTCATACGGTACTCGCCTTGGCTCGCTTTATGCCGCAAAGTATCCGGAACACTTAAGAGCCTTAGTGTTAGACTCTCCCATGGATCCTCGTGAACGAGAAGTTATTAATATTTTTAAGGATGAAATCGCCGGGGACGAAACTGTCGCAAAATTCCGCCTAAACTCTAGCGAATACCATGCTTTGAAACAATTGATGAGCAACCTTAACTCCGATGGCAGTTATACGCTGAACTCAGTTGATTCCCTGTCATCTGGAGATATCCAAGCATTGCTACAGGTGATAACCACTCAAAACATTGAGCAGTGGGATTATAATAAAAACGATGTGGCAAATTTGCTTGGTTATATCAATAATGGATTCTCCGCGTTCTCATCAACCAGCAAGTTAAAAGATACACTATCTAATATTAAAACTATGGCCTCTACTGGAGCAGAAGAGCGAACTTTTCGTAATGTCGTTTGTACGGATCAGCTGATAGGTTATACACAACCTGATGCTGATAATGCTGCGAGTACCTTTGCTAGCGAGTCAGTCATCTTTGGTGATTATGTTGCGCAGCAACTAGGAACCTGCGCTGACTGGACAGAAAGAAAAGATCCAATTGCCATATCTCCAGAGATAGATGGCAGTCTACAAGCAGGTCCTAACGCACTCATCATCGGAGTAGAGAAAGATACCAATACCCCGTTTAAATGGGCAAAAAGCATGCAACAAGCCTTTGGTACAAAAGCAAGCTTCGTGACAGTTGAGAACCTAGCGACACACGCCATTAGCTACATAGATAACTTTAGCTGTGTCGATAACATGACCACCCAATACTTGCTTAATCCAGAACAACCGACTCAAAACATGACTTGTGATTATCTGAATCATTCTGGACTCAGCCTCCACGCAAGATCGATTGAGCATAAGCAGAATATTATTCTTCCTGGCCGCTGGTAAGTTTAGCTAACCGAAACTCTCGTGACACCAAGCCCGGCAAATGCCGGGCTTTTTTATGTGAACTCCATCACTTTTATACCGGTTGGTTTTTAACCATAGGCAGAGGGGTAGACAGATGATATTCTCGGGGCTGATGACAGATTGATTGCTTCAGGTTCCAAGCCTCTAAGGAGAGAGATATGTCGCAGCCCGCCATTGCACAACTTGGTGCTACCGTACTCAGTCAGCCCGCAGAGCCAGTCACAGACATCTACCATGGAGATACCCGAAAACTTATCCAGGAGATGCTCGACACTGTGAAACAGGCCAATGGGGTTGGCATCGCGGCCCCACAACTATTTGCACCGTGGCGCATCATAGTGATCGCCTCGTCACCGAATCCCCGCTATCCGGATGCCCCGCAGATGGAGCCTATGGTGATGATTAACCCTAAGATCCTCTGGCGATCTGACTCAATCGAAAAAGGCTGGGAAGGCTGCCTGAGTGTCGCCAAAAAACGTGGGCTGGTGCCTCGCCATACCAGTATCGAGGTGAGCTGGCTGACCGAAGATGGCCATTCCCGTCACCAGAAGTTTTCGGGATTTGTGGCAAGAGTCATTCAGCATGAGTGTGATCATCTGGATGGTAAGACCTTTATCGACCGGATCGAAAGCCCTGATGAGTTGATCGATGAAAGTGAATATATGGCGAGGCAGGCAACAGAAACCAACCCTCTCACTTAACCCGATGAGAGTGGCGACAGGAAGTATCCACTCAACCAGTGACACAAGGAGAGATGATGAAAATTAAATTACGTCCACTCAGAGAAGATGAGCTGGAGCAGGCCTTTGCCCATTACAAGGCGTCCCTGTATCCCTTTGTCGAGGAACACTTCGGCTGGGATGAAGAGCAGCAGCGGGAGCATTTTTTTGGGGAGTTTCAGCCGCAGTGGTTTCACTGGCTGGAGAGTGACGACAGGGATAAGGGGCTGGTGTGCATGGCACACAATCCCTCAGGGATCACGCTACATCTGCTGGTCATCTTTGAGGATTACAGGGAGCAGGGTGTTGCAGCAGAGGCCTTAAATTGGATTCATAGGAATCTATTAACGGCACAGCAAAGCTGCACCTTGAGTGCCTTTCGGGACAACAAATCAGCGGTATCTCTCTATCTGAGGTTGGGCTACCTGCCTATCGGACAAGATGGCCCCTTTATCAATCTGCGCTGGTTTAAGCGCGAGAACAGCTGTCAGAACGCCTGATGAAGTCAGGAGGCCCGGGGCCCTCTTCAGGCGAGCGCGACGTTAGGAGAGCGAACCCGGCTCTCTTTCTTTAGCTGCATGAGGGCTCGCAGCATGACAAACCACAGGTACCAGTGGCAAGCCAACATCACCCAATCAAAGTTGCTGCGCAGCAACATCGAGAGGGCATCAACCCCGTATAATACCACTGCGATACCGAGGGCGACTATCACCCGGCCAGCTCGTGAGCTTCCGGCCGCAAGCCATAACGCACCAAAGATAACCGCAAATAGCACACTCCCCATCAGATAAACCGTTGAGCTCTTCAGCATGCCGAATAGACCGGAATTGGCTAGCAGATATGGCAAGTTTGGCCCAACCGCCAGTAACTGGCTTTGGTTGGACATCATCAGGATCGCATTGGCCAGGCTCAATAGCATGATAGCTAAAAACCATTGTCTCGCCGACGCCACCCAGTTGTGTTTTGTACCTATTCCTGCAAACAGCTTCATCACGAAACCCTGCCTGAAATAAAAGAGGGCGGATTATATACAAACAACCGCAACTGTCCACAACATTTGAGTCCATTTCTTGATGTACGACAAGTTTTGGGCTGATCAGTCACTTGCCGACAACTACACTAAAGAAAAAATAATGGGGAATTTGATGGCTCGTACCTGGATTCTGTTGTCATTGCTGCTGCTCTCATTCTGGGCCCATGCCAGGCCCACCGTGATCCTGGCAACAGACTCATTCCCTCCCTACTACGGACCGCATCTCAAACAACAGGGTATCCTCAGTGAGATCACCCGCAGTGCCTTTGAACGTGCCGGGTATCAACTGATCATCGCATTTCTTCCATGGAAGCGAGCCCTGGAGCACGCTCGAAAAGGGCTCTACGACGGTGTGATGGCCGGCTATTTTACCAAAGAGAGAACAGCGGATTTTATATACAGCAGATCGATAGGTGAGAGTCAGCTGGTCTTTTTCAAACTAAGTGAGCGACAGATCGATTACAAAAACCTGGATGATTTAAAGGGGTATAGAGTCGGGGTGATTAATGGCTACCACTATACGACGGACTTTGACCAGGCAAATTATATCCGGAAGGTTAAGGCAAATAACCTGTTTAAAAACATGCAGAGATTAGTTGCCGGACGTCTGGATCTGGTTGCATCAGATGAGGCAGTTGGCTTTGATCTCATGAAAAATCACTTCAGCAAACAGGAGCAGCGGCAAGTTTCGGTGCTCTCACCTCCTCTTGAGACCAACAAAATGTATATTCTTTTCTCCAGAAAGTCGCCCCGCTCTCTGTTATTAGAGCAACGATTTAATAAGGCTCTCGAAGGAATGAGGGAAGATGGCACCTTAAAGCGAATTATTGCTGAATATAAAATCAAACTCAGCGGGATATTGGAATCTCCCCCGACATTGAGCAGAAGCTTAATCAACAGCAGGCTCTCCCTGCCAGTCCATTAATAAATACCGACGAAAAATTAAATACAAAAAAAGAAGATTGAAACAAAATAATGAACATTCATTGTCTCTTCATCGCCCAAAGAAAGTCTCCCCGGAATCCAGACCCGATAAAGTCGACTCAAATGAGAATCAATCGCCATGAAGTTATAACCTGAGAGTACAGGCCCGTTAAAAAGAACAAAAAATAAATCAATAAAAACAAACAGTTAAGAAGTGAGCGCTCTGAGATGGAATAGATAGCGAGGAGGTTTCTGCAGGTTATTAGAAACGATGGTATCACAGTAAAATTATTTTTATCAGTCTTGTTTATGAGACTCTTTTCCATACAATGTCGAAAACCGGAGAGCTTGCTAAAAGCCTCCGGTTTTTTTATTTCTGCCATAGGAAGCATGAAATGCATATCGAACAAGATCTGAAGCTTGGTTTTAAAGATGTACTGTTTCGCCCTAAGCGCTCGACTCTCAAGAGCCGCTCAGAAGTATCACTTGAACGCGAATTTTCTTTCAAGCACTCAGGCCGCAAGTGGTCTGGCGTTCCGGTAATCGCCGCCAACATGGATACCGTTGGTACATTTGAGATGGCCGAAGCTTTGGCCAGCCATGATGTACTCACCGCAGTTCATAAGCATTACACAGTTGACCAGTGGCGAGAGTTCACCAGCCGTGTCGACAAGCGCCTGCTCAAGCATGTCATTGTTTCCACCGGAACCTCTGATCAGGATTTCGAAAAGACCCAGGCGATCCTGGCGCAGGAGCCTGAGCTACAGTTTATCTGTATCGATGTTGCCAACGGCTACTCGGAGCACTTCGCAAGTTTTGTGCAGAAGATGCGTCAACACTGCCCGAACCACACCATTATCGCCGGCAACGTGGTGACCGGAGAGATGGTCGAGCAGTTGATCCTCTCCGGCGCGGATATTGTTAAGGTTGGGATCGGGCCAGGCTCCGTTTGTACCACCCGCGTCAAAACCGGCGTTGGCTATCCACAGCTATCAGCCATCATCGAGTGTGCAGACGCAGCTCACGGCCTGGGCGGGCAGATCGTCGGTGACGGCGGCTGTACCTGTCCGGGGGATGTCGCCAAAGCCTTTGGTGGTGGCGCTGACTTTGTGATGCTCGGCGGTATGCTGGCAGCTCATAGTGAGTCGGGTGGCGAGCGCTTCGAAAAAGATGGCCGGGAGTATATGCGCTTTTATGGCATGAGCTCTGCGACCGCGATGAAGCAGTATGCCGGTGGCGTTGCCAAGTATCGCGCCTCTGAAGGGAAAACCGTAGAGCTGGCGTTCCGCGGCCCTGTCGAAAATACGCTGCAGGATATCCTGGGCGGCGTTCGCTCAACCTGTACCTATGTCGGAGCGGCGCGACTCAAGGAGCTCACCAAGCGAACCACCTTTATTCAGGTCCGTGAGCAGGAAAATAACGTTTACGGAAAAGAGTAACCGGGTCTGGGTGAGGCAAGTTGCCTCACCCTCTATGGGAATACGATCAACCCCAGGGCTTCCAGCAGTTCCTGCTGCTGCCAGTGGCTTATTTTAACCCCCTGCAGATTAACCTGACGCACATCCAGTTGTCCCAGCTCGGCTTCACGCAGATCGCAGCCACTGATGTCAAAACTTCTCCAGTCGATATCGCGAAACTCCCCCTGGCTTAGATCTGAATCCACAAAGGATGCTCCCTTTAGATTCGCGCCATTCCAGCGGTTTGCAGACAGATCACATTTTTCCAGGGTAGTCCCCTGAAAATTGCTGTAGCTTAAATTATTTCCGGTGAGCTCGGCGCGGCAAAAAAATGAGTTACGACTCACCTGGCTGCTAAAAGCTGCCCTTGAGAAATCACAGCCCAAAGCCTTCGAGTCCCGGATCTCCAATCCCAGACAGTTGGCATAATTGAATTTAGCCATCGACAGGTCGCACTTTTTGAAGCTGGCATCCATAAGTGTCGCCCCGCTGAAGCAGCAGCTTTTCTCTTCGCCTGATTCAAAGAAATTACATTCAATAAAACTGCATTCGCTCAGATCGGCCCCGCGAAAATCACAGTCGATAAAGTGGCAGCGATAAAACTGATGCTCTGATATCTGCTCATCTTTGAACGAGTGAGCTACAAACTGCTTATCCTGATGGCGCACCATTGTCTCCTAATAGGCCCTGAACCCGAAATATCGGTGATCGCTTAAGAGAAGTCCACCACTAAAGTTCAGCTTAAATCTCGCAACTCACACAGTTGCAATGCCTCCCCGATACAGCCCACAACCCCCAAGCGGAGAATAGCCGGCATTCGGCTTCTATACTTATATCAGCCACCAATCTCAGCTCGACCTTACTTTTGCTGAAAATGGAGTTTCAGGAGGCTCAAGATGAAAAAGCTGATGATGATCTTGCTGCTGGTATTTAGCGTTCTTAGTATCCATAGCGCCCAGGCAAGCCCAGCGGTTGCGGACCAAGCTAGCTCCGCAACCTCCGAGCGCAAGAGTATCGCCGTATTTACTACCAGGGAGCAGGACGACATGTTCTGGGGACTGGTCTATGGCCTGATGGAGCAAGCATGCGATCAACTGGGTATGCGCTGTGTCCACTATTATGCACAAAATAGCCATATCCGGATGGAGCATCAGGCAAAAGAAGCGATCGAGAGCGGGTTTGATGCCATTGTCGTCCCCAACTTTAAAAAGCGCCTGCCGGTGATCGTCAAGATGGCTAATGAGGCCAAGGTTCCCATCTTTACCTTTAACTCGGGTTTTCTTCCCGATGACAACATGGGAAGCCCCAGAGAGAAATACAAATATTGGATCGGTGAGATGCTCCCGGACGACTCGGGTGCCGGCTATCAGCTGGCAGAGATCCTGACCAAACAGGCCAAAAAAATTCACTCCGGGGTCAATATGGTTGCTCTGCTTGGCAACATTGCAGATATGGCTTCGATCCAGCGCCAGATCGGTCTGGTACGCTACTTAGAAGATCACCCCGAGGTCGAACTAAAACAGATCGTCTATGCTAACTGGTCTCCCGATATGGCCGCGGCTAAGGCCTCGCGACTGAACTACCGCTATCCGGATATCAATGTATTCTGGTCTGCCAGTGATGGCATGGCGATCGGAGTGCTCCACGCCCTGGGTAAGAAGGAGTTTATAACCGGCGGGGTCGACTGGTCTGTCGAGGGGATCGATATGGTGAAGAGCAACCCCAAGATGATTGCCACCATGGGTGGACACATACTTGAGGGTGCCTGGGTGGCCGTTATCCTTTATGACTACTTTCACGGCAAAGATTTTGCCGATGAAACCCTGCAGTTCCGCTCTCCCATGATGGCGATCACCAAACAGAATGTGGATGAGATGAAGAATAAACTCGCCAGGAGGAACTGGAAGAATATCGACTTTACCAGTTACTCCAAGGTCAAGAACCCTTCGATCAAAAAATATGACTTTACCCTGAAGTGACGTATTGCCGTGCAGGTTCTGCCTGCACGGCAACATAGCTCCCCCTGACCTAAACTACAGATAGAGCTTTGAATCAGGATATTCAGCAACATGTGGTTCAGGACACATCTTATTGGCATTGCGTTACTGCTGATGCCAGCAGCAGCTCACTCCCAACCCATTCGTCTGATCCTTAACGACTGGCCCAGTCAGCTGGTGATCAGCCAGATCACGGCTCAGCTCCTGCAAAAACAGGGCTATCAGACTCGCTTTATCCAGGCGCCCACCCTTAAAAACCGAGCGAATGATCAGCAGTGGGGACTCCTTAAATATGATGGGGCCGATTTGCAGATGGAGCTCTGGGAAAGCTCTATGGGAGATAAGTACAGGAAACTGTTACAAAACGGGATGATTCAGTGCCTGGGAGATTATCAAGCCAGGAGCCGGGAAGACTGGTGGTATCCCATCCATGTCGAGAAGCTCTGCCCGGGCCTGCCGGACTGGCGCGCTCTTCGTGACTGCTGGAAGATATTCGTACAGCCTGATACGGCCCCCCTGGGACGCTATCTCGCTGGCCACTGGGAGCAACAGGACATGGCGCGGATCCGGGCGCTTAAGATGAAGTTCAAAGTGGTCCGAGTTGATGAGGATATTTTATGGCAAACACTGAAACATGCCGTAGCCAAAAAACAGGCGATCGTTCTATATAACTGGACCCCAAATTGGACGAGTGCAGCCTACCCCGGAAAGTTTATTGAGTTTCCTCCCTGGCACCCCGAGTGTAAAACCGATCCGAATAGGGGCATCAACCCTGAGGTCACCCATGATTGTGGAGAGGTTTCTCAGGGCTGGATCAAGAAGGTAGCCAATGCCAGGCTTACCCAGCGAGCGCCCTGTGCCATCGAGCTCTTACAAAAAATCGACTTCACCTCTGAGCAGATCGCTCAGATGTCCCGCCGGGTTGTACTGGACAAACTGGATGTGCAAGAGAGTGCCAATCTATGGCTACGTGAACATGCTGCGCTTTGGAAGCATTGGCTCGCTACGAGCTGTAGCCCTTCCCAGATTAAACGCCAGCCGGAGCCATCTTCCCCAGGAAACGGTTCATCGCTGTCCCCTGGTGACTCAAGGAGAAGCATGTGAAACTCACCCTCTACACCGCCATAGCTCTGCTACTGTTCAGCTCCACAAACCTGCACTCCAAAATAAGAGAGGTCTCGGCTGCGGTGGGAGAGTGGCCTCCCTATATCAGCTGTCAGGACGATCAGCCCAGGGGGACTCTCATCGATACGGTCACGGCAGCCTACCGGGAGGTTGGCGTCACACTGCTTGCAAAATGTTTCCCCTGGGCCAGAGCCTTTAACCTGACCCGGGAGGGGATCTATGATGTTACTTTTCCCTGGTATAAGAATGACGAACGGGAGCAGCACTTCCTCTTTGGCAGCCGGGTCTCGCTCGTCAACGAAACCCTGTTTCACCTTAAGCGACGCAGCTTCCCCGAGCTTGCTGAGACAATCACGGTCGATAAGCTTAAAAACTACAAGATTGCCGGCACCATAGGCTATAGCTATGGACCACTGATGGCGGAATTTGATAAGGCATTTGGTCTGGAGCGCGCCATCTCAGATACAAATAACTTCAAGAAACTGCTGCGCGATCGCATTGATCTGTTCGTGATGGACTTTCAGGTTGGCTACCACCTTTTAGCCAAATTGCCCTATTCCCAGCGGGTGCAGATCACCAATATTCAGCAAACCGTCTACAACAATGAGCAATACCTGCTGGTCGGTAAAAAAAATCCGGAGGCTGCACAGATCATCACCCTATTCAACCGAGGCATGGGGATCATACGCAGCAACGGCACTGAGGAAGAGATCTTCGAACGTTATATGCTTCCGAGTATCCGGGTAATGGAGACGGCCCCATAACAAAAAGCTTCGGAGCTAGAGCAACTCGTGATTCTCAGGTGTAGTATCAAACTCAAAATGTGGTCGGCGTGACTGGAATCGAACCAGCGACCCCTTCGTCCCGAACGAAGTGCGCTACCAGACTGCGCCACACGCCGTGATGAGAGCACCATACTCAAAGGAGCCTTTATCCTCAACCACAGAGCCGGCAGGCTGTGATCTGTCGCACAGGCCCTGGCTCTGTTGATGCCACAGAACCTGAGCTTGTGCCTGGATGCAAGTCACCACCAGAGCGATTGCATTGTGTTAAACAGATTGTTTATATTTTCAGGACTGCCGTTGCTTAAGGCCATGCTAAAATAGCCTATACGCCTATCGATTCCAGCCTGCTCATGAGGCTGATCGTTGCGGCCTTGTGCTTATAAACTCAATAAGGATACCCACTCCATGTCTGTAGAGAATAAAGTTCAGGAAACCTGTGATGCATGTGGCGCCTTCGCTGAAATTGGCACCGTCATCGGAGAGGGAGATGATATTCTCGAGCTCTCGCTCAGTGGAGATAACGAGCAGCAGCTCAAAGAGCAGTTTGCCAAGTGTGTCGCCCTGGCAAAAGAGATCTATGCCGATGCCAAGGTGGAACAATCCATTAGCAGCGAAAATGGCACTGTGACTCTCAAGGGTAAGATCCAGTTCGGATGCACTGCAGAGAAGATGATCTTCGAGATGCGTGCCCGTAGCCTGTAATCACAAGTGACTTACTAAAGCAAAGACCGGCTCAGCCGGTCTTTGATCTTTCTATCCGCCCAGCGGCGGCCACTCCCCTTAGTTAAGCCTTTTTCGCTTTAAGCTTTTTATGGGTGTGGGGTTTATAGGCGCTCTTTTTATACAAGCCCTTTTTATGATGTTTGACCTGATGACTGGCCGCTACATGATGGGTTGTTGAAGGCTGGACGGAACTTGCTTGTGCAAACACCGCATTTGAAACCACTAGAGAAGCACCAATCAGAGATAGCGCAAACCATTTTTTCATATCGTTTCCCTCTTTTCGAAGATAATGACTACTGAGATAAGGATGCTCGGTAAAGATATCTGCTCCCCTGTGCCGTAAAAGGCCGGATGGCAGGCTTCAGATACTAGGGGCAGGGTGAGTCAACTCTCTTCACAGAGATTTGCTGAGTTAGAGTCGCCAATCAGAGACGAGCTATAAGAAAGCGCTCCTGAATATAAAAAACGCAAACCGGAGTGAACCGACAGAGAGTACAATGGGGAGTGGCAGGACAGTTAATCCAGAAAAGAGCGGAGCCGACACTCAGCCAGCCCCGCAGGTATCGCTTTAGAACTTGCTGAAGTAATCCAGGCCCATCGCCTTTTTCACATCCGCCAGTACGTTTCCGGATACTTCACGCGCCTTCTCGGTTCCCTGCTTGAGAATCGCCATCAGATGCGCAGGATCCTGCATCGCCTCTTCCCGACGTGCACGGATCGGCTCCAACATGGTCTGCAGGCAGTCATTGAGGATCCGCTTGCACTTCATATCTCCCAGGCCACCGCGCTGATAGTGCGCCTTAAGCTCTGCGACATAATCCTGATCCGGATGGAAAGCATCCAGATAGGTAAAGACCACATTACCCTCGATCTTACCCGGATCTTCAACCCGCAAGTGCTCAGGATCGGTATACATGCTCATCACCGACTGCTTGATCTCATCGGCTGATGCAGCCAGTTGGATCGCATTGCCCAGCGATTTAGACATCTTGGCCGAGCCATCGGCTCCGGGGAGACGGCTCACCTTGCTCAGCACTGGCTTACACTCGGTCAGCACATCACGCCCGGCCAGGCTGTTGAACTTACGAACGATTTCATTGGTCTGCTCAAGCATCGGCAGCTGATCATCTCCCACAGGAACATACTCAGCACGAAACGCCGTAATATCTGCGGCCTGGCTTACAGGATAGGTCAAAAAGCCCGCTGGCAGGCTACGCTCAAATCCTTTTTGCTTGATCTCTGCCTTCACGGTTGGATTGCGCTCCAGACGAGAGATGGTCACCCAGTTCATGTAATACATGGTCAGCTCAGGCAAAGCTGGTAACTCTGATTGCAGACAGAAGGTGGTTTTCTCTGGATCCAGACCGACCGCCAGGTAGTCAGCCATTACCTCCAGCACGCTCTGAGTAACCTTGTCCGGATTATGTCCGTTGTCGGTCAGAGCCTGGAGATCAGCGATCAGGATATATTGACGATAATCGTCCTGCATCTGAACGCGCTGCATCAGGGAGCCGACATAGTGCCCCAGGTGCAGGCGACCTGTTGGACGATCTCCGGTAAGAATAACGGGTTTAGCTGACATTTTATTCTCCAAAATTTTCTGTGAGCCGAAATTTTGAGGCGGGTAAAAAGAAGCCGCCATAATCCCGGCGGCTACTTTCTATCAGATACGATAAGGCACGCCGCGTTAAGAGCAGCGCCACCAAAACAGGTTAAAAGCGGTATCAAATAGCTTCATGGTCGAAATTCTAACCTGTTTGCCAAGCAAGGTGCAATTTTTCGGGGCCCTTTTCTCTGTCCCGGGTAAATTTAAGCCCCAATCTAACATCTCATTTCGGAGCATTTGACCTGTGTGGCAAGCTCAGCCTAAAAGTTGTCAGAGATATCATCCAAGCCCGTGCCAGCATAAGCGCTGGCATCGGGCATACAGGGAGGTATTCACTGGGCGGCCTTGAATGATATCCAGGCAACCAACAATCGGGTTGAAACAATGTACTAGCCCCGGGCCAAGCCCGGGCTATTTATCCAGAGGAACCACCAGAAGATCGCAGGGAACCGTGTTCATCAACTGGCGAGCCGAAGAGGTTAGCAGGCTCCAGAAGCTCTGGCGGTGGCCACAAACCATCAGATCCACTTCATAGTTCTCCACCGCCTGGCAGATCCGCTCACAGAGATCGCCACACACCACCAGCTTCTTATTGATCGGAAACTCAATCTGCGCAAGAAACTCTTCGAGTTTCCCCATGCTCTCTTCAATCACCTGGTTCTGGACATTATCGATATCAATATCGATCATCTCGGTGTAGAGATCTTTGAGATCTACGTCCACATGGATAATCGACAGCTTGGCCTGATTAGCCTTGGCCCTGTCGATCGCCTTATCGATCACTTTGCGATTATCTTCAGCCAGGTCGATCGCAACCAATATATGCTGATAATGATGCCCTTCCATCACTCTCTCCTCTTGAGATCTTTTGATGATGCTGTCTATAAATGTGCTCCGACAACAGGATAATTACAATTTATTTTGGCTCTGTTGGCTGCTCACTCTTCCCCGGGTAGTTACGCAACCAGGCCTTGAGTTCATGGGAGGGGGTTGATGAGCTCGAAGATACAGCGAATGCAGCCCACTCGGTTGCCATCGCCAGGGATTGCTTCATCTCCAGCTTCTGTGCCAGAGCATGGATCAGGCCACCGGCAAATGCATCTCCCGCCCCCGTGGTATCGACCACAGAAACCGGCCGGGCATCCACCCTGATCTTCTGCTCTGCATTGATCGCCTCGGCTCCCCGCTCCCCATAGGTTATCACCAGCCACTCCAGCTTATCACCACCGATGCTGCGGGCCTGCTGCCAGGGATCATCACTCAGGTCGAGATCGCAGTGCGATGCAATCAGGATGTGGGCCGGCCGCAGCTCAGCTGTCCCTGAGGGATATTGGGCTATCACCCGGCAGCATGATTGCATTTTTTGCATATACTCTTTGAGCTCATTGCCCTGCCAGTTGACGTAGAGATAGTCGACCCCCTGCTCAGGTAACCTATGAGGAAGGTCCGGGCGCCGCTGCTGGCGTAGTATGGTTCGCTCACCACTGACATCCAGCAGGATCAATAGCTCACCGGTCTCACCAGTGAAACACTCGACATACTCGGTATCCAGCCCCACTCCCCGGGTCTGCTCAAGCAGCCACTGACCTGTCTCATCGGAACCGACTCTGGCCGCGACCTGAACCCTGTGTCCCGCCCACAGCAAGCCGGTCCCGGTATTCGCAGCACCTCCCCCCAGGCGGCGCCCCTGATCTCTGTAAGTGATCCGTCCTCCGCTATGCAGTTCATGGTTGAGCGATAGCACATGATCGCAATTGAGATTTGCCAGGAGCAGGATGTTGGCCATAGTTTTCTCCGTCTGCTACAACTTCTGTTTCTGTGAAATTAGGGCTTACACAGCTGGGGATCCATAAATATGAGCCAATCGAAACTAAAAGCAAGATCCAGCTCACAAGGGAGGCCCTTCATCAGAGATGATAGGTTTAGTTCAGATCCGGCCCCGTCCTCAGCGGGCGAGTCACCTCATCCACCAGGTAGACGATCGAAGCATACTCAACACCGCTGTAACGGGAGAGGCCGATCTCACAGCTACGGCTATTGGATACCCCCGACGGCACTGCTGCGGTACCTGCTGCTTAAGGTGGCGCAACGCTGATTCATTGAGCTCAGGCCGATTAAAGCCCTTATCGCCCCCCCAGCCACAGCAATCGATCCCCGAAGGCTCAATCACCTCAGAGGCACACATCCGGGTTAACTCACGCATCAGTTCGGCCAGCCCCTTGCGTCGGCTGGAGCAGGTGACATGTAGCATCACAGGCTCTGGGATCGGCGTGAACTCCAGCCTCGGAACCAGATAATGATAGATAAAGGAGAAGGGCTCATAGATCTTCAATGGGAGCTCCCCGGATTGTGCCAGGGAGCTCTTTAGACTACAGGGGCTGGTGTCCATATAGATAGGATACTCCCCCTGGTTACTCGCTTTGAGCAGCGCCTGTTGCAGCTGGTTCTGTTTGTGTTCCGACTGCTCGGGGAACCCCTTAGACCCATAGGGCATGCCACAGCACAGCTCTTGCACCCCTTCGGGAAAGATCACCTCAAATCCGGCCTTGTTCAGCAGGGCCAGGGTCTTATCAATCAGCGGCTCCAGGGATGAACCCTTGGCTGGCCCCATGGTTCGGGAGACACAGCTTGGCAGATACACAACCTTGTCCTTCCCGCTGTGAGCCTGAGGACCAGGGTCGAAGCGAGCAGCCTTTGGCATCTCGGGCAACCACTGACCAAGGCGATCACCGCTCAGGTAGCGAGCCCCCCGGCTTAACTTTTCCATCCCCCTGTTACCGAGCGCCGACTGAAGCAAAGAGGCTCCACTCAGGGCACCTCTCACCCCTGAGCTCACCGTCGCAAAATGATCCGCCGTCCAGCTGGCGATCTTCAAAGAGACAGATCCATGCTGCCGGGCCTTGAGCTTTTTCATCAGTTCGGCGGTATTGATCCCCATCGGGCAACGGTCGGCACACAAGCCAGGCATGGCACAGGTCTCTATGGCCTGGTACTGATAACTCTTTTCAAGCTCTCGCAGACGTTCAAGATCGCTCTCATCCCGGTGCAACTGCTGAATCTCTCGCCACAGGGTGATGCGTTGGCGCGGCGTCATCGACAGATCCCGGGAGGGGCAGACCGCCTCACAAAAACCACACTCAATGCACTTATCCACCAACTCATCGGCAAGCGGCATCGCCTTGAGCTGTTTAAGATGAACCCCCTGATCACGACTGAGAACCACATCGGGATTCAAAATCCCCCTGGGATCGAGCAACTGCTTGAGCTGCCACATCAGTTGATAGCCGCGCGCCCCCCATTCCAGTTCCACAAATGGAGCCATATTGCGCCCGGTTCCATGCTCAGCCTTAAGGGAGCCCCGATATTTAACCGCCACCAGCTGAGAAACCGCCTCAAGAAAACCACTATAACGCTCGGTCTGCTTCGCAGAATCAAAGGACTGGAAAAATACGAAATGCAGGTTTCCCTCCAGGGCGTGACCATAGATCACCGCCTCCGGATAGCCATGGGTGACAAACAGTTGCTGCAGATCGAGCACTGCACTTCCGAGCTTTTCAACGGGCACCGCAATATCCTCAATGATCACTGTGCTACCCTCGGGACGCATCGCACCTATGGCGGGGAAGACACCCTTACGGATCTTCCACAACAGTCCATACTCAGCGGGATCATCGGTAAATGGAACCGAGGCCACCCGGGATAAGCCATCCAGGGCTAAATCGATCTGCCGGATCTGCTCAGCCAGTTGTGACTCACTGCCCGCCCGGGTTTCGACCAACAGGGCTCCACACTCATCGCCCAGCTCCCGGATAAGCTCCGGCACCGAGGGGAGCTCCTCGATCGAGCGCAGCGCCGGCCGATCCAATAGCTCTACCGCAGCCACCGGCGCCGATTTCAAAGCAACAACGGCCTCACAAGTTGTCTGAATGTCCTTAAAAAAGATCAGTGAAGAGGCCTTATGAGGGTGTTCCTCGACCGTGTGATAGGTCACCTCACTAATAAAGCCAAGGGTTCCTTCTGAACCCACCATCAGGTGAGTCAGGATATCGATGGGATCCTCAAAATCGATCAGGGCATTGAGGCTGTAGCCCGTGGTATTTTTAAGGCGATACTTATGGCGAATCAGCTCACAGAGCTCACCATCCTGACGGGTCTTTTCAGCCAGCTGTTGTAGCTCATTAAGGAGCTCACCGTGGGACTGCCTGAATGCCCCCACACTCTGAGGGTCGCCGCTATCGAGCCTGCTACCATCGGCCAGTAACAGCGTCATAGCCGCCAGAGTCTGGTAACTGTTTTGTGCCGTCCCGCAACACATACCCGATGCGTTATTTGCTACGATCCCACCTATCTTACACGCCTCAATTGAAGCTGGGTCAGGTCCGATTTTACGCCCCAAAGGAGCCAGGATACGGTTGACCTCCGCTCCTATCAGCCCGGGCTGAACCGAGATCCTCTGTCCCCCATCTTTAATCTCAAAGTCTCGCCATTCATCACCCAGGGTCAGCAAAACCGAGTCCGTCACAGCCTGACCGCTCAAGCTGGTCCCGGCTGCCCGAAAGGTTAACGGAATATTCATCTGATCCGCCAAGCGTAAAACTTCAGCCACCTGTTGCTCCCGGGTGGTTTTCACCACCAACTGAGGAACCATCCGGTAACAGCTGGCATCTGTGCCATAGGCCATCCGGAGGGAGAGATCGGTAATTAAGGCGCTTTCTGGCAAAAATGAGGCTAAGGCGAGCCGAAACTTTTCATATCGGGAGGAGCTTTCCATGACAATACCCAGTGTGAATCAAAACCTCTCCACTCTACCGAATCTTCCAACAGAATGCACCGATTCTTGGTGTAATAGGTACACCCTTGGCAAATTTTGCGAGCCGCCCGGTGGTTTCACCTCCCGCTCCGGGGATCTGTGCTTTACTTGTCTATGCACAAAACAGTCGACTCACTTCAAAAGAAGCCAGGGAGCCAGGATGGCGATCAACTTATCTCAAAAAACACACTTAAGGCTCATCCCCCCGGCCTGGCTACTGGTCGCCATTGGCCTGCTGTTTAATATCATCTCGGCCCTGCTGACCAATTTTTTTATTGATGGGATGCAGGGCAAAATCAGTGGCATTGAGGTTGAAAAATCCGCTAATCAGAACCTGATCTCCCTGACCTGGCAAAGGGTTGAAACCCTCGAGCGAAAACGGGAGATGTTGATCCTGCTGCTACAGACTCCTGAGCTGACACCGGAAATCAGCTCTCAGATAAAACAGAGCATGCAGCCATGGGTCGGGGAGGTTTCTCTCCCGAAACTTGCGGTGTCACAATTAGGAAATTGGATGAGTCTTATCTCAAAACTGCAACAGCAGGAGAGAGAGCGCATCGATGAGCTCTATCTGAAGAACCTGCAGCTGGACGGTACCCTGCAGCACCTCAATGAGGAAACATCACAGATGAGAAACCTGGCTCTTTTCCTACAGATTATCGGCTTAGGCCTGATCCTGGCCCGCGATCTGAGCCGGGGAGGTTCGGCTCAGAGAAACGAGCGCTGAGCCTTGTAAAAAATTACTGATGCAGGTACCCATACTGACGCAGCATACGAATGGCACTACTGCGCTGTTTCATCACTCTGCGCTCTGAGGTTGGCAAGGTCACCCGGGTAAGCTTTTCCAGCTGACCCGCCAGAGCATCGGTCTGCTCTACTTTTTTGTTCAACTGCTGGAGTTGCTGCCGAAGATGTAGTGCGTAATAACGACTCAATATCTCGGGTTGAGTACCTATCTCATTAGCGATAGTTGCAAAAGACTTCCCCTCATCCAGCATTTGCTCTATCTGTCTGATATATCCCTGTAAGGCCGAGCTCACATCCTGATTCATTCCCTTCTCCTTGTCTGTCTGAATCACTGAGATACTATCGTTATCCTACTTTTCGAGTCATTGCAATCAGAAACGTTCAAAAAAAACACAGCAATTAGCAAAAATAACCCTTTGTTTCTGGATGAAACCCTTTTCTGCTGTTTTTAACTCTATTTCACCCGGACTCCCCCTCAGACAATCAACATAAAGCTTGCAGAAATATTCGTCCTAAATTTGATGAACCTCTAATTATTAAACGATGCCTAAAGTTCGCCAGCCTGAAATTAATCAATCGATGAGTGTACTTACTATCAATAAGCTAGGCTTATTTACTGACAGCCGAGGCAGAAAAGGGTTCCATTGCCGAACTATATGTAAAAAATCTAATACAAAATATAAGAAAATTTTGCACCAGCCATATATATCAGCACTTTCATAAGGGTTACTATTTCGAAGCTTTACGCTGACAGAACGATAAATTTTTGTTAACTCTAAATACCTGAATTCAGATGGATGGTTATAACAATGGTAACATCTCTGTTAATTTTGATTATTTTTGTGCTGTTTAGTTTATTTATTTTCAGGCTGCAACAGCAGAAGATTCGCTTATCCCGCCAGGTTCTTTTTGGCTTACTTATCGGTGTGATCTTTGGCTTTGTCCTGCAGTGGACCCTTGGTCATCAAAATGCCGGAATGGCCAAGGCCATGGAGTGGCTCGATATTGTTGGAGGTGGCTATGTTCACCTGTTAAAGATGGTGATGATTCCTCTGGTCACTGTTTCCATCATGTCGGCGGTGGCTCGCCTGGAGCACGCTCAATCCCTTGGGAAAATTAGCATTAGCATCCTGGCAATCCTGATGATCACCGTGTCTATCGCGGCCTTTTTAGGAGTCGCCTCGGTACATATCTTTGGGCTATCTGCAGCAAACCTGATCAACCATGACAACATGGATGCATTAAACGCCTCTTTGCAGGGACATGTTTCTGAGGTGAAGGGACTCACGATTCCCCAGATGCTGCTGGAGGTGATCCCAACCAATATTGTCAGCGATCTGGCCGGAAGCCGCTCGGTTTCAGTGATTGGGGTTGTTATTTTCTCTGCATTTTCCGGAGTCGCGGCTCTCAAGCTACGCCAGGAGAAACCCGAAATTGGCGACAAGATCCTTAGCTTCATCGAGATGGCCCAACACTGGGTGATGCGCCTGGTGAAAATGGTGATCAACCTCACCCCCTATGGCGTCATGGCCCTGATCATCAAGGTGATGGTTCATTACAACCCCAAGGATCTGCTGAACCTGGTCGGTTTTATTGTCGCTTGCTACGCAGCCATCATCGCCATGTTTATCATCCATGGGCTGATCCTGGTACTTTCGGGAACTAACCCGGTCCGCTACCTGAAAACCGTGTGGCCCCTGCTGACATTTGCCTTTGTTTCCCGCAGCAGTGCCGCCTCGATCCCCCTGAATATTGAAACTCAGATGAAGCTTGGTAACTCGGAAGCCGTTGCCAACTTCTCATCCTCCTTTGGTGCAACCATAGGCCAAAATGCCTGTGCCGGTATCTATCCTGCGATGATCGTTGCCATGACGGCTCCGCTGATGGGAGTTGACCCCTTTAGCCTGCACTTTCTGCTGATGCTGTTACCTATTATCGCGCTGGGCTCACTGGGTGTTGCCGGTGTCGGTGGTGGCGGTACCTTTGCCTCGCTGATCGTACTTTCGGCCCTCAACTTCCCGGTGGCCCTGGTTGCTCTGATGATAGCCATTGAGCCTCTGGTAGATATGGGACGAACGGCTCTGAATGTCAACGGCGCCGTGGTGGCCGGAACACTAACCTCCAAGTTACTTGGCGAACAGGTCGCGACCGAAGCACCTGTTGAGGAGCTGGCTGAGCTCTGATCAGCCTAATGGCCAGAACGGCAGGAGCTCTCCTGCTGTATCTGGCCAATCCCCGTCAAATGCCCCTGGTTGATCCTTCGTAGATCGGATACCCTGCACGGACTCATTTAACCGCGCCCTTTTGTGACACTGTATGAACCGCTTGCTCAGCTACATCAAAGCCATTCACCAGCCAACCCTTTCACTCCATGTTCTTCGCCAAGATAGCTCTACCAACAGCTACCTGGATGATGAGATCAGGGTTCATGAGCAGCAGACACTCTATTACTTTGAAAATGGTGTGGTCATTCGCTACCTGGTGGAGCGAGATGACCAACCCAGTGAACAGATCTGTGAAGAGTGCTGGATTAGCTATGAGGTGGTAGAACCGGCGCAATTGAGTATCACTCCCACCTGTAAGAGGTTTCACAACCGCTGCCAGGAAAAGTACTGGCTCAAGATCCAGGGAATTGTTACTGATTGCACAGAGGCCGCTGCCGAAGCGACTCAGTAGCTAGCTTTCAGGGCTGGCACTCGTTCCCCCCTTCCAGGCACAGAAAATCATACCTCCCCTCACTCGCTTAAGAAAAAGAGTCAATTGGACACAGTGTGGATTGAACTCTACATTTGTAAAAAGCACACAATCCGGCTCATCACTTATGTCAGATATCAAATGGGATGTTCATAATAGGGTCTCACCCGATGAAGTCACCAGAAAGCTTCCCCAGAAGATGCTGTGGCTAACCACAGATAACCGGGCGCTAACCTATATCATTAAGCCTCTGCGCTCATATCAGGAACCCGAGAGCTCCTCCATCATTCACCAGGGTGTGGTCCAGGATATTCTCAGCAGAAATCACCAAATAAAACTCATCCCCAACCACTTTGGAGAAAGTGTCTCTTTTGGTACCCAACACATCATGGCAACCATAGAGCTATTTCACCAGCCACAATCTTTTAAAGTCTGCCCCATGTGCTCCCAAACCTGGAACAACCGTGATGTTTTTTTACAGGATCCGGCACTCACTCTCAATGGCTACCAGGCTGACCTGGAGCAGCTCGATGAGGGCCTTTTTTTATTTACTCACGATAAAGATGGCTGTCACTCAACCATGGCTGTTGAGGTCAGGGATTTCAAAGATCTCTATACGGGAGAAAACTACCAAAAATCCAGATCCGAGATCGCCGATTGCCCCGGCTACTGTGATGATAAGCATGAGCTGAGAGGTTGCGATCACCCCTGTGAAGCGGCTTTTGCCAGAGAACTGATCTCGATTATTCAGGACGCCCCCAAAAAAATTGAGTAGCCCTTAGGCTATCTAAATCAACAGGCCCTACAGGGTCATATGCTAAATTTGTTCATAGATGAGCTCAGGGACATCCTGTGGTATTAAACTGAAAGTCTCAAGGAGGATTCAGTGTGCCTTGCTCCATCACTAATGCCAAAGCCTCTTCAACTATTGCTGCTATCCTTGGGCTTGTTTTTTAGTACGCTCATTCATTCTGCACCCCAAATCACTTTCATTGCTGAAAACTACAGACCCCTGAGCTATCTGGAACAAGGCAAGCTCGAAGGGCCGAGTGCAGATATAGTGCGGATGCTAAAAGCCAGTCATGACAATAACCAGCCAATCCAGGTCTACCCCTGGGCCAGAGCATATAAGAAAACCCTGAATACCCCGGGGACGGCTCTATTCTCTACCACCCGCACCCAAGAGAGGGAGCATGAGTTTAAATGGGTCGGCCCCCTGGCTGAAAAACATTTTGAGCTTTACGCCCTCAGGTCCTCCCGGCTTAAAATTCACTCCCTGAAAGACGCCAAGCAATACCTGATTGGTGTTGAAAGGGGAACCATCAATCAACAACTCCTCAATGCAAGAGGGTTACATCTATTAGATGAAGCCGTTTACCCGAAGCAAAATCTGAAAAAGCTTGTGCTAGGCAGGATTGATCTCTGGTGCGTCGCCAGAAGTACTTTTAGGGAAACTCTGGCACAGCTGAAGCTAAACTCCAGCGAGTTTGAAGCTGTTTTTACTGTAAAAACAGCTAAGTTATATATAGCTTTTAATAAACAGACTCCGGACCCGGTGATACAGAGCTGGCAAGCAAGCTTTGATGAGCTATACCGCAGCGGGACGGTAAAAGCTATCTTTCATCAGCACGGTCAGCTAGCCCTCTATCCATCACTCAAAGGTCCAAGGGGCGACCGGCCCAATGTCAGAAAGGCTCCCCCTGAGTAGAGGCCAGAGTGATCCTAAATCAGAGTAAATCCTGAAGATATCCCTTTACTCTGGAGAGTAGCCACTCAGAGATCTCTCCCTGTTTATGGGTTGGCGACTGCATAATGATGTAATCACTCCATTCGATACTGCGCCTGTGCCTGAGCACCCTGAGCTCCTCCTTACGCAGCAAAGGATTGACCAATGGGGCTGGCAGGTGTGCCCAGCCCATCCCCTCCAGCACCATATCCCGCATCAGCTCAAAACTACTGATCCCTATCTGCCGGGCACTGGGAACGGATAGGGAACGTAGCCCCTCTTCATCAAAGAAGGCTTCGCTGATGTGGGGATAGCGATCGAGATCATCCTGGCGAACCTGAGTCAGCCGGGTCAGAGGATGCTCCCGGGAGGTAACCATCAAAGAGCGGATCTGACTGAGAACAGAGATCTCCAGATTGGCAACCGGCTCATTTGCAGTCCGGATCCCAAATGCCAGATCAACGGCACCTGTGGTCACATACTCCTGGAGTTCTGCGGAAGCTGCCAGGGCAAACACCAGGTTCAACTCGGGATAGAGACGTTTCATCTCAATAATAGTGTTACGCCAAAAATACTCGGGAAGCGCATCATCACGGACGATTCGCAGTGACGACTCAACCCCCTGCAAATGGTGGGAACACTTGAGATCGATATGGTTGGCAAGCTCCAGGATCCGCTCACAATCATCCAATATATCCTGGGCCATCTGGGTCAAATGGGTTCGATTTCCGGTTCTCTCAAACAGGATAACTCCCAGCCTGTCTTCCAATGCACTGATACTCATACTCACAGCACTGCGGCTTCGTCCCAGCTGTATGGCCGCCTTGGCGATAGAACCCTGGCGACAGGTCACTACAAAGTCTTCCAACTGATTGAGCCTCATCATCCCTCCTGGTCAAAAAAAAACCTCAGCATCAATATAGTTGACGCTGAGTGACTTAGAGTTATACATCGGATCCCCCTATGATGAAAGGTAACAGGCAATGACAAGAGGAAGAGGTGAGCTATGTTGATCCCATGGATTTTCTTGATTCTGGCCATAATTACCGAGGTTGCAGGAACCTCCTTCATGAAGCTAACCAGTGCCTCAGGCGGGACAGCAAACGAAGGGTACCTGCTTATGTGGTCGATGATCGGTATCTCCTACTTTTTTCTGTCACTCGCAGTAAAAAAAATCTCCATCGGTGTGGCCTACGCCATCTGGGAGGGGTTAGGCATCGCACTCATCACCCTGATGTCGGTTGTGGTCTTTAAGGAGCACCTGAATACCCAGGCGATCATCGGGCTGGGCATGGCAGTCATAGGTATAGTCATGGTTAACGCTGGTGAGAGCCACGAAGGCAGCAGCTAATTATAAGTTCAGGATGGAGGCTTTATGCAATTTTTTGATATCTACTTTGGTTACGTTGTTCTCGCTGCTGTACTGGATATTATTGCCAACCTGGCCCTGCACAAGTCCCGGGGATTTAAGAATAAAGGCTGGGGTGCATTCGCCATCATTCTGGTTCTGGCCGCTTTTACCCTGCTGGCTCAGGCCGTCAAGGGGATGGATCTTGCCATCGCTTATGCCAGCTGGGGAGCCATAGGTATTCTGGGAACCGCAATGGGCGGGCAGTTCTTTTTTAAGCAACGCCTCAAGCCGATTGGCTGGGCCGGGATAGTGATGGTGATCGCAGCAGTTTTTGTTCTAAAGACCGCCTAATCTATACAAACCCCTCACCGGAACCGGTTGAGGGGTACCTCACTAATGAACGAGCCGCAGCAACTGAGCCATGACAACTCCAACTCACTTTCCGAGCAGCTATTTGTAATGATCACCATAGGCGATGGGCGTAATGTGTGCTATAGCTATGTCGGGGCAGGCTCTCCTACGATCCGGCTAACCTAATACTTCGATGATCTTAAAGATTTATATCACTATTAAACAAGCCATGAGATCTCAAGCTCAGGAGTAAAATTACTGTTGCGCAAACGTATATCTAGGCTTGCGTTTGAGCCCATCATAAATCACTTTTGCTTGTGAATACCAGTATGCCTTATGATCTGGCTCTTGCAACAGATCAATACTGAAATCCCCACCATAGATATGCCTGATTAATCGATGATACTTTTCACTCTTTCCTTCATTACTATTCCGTATTTGCCTAAAATCATCAAGACTTAATCCATCGATTGATTCAAAAGCATAGCGGCGGTGGTCATTTCTAATTAAGCTTAGGGCAGTCTTTGTTTGTTGAAGTTTATTAAGTGGAATATCTTGTTTGAATTTTTTACCTCGAACACACAGGGCTATCTTAGTTGCTGCTTCGAAAACAAGTTTCAATCCATCATCACTGATTATTTTATGCCTCTCACCAGGTTTTCTCCTAATGTTTTCAGCCAGACAAGAACGTAGTTCAATTAATGCTGATACTTTTTTACTACTCTCAAATCGCTTCATACAAGAGGAAGCGCTATTTATCATATCATTTATAAATAACTGCATTTCATGAATTTTTCTAGTTTGCTCATTTAATTTTTTCCGTTGATAATCATCAATCTCAATGAATAGACTTTCCCGAATGGATTCGTAACCTCTTGGCTTGGCAAATGAACCTCTACTTTCAGAAGCAGGAATCAGCCTTTGGCTTTCTAAAAGATGATCATATTTTAAATCATCATGAGGCCATTTCTTGACAAAGGAACCACTATTTCTAGGAATATGGATACTCCTGTTTTTTGTTTTTAGTTTATATCTACTAAGGCTATTAAGATGAAGCTGATACTCTTTCTCAAAACCTTCCATGATATCCATTGGGATTATTGCTCTGGAATTAAAACTATCCTTATTTAGGTTAGTATGTTTATACTCTTTCTCCCCGTTAAAACAAACTCCTGCAGTATAGCACTCTTCAACTCCAAGCTCTTCTGCTCTCAAAATATGAGCTGTTAACTCTGACAAAGGCGTTGCAGCATAGATCCAAGGATCAACAATGACTGCATTATCTAGACCTTGATATGAACGGCTTAAGGTATGCATTGAGCTCGATACAGGTACATCTCTAAGACTAGAATTGACGACTCGTTGATTTAAAGTTCCACTTTGATGTAAAAGCAGAAATGAATGATTGAATATAGATTCAGGATCGCCATGGTAAGTATAAAGATTTGTTATATAGAGATTCTCTGTCAACTCAAAACTATAGGAGTCTGCAATTTCGTAGCATATCATGCAAAGTTCACCACAACACCCAACGCTATGCTCTAAGGCCATCGCTATCTTTTGCGGCCTTTGAACGGTGCTTTTTCTTAATTCATCAAGATGCTGAAACTTTTCATGATACATATATGTATTTCGCTTACTTCGAAGAAGTTGGCGTTCTGAAACCATATTAACTGAGTATTTAATATGCAATCTTGCTACAGTGGTAAGAGCCGAGCCAATTGCCAGAAGCTCGTTGACATCCATCATTTTGATTTCATTTTTATAATAATAACAAAATTTGAAAGGCTAAATTTTTGTCTCAGCCAAACATAACACGTTATCCATTCACCTTGCAGATATACTTTCATTAATTATCATATTTTAACAATACAATTAAATGTTGAGATAAAAATTAAAAACATGACCTATAATCTAAAGCTATCCGGTGAAGTGCTCTTGTAATAGTTTGGTACCAAATAAAAAGCATCTCAACTCGGTTGAGCCCCGTTGCTAAATAACTGTTCCAAATAGTAGATCACTGGGGTAACTGTTGAATTGTGAATAAGCAGACCCTCTGCTCCTATCTGAACCATTCGGCACAAATAGACGGGGCTTAACTCCCCGTGAGCGAGCACGGAGGCGAACAGTAGAGGATTCAGGTCGAATCACATGGATGTGATGAGAGCTTAGCCGTAACAAGGATGTTGCGTCTAAGCGGAGCCTTAATCATCAGGAGAGCCGAGGGTTAAGTGAGATCTGGGGCGCGAGGGGATTGCAAAGGGGAAAGGCGTTTGCCCCTTTGCCTGCCGCCGGCCGGCACTTGCAGCGAAGCTGTAAACAGCCGTGCGCAGCACAATGAAAAGTTCGCTATTGGTTATATAGCGAACCTGGAAAATCAGGCCTTAGGCCTGGAGGAGGCCCCCTCCTCCAACCCCATCAGGCATCTGCACTGGTTTTTTTAATCAGCAAAATACTCAGTCCTGCCACAAACATCAGGCTGCCCATAATAAACAACACATCGTTATAGGCCATGATGGCAGCGTTTGTCTGCATGCTGTTATACAGCACAGCGGTCGCCTGCTGTTTGGCGGTGAAAGCAGGTGAACCTCGCTCCATCAAAAGGGTCGCGGTATCTCGCAAATAGTGCCAAGCGTGCTCACTCACCGCAGGCAGGGAGGCGGTGATATCGTGGTAGTGCTCACGGGTGCGATTTTGCAATGCGGTGGTAATTGCCGCGATTCCCACCGCCCCACCGAGACTTCTCAGGACATTGGTCAGGGTTGAGACATCCGGGATCTCTTTTTTTGGCATACCATAGGTAACCACCAGGGAGAGAGGCACCATGATAAAAGGCATCGCCAGTGCCCGAACGATCAGGGAGGGGATCAACTGGTGACCGCCAAAATTGGGGTCCATGTGCACATCCATCAAGAAGCTTCCCCCCAACACAAAAAAGCCAAAACAAACCAGGTGCCTGGGATCAAAGATCTTGGTTAACTTGGGTAGAAAAGGCTGTACAAAGAGCTGCGGAAAGCCCATCCACATCAACACCATGCCGATCTCAAGTGCGTTGTAGTTGTAGATCTGGGTCATATACATGGGGAACACAAAGATCGCCCCAAACAGTGCAGCACCCAGCAGGAAGAAGGCGATGCAATTGAGGGTAAAGTTACGCTCTCGAAATAACCTCAGGTTTACCAGGGGTTGGGGTGCCTTAGCTCGTTGATCACAAACAATATGATGCCAACCGCTGAAATGATAGAGAGGATCACTATCATCTGTGAGCCAAACCAGTCGTGACGATTTCCCTCCTCCAGGACTACCTCCAGACATCCCAGGCCAACCGCCATGGTCAGGATCCCGAAATAATCGGCGCCCCTGAGTAAGTCTTTTTTGATCGACTCATGCTCCAGGCCAAAGCCAACCATCAGCATCATCAACAGCACGGGTGGAATATTGATATAGAAGATGTAGTGCCAGGAGAAGTTATCGGTCAGCCAGCCTCCGAGGGTCGGGCCAATGGAGGGCGCAAAAGTCGCGGTGATCCCAAACAGGGCCATCCCCAAAGCCCTTTGATTATCTGGCAGCCGGGTCACTATCATAGAGAAGGCGATCGGGATCAGTCCCCCTCCAGCAAGTCCCTGGATACCGCGAAACAGGATCATAGAATTAAGATCCCAGGCCATGGAGCAGAGAATCGAGGAGAGAGCAAAACAGACGCTCAGGGTTTGCAGCACCCTGCGGGTTCCCAGAGCCTTACACAGCCAACCACTCAGCGGGATCACCACCATCTCGGCAACCAGGTAAGCTGTGCTGATCCAGGATCCCTCATCCAGGGTCGCAGAGAGGGCCCCCTGGATCTCTTTGAGGGAGGCGTTGGTGATCTGAATATCCAGGATGGCGACAAAGGCACCGATGATCGCCCCCATCACAGCCAGCCAGTTACGCCTAAGCTCCTCCGGGCTCATTTCGTTCTGTGAAACCATTTTTAACCCCGGGTATCGACGGTCACTTCAGCCGAGAGGCCGGGTCGTAACTCAGAACGAATCCCCGCGGCATCATCGATCAGGATCTTGACCGGAACCCGCTGCACTATCTTGGTGAAATTTCCGGTCGCATTCTCTGCGGGTAGCAAAGCAAACTGAGAGCCGGTTGCCGGTGAGAGGCTATCGATATGCCCGTGCAGGGTGACACCAGACAGGGCATCTATTTTAATTTTGACCTTTTGACCCACCCGCATCTGACCAACTTGCGTCTCTTTGAAGTTTGCCACCAGCCAGATCTTATTGGTCGGTACCAGGCTTAGTAGTGGTTGCCCCACCTCGGCCAGCATCCCCTTACGCAGACTACGCTGGCCGATAATCCCATCAACCGGTGCATGGATCTCGGTAAAAGAGAGATTAAGCTTGGCCTGAGAAACGGCAGCCTCGCTCTTATCGATATTGGCAGTGGCTTCAGCCAGCTGAGTATCCAGCACCTGCAGTTTATCTTTGGCAGCATGAAGTGAAGCCTGGGCCTGCTGCAGACCTGCATTGGTCACCTTGAGATCGGATTGAGCCTGATCCAGGGTATTTTGCGAGACATAGTGCTTCTTACTCAGGCTCTGCTGGCGTACCAGCTCCTTGTAGCTCTGATCGCGCTTCGCCAGGGCCGATTTCACCTCGGCCTCCGCCTGATGGATCAAGGCCATCTGCAGCGTCTTGGTCGCTTTGAGATTGCTTAGCTGAGCCTGGGTCAGAGCCAGGTTGGCGGTTGCCTCATTGAGCTGCTCCCGATACTGGCGCGGATCGATCTGAGCCAGTAGCTGACCCGCCTTGACCTTCTGGTTATCCGTGACATCCGAGCGCATCACGGTACCCGATACCTGAGCACTGATGGTAGTGATGTTACCGTGCAGATAGGCATTGTCTGTCGATTGCATATAGCGGCCATAGCTAAACCAATAAGTCGTTGCTGCAACCACCAGCAGCACCACGATAGCCGCAATCAGTGCGATCCTGTTCTTCGATTTCATAAAAACTCCGGATAGATCGGAAGCTGAATGCACCAAGGTGGCTCTTCCCGTGAGTCGGCATCCAGAAACAGAAAAAAACAATACTCAAAAAAAGAGAGACAGTGATGACTTCTACTGAGTATAGAGAATGAAACTGCATTCTACTCCTGAGCCATTTGCTGATCATTAGCAAAATGAACAAATGTTCATTTCCTGGCAGGAAACAAAAATGCGGAGGATCCCGGGTAGCTGTTGTATTCCCCCCGCTAAAACGCTATCCTCGCTGGGTGCGACCTGCTACTGAAAGGTTGCAGGGGTTAAATGGAGGTTATTAGGATGTCGAAAGCGGGCAATGAGTGGATGCCATTTTATCGGGCCGTTCATATCTTGGAGGCCAATGCACTCAAAGAGGCGCTTGAACTTGAGCAGATCCAGGTACGGATAGAAAAAGGGGCTAATCCCGAAGAGGGAACCCTGTCACCGGAAGAGTTCATTGAGATACTGCTGCTGATCCGCGAACAGGACAAGAAAAAGGCCACCATGGTCATCGAAAGTTACCAGCAGCGTCAGGGCATCGGTTGGTATTGCTCCTGCTGTGGGGAATTTAACCGCCCACACTTCGAAGTTTGCTGGCGTTGTAAGCATGAACCCGGTGAAGCTGCCGATTAACCGATCTGGTCAGCCTAACCAGAACAGATAAAACAAGGGGAAACAGATGAGTCAATCTATTCACGGCCATGATGTCATTGCGATGATTCGGGAATCACACAGAAGCTATCCTCGTGAGGAGCTGATCGCACTGGTCGAACAGGAGTTCGGAGAGGACACCCGTTTCCACACCTGTAAATTACAGGATCTGACAGCTACTCAACTGATCGATTTTTTAATTGAACGTAAAAAGCTTCAATCCAGCCCCGCTGGCCTGTCTATCGATCCCGAGCAGATCTGTAATCACGACCATTAATTGTTAAGTGGTGAGTCAGCTCACCACCTGCTTTAAACCTGAAAAGAGCTTAGCCAAGCTCTTTTACTCTAGATTGATGAGGTAAACCAACTGTGGAGATCACATCCGCTGCGGTGATGCTGTTTCTGATCATGGATCCTCTGGGAAATCTTCCGGTATTCATGTCGATATTGCGTCATGTCGATCCCAAGCGCCGCCGTCAGGTCATGATCCGGGAGTCCCTGTTTGCTCTGGTGATCATGATGATTTTCCTGTTTGCCGGGCAAAGTATTCTTGATTTTCTGCACCTTGGGCAGGTCGCGGTCAATATCTCAGGTGGCCTGATCCTGTTCCTGATCGCCCTTAAGATGATCTTTCCGACCCCAGGAGGAGTAACCGGTGCAGTGGCAGGTGAAGAGCCTTTTCTGGTACCGATCGCTATCCCACTGCTGGCTGGCCCCTCGCTGTTAGCAACGCTGCTATTGTTAGCCCATCAACATCCGGGTCACCTCGGCCCTCTGGCACTGGCGCTGCTTTTGGCCTGGCTGGCTTGCTCCGCCATTTTGATGTTCCAGGAGTTGTTCAATCGCCTGCTTGGTGAGAAGGGCCTGACCGCCGTCGAGCGCTTGATGGGAATGTTACTGATCATGATGGCGGTTCAGATGCTGCTGGATGGCTTTTCTCAATATATCGCAACCCTGCCAGCAAGCTAATCCACTGACCATCGGGGAGCATCGCTCCCCTGCTAACTCCGTTATCCATCCCCCAATGAGAGCTGCTCCCGGAGCTTCAACAATATTCCCCTGATGATGGCTAAAAATTATGCTTGCAATCGGCTGAAACAAGCCATAAGATGAGAATGATTATCATTTACCTCCATGGCACATTTTGCGCGACTCGTCCTGAGACGCGCTTTTTTTTACCCGGTGCACCGACTCAGGACATTGTCAGCAACCAGGTCACTGCCAATATAATCCCGATAATCAGTACTAAGCGCAGCAGTGCCTTGACGTTCATTATGATATTCCCTGGCTATCTCATCTTAAGGATAGCCAAGGGGGTTAGCCCCGTAGGAGTTTCATCCCGGGTTAACAACCCGGGGTCGACTGCAGGCAAGCCTCCAGCACGCCATCCCCCAACTCGAGCTGAGAGTCCAGATCCCTCAGAGCGGTGCGAACCCCCTCCTCGATCACCGGGTGATAGAATGGCATTTGTAACATCTGGGAAACCGTCATCTGCTGCTGGTGAGCCCAGGCTAACAGGTGAGCCAGGTGCTCTGCACTCGGTCCTATCATCTCGGCTCCCAGGAAGCGTCCGGTTCCCTGCTCAGCGTAAAGGTGCAGTATCCCCTTATTACGCAACATCACCCGTGAGCGCCCCTGATCATTGAAAGAAACAGCCCCGGTAGCAAAACAGCCACAGCTTCCCAACCGCTCCGTCAGCTCCCGATAGGTTTCGCCGACCATGGCGATCTGTGGATCTGAAAAGACCACGGAGATCTTAGAGCGGCGCAACCCCGGCATAATCCTGGTCGTGCGGCCGGCATTATCTCCGGCAATCCGTCCCTGATCGGCCGCCTCATGCAGCAGTGGTAACTGATTACTGGCATCTCCGGCCACAAAGATATGGGGAACACTGGTTTGCATCGTCTTGGGATCCGCGAACGGCACTCCCCGCTCATCAAGCTCAATCTTGATATTCTCAAGCCCCAGTTTGTCCACATTGGGTCTGCGGCCGGTCGCTGCCAGCAGATAGTCGACCCACAGCTCTCTGGGCTCTCCCTGTTTATCCTGGTACTTGATATAAACCTGGTCACCTTCACGCTGAACCCACTCAACCCTGGCGTTGGCATCCAGATAGAACTCCTGGTTAAACAGCTCATCGGCACTCGCCATCACCTTAGGATCGGTCAGTGGACCAACCTGACCCCCCATGCCAAACATGGTGACCTTGACTCCCAGGCGATTGAGCGCCTGGCCCAATTCAAGGCCAATCACTCCCGGGCCAAATACTGCAACCGACTCCGGCAAATTATCCCAGTCAAACAACTGATCATTCACCACCAGGCGATCACCGAGCTGATTCCAACTCTCGGGCCAGCTTGGCCTGGATCCAGTCGCGATTACCACTCGGCGGGCTTCAACCAAGGTATGCTGATCAACCTGCAATCGATGAGAATCCAGAAAACGTGCATAGCCAGTGAGTTTATCCTCGGCGGGAATATTGTTGACCCCATCCACAACAAAGCCGACAAAACGGTCTCGCTCACTCTTAACCCGCTGCATCACCTCGGCACCATCCACCCGGATCTCACCCTGAGGATGGATCCCGAATTGAGGAGCCTTTGAGAGTTCATGGGCTGACTCTGCGGCTGCTATCAACAGCTTAGATGGCATACAGCCAACCCGGGCGCAGGTGGTTCCATAGGGACCGCCCTCAATCATGACGACGCTATCCGTATGGGATTTCGCAGCCCGATAAGCGGCCAACCCTGCGGTACCCCCACCAATCACGGCAACATCAACGCTTCGTTTTTTCATAGATCCCCCAATCGATTGCAGTGGCGGGTTTTATCCCGCCTTTATCAGTTATCCCAGATAAGTTTCGAGCTCTTCACTGCCACCAATATGCTTGCCACCAACAAACACCTGGGGCACGGTGGTCCTGCCACTAATCGCTCTGAGGCTGGTGGTGGTTGCATCCTTACCCAGCACGACCTCTTCAAACGCCAGCCCTTTGGACTTGAGCATCTCTTTGGCCTTGGCACAGAAAGGGCATCCGGGCTTAGTAAAGAGTGCGATAGACTCCTGCATCTTATGCTCAGGAGCGATGTGGTTTAGCATGGTATCTGCATCTGAAACCTTGAACGGGTCGCCCGGCTCCTGAGGCTCAATAAACATCTTCTCGACGATTCCATTTTTCACCAGCATGCTGTAGCGCCAACTGCGGGGACCAAAGCCCAGATCTTCTTTGTCTACCAGCATCCCCATCCCCTTAGTAAACTCACCATTACCATCCGGGATAAAGCGGATATTCTCTGCCTCCTGATCCTCTTTCCAGGCATTCATCACAAAGGTATCGTTTACTGACACACAGAGGATGTCATCGACACCATACTCGGCAAATACCGATGCCAGCTCGTTGTAACGAGGCAGGTGGCTTGAGGAGCAGGTTGGAGTAAATGCACCAGGCAGACTGAACAGAACGACCGTCTTATTGGCAAACAGCTCATCTGTGGTCACATCGACCCAGGCATCTCCCTGGCGGGTATGAAATATCACCTGAGGAACGGCCTGGCCTTCTTTATTATCAAACATAATCTTCTCCTTACTCTTGGTTCTTGATTGCGCTGCTTATGCTACATCTGCGTTGTTGATGGAACCATTATTGATCCCAAATTTTGATTTGAAAAATCGTTTAATGCTATTGTTCTGATAGTTATTACCTATTAACAAAGGTGCTTCCGATGAATTTCAGGGATCTTGAGTATCTGGTGGCCCTGGCAAAACACAAGCATTTTCGACACGCAGCCGAAGCCTGTCACGTCAGTCAGCCCACCCTGAGTGGTCAACTACGTAAGTTGGAGCAGGAGCTGGGGGTATCCCTGGTGGAACGTTCGAGCCGCAAAGTGCTATTTACCGAGATGGGGATGCAGCTGGTCCAACAGGCACAGCAGGTCTTGCTGGAGGCAAAAAAATTCAGTGAAATGGCCAGCGCCCAGCACGATGAGATGTCAGGCCCACTCCGAGTGGGGCTGATCCCGACCGTCGGCCCCTACCTGTTACCCAGGATCGTGATCCTGCTGCGAGAGCGCTTTCCACAGCTGGAACTATTTCTCTATGAGGCTCAAACTCACCAGCTGGTAGAGCAGCTGGCAAGCGCTGAGCTGGACTGCCTGATCCTGGCATCAGTTAAAGAGACACAGCACTTTTCCGAGCTGTCCCTATACCGGGAACCTATGCTGCTTGCCCTTCCCAGCCAACACCCTCTGGCAAAATATCCCCCTAAAAACCTGAGTGAATTGGCGGGAGAGTCTCTATTGATGCTCTCTGATGGACACTGTCTTCGCGATCAGGCTCTGGGATTTTGCTTTTCAGCCGGTGCAGGTGAAGATAGTAGCTTTCAGGCCACCAGCCTGGAGACTCTGCGCAACATGGTTGCCGCCGGGGGAGGGATGACTCTGCTTCCTGAGCTGGCGATTTCACAGCATCCCCAGCCCGGGATAGAGTATCTAAGGCTAGAGGATCCTCAGCCTTTTCGCGAGATCGTTCTCGCCTACCGTCCGGGCTCGGCATTGAAGCAGAGGTATCAGCAGCTGGCCCGGGTGATAGGGAGTCATATCCAGCCACAACTATGCTCTGCAGGAAAAGGTAAAGATGGCTGAAGCAAACAGCTAACGGCTCACAGAGAGGGAAGGCCGTTTTCTACATCCGGCATGGGTTGGAGAAGCGATTGCAATAGCCGGGGTTTGGGTGTTTAATCAACAACAGAGTTAAGGACTACAACAGGGCAGGGAACACATGGCAACCTCTGAAAATAATCCAGATCTTTCAAAAATGTCTATCAGTGACATCATCAAGCTACTGACTAACGCCTATGGCAGCGGGGATATGGAACAGGTAAAACTGGCTCAACATGAACTGGTCGAACGGGGCGCTCTTTCTCCCAATGATATTATCGGTGTGAAAAAGCCAAAGAATATTGAAAAAGATTCAGAAAAGCTCGAAAAACTACTGGCGAAAGTTGAAGCCATGCTTGAGAAGAAATAAATAAGACTCAGCCATGAAGGGAGCTCCCCTTTGTGGCTGAGTGAATCCATTATTTTTCAGTGTTCTCCCTGGTACCCTTTGTCTCGCAGGGCCACAGATGATAAATATTATCGGGCACCAGCACATGCCAACGCTCACACAGCTTATGACTCCTGGCCTCGTGACTATTATTGACCTCGTTAAATGTCACATAAGAACCGATAGGCATCATCACGCCCATCTTATCGCGAATATCATGAGTCAACTTATCAATATTCACTCCATTATGGAACATCACAAAGATAACGATCACCACAAAGAGTGCCGCAATAAAACTCACCCCGAGCACCTTAAAAAATGACATACAATCAACCTCCGCTGTTAAATTAATATCCTGTGTTCGGATGTATAGACAGATCCGAAAATCGAATAACTCACAGACTTCCTGTCCCGATGAAACAGTTTATTTCACTTAAGTTAATAAGGTTATTCGAGCATTAGATATAACTTGCACGCAACAGCGAATGACCGAGTCATCCTGCATGGTAGATATCTGCAGAGAATATACTACGCCAACAGTTCACGGTCTGCTTTAGAAAACAGAAGATGATTGCAACTTATCGTAAAATAATCGCTTCCTTTGAAGCTACAGCGAAAGCTGAACCAGCCGCTCAGCAAGCGCCTCGCTAAAAGATTGAAGTTAATTCTATTTATAGGGATAAGACCAAAATAATATCTGGCAATCGAACGGATTATTTTAACTTCAATCGCAGAGTTTCCCCCTAAGGCCACCAAATGAAACCTCCTCCCCCGATGGATTGCATCGGGTTATCAAAAGCTGCCACAATACAGCCCCTGAAAATAAAGAGTTCAGTGCCTCTATTGGGTATGTAGGTCATTCAATGCAAAAAACTAAATTAACACTTGTTACCTCGGGTATCGTCTATATTGAGTGGGTTGAGTATGCCCTGTATATGTATCTTGGTACGACCATCAGCCACTTTATCTTCCCCGAGGATCTCGGCCAATACTCTTTGCTCCTCACCTACGGGATCTTTGCCATCGCCTATCTTAGCCGGCCGGTGGGTGGTTTACTCTTTGGCCTGATGGCGGATCGTAAGGGGCGCCGAAAGCCCCTGATCTATAGCTCGCTGCTGGTCGGGCTCGCAACCATCGGAATAGGCTTGCTCCCGGGCTATGCCACCATAGGAATAGCCTCTCCAATCCTGTTACTGGTGTGCCGGCTGATTCAAAGTATCGCCGTCTCCGGTGAGTTTAATAACTCCTCCATCTTTCTGATTGAGCACGCGGCGCGGTATAAAACCCTGGCTGGCAGCTGGGTTGGTACCGCCTCCTCGGCGGGGATGTTCAGCGGTGGACTCATCGCCTACCTGCTAAGCCTTTCCAGTTACCCTCACAGCTGGCGATTTGCATTTATTCTGGTCGGAGTTGCTTCACTCATTATCATGCTGATGCGAAAATCTCTCGAAGAAACGCCTGATTATATCCACTATCGTCAGCAAGCCAGGGCCGTGCAGCCCCCCTCTTTTCGCAAGCTTGCTTATCACCACCGGGAAGGGCTACTACGAATCGCCATCATTGCCGCGTTTCTCAGCATCTATATCTATACCTGTAACGTCTATTTTGTCAGTTACATGATTGCCGGACTGGGCTACTCCATCAGCTTTGCCACCGGGCATATGATGCTGGTTCAGGGACTGGTGACTGTGTTGATCCCACTGTTTGCACTGCTTGCGGACCGGTTGGGCTACGCCAGGGTGTTACGCAGATCAATCCCGGTGATCGCCCTGATGGCGCTCATCCAGTTTTATGGAGCCAAGACTCACTCCTATCCACTGATCCTGACGGGGCTTGCTCTGTATATCCTGGCTAACGCCGCGATCTCGGCAACCATTTTCCGTTATATGTTTGAGGCGCTCCCGGTTGAGATCCGCTGCAGTGGCAGTAGCCTGGTATATAGCCTGGCAGCCGCCATCTTCGGCGGTACGGCTCCGCTATTGGCAGCAACCCTGATCGACAATGGATGGAGCATGGCTCCGGCCTGGTATGTGTTAGGATTTGCCCTCTTGAGCTACCTGTCGGTCAAGGGGCTGCTTGGTAAGCTACTGTTTACTCAGGAAAACTACCGCCCATCCTCCAGTCGCTAACCCTTTCGCTTGCGTTGATGGCGATTCGAAGCCGCCTGGGGAGGCTTTTGGGGGTCGGGACGCATCTTAATCCAGAGGTGACGAAGCGCAGCCAGAGGATGCCTGAGCAGCATCCGCGGGCCCGCGTAGCCCATGACTTGCCGGACCTCTTCACGCATCCCCTTCCTGTAGCAATGAATCGGGCACTTACCACAGGTCGGTTTTTGCTGGCCATAGGGGCAACGATCCAGCCGCTGCTGAGCGTAGTAAAGCAGGGCCTGGCAGCGGCAGCAGGGCTCCCCGCTCCAGGGCTTATGATGATCCCGACAATAGAGAGTCACCATCTGGCACAGGGTGCGGTACTCGGTGAGCAACCGCCCCCTGAGAAGCATCTTATCTGGCTGAAGCTCCACCTTACTCAAGCTATGCCCCTACTCTTAGTTGCAGATTACAGATGAAGCTCCAGCCACTCCAGCTGCTTAGCCACGACCCTGTCCAGCGCCTCTCCCCGGTAGAGATCATAGTGGCGGGCTCCGGGTTCGATATAGAGCATCTTGGGTTCATTCGCCTTGGCAAACAAAGCCTCGGATTCACTCAGGGGATTCACCCCATCAAGCTCTGCAGCCACGATCAGCAGGGGCTGCTGCATTTTCTGAAGACTCAGCTCCGGCTTGTGATTCAAGGTCTCCCATACGGTCAAAAACGGGATCTTGATGGTCAGAGCCGGGAAATCATCCTTGTGGCTCTCAAAAAACTCCAGGGATTGCTCATCACCCAACACCTTGGCGATAGGAACCATCATCTCTTTGCCGGTCTTTAATTTTTTGGCTCGCATCTTCTCCAGGGTGGCCAGGAATTTTTGTTTTTCCTCCTCGCCCATCTGACCTGTGATCACCCGCTCTCCATCGGCGAATGTAAGCTGAGCCAGCACGCATTTGATCCGCGAATCCTCTGCAGCCGCCACGATCGCATTTGCTCCGCCAAAAGAGCTTCCCCATAGCACGACCCGCTGTGGATCGACTCCGGGCTGAGCCAGTAGCCAGTCCGTTGCGGCATGGATATCCTGGACCTGCATCTCGGGGACCAGGCGTCCGGACTCCCCCTCACTCTCACCAAACCCCCGATAATCAAAGGTCAGAACCAGGTAACCCGCCTGGGAAAATTTCTCGGCATAAGCGGGTAGAAGGAGCTCCTTCACGCCACAAAAACCGTGACACAAGATAATCGCTGCCAGCGGCTGCTCCCGGTTTTGGGGCTGATACAGGTGTCCGGCGATGCGTTGCCCTTTGGATTCAAAGGTAATAGTTTGAGGCTGCATAGTGTGTCCTTGATTGCAGATTGAGCATAAAGCAGACCTGAACCATACCCAGCAGCGACAAATATCGCAATAGCCTCAGTCGAACCTACGTCATCCCAGCCTAAATCCCAGGGAGATAACCCTGAGCGCATAAAAACCACCTGAGTTGTAAGGCCACATGAAGCAAAAGCCGAGACAACAGAGCAATAAAGCACCACTCCCTCTACCATATCTCCTACAAACTCATTACAATGGCGCCCTCATTTGGGAGCCACTATCTATGTCCGTTAGCCAGACCCTACCCCTCGGCCGTTCGGGGTACTACCTTAAACTCTTTACTCTCTACTCCATTGTCTTTCTGGGATCCGCCGGTTTCTTTGTCACGATCCCAGCTTATGTAGAGCTCTTCATGGGACACTCCCAGGCATTGATCCACACCCAGATGCCTCTGGAGCAGCGTCGCGAGTTGTTCGGTATCGTCATGTCGCTGGCCCCTTTTATCTCTATGTTCTTTGCCCCGCTGATGGCTCGCTTTTCCGACAGGTTCGGTCGTAAGCCTCTGATGGCGATCTGCCTGGTCATTGCCGCGATCGGCTTTGCCCTGCCGGTTTTTGCTATCGCGGCAGGCTCGATCATCCTGCTGTTTATCGGCAATATGCTCAACAGCCTGGGCTCTGCAAGCCAACCTATGGCCCAGGCCGTCCTGGCAGAGGGCAGTGATGGTAAACACAAGGCCACCCTGATGAGCCTGGTCGCAGTGGTGATGACAGCGGCCATGTCGATCGGTCCTGCCATAGGCAGTAAGCTCACCGAGATCTATGGCGCCACGGCTCCCTTCTATGCCTGCCTGCTATTGGCCCTTGTTAATCTGAGCCTGCTGTGGAGTATTTCATCTGCACCGGTGGCCAGCTCACAGTCTGAGAGTATCTGGTCTCTGACTCGCCCCCTGGCACGGAGTAAATCAGCATTGCTACCAAGCCTTGGCCTGGTGTTTATCTGCCAATTCTGCTGGAGCCTCTATTTTCAGAGTATCGCCTTCATCCTCCCTGAAAAATGGCATCTTGCAGTCAGTGGCAGCTTCTATCAGGGCCTGATGACAGCAATCGGCATCATCATGATCCTATCCCTGCTGTTGCTCCCTCAATACCTGATGACTCGCTGGTCGCTAATCTCATGTCTGAGGGCCGCACTCTGGGTCTGTGGAGTGGGCATGCTGCTGTTAGCTGTGAGCCCAACTCCCTGGCTGCACGCCTTGGCCATGCTGCCCACCGCAATATCGGCAGCGATCCTATTTCCTCTGTATATCACCCGACTTTCGGATTCAGCCTCGCAACAGGATCAGGGGTGGGCCATGGCGCTAGCCAGTGCGGCGATCGGCCTGGCATGGACCTTGAGTGGCTATCTGACGGCTATCTTGGCTAATATATATCTGTTACTGCCGCTTCTATTAGCCGCCCTCGGGCTATTTGCGGCCAACCTGTTAACCCGGGAGTCCAGATGAACCCTAGTGCCAGCTTTATCCAACAACTCTCTTCACTTAGCTGTGCCCCGATCATACCCGCCGAGCTGCAGTTTGGCCCGGCACTGATCCTTGATCTCTCACCCCAGAGCCCGATGTGGCAGCAGCTAGCAGATCCTGCACAGTTCGAAACCTATGTCGCACAGCAGATGCAACAGCAGCAGACACAGCTGTGCATCGGCCGCTACAATGAACAGCGCCTGATCTATCAGGACAAGCCCCAGTTTTCTGACAGCAGTGACAGGACATTGCATATCGGCCTTGATCTGGGAGTCCCTGCCGGCACTGCGGTGATGAGCCCACTGGATGCAGAGGTGCACGGCTTTGCCAGGCACCAGCAAGATGGCGACTATGGGCCGGTAATCATCCTAAAACACAAGTTGCCAGATCTCTGTTTCTATACCCTGTATGGTCACCTCTCCTCCTGCAGCCTTGAAAATATCTCTCGGGGAAAACAGATCCGTGCAGGCGAAAGATTCGCAGCGATTGGGGATCGTCACGAAAACGGCGGCTGGGCCCCTCACCTTCACCTGCAGATTATTCGGGATCTTGAGGATTACCAGGGCGACTATCCCGGAGTCGTCGCTCCGAAAGAAGCTGATTTTTATCTGGCTAACTGCCCGGATCCAAACCTATTGGTCAGGCGTCAGGATCTGTAAGCCTGCTTCCCGGGGAGTAATCCCCGCCCCCGAGTGTCAGCTCGCTCACAGTTTCACAACAACACCTCCGAGTTTCGATAGAAACCACCATTTAGCAAAGCTTTATCTGTTTATCTCTCTTACCATGAACACTGGATAATTTTTCCCCGGGGCAGCTCAGTATGGAGGCCTAGGGGCTCAATGGTTGTGACGATATGGATATTGATATTTTCAGCTGGTGCGCCAATAGAAAGATCCGGGGCTACTGCCGGGCCGTTATCATCTTGACTCTGCTAATCGGGGTTAGCCATAGCTTCCTCTCCCCCCTCAGGAGCCCGGTTCGACTCAGTACAATAGAAGGTTTTTTTTATAGCGACTGGCCCTTTGTTCTGATAGCTGCCGTTGTTGTCAGCCTGGTTACCCTGATTAGTTATATGGTCTATGAAGGAGAGGAATAATTCTGATTTGAGTGCATTCAGCCAGGAAGCAACCCCTGTTATTCATTAAGCTGTGATCGTTCAGATGGGCCAGGCCTCAACAGCCTGCCCCTTTCGATTATGTTTTTATTCGCAAATGCAAAATATATCTAAGCTGACGAATCCAGCGGTCGGCCACCAGAAGCTCATCAACTCCATTTGGAAAGTATTCCGCTTCAAGACCAATATCCCTAAGCAGATATCGATTACCTAAGGGTAATTGAGCTACCCTACCCTGCCGGGCCCTGGATACTCGTTGTGCTCGCCGTAAGTCGGCTCGAACAAAAAAAGCAGCGAGTTGAAGGTAGATTGAATGGCGCATCATATTTCTCCGTTTATATAGATACTTGGGAAATAAGCGGCCAAATAATATGAGATGAGATGATTTTGAAATTTCTCTTAAGGCCGCTATATTCCGCAGCCTTAAAGGATACGGATTAATTAGTCAGAGGTTTTCATCCCCAGGTTTCGAATTGCATAATCGTGTCGAACAGGCTTATGCATATCAAAACTTATGGATACGTAAACGTCATAAGATACAGAAATAGTATTTCTCATTTTACGCCTCCAGAATAACTAACTAATCCAAGTGAAATTAATCTTGTGAACTTAAGCTCACGGTCACATTGTAATCAAACGAGACTATTAATCAACCACTAATTATAAAAAGTACTAGTGGATTGCTTCTATATAGCTCAAAGAGCTCATAAGGAAATAAAATATAATTTTATTTGTTTCTATATGATTGGCTCATATTATTTTTACTTCGAGAAAGTGCCAGATATCAGGAATTAACAACGGAATTGAAAGGCCAGGATCACTGGCCTTAAACAGATAGGCTGTTTATTGAGGACTAAAAAAAGCTCGCTTGAGCGCCAGCTCTATACCCCGCACCTCGGCCAGTCCCTTGAGACGCCCTATCGCAGAGTATCCGGGGTTGGTCTTCTTATGCAGATCATCAAGCATCTGGTGGCCATGATCCGGGCGCATCGGGATCAACCGCACGTCTCCCTTCTGCTGACGCAGCTGCTCCTGCCTGAGTAGCTCCATCACCACCTGATACATATCGACATCTCCGGTCAGGTGCGAGGCCTCATGAAAGCTCCCCGGGGTTTGCTCACGCTGAGTGGAGCGAAGATGGGCAAAATAGATACGATCACCGAAACGGTGGATCATCTCGGGAAGCTCATTGTCCGCTCTTACCCCGTAAGATCCGGTACACATGGTGATACCGTTCGCCGGACTATCGATCTCTTCCAGTAACCAGGCGATATCATCTGCGGTTGAAACGATTCTGGGTAAGCCAAGAATCGGACGGGGTGGATCATCAGGGTGCACCGCCATCCTGACCCCAACCTCCTCACAAACAGGGATGATCTTCGTCAAAAAGGCACGCATATTCTCACGTAGTCTGGCTTTATCGATCCCCTGATAGCGATCCAGCTGGCCCTGAAACTTACTCAAGGTATACCCCTCTTCTGCGCCCGGCAAACCGGCAATAATATTCGCCGTCAGGATCGAAATATCCCTATCGCTCATCTGCTCATAGTAGCTGCGGGCCTGGTCCTGCTCCTGTGAACTATAATCCTGCTCAGCCCCAGGCCGTTTAAGGATATATAGCTCAAAAGCGGCGAAGGCAACCTGATCGAAGCGAAGAGCTCTTGAGCCGTCCGGGAGCTGATATCCAAGGTCGGTACGGGTCCAATCCAGCACCGGCATAAAGTTATAGCAAACCGTATCTATCCCACACTCGGCAAGATTGCGGATGCTCTGCTGGTAATTGGCGATCCATTTAGCCCAGTCACCACTGCGGGTCTTGATCTCCTCGTGTACCGGGACACTTTCGACCACAGACCACACCATCCCCTTGGCTTCAATCAATGCCTTGCGGGCTTTAATCTCATCAAGCGGCCAGATCTCGCCATTGGCGATATGGTGCAGGGCGGTCACTACCCCGGTTGCTCCAGCCTGGCGAATATCATCCAAAGAGACCGGATCATCCGGTCCATACCAACGCCATGTTTGTTCCATATTCCCCTCAAATTACTCGTAATAACTATGATTTATCGGAAAGCCTGACCGGGGAGTCATTAAACAGGAAGCCATCAAAGTCCGGAGCCTCAATATTGGAAAAGCGCATCATATTACGCTTCACATTCTCAAGATGCTGCCACATGGCATGTTTTGCCTTGGCAGGATCCTTACGCTGTAAAGCCTGCAGGATCAGCTCATGCTCCTCGATGGTGTGCCAATAGTCCTTCTCCTCGAAATGATCATGCAAGCGAACCCACATCCGGCTGTCTTCACGCATCTCCCAGAGCTCACGTACCAACTGCTCCAGGACTGTATTCTGGGTTGCCTTGGCAATAAGGATATGGAACTCCCCATCTGCATCGACTGCATCCTGGTAAACACCATCCCTCAGAGCCTGTTTGGCACGCTCAAGCAACTCACGCATCTGGTTGATGTCATTCTTGGTCACCTGGGCGGCAGCAAACTCACTGACATTTGCCTCAAGCAGCTGGCGAGCCTGAAGCATCTCAAAGGGGCCGGGATCAAAGTCACTGCGCTTAACTTTTCCTGATGAAGGCTCCGCCAACACATAGACTCCCGAGCCCTTACGCACTTCAATCAACTGCTCCAGCTCAAGCATAATCAGGGCTTCACGTACCACGGTACGACTGACCCCAAAACGCTCTGCGATATCCCTTTCCGGCGGCAGTCGACTGCCGACCGGATACAGTCCCCTGGCTAACTCCTGATAAAGTTCCAGGCCAATTTGTTGATAGAGCCGTTTAGGCTGTGTCGTCCGTTGTTGCATAGCATCATCTGATCATTTGATCGGGTGGTGGGATGATACAACAGCCCAAGTAGATCTCTCAACAATTGGCATACCAAAATAACCTGAACAGGATCCAACATATCTCCCTCCCTGGTGTAACAATCCTGTTCCTCTTTGATTAAAACAGCATTAACGCATATCCCAACACTATGCCCACCACAGCAAAATCCGGATCGCCAAAAGTTGTTCCATGGAATCCCATATTCTTTAACAGCGGTATCAGCAGGGCCGGTAGCAAAGTCAGCAAGATACCGTTGATAAATGCCCCGATCATCGCGCCACGCCGACCTCCGGTCGCATTACCATAGATAGCCGATGCCGCCCCGGTATAGAAGTGCGCAACCAGGCCAGGAATGATCACCGCCAGCCCGGCAAATGGCAGAATAAACATGGTGATCAACCCCCCGATGAAGCTGGCAATGAATCCAACAATCACGGCATTGGGAGACAGATCAAACAGAGCTGCCACATCCACCGCAGGGACACTGCCCGGGACTATCTTCTGCGCGATCCCCTTATAGGCAGGCACAATCTCATTGATAAACATCTTTACACCGGTCAGCACGATAAACAGTCCACCGGTGAAAGTGACTGCTTGTATGATGCTGAACAGCAACAGATCCGTACCTCCAGCCAAATGACGGGCAAATTCAGAGTCCGCCTTGAAGGTCACAATCAGAAACAGTACCAGCATGGTGATGGTAACCGAGACCATGGAGTCTTTGAGGAACATCAGCTTTTGAGGCATCTGCACCGTTTCGATCGAGTGATCCGGACTACCTACCCAGCGACCTACCATAGAGGCAATGAAATAGGATAGCGTCCCCGAGTGACCAATGGTGTACTCATCGCTGCCGATGATCCTGCGGCTGGGCTTTCTGAGAATAAAGGGAGCAATCGACATATAGAGACCGAGTATGATTGCCCCTATGATCACCATCCACAGGGATGAGATTCCGTGGCTGAACATGATGCAGGCCAAGACACAGGACATATAAACCAGAATGTGGCCCGACAGATATATATAACGAAGCCTGGTGAAGCGGGCGATCAGGATATTCATCATCATGCCGAACAGGACAATGAGAGCCGTCACCGAGCCGACCTTGGCAAGTGCCAGCCCCACCACGGCCTCATTACTTGGAATGATGCCCTCAATATGAAAACCGTTGGTAAAGAGTTGTCCGAAAATATCCAGATTGTGGCCAATGATTCCCCCGCCAAGGCGTAGCACCACAAACCCCATGATGGTCTTAATGGTGCCGGAGATCACTTCGGTCCAGGGCTTTTTCTGGATGCAGAGCCCGATAAAGGCCACGATTCCCAGCAGGATCGGGGGATTTCGAAAAATATCAGTAACTATGGTTAAAGCGTTCATGATTGAGTAAGACCCACATTGGTATAACATGTTACAGTTTTGGTGCACCTATATTCCGGTTATGCGTACTAAACTTCCAGTATTGATACTGCTGTTATGGGATCCGACTCACAATAAAAGGATTGAATGATTGTTTTAGTGACAAAGATCACATCAAATATGCGAGTAAACGTATGATTTCAGCAAAACATCAAATTGGCATACCAATAGGTGATTCATGACCCAGAATTTATCGACCACTGCTTTGCCTGAAGAGGTTCAGCAAGGACACTACTCCCGAGACAAGTTACGCCCCCGCATCGTGCACCTGGGATTTGGGGCCTTTCATCGCGCTCATCAGGCCCTGGTATTGGATCGCCTGCTGGAATCGGAGCAGGAGTGTGACTGGGGGTACTGCGAAGTGAACCTGTTTGGAGGCGAGCAGCTGATCCGGGATCTCCGGGCTCAGGATCACAGATACAGCGTGATGGAAATGGGGGCAGAGCAGAACACGACCCGTATCATAGGTAGTGTCTGTGCTTCACTTCACCCGGCTCTTGATGGCAGCGAGGCCATCCTGGAGCAGCTGGCCAGTGCGCAAACAGCGATCGTCTCTATGACTATCACCGAAAAGGGCTACTGCCTGAGCAGCGAGACTCACAAGCTTGATACAGCTAACCCCCTGATCGTGAGCGATCTGGAGCATCCGGGCTCTCCTCAATCCGCAGTCGGATACATAGTTGAATCGCTGCGGCGCCGACGGGAGCGCGCCCTCGGGGGCTTCACCCTGATGTCCTGTGATAATCTTCCGCAAAATGGAGTTCTGACCCGGCAGATGGTGCTCGACTACGCGGCTAAACTCGATACCAAGCTGGCGGGCTGGATTGACAAAGAGGTCAGCTTTCCCTCAACCATGGTGGATCGCATAGTGCCGGCCATCACAGAGGAATCCCTTGAACGCCTCACAGAAGCCCTGGGGGTCAATGATCCATGCGGGATCGCCTGCGAGCCCTTCCTGCAGTGGGTGATTGAAGATCGGTTTGTCGCGGGTCGACCTCAATGGGAGAAGGCGGGAGCTCAACTGGTTGAGAATGTTCTTCCCTTTGAGGAGATGAAACTTCGGATGCTCAATGGCAGCCACTCTTTTCTCGCTTATCTTGGCTACCTTGGTGGCTATCAGACGATTGCTGAAACCATGACGGATAGCAGCTATAAAGATGCGGCCTACCACTTGATGCTCAATGAACAGGCCCCCACCCTGACCCTGCCAGAGGGAGTCAGCTCCCGGGATTATGCCGATCGGCTGATCGAACGCTACTCTAATCCGGCGCTCAAGCACAGAACCTGGCAGATCGCGATGGATGGGAGCCAGAAACTGCCACAACGAATGCTGGAGAGTGTGCAGTGTCATCTTGAACGGGGCACAGAGTATCCCTGTCTGGCCTTAGGGATCGCGGGCTGGATGTTTTATGTCAGCGGCAGGGATGAGCTGGGCCAGCCGATAGATGTTCGCGATCCTCTCGCGGCTGAGCTCAAAACGATCTGCGATCGCTGTGGCCGCGACGCCATAGTTGTCCGGGAGCTTGTCAAACTCTCGGGAGTATTCCCAGCCACCCTTGCCAGTAATGCTGAGTTTATCCAAGCCATAACTGAGAGTTACCAGCAGCTCCTTGAGCGGGGGGCTCGCGGCGCTATCGCACAGCTCATCTCACATAAGGAGGGAGCATTATGAGACAGTTCATGGATGATGACTTCCTGCTGATGAGTGATACCGCGCGCCAGCTCTACCATGAGCACGCCAAGCCGCAACCGATCTACGACTATCACTGCCACCTGAACCCACAGCTGATCGCTGAAGATCACCAATTCAGTAACCTGGGGGAGATCTGGCTGGCTGGAGATCATTACAAGTGGCGGGCAATGCGCAGTGCCGGGATAGACGAGCAGCTGATCACAGGAAATAGCAGTGATAAGGCCAAGTATGATGCCTGGGCCAGGACGGTGCCTCAATGTATCGGCAACCCTCTCTACCACTGGACCCACCTTGAACTGAAGCGGCCTTTTGGGATCCGCGATACCCTGTTTGGCCCTCAGACTGCGGATCTCATCTGGCAACAATGCAACGAGATGCTGCAAACTCCCGAGTTCAGTGCACGGGGCATTATCAGCCAGATGAATGTTCGAATGATAGGAACGACAGATGATCCCATAGATTCTTTGCAGTATCACCGCATGATTGCCGATGATAACAGCATAGATGTCGATGTCGCACCCAGCTGGCGTCCGGATCGAGCCTTCAAGATCGAACAGGATGGCTTCAGCGATTACCTCAGGAGCCTGGGAGAGGTTTGTGATCTTGAGATCACAGATTTTGAATCCCTGACCCGGGCACTATCCAAACGCCTGGCCCATTTTGCACAACATGGCTGCCGCAGCGCCGATCACGGTATCGATCGGCTCAGGTTTGCTCAATGTGAAGATGAGAAGGTGCTCAACCGGATTATTCAAAAACGCCTGGGCGGAGAGACACTCTGTGAACTGGAGATCGCCCAATACAGTACTGCGGTACTGATCTGGCTGGGGCGTGAGTACCATAGGCTGGGCTGGGTGATGCAGCTACACCTGGGAGCACTGCGTAACAATAACAGTCGTATGCATCAAAAACTGGGACCGGACTGCGGATTCGATTCGATCAATGACAGAGCCATAGCCGAGCCCCTGTCGGCCCTGCTCAATACGATCGATTACGATGATAAGCTCCCTAAGACCATCCTCTACTGTCTCAATCCCAGGGATAATGAGGTATTAGCCACCATGATAGGAAATTTCCAGGGAGGCGGGATCCCGGGCAAGATTCAGTTTGGCTCGGGCTGGTGGTTCAACGATCAAAAAGATGGCATGGAGCGCCAGATGGAGCAGCTGGCACAACTCGGATTACTCAGCCGCTTTGTTGGCATGTTGACCGACTCCAGAAGCTTTCTCTCCTATACCCGTCACGAGTATTTCCGCCGGATCCTGTGTAACAAGTTAGGAAACTGGGTTGAGCAGGGAGAAGCCCCCAATGATCTAACCCTGCTTGGCAAGATGGTTGAAGATATAAGCTACAACAATGCCCTTAACTATTTTCGCCTGCCGGGAGAGACTCGATGACCCGGGTATCCCTGATGGGTGAATGCATGATTGAGCTTAATGGCACCCCATTCGCTGCCATGAATCAGACTTTTGGCGGAGATAGCTTCAATACGGCTCTATATCTGAGCAGACTGGCTCCCGATCTTGAGGTTGAGTACGTTACCGCCCTGGGAGAGGATGCGATCAGTGACGGAATGATTGAGCGCTGGCAGACAGAAGGGATCGATACCCGGAGTGTGCTGCGCGATCCACAACATCAACCCGGACTGTACCTGATTGAACTGGACCCTCAGGGGGAGCGCACCTTTCTCTACTGGCGAAGCGATTCTGCGGCCCGCTACCTGCTGCGTCATCCTGAATACCCCAGGGTGAAACAATTCATGAAAAGCAGCGATATCCTGTATCTGAGTGGTATTTCTGTGGCAATCCTCCCCGAAGATGATCGCCAACAGTTGCTGGAGGATCTGGAGGAGCTGTCCCGTAGTGGGGTCAAGCTGGTGTTTGACAGCAACTACCGTCCAGCCCTGTGGCAAGACCCGGCTAAGGCTCGGGATTGCTACCAGAGGCTCCTCTCTATCTGCAGCCTGGCGCTGGTGACCGATGATGATGAACAGCTCCTGTGGGGTGATGATGACGCCCAACAGATCATCTCGCGAATACATCAACAGGGTTGCCCTCAGATCATTCTCAAGCAGGGAGCTCAGGGCTGCATCTATAGTCACCAATCAGAGCAACAACATATTCCCACCCTCGAGATCGCCAACCCGGTGGATACCACTGCCGCAGGTGACTCATTTAATGCCGGATTTTTAGCGGGCTGGGCCCATGGACTTTCCCCCGCTGAGTGCTGCAAAAAGGGGCACGCTCTGGCAAAAGAGGTGATTAATCAGCGAGGTGCAATTATTCCACCGGCTAAGATGCAGCACCTCTGCCCGACTCAAGATTAAAGGAAACAAGATGAAACAATTAACCGAACAGCTGGCTGAGCTCAAAGTGATCCCGGTGATCGCCGTTGAGAATGCACAAGATATTATCCCCCTCGGAAAAGCGCTGGCAGACAATGGCTTGCCCGCGGCCGAGATCACCTTTCGCTCCGAGGCCGCCGCTGAAGCGATCCGATTACTCAGGGAATCTCAGCCCCGGATGTTGATTGGTGCCGGAACTGTACTCACGCCACAGCAAGTCCAGGCAGCCAGGGATGCCGGTGCCAGCTTCATCGTGAGCCCAGGGTTTAACCCCACGACCGTCAGAGCCTGTCAGGAGCTGGGGATTGATATCATCCCGGGAGTAAACAACCCATCGGCGATCGAGGCAGCCCTGGAGATGGGACTGACAACGCTGAAATTCTTTCCCGCCGAAGCCTCGGGGGGGATCAAGATGATCCAGGCGTTGAGTGCTCCCTATACCCAGGTCCGCTTCATGCCGACAGGTGGGATCAAGGCTGAGAATATCCAGGACTACCTGGCTCTCCCCAATGTAGTCGCCTGTGGTGGCACCTGGATGGTAGATAAGAAGCTGATCCAGGCACAAGCCTGGGATGAGATCGGCCGGATGACTCGCGAAGCAGTGAGCCTTATCAACGGATAACAATCGGGAAGCTAGCCGTGGATCCATTCATTAAAATCCATCCAAAAGATAACCTTGTTGTCGCACTCACAGAGTTAGAGCCCGGAGAGACACTGCTGATCGAAAAGCACTCTGTGACGGTCAAACAGCCGCTGGCTCCGGGTTCCAAGTTCGCGATAAAGCAGATTGAGCCAGGCTCCCAGGTGATTAAATATGGCGAGCCGATCGGCCTGGCAACCCAGGCGATCGGGATAGGGGAGTGGATTCATACTCATAACCTGAAAACGGCCCTCACCGATACCCATGAGTATCACTATCAGCCAGAGTTTGCCTTTGAGCCAAGTCCTGTTGCAGGACGAGAGATCCAGGCCTATCTCAGGGACAATGGTGATATCGCGCTGCGCAATGAGCTGTGGGTGATCCCAACTGTGGCCTGTGTTAACGGGATCGCCCGCCAGATCATCGAGCGCTTCAAAAAGCAGCAGGCGCTCAACGCGATCGATGGTATTGAGCTGCTGGCTCACCCCTATGGCTGTTCGCAGCTTGGAGAGGATCACCAGAATACCCGCCGGATACTGACCAGCATGGCACATCATCCCCATGCCGGAGCAGTTCTGATCATCGGCCTTGGCTGTGAAAATAATCAGCTTAGCGAGCTCAAGCCTCTGCTCAGTGATATTGACCCCGGACGGATCCGCTATCTGGAGGCTCAGGAGATTGAAGATGAGCTGGAGGCGGGCTGCCAACTACTGACCGAACTGTTCGATAAGATGTCCCGGGATCGCCGCCAGACTGTTGCGGCCTCTCGACTTAAGATTGGCTTGGAGTGTGGTGGATCTGATGGTTTTTCCGGGATCACCGCCAACCCCCTGTTAGGGCTGCTCTCGGACTACCTGCTGACTCAGGGGGCCAGCGTGGTGCTGACCGAGGTTCCGGAGATGTTTGGCGCTGAGCACCTGCTGTTCAACCGCTGCCGCACTCCCGAGATTTTTCAGCAGGCGTTGGGCCTCATCGAAGATTTCAAGGACTACTATCGGGCCCACCAACAACCGATCTATGAGAACCCCTCGCCGGGCAATAAGAAGGGAGGGATCAGCACCCTGGAGGAGAAATCCCTGGGATGCACCCAGAAGGCGGGAGCCGGACTCATCGATGGGGTGCTCAGATATGGCGAGCGACTCCAACGCCCGGGCCTGCACCTTCTCGAAGCCCCGGGCAATGATGCGGTCGCTACCAGCGCCCTGATTGCTGCAGGCTGTCACCTGGTTCTGTTTACCACAGGAAGGGGCACCCCCTATGGTGGCTTTGCCCCGACCCTGAAAATATCCAGTAACAGTGCCATAGCTCACAAAAAGCCCCACTGGATCGATCTGGATGCCGGGGTGATGCTCGATGGAACCAAGCCGGAACAGCTCCTTGAGTCCCTGCTGGATCTATTGTGTGAAACAGCCTCAGGCAAGCTATGTTGCAACGAGAGAAACCAGTTTAAAGAGCTTGCCATCTTCAAGTCCGGAGTCACCCTTTAACTAAGCTCTGTTGACGTTTCAATTTTGAACCTGTTGCCCCTGAAAATGCTCTGTTCGTGACGCGAATTATGCGGTTTAGTTGCTCTAAATAAGTGATGAGCAACAATGAACAGGGCTTTTTCAGGCGCAACCCGAAGGGCAGTGGTCATTTTTCCACCCAACTACGTTATCAGATGCTCATGTAGAACAACTACACCACACATCTTCTGCCTTGCTGGATGAAAAAATTGCCAACTGCAGAACCAAATCTGAAACGTCAACAGAGCCTAAAGCTCTCTCCTGATAGGGCCAGAAGCAGGAGATCTCACCAACTCCTATACTTTTATCAGGATCGCTTTATCGGGACTAGCTCATGAGAGCAACCCTGGCTGCACTGTTGATTCTGATATTCTCTGTGCCTCTGGCTGCAACTCAGCAGATCAGGGTGGTCTCGGAGCAGTGGGAAGATTTTGTTGAGACCGGAGGGTATGGCTATTACATGGATACCCTTCGCCGAATCTATCCGGAAGAACAGTATCAACTCACTCTCAGGATCATGCCTTATCTGCGTGCCATCGATATGGTGGCGCAGCAGCAGGCAGACATAGTTCTGGGGCTTTCCGATGGTGATGAGCCTCCGGAGGTGCTCCTCAGCCACTATCCGGTCGAGGAGGAGCGCTTTGATCTCGTGCTCTCACCCAAGTTTGCCCCTCACTGGCAGGGACTGGAATCTCTTAAGGGTAAAAGAGTCATGGCTAAGGTTGGCTATGATATGGACACTTACCTGGATTTTAAGGCCGACTATCGTGAGAGCAATGATATTCCCAAAATGATCGCCCTGCTCAAGCGCAACCGGGTGGATGCTGTGTTTGGTTATGTCTCAGACTTCAACCGCCTGCCAGAATTCGAGCTGGGGCCAAAGCTGGAGGTTAAAGAGGATGTGCTTAAGGAGAAGACCTTCTTTGGGTTTAGCTCCACCCCCAAAGGGACGGAGCTACGTGAGCTGTTTGATCAAAGGCTCAAACAGCTGATCCTATCCGGTGATCTCAAGAGCATCATGGAAGACAATATCGAGGATAGCTTCGAGTATCCAAGCTACGAGGAGTACCCGGAACTCAACCCAAGTGAGCCTAAAAACCATAGCTCAGATTGATCGAGTTAAATACCTCGTCGTTGCTCTGCCCCTCCGGCACCCGATCGGTGTAGATATACTGGGTACTCAAGACCAGCGCCAGGTTGCCTATCAGGGTGTTTTTGAGATTAAACTCGGCGGTCGATACGGTATTTTTCTCACCCGCATCCGTCATCAGGTTTGCTCCGATCTCCAGGGTGTCACTAAATTTATGATCCCCCTTGAGACCGGCGTGCCCTATCATCTCACTCTCACGCTCCCCCGAGCTGCCATCGCTGGCTTTTTGCTCCTCAGAGAATCGGTAACCCGGGCCTATATCAAAAGTAAGGCTACTGGCATCCGTCTTGACGATTCGAACGCCATAGCCTGCTGAGCCCGTCACTTTCTGGCGAAATGCACCATAGAGATCGTGATCATACTGAAGCCTGCCAAACAGGTATTGGCGCTCGGTCAGGTTGTAATTGTTGACGTTAGTCAACGTGTACTTGTTGGTACTGCTGTCACCGGAAGACTTGGTATAGAAGGTTTGAAAATCCAGGTTACTCCCCACCTCCTCGCCCTGGTAGCCAAACTTTAAGCGGGTATTAAGGGAGGTGGAGGTGGAATCACTCTTGGAGTAGAAATAACCCAACTGGGCGCTCCCCGAATAGGGAGAGTCTTTAGCTTTCTCTGCCGCTTGTACGCAGCTTGCTACAGCCATTAATGGCAATAGAATCATCAGGGACTTCATAGATAGATCTCACTTGTCTCTCTCCCCATTCCGGGGCTTGCATCGTTGATCCGAAGTCCGACTATAGCCGAGAGAAACGTCAACCAATGACCTGTCATATTTGCACAAAACCATCGATTTTACGCTTACTACGAAAGATAAACTGCTCAGAACCTGTCTCTATAAGTATCCCTCTTTTCGGTAGAGCCAATCATGTGCAGCACTCCTAAGGGGCATTCTCAGATTCGGCGAACAAACCCGGACAGCTCCAGCCTTTTCTCAAAGATGACACCCGACTCCAGGATCCGCTTTGCCGAGCTAGCCAACGCCGCCGATGAAAGACGCAGGCATAGAGCCAACCACGCCTCTCTCTCCCATCTGGAAGCCAAAACCAGGTCCGGTACTCGCCTAAGCTTGTGGCTGAAAAAAATTATCGATTGGCTAAAATAGCCGGAAACATCACCATCCGGCTTCCTAAATATGTGGTTCCTATATCTCGTCCGCTGTGCCAATAACACCCTCTATACAGGGATCACCACAGATGTAGAGCGGCGCTTTGCCGAGCACCAGGCTCAGGGAGGACGCTGCGCTAAATACCTCAGGGGAAAACAGCCCCTCACCCTGGCGTTTCATACCCGGATAGGCAGCAAGAGTGCAGCCCTCAAGGCAGAGTTCAGACTCAAGGCGCTCAGCAAGCGGCAAAAAGAGGCCCTGCTCCGCTCCCCCGAGAAACTGATTGAGTTTCTGGCTCTCTCCCCTCAGGCAAACCCCCTTTTGTGATCTCAATCCCAGTTAACGGAAAATAATGTAACCGGTTACAGCAACCGGTTACATTTACCCTAAAACCTCCCTATACTCCTTAAAAAGCGAGCACCGGAGTAGTTGGTGCTTTCATCGAAACGCAAGTCGGTCACAGTAGAGCAAGGATGGAACACAGATGAACAAAATATTTCTTTGTTGCGCCGCGGGTATGTCCACCAGCATGGTTGTCGATAAGATGAAAACCGCTGCGAAGGAGAAAAATATCGAGGTCGATATCATCGCCGTGGGTTTAGAGGAGTTCGATGCCACCCTGCCCGACTATGATCTCTGCCTGCTGGGTCCGCAGGTTCGCTACAAGCATCAGGATTTTGCGACCCGGGCGGCGGCGTATAACAAACAGGTAAAAGTCATTAACGCCATGGATTACGGAATGATGAATGGCGAAAAAATTCTTGGGGATGCACTCAAGGCTCTTATCGATTAGGGAGGCGATATGTCAGCTTTTACCGACTCTGCCTTCAGCTTTATTGAGCAGAAAATCACTCCCATTGCCGGAGCCGCGGCATCCCATAAGCATATCATGGCGATCCGCGATGGCTTTATCTCGGCCATGCCCTTTATGATCGTTGGCTCTTTCCTGCTGGTGTTTGCCTTTCCGCCCTTTTCGGCAGAGAGTCAGTGGGGCTTTGCCCGCTGGTGGCTCTCTGCTGCCCACCAGTATCAGGATGAGATCCTCACTCCCTTTCATATGACCATGGGGATCATGTCCCTGTATATCACGGCAGCGATCGCCTACAACCTAGCCCAAAGCTATAAACTTGAGCCCTTCATGCCAGCCATGCTATCCCTGATGGCTTTTCTGCTGATCGCATCCCCGATGAAAGAGGGGGTGCTCTCGGCAGCCTACATGGGAGGAACGGGGATCTTCTGCGCGCTGCTGATCAGTATCTACTGCACCGAGCTGATCCGATTTTTAAAAATCAAAGAGATAGGGATCAGGCTACCGCAGCAGGTTCCGGCCAAGATCAAGCAATCCTTTGATCTGCTGCTACCGATTCTGATCGTGGTGGTCACCCTTTATCCGCTGAACCTGCTGCTCCAGCACAGCCTGGGAATGGGGATGCCAGCGCTTATCATGACGCTGTTTCAGCCCCTGGTGTCTGCCGCAGACTCTTTGCCAGCGATCCTGCTGGCCGTGGCCCTGGCACACATCCTGTGGTTTGCGGGGATCCATGGAGCCGTCATTGTCAGCGGTATGCTGCAGGCGTTCTGGCTGACCAATCTGGCTGCCAACCAGGCAGCACTGGCGGCCGGGGCCCCTCCTCCTCACATCTTTATGGAGGCATTCTGGACCTTCTTTATCGTCATCGGTGGCTCAGGCGCTACCCTGGGACTGGTGTTGCTGTTTATCCGTAGCCGCTCGGCTCACCTGAGGGCCATCGGCAGGCTCAGCGTGATCCCTTCTGTATTTAACATCAATGAACCTGTGATCTTTGGGACGCCAATCGTGATGAACCCGACCTTTTTCATCCCTTTTGTCGGCGCCCCTCTGGTCAATGGCACCCTCGCCTACTTCGCGGTCAAGATGGGACTGGTGGGTCATATCGTCTCTGTGGTGCCCTGGACAGCCCCGGCTCCTATTGGTGCGGCCTGGGGAGTCGGTTGGGGGGGCACTGCAGTGCTACTGGTCGCTGTGCTGCTCGCACTCTCGACCCTGATCTATTACCCATTTTTTAAAGTCTATGAAAAACAGCTGCTCGAACAGGAAAGAGCGCAGGAGGCCTGAGTATGCAAATCGAAGAAGAGCTGGAGCAGACGGTGATGGAGCTCATCATCAATGCCGGCGAGGCAAAATCCTGTGCCATGCAGGCACTTGGAGCAGCAAAACAGGGTGACTGGAGCCAGGTCGATGAACTACTGACTCAATCCACAGTCGCCAGCAAGCGAGCTCACGGGGTCCAGACCGAGCTTATTGGCATGGATCAGGGACAGGGAAAGATCCCGGTCAATATGATTCTAATCCATGCCCAGGATCACATCATGACCTCCATGCTCGCCCGGGAGCTGATTGATGAGCTGATCATCCTTTACCGAAAACTTGAAACAACCAACCACAGGATCACAGATGCAGCCATTTCCGAATAATTTTCTCTGGGGGGCTGCCACCGCAGCCTACCAGGTTGAAGGGGCTCACGATGTCGATGGCAAGGGCCCCTCTATCTGGGATATCTACTCCCACCAGCCTGGGACCACCTACCAGGGGACCAATGGCGATGTCGCGGCCGATCACTATCACAGGATGGAAGAGGATGTCGCACTGATGGCTGAGCTGGGAATGAGCAGCTACCGCTTCTCGATCGCCTGGGCCCGCATCTTTCCCGAGGGACGAGGCAAGGTGAATGCTGCAGGCGTCGACTTTTATAACCGGCTCATCGATACCTTGCTCAGCTATAATATCCAGCCGATGATCACCCTCTACCACTGGGATCTGCCACAGAGGCTACAGGATGAGGGGGGCTGGGAGTCCCGCGCCACGGCAGAAGCCTTTGCCGAATATGCGATGACCTGTTTTCTGGCGTTTAGCGACAGGGTTTCTTTGTGGTCTACCTTCAATGAAACCGTGGTCTTTATTGGCCATGGCTATATCACAGGACTTCATCCTCCCGGTGTTAACAGCCCGGCGCGAGCCCTCCAGGCCTGCCACCATGTGTTTGTGGCCCATGCAAAAGCGGTGGCAGCATTTCGTCAGATGCAGTGCGATGGCAACATCCGAGGCAAGGGGATGATTGGCTTCGTTAATGTGCTGCAGCCCCATACCCCGGCTTCGACAATGAGTGAGGACCAGAAGGCTACCCGGATTGCCGATGGTATCTACACTCATTGGCTCTACGATCCTGTGTTAAAGGGTGAGTATCCCAAAGAGTTACTGGAGATAGCCCAGTTAACCCTGGGGGCCCCGGAGTTTGTGAAGGGAGATGAGAAGCTTCTCAAAGAGAATATCTGTGATTTTATCGGTCTTAACTACTACAAGCGGGAGATGGTCGCTGCCAACCCTCAGCAAAGCACCTTTGAGATGAACACCTCGGGCCAAAGCAATTCGGCGGGAGAATTTGGCTTTAAGGATCTGTTCAAGTTTGTGCGTAATCCCGAGGGAGAGTACACGGATTGGGATTGGGAGATCTATCCACAGGGACTGACCGAAGGGATCATGCAGATCAAAGCACGCTATGGGGATATCCCTATCTACATCACAGAGAATGGCCTGGGCTATAAAGACCCCATCATTGATGGCAAAATCATCGATGATGCGCGCATCGACTATCTCAGTCGCCACCTGCAGGCCATCGCAGACGCGATAGCCCAGGGCGCCGATGTTCGGGGTTTCTACCCCTGGTCATTTATCGATCTGCTCAGCTGGCTCAACGGCTACCAGAAGCAGTACGGCTTTGTATATATTGATCGCCACGACTATCTAAAACGCAAAAAGAAGAAAAGCTTTGATTGGTACCAGAGAGTCATCCAATCTAACGGCACAATACTCTAAATCAGCCCAGCTTACAGCCGGCACTTGATGAGAACAATGGCAACAATAAACGATATCAGTAAATTAGTGGGTGTCTCCAAGGCAACCGTCTCCAGAGCCATCAATGGCACCGGGCAGGTCAAGGAGTCTACCCGCAACGCAATCTTTGAGGCGATGGCTGAGCTTGGATTCAGACCCAACACCCTGGCCAGGGCCCTGGCAACCAATAGCTCCAATAGCATCGGTCTGGTGCTATCTGATTTTGATGGCAGCTATTTCGGGGCTCTTCTCAAACAGGCAGCCAAGGCCACCGGAGATGCCGGAAAACAGCTGATTGTCACCGATGGGCATAACGATGTTCAAAGAGAGATTGAGGCGATTCACTCCCTGGTGGCACGCCGCTGTGATGCCATTATCCTCTATAGCCGCTCGATGACGGTTCAGGATTTTTGCGATCTCAAGCAGGAAGTCCCGGTGCCGATCGTTGTGATCAATCGCCAGCTCCCGGCAGAGGCGGGTCATAGCGTCTGCTTTGATCAGCGGGATGCTGCCTACCAGGCTGTGTCTGAGCTACTCGAGCATGGACATCACCAGATCGCCTGTATCAGCTGCCCTCTTGAAACAACCACGGGTCAGTTGCGCTTAGAGGGGTACCAGGAAGCGTTGCAGGATAAGGCGATGACGGCAAATCCTCAGTTGATGGTGGAGGGTCATTACAGTCCGGACAGTGGCTATCAGGCTTGCCAGGAGCTGCTCTCTCGTGGGAAGGGATTTTCGGCCCTGTTTGCCTGCAGTGATGATATGGCCATAGGGGCGATTCGAGCCCTCAATGAGGCGGGATTAGGGGTTCCACAGGATGTTTCCGTAATAGGGATAGATAATGTGCCGCTCAGTGGTTTTGTTACACCTCCGCTATCAACCATTAATATTCCGGTCTATGAGATCACGGACAGCGCAATGAAGATTGCGCTGCAGCTCGCCGACGGCCAGCAGGTTGAAGCTGGCAGCCGAATGTTTTGTGGAGAGCTAATTAAACGGGAGTCGATAATACAAGCTACTGATTCTGAAGATTAGCCACGAAATAACTGTTCCAAATAGTAGATCACTTGGGGCAGCTGTTGAATTGTGAATGAGCAGACCCTCTGCGTCAGGGGTGAAATGGTTTTAAGCCATTGAACGAGAGGTATGGATGCCGAACTGGGAAAGGCTATCAGGGATGATAGCCGATGTGGTGGAGCTTCCATGGATGGATTCATAGCGTGTCTGCTAGCACACATCAACAGATGTAGCAGTAATAGGATCAGCTATTTAGATACTTAAAAATTACAGCCCTCTTTTAAAATGCTGCCTTTGGCGGCAGGAGCTTGCTGTATCCAAAAACTTAGATTCCGGGGAGGAATAAATAACCCAGCTGAATATCCCTATCGCAATTAAATATCAATCTGGCTTTTGAATGTCGTTTATTTTCATTTGGATCAAAGGAGGATCAACTGTGAAATATCGTCTGAAAAAATCATCTCTTATCTTTTCAGGAATCATTGCCGGCCTGGCAGCAACAGCGGCGCAGGCGCAGCTGGTCGATGGTTCTGAATTTGCCTCACTACTAAAGTCACCCAATAAGTGTATCAATGGCACTTGCCCTGCCGGTGCATACTTTGTCAAAAGTAGTGATGGTGCTGATGTTCTCAATAAACTGGGAACCAAGATCGGCGGCCCTCAGGATGGCTCACGTCCAGGGTTAACCAGTCAATGGTCTGATAAGCGTTATGCCATTTTGATTGAGGGCTCATCTGCACCATATACCATGGCAAAACCCTTTAAGATTGGCTACTACACCCAGATTCTGGGCGTCGGAACCAGCAAGAATAGCACCACGGTCGCTCCGGGAATCAACGTCCTAAATGAGTGCGATACCACTGCATATACCAAGTCATGCAAAACCGTAGGTGCACTCAATAACTTCTGGCGAGGAATGGAAAATCTCACCATAGATTCAAGCAACCTGAAAAATCCTGATGGCATAACTCCAGCCGGAACTCTACGCTTTGCAGTATCACAAGCTTCACCCATCCGTAATGTCGACTTCAAAGGCAAAGATCTGCTGATGTGTGATTGGAATGTTGGCCAGATTAATGAGAATCCAGATCATAGCTGGCCCTGTGGCTTTGCCAGCGGTGGATTTATGGCAAACAGCCATATAGATAAAGAGCTACAGACAGGATCTCAACAACAATTCTATGTTACAGATACCAGCTTTAGTAATTGGAAAGCCGGGAACTGGAATATGGTCTCCCACAATAACCAGGGACCTCTAACCATAGCTGGTGAAGATGGCTCCACCCAAAATAGCTGGGGTGATTTCCCATTCACCGACATCAAAGATACCCTGACCATTCCCGACAAACCACGACTGGTTTACACCCAGGGCGACTGGAGAGTCGATCGGGGTGATGGCAGCACATCATTGTCGGTGAAAGACTCCTTCGTGGTCATCTCCCCACAGAGTTCAACCACAGAGCAAAATACCCAGGTTGATGCCCAAAAGGTTAGCTCTGAACTTAGCCAGGGCAAGAGCCTCATCGTTATGCCCGGTGTTTATGATATCAATGGCACCATCAAGGTTCCGGCCAATACCACTGTGCTTGGTATCGGAGTACCCTCCCTGGTGTGTAACAGTGGTCAGTGTATTGATGTTGAGGGGGAACAAGGCGTTCGCCTGGCTGGCATCACCCTGGAGGCTGGTACAGCACGCCCTTCGAGCGATCCTGTGAATACCCTGCTCAAAGTGGGTGGGGACACCCTCAATAGCAATGATAACAGTATGAACCCGGACGTACTGCAAGATGTTTACTGTCGAATAGCCAGAACGACGACGGCCATGACAGGAAACCCGGCAGCCAATAGCTGTGTCACAGTCAATGCCAACAACACCATAGGGCAGAATCTGTGGCTATGGCGTGCTGACCATGATGCCCAGAGCGGCACCAGTGCGGATCCCGAAAATAACCTGGTGGGCTGGGATACAGATCAGGCGGAGTATGGTCTGATTGTTAATGGTAAAGATGTGGTGATGAATGGCCTGGCGGTCGAGCACTTCCAAAACTATCAGACGGTGTGGAACGGCCAGGGCGGGCAAATCAACTTTTACCAATCTGAGATGCCCTATCTAATGCCGATCAATGGTGGTAGTAGTGCTCAGGTGAAATGCTCACTGCCGGGCCAAGCCAGCTCAGTCACCAAGCAGGTGTGCCCATCATTGATTGTTACCGATAAGGCGAGCGGTTTTGTGGGTAAGGGGCTTGGTGTCTACAGCTACTTCCCCAATGCTCAGGGGCAAACAACCATCCATGCGCCAACCGCCATCGAGGTCAAAGCGACAGGAGGGGTCAGCATTGAGCATGTAATGACCCGCTGGTTAAATGGCGATAAGCAAAGTGGTATCGATAGCATACTGACCGATGCCAGTGGGAATACGTATCCAGTAAACAGCGCGGTCAATGGAACAACCCTGGGCTATGCCCTGAATTCATTCAGTAGCTAAGCTTTGATTAGCCAGCTCCCCGGCCTGATTCCGGGGAGCGAACAGGTTCCCGAGCTCAAAAACGGTAAGCGACTCCCAGGGTGAGCATCTGAACCGAGGCTACCTTATCGTAGTCACTCAAATTTGTTATATTGCCCTTAAACTGGGGAGCCTTATGACCAAACACCTGGCTAAACTGCAGGTTAGCGCTCCAGTTAGAGGTGAAGTCATAGCCTACCCCAAGAGCAACCTTGGGCAGAATCTTATGCTGGGTATCATCAATCACATTAAAGCCATCCGCATTAGCATTAAGCTTCTGGGTTACATAGGCTGCACCGGCCTTACCAAAGATATTCCAGCCACTGCTGAAACTGTATTTACCTACTCCCAATAGATCAAAATAGTTCCCCTTATATTGGGCATTAAGAGGGATACTATCGTAGTTATATGTGTTATCTGCATAGGTGTAATACCCCATCTCAGCGCCATACTGAAAAGGCGTATCCCCCGCCAGGATCCCGATATTAATCCCTCCGGCAACCCCACCAATACTATCTGAGCTCTGATTAAGTCCATCTATGGGCTTGTCATTAGTCTGCATTCCTCCCCAACCAAGATTGACACCTACGTAGGGGGTTAACTGTGCCATTGCACTACCACAAGCTAAGGCACTGGCAACTGCTGCAACAACTACTAATTTTTTCATCATCACTGTCCTATCTGTTACTGCGTAAAAGACCGATGTTGGCTCTTTAACATCCAACACCTGGATTTATCTGAAATATCAAAGAGATTTAATACCGAAAAAAACCTATATTTATCTCCCCCGAGCAAAGGGGGTCAGTCCACTCAAAATAATGGATAAGATAAAGAATGATTACTCGCTTTATCCCAGTCGAAACATCTATTTTTAGTAGAATCCTGTAGGTATGAGAGCAGCTAAAACGATCGCACATCTCCCCTCCTGGGATATGGGTATATTCCCCAAAGCCTTGGAGCGATATTGAGTAGCCCGGCGGGAAAAAGCAGGGTATAAAGATCCCACGCTAACCGAAAATCCAGGAGCAGAGGATGCTTGCTGTTTGCCTCATCGATTGTGATAGCTCTAAAACCCCGCAGATCCGCACTATCCTTGAGCGACAAGGCAACAAGGTCGAAACCATAAGGCTCAGGGATGCCAACTCAACCAGCTTTGAGCGCTTTTCTGCCTGCATCATCTCAGGTGGCCCACATCTGGTGACCGACCCTCAGCAAGGATCGCTTTTGTACTCTCAGTTCTCCTTCATCGACCCCCTTAAAGTACCAACTCTTGGGATCTGCCTGGGACACCAGGCGATCGCACTGCGCTGCGGGGCACAGGCGTATCGTGGAGCTGAGCGCCGCGAAGCTGAAATCATAAAGCTATGCGACTCTCATCCCCTGTTTAATGGGATACCCGAGAACTTTTCAGCAACAGCTGATCACTGTGAGGGGGTAACTCTGCCCGAAGGTTTCAGAAAACTTGCCAGCTCTCGCTTCTACGAGGTGGAGGCAATGGCATGTGAGAAGAGACCCCTGGTGAGTGTGCAGTTCCATCCCGAGGTCTCCGGAGAGCTTGGTGAGCATATCCTGCAGAATTTTTGTAACTTCGCCAAAGCTTCGCAACCAATGACATAATTGTCCGGCTACGGCCAGAGGGGGTTACCTGCCGGCACCGGCATATACAGTGCAACAGTAAAAAAGCGATCCGCAGAATAAAAAGATTAACCACACAGCAGCTCGTGATGGACGGTTTTAGGTCTATGATTCCCGGCTAAATCCAGATAACGTCTTAGCTCCCCCTCATACACCACCCCATCTCGAAGACCGTTGACGATAAAACGGATCAGTTGCGCCTGGTGATTTGCTCGCTGAGCACCATAGATGTATGGAGATGCCCCGGCTGCATCAAGTTCATCGGCAAGCTCCAGCAGTGCATTGAGCTGTTGTTGGATATCCATATCCCTCTCCTGGTTAAGAGGCAAAGCCTCCTGCTTTGCCATTAATTATCAGTAACAACTATCTGTGACCAAAAAAGCTACACCTTCCATCTCAAACTCTCAACAACCAGAGCATTTTTGCCCGAAAAATGTTCAATAAGTAACAGTAAAGGGAGTTTACGACAGTAAAAACCTCAAAAAATTCAAAATAAATTGCTCAATAAATAGCCCCCACAGATTGCTCTAACCTCCTGTATATAAATAATTTTCTGCAAGTGTCTGCTTTTGGCGACATGATTGGCAAAGATCAATGCGACAGCTACAGGCTTAGGCTCTGCCTATTCTCGTCCCCAAGCTGCTCTCGGGCAGACAAAACGATAACAGCAAGATAAACACTGACTATTAACCAATTTTTAAGGCTGGTACAGATTATGAAAAAATTGCTTATTGCTTCTATGGTGGCAGCAACGGTCGCAGCATCAGGTGCCGCATTTGCTCAGGACACTAGTAACTCAGGTGCTCAGGATACCAATACATCAGGCTCTTCAATTAAGCCGATGGGCCCCTATGTCAAGGGTGAGTTGGGTTGGGCAGATCAAGACTCAAGTGGGGATAACATGCTCAGTGGCAGAACCAACAGTGATTTAGGTGGCCGAGTCGCAGCAGGTTATAACTTCGACCTGAACCCAAAAGTCTCTGTCGCGCCGGAAATTGGTTACGGCTACTATGGTAAAGGCTCGAAAGATGGCACAGATGCAAAATATCATGCTCTGGATCTTAGCGGCGTAGGCACCTACCACCTGAATGAAAAAATCGATCTCTTCGGCAAGGCAGGCATGGCCTATAAGAGTGTAGACTTCGAGCATGGCAGCTGGACGGAGACAAGTGATGACTACAATGGCTGGACACCTCTGGTGGGAGTGGGTGCCGGCTATAATCTAACTCCACAGCTTCAGGCTCAGGTGACCTATACCCATATGTTTGAGCATCAGAGCTATGCGCTGGATAGTGTGATGGCGGGCCTGAAATATAACTTCTAAGCCCAGTTAAGATTTCCCAGCCCCATGCAATATACCTCTCGTTTGCTTGGGGCTTTTTAGTCCTATCATATTAATACACTCCTCACTTGGTGTGTTGTCATTTCTATATCCATTTAATAACTCTATTACACTATCGGCCATTTGCTCAAATCGCTTAATTAATTACTGACTTGTTCTCATAGTCACACCAATAAACAATCAAAACTCACAAACAAAAAGAATAATAAATAAGATTACTTATCAAAAAGCATAAATTGAAACATTGTGCTGAGTAAAACATATATTAATCTTCCTGCTGCTGAGGCGTTTTCTTCAGAGAGCACCTTGATAGGATGCCTTCAAATCATTATTGCCACAGCAAAATAATTACATTAACTCATTTACCATCATAAACATGATGATGGTGCATTATTGAAAATAGGTTTTATTATGAAAAAAATATTAATTGCTTCGGTTATTGCGGCTATGGCAGCCTCCTCAGGTGCAGCGTTTGCACAGAACTCTACGGCATCAAATAGCTCGTTCACTCCCGTTGGCCCCTATGTTAAAGGCGAAATGGGGTGGGTTAATCAAGATATAACCGGCAATGCGCCAAATTACTCTAAAGAACACCTTGGAGGAAGGATTGCGGCGGGTTACACCTTTGATATTAACCGGCAGTTCTCAGTCGCTCCAGAAATTGGCTACGGCTACTATGGTAAAGAATCATTTTCAGGCATGACTCCGTATGGGCACGTATCAGGAGATGCAAAGTTCCATGCCTTTGATATGAGTGGCGTCGGAACCTACCATGTTAACGAGAAAATTGATCTGTTCGGTAAAGCTGGCTTTGCCTACAAGACAATTGATGTTTCAGTTAATGATATTAAAGTGAGCTCAGATGATAATGATGGCTGGACCCCTCTGATGGGAGTAGGCGCTGGCTATAACCTGACCCCACAGCTACAGGCACAAGTCACCTATACCCATATGTTTGAACACCAGGACTATGCACTGGATAGCGTGATGGCGGGCCTTAAGTACACATTTTAAAAATGCCCTATGATTTCCCAGCCCCATGCAACCTCAGATTTGAATGGGGCTTTTTATGCTACGGAATCTCAGCTAACAGGCTGAGCTATTTTGGAGTGTTCCCGAGCTACTGCTGCCACTCAGAACGAAGCAGAGAGTAAACCTGGTGATCCACATACTCACCATTGAGTTTTTCATGGCTGCGCAGGGTACCATCATAGTGAAAGCCCAGGCGCTGGGGGATCACCTGGCTCTTGTGATTACCGGAAGCACAGCGGATCTCCAGCTTATTGAGCCCGAGTGTGTCAAAAGCATAGGCCAGCACGGTCGCCACCGAGCGGGTCATGATCCCCTGTCCCTCGAATCCCTCTGCCAGCCAGTAGCCAACCTCGGCGCGACAGTGTTGTAAGTCGATTAGGTTGATCCCAACCAGCCCGGCAACCTTCTCATCAGACAGGATGATAAACTGAGCCCCCTTGCCGGCGCGCTCCTGCTCAAGGCTTAACTCGATGAAACCCTCGGTATCCTTAAGCTCTGTCGACTGATCGACCCAGGGAAGCCACTGCCGCAAGTGCTGGCGATCGTTATCGACCAAAGCATAGACTTCCTGCGCATGTCCGGTTTGTAGTGGCTCCAACCTCAACTGCGGATCAATCACCAAACTCACCATCTTGTCCTCCCCTGGATCACTGTAGGCCCTCTAGTTTAAGGGCAAGCCTGACTAAAGTCCTGTAAAAAATAGTTAACAGCGATCTGCTGCACAAAACCAAACTTCTTCACTGTTTTCCCATCCCTGAGCCCTGCTCCGGTCTAGATTTTAATCAAACAGTTAAGTTATAACAGAAATGCAACAGCCGTTTGGCAAGGAGCCACGCCGTGCAAGAGCTGATTAATCGCAGTGATACCATCTGGATCAACGCCTCTATAGCCACAATGGAGCCAGCCCCTATCCCCTATGGGCTGATGGAGGATTGCGCCATCGGCATTTATCAGGGAAAGATCAATGCCATTTTGCCAATGAGCGAGTTTGAGGCAACCCGCTACACAGGAAAACTCTGTGATGCCGAAGGCCGGCTCATCACCCCGGGTCTCATCGACTGCCACACTCACCTGGTCTTCGCTGGCTCCCGGGCAACTGAGTTTGAGCAGCGCCTGCAGGGCCTTTCCTATACTCAGATCATCGAACAGGGAGGAGGGATCCACAGCACGGTTCGGGCCACCCGCCAAGCCAGTGAACAGGAGCTCTACGAGCTGGCACTTCCCCGGCTACAGCACCTGATGAACCAGGGGGTGACGACACTTGAGATAAAATCCGGTTATGGCCTGACCGAGCCCGACGAGCTCAAGATGCTACGGGTTGCCCGTAGGCTGGCTGAAGAAAATCCGATTCGGATCTCCACCAGCCTGCTGGCGGCTCATGTGGTGCCGCTGGAATACAGCTCCCAACCTCAGCACTATGTGGATTGGATCTGTGATGAGCTGATCCCGGTGGTTGCCGAGATGGAGCTTGCCGATTCGCTGGATCTGTTTTGTGAAAGCATCGCTTTTGATGCCGAGCAGACCCGCCAGCTCTTTGCGGCGGCACAGATCGAAGGGCTGGCACTTAAGGGACATATGGAGCAGCTCTCCAACCTTGGAGGAAGCCGCATCGCCGCAGAGTTTCAGGCACTATCTGTGGATCATCTCGAGTTTCTCAGCGAACAGGATATCTCGGCTCTCGCTGCAAGCGGAACCGTGGCGACCCTGCTGCCGATCGCCAGCTACTTCCTGCAACAGCAACAAAAACCTCCGGTAGAGGCGCTGCGCCGCGCCAAAATCCCGATCGCGGTCGCCAGTGACTTCAACCCGGGTACCGCGCCCATTTTATCGCTGCGGATGGCAATGAATATAGGGTGCATTAACTATGGATTGACCCCTGAGGAGGCATTGACCGGGGTCACCTACAACGCAGCCAAGGCCCTGGGGCTGGAGCACCTGACCGGAAGCCTGTCTCCCAATCTGGCGGCGGATCTGGTGATCTGGGAGTGTGAACACCCGGCAGAGCTCAGCTATCAGATTGGCCCGGATCTGGTCTATAAACGGATCTTCGGGGGAGTTGAGAGCCATGACTGACAATTTTGTGTGGCAGGGACGAATCGATCAAGCCGATGGCCCCAAGGCTTTGCGCTGGCATCAGCGGATCACGCCCTGGACTGCCGATGCCCCACCGGGCTTTACCCTGCTAGGTTTTTGCTGTGATGAGGGGGTAAGGCGCAACCAGGGCCGACCAGGGGCCGCCGGGGGACCGAATGCTCTGCGCCAGGTGCTCGCATCTCAGCCCTGGCACCAGGAGCCTCCCATCTATGATGCCGGAAACATTGAGTGTCACGATGGCGATCTGGCCCTGGCACAACAGCAGTTGGGTGAGCGAGTTTCACTTTTGCTTAAGCAACAGCATCGCCCCCTGGTCATAGGTGGAGGCCACGAGGTCGCTTTGGGTAGCTGGCTTGGGCTTAGCCAGGCGCTGGCAGGACAGCAGATCGGGATCATCAACTTCGATGCACATTTCGACCTGCGCTCCGATGCCGAAGGTGCCAGCTCAGGAACTCCCTTCTATCAAATCGCCCAACACTGCCAACAAAGACAGCGCCCCTTTCACTACCTGTGCCTTGGGATCTCACAAAGCTCTAATACCCAGGCCCTATTTCTTCGTGCTGCCCAGTTGGGAGCTCACTATGTACTGGATGAAGCGATCGACTGGGACTCTCTTAATCAACTTCAAGCTGAAATTATCCATTTTATCGACTCTGTCGATAGCCTCTATCTCAGCATAGATCTTGATGTATTCCCCGCTGCCATCGCTCCGGGCGTCAGTGCCCCCGCTTGCCGTGGCGTCGAGCTGGCCCTGATTGAGAAACTACTGTCTCCTATCCTTTCAAGCCCTAAGCTGTGCCTTAGCGAAATAGCAGAGCTTAATCCTCTTTATGATCCGCAACAGCAAACGACTCGTCTTGCGGCTCGCCTTATCCACCTAATCACCCGCTCGCCAGGAATTGTCCATGAAACCATCTGATCGAAACGACCCTGACCGCATCATCCAAGCCCCGACAGGCCAACAGATCTCAGCCAAAAGCTGGTTAACCGAGGCTCCTCTGAGAATGTTGATGAATAACTTGGATCCCCAGGTTGCAGAAAATCCATCGGAGCTGGTGGTCTATGGTGGCATAGGACGTGCCGCCCGTAATTGGCCCTGTTTCGACAAGATTATTGAAACCCTCAGGACCCTGGAGGAGGATGAAACACTACTGATCCAATCCGGTAAGCCGGTCGGTGTATTCAAGACCCATCCAGACTCCCCCAGGGTACTGATAGCCAACTCCAACCTGGTCCCCCACTGGGCCAACTGGGAACATTTCAACGAGCTGGATCGTAAAGGGTTGATGATGTACGGGCAGATGACGGCCGGCTCCTGGATCTATATCGGCTCACAGGGCATAGTTCAGGGCACCTGTGAAACCTTTAATGCGGTCGCCAGGCAGCACTTTAACTCGGACGCCAGTGGCCGCTGGATCCTCACCGCCGGATTAGGAGGTATGGGTGGAGCACAGCCCCTGGCTGCGGTGATGGCTGGTTTCTCCATGCTGGCAATTGAGTGCGATGAAAGCCGTATCGATAAGCGATTACAGACAGGCTACCTGGATCACAAGTGCCTGAAGCTTGAGGATGCCCTTGAGCTCATCGAAAACGCCTGCCGCCAGCGCCAGGCGATCTCGGTCGGTCTGTTGGGGAATGCCGCCGAGATCCTCCCCCTTCTGGTGGAACGTCAGATCATTCCCGATGCCCTGACCGATCAGACCAGCGCCCATGATCCACTCAATGGCTACCTGCCAGCCGGCTGGTCCCTTGAAAAGGCAAAAGAGCTCAGGCAAGCCGATCCTGAGCAGGTTCTTGAGAAGGCAACGCATTCGATCGCCATCCATGTCAAAGCGATGCTCGCCATGCAAAAACTTGGGGCAAGAACCTTTGATTACGGCAACAATATCCGGCAGGTTGCCTATGATTCAGGTATTTTGAATGCCTTTGATTTTCCCGGATTCGTTCCCGCCTATATTCGCCCCCTGTTCTGTGAAGGGATAGGCCCGTTTCGCTGGGTCGCCCTTTCCGGAAGCGCCGAGGATATCTATCGTACCGATGCCAAGGTGAAGGAGCTGATCCCGGAGGATAAGCACCTGCATCAATGGTTAGATATGGCCCGTGAGCGCATCCAGTTTCAGGGGCTTCCGGCACGGATCTGCTGGCTTGGCCTCAAAAATAGAGCCAGGATCGCCCTGGCTTTCAATCAAATGGTTGCCAGCGGCGAGCTCAAGGCTCCAATCGTGATCGGGCGGGATCACCTGGATTCAGGCTCAGTCGCCAGCCCCAATCGCGAAACCGAAGGGATGCTTGATGGCTCGGATGCGGTCTCGGACTGGGCCATGCTTAACGCCCTGCTCAGCACGGCTGGTGGCGCAACCTGGGTCTCACTGCATCATGGAGGCGGCGTCGGCATGGGCTTTTCCCAACATGCCGGGGTCGTGATTGTCGCCGATGGCAGCGAACAGGCCGCCCGCAGAATCGAGCGCGTACTGTGGAATGACCCGGCCAGCGGGGTGATGCGCCACGCCGATGCCGGCTACCCAATTGCCATCGATTGTGCCAAAAGGCATGGGCTTAAGCTTCCGATGCAGGAGTGATAATGCCAACATTGACGATAAGACCAGGTAAACTCACCCTCGGCGAACTCAGGGCCATCTATCAAGAGCCACAGCAGATCTCAGTCGCTAGCGAAGCGCAGCAGCAGATCAGAGCTTCAGCCGAGCTTATCTCCCGGCAGCTCAAAAAAAATAAACCCGTCTACGGCATCAATACCGGATTTGGACTGTTGGCGAATACCCGCATCGATACAGAGCATCAGCACCAGCTGCAGCACAACCTGATACTCTCACACGCCTGTGGCATAGGAACTCCTATTCGCGAACCGATCGTCCGCCTCATTATGGTTTTGAAGATCAACTCCCTGGCCCGGGGCTTTTCCGGAGTGCGCCCGGTACTGATCGAGCGGCTGATCCAGCTGGTGAACCATGAGATCTATCCACGGATCCCGGAAAAAGGCTCGGTGGGTGCCAGCGGCGACCTGGCCCCCTTGCCTATCTGGCGCTATTACTGCTGGGCCAGGGGGAGGCAACTTACCAGGACAAACAGATTAGCGGTGCCGAGGTCCTTACCCTGCTTAAGCTAGACCCTCTTGAGCTGGAACCCAAAGAGGGACTCGCTCTGCTCAACGGTACCCAGGTCAGCACAGCCCTGGCGTTGGCTGGCTTATTTGAGTGTGAAGATCTCTTTGCTGATGCCATGGTAACAGGAGCCATGAGCCTGGAGGCCCTTCAGGGAAACTACACCCCCTTCGATCCCCGCATCCATGAGGTTCGGGGACAGTCGGGACAGTCCGACGCTGCCCGCTGTTTTCGGGAGCTGCTTGCGGGCCCAAGTTTAATAAATCAGGCTCATCACAATAGCTTTCGGGTGCAGGATCCCTATTCATTGCGCTGCCAGCCCCAGGTAATGGGAGCCTGTCTGGATCAGATCCGCCATGCTGCCACTATTTTTGAGTGCGAGGCCAATGCAGTCTCCGATAACCCCCTGGTTTTCAGTGATCAGCAGGAGATCCTCTCCGGGGGCAACTTCCATGCAGAGCCGGTGGCGATGGCTGCAGATAATCTGGCACTGGCGATCGCCGAAATCGGGGCTTTGGCAGAGCGACGGGTCGCCCTGCTGGTCGATCCCAACCTATCGTCACTTCCCGCCTTTTTGGTTAAACAGGGAGGAGTGAATTCGGGATTCATGGTAGCTCAGATCACCTGTGCCGCCCTTGCCTGTGAAAACAAGGGACTGTCTCACCCAGCCAGTGTCGATAGTCTCCCGACCTCAGCCAATCAGGAAGATCATGTCTCGATGGCCACCTTTGCAGCCCGCAGGTTAAACGAGATGCTGGAAAACAGCCTCGCCATCATCGCCATCGAGTACCTGGCAGCGGCCCAGGGGCTGGATCTCCGTCTGCCCCTGACCGGAGCCCCCAAGGTGGAAGGTGCCAGGCAACGGCTCAGAGAGCGGGTTCCAGGCTATGAGAAGGATCGCTTATTTGATTTGGATATCAAGGAGGCGCTGGCCCTGTTAAAGGAGCAGTGTCTTGTAAAGATTATCTCACCCGGAGTGCTTCCCTCCCGTTAAGCGACCAAAAGAAGCGCAGATAAAAGATCAAAAAAGGGATGGCTCTGCCATCCCTGTGCGCTGTGATATCAGATAAGTAGATATAAGATCCAGATCAAACTCAGGAGGAAGGTGCAGGTCACAACGACGACTGCCCATACCGACCAGAGGCGCTGCACCCGATTAAAGTGCTCCAGGTCCTCCCATTTGCGGTTGCGCCAGGCCCACTCCCGCCCCTTGAATCCGAGAATGATCATAAAAATAATACCAACGTAGGGAACCAGGGAGAGCAAGCCGATCCAGGTTTGATTGCCGATTGCCCACACCCAGTTGAGCAAAAAAGCTCCCCATGACCATCCCTTGATCTGCCGGGGTACCGGATGCCCCCTGCCTCGCCCTGAGTTATTTTCTTCAAGTGAAAACGGTGGTTTTGCGGTTTTAATGCCGCTACTCATAACATTTCCCCTGTAGTACCAAGTCAGCAATTCCAGGGAAGGAATCACCCGACACTCTCCATCGTTTCAGACAGTGCCATTCGACAATCTATCAATTCACCCAGGTTTAATGAAGTATTTTGTCGCAAACCACTCTCCAGGACTCCCTTTGCGATCGGCTGTGGCTCTATGAAAGATCTCTAAGATGACGGTTCCAGAAGTGCCTCAAACCCCTCTGCGACCTTACCTGGCACAAACTCCTCAACCCTGTATTCGGCCACCCCGGCAACGGCGAAAGGGTCCCGGGCCAATACCGCATCCAATACACTCCTGCTCTCGGCCCTGGCCAGTATCATCCCGCCACTTCTGGGCACCTTGCGTCCGGATGCAACAAAATAACCTGCCCAGTATTGCTGCTCCAGGTACTCGACATGAGCCTCCAGCAAGTTATCGACCTCGGACAGGGGTTTGATATAGGCTCTGTTGACGTTTCAGATTTGGTTCTGCAGTTGGCAATTTTTTCATCCAGCAAGGCAGAAGATGTGTGGTGTAGTTGTTCTACATGAATATCTGATAACGTAGTTGGGTGGAAAAATGACCTCTGCCCTTCGGGTTGCGCCTGAAAAAGCCCTGCTCATTGTTGCTCATCACTTATTTAGAGCAACTAAACCGCGTAATTCGCGTCGCGAACAGAGCATTTTCAGGGGCAACAGGTTCAAAATTGAAACGTCAACAGAGCCTAGTGCAATGACACGACAAACATAATGCTCCTTTTAAGTTTCAGCGAATTGATGTCAGGGGTATGAAATAGCTATATCTCTATAATGCAGTCTATGGTGTTGTGCCGTGAGCTTAAAAAGCGGCTTGTCTAGCTGACGCCCAGCCTCGGCAATACTCGATAAACTGCCGCAGCTGCATTGAGTGATGCTTACTGTGATGCCACACCATGAAAAACTGCCGGCTGAACTCCTGGTCGAGATGAATATGGCTTAGCCGTCCGGCTTGCAGAGAGCGGCGCGCCGCCAGCTCAGAAATGAAGGTGATCCCAAGTCCCTGCTCAACCGAGCGGATCACCGCCTCGGGACTATTCAAAATGAGGCTTCCCTGTTTCGAACTCAACCTGGCTCCAATAGAAACCTCAAATTGCTCACGACTTGCGGATTCATTCTCACGCAACACCCAGCTCTGACCCGCGAGCTGTTCCACCTCATGGGTTTGGCCGTTCGCCAGAGGATGATCCGGATGGACAACCACCAGCATCTTGTCACTGAGCCAGGGCTCATAGCTCAATTCAGACTCACTGACTCCCCCTTCGATGATCGCCAGGTCCATCTCAAAGTTACACAGATGGTGACACAGCTGGCGGCTATTGGTGATAGACAGATTAGTGACCTCACCACACTCCCGGCCAAAATCGGCTAACAGAGCTGGCATCAGGTAGTTTCCTATGGTCTGGCTGAAACCCAGCCTGAGATCAAAATGATGGAGTGCCTGAGGCTGGAATAACCCTTCAATATCGCCGGCCCGGACCAGCAGCTCCTCGGCGTGGGGTTGCAGCCTTCGCCCATCACTATTGAGTATCAACCTGGGATGCACGCGATCAAACAGCTTGGTATCCAGTTGTTTTTCCAGCTCCTGCAGGGCTAGTGAGACACTGGCCTTACTCAGATGCAGTGATTCGGCCGCGATCCCAAGGTTGCCGCTACGGGCGATAGCACAAAAGGCCCTTAACTGTTTGAGCGTGATCCTCACTTGTTTCGTTTCTCATGACAAAAATACACATATGTTTAATAACACAAAATAACCCATGCCTCACCTTGGGATCTGTACGATTTTCATCGAGCTGTTCAGTTCCCCTTCAAGCTGATCACTTTATCATCAGCCGATGTTCGTCAGCGGTCTAAATTTTTTTCATATTATTCTACGTTTGGGGAACTTATTGGATGTTTATTACTCTAATTCAGCACGAATGCAGCACTCCCTGCTGAGTCAGCTGTTAACTTATTGATTAATAACTCCGCATCTATAGCGTCAACTCACTTTAACAACCCGTCCTGGTTGATCTTCGTAAATTTCTCATTATATTTTGGACAGGACGTTATTGAGATTAATTCTCAATTATAAGGGCTGGGTATTCCCCCCGAACAAAAAGTGTGCTAGACTGCGGCGGCGTTACAACTAAGAGGTAATGAATGGGTACACAATTGCAGCAGCAGATGACACTAGTTCCTCATGGCGGCCTGGATGGTTACATTCAGGGGGTGAACCGTATTCCGGTTCTGAGTGCACCTGAGGAGAAGAGTCTGGCTGAACGCTTGCAAACAGAAGGCGATTTGGAAGCAGCACGCCAGCTTGTTATGTCTCATTTACGTTTCGTCGTTCATATCGCGAAGGGCTACTCTGGTTATGGCCTGCCTCAGGCAGATCTCATCCAGGAGGGCAACATTGGGTTAATGAAGGCGGTTAAGCGCTTCGATCCTAGTGTTGGCGTTCGCCTGGTCTCTTTTGCCGTACACTGGATTAAAGCCGAAATTCATGAATACGTACTGCGTAACTGGCGGATGGTTAAAGTGGCCACCACCAAGGCGCAGCGCAAGCTATTTTTCAATTTAAGAAAAGCCAAGAAGCGTCTGGGCTGGTTTAATCAGGATGAGATCGAGCAGGTTGCATCGGATCTGGGAGTCTCCCCCCATGAGGTGGTCGAGATGGAGTCCCGGATGAGCGCCCACGACCAGGCTTTTGATCTGTCCTCTGACGACGATGAAGGGAACAGCAACTTTGCACCGGCTCTCTACCTGGAAGACAAGTCTTCAGACGTTGCACTCCAGCATGAGCAATCAGACTGGGAGCGTAATGCTTCACAGCAGCTGTCCCGCGCGATGTCAGGCCTGGATGAGCGTAGTCAGCATATCATCAGCTCACGCTGGATCGATGAGCAGAAGGCTACGCTCCAGGAGCTGGCTGACCACTACGGCGTCTCCGCAGAGCGGGTTCGTCAGCTGGAAAAAAATGCCATGAAAAAGCTCAAGCTCGCGATGGCAGCATAACCACTTTTTACTACTCCAATAAACCCGCTGCCCTTGTTCAGCGGGTTTTTTTGTGTCAGTCATGAGAAGAGAGATTGCAAGATGGGAAGTCTTCAAAAACTGCTAAAGCGCAACAAAGTTAAAGCCGCATATAAGGCATGTCGTGATCCTGAATATTTTAGTCGCCATGCCAATGTGCATAAGCCGACCTATCTGTGGATCGGCTGTGTGGATAGCCGGGTCGCAGCAGAGCGGATCATGGATGTTGAGCCGGGAGAGATATTGACGTTTCGCAACATTGCGAACCAGTGCCAGCCCGGAGAGTCCAGTATTGAGTCGGTCATTGAGCTTGCCCTGGAGAAGTTCGGTATCGACCAGATCCTGGTCTGCGGCCACTACGACTGTGGTGGGATCACCCAGGCTGTCTGCGGCCATGGCGACTCCCCCCTCAACAGCTGGGTTGATCCGATCCGCGACCTGCATAGTCAGTTTGCCAAAGAGCTTGATTCTCTGGAAAAAGAGAACAAGATCAACACCATGTCACGTATCAATGTGGCAGCCCAGGTCGCTCACCTAGCATCTCACCCAGTGGTGAAGCAGTGCTGGGAGCAGGGCCGCAAGCTGGAGGTTCACGGTGTGATGTTTGATACTGGTACTGGCGACCTGCTCGATCTGGAGATCTCACAATCGGCCCCCAGTACGCTAGAGGATAGCGCCCTGCTTGAAAAGCTGGCCACTCAAGCCATTGCAGAGCCTGCAAGAGCATAACTGCCGATATGACTCACCTGCTGTCATGCCTCTATGGCAGCAGGCGTACATTAAGGGATTGATGGCGGGTAAAGTTGCGCCGGGCCGTCGCCGGCCAGGGCGTAGCGTAACAGTAGCGGCATCCATGCAGACAGCTATGATAACTCCCAATATCAACACTCTTTACACATCCGCACTCGGGACGCTGCCCGGGATCCTTGCGGACCTTGATAGTACGACCACTCACCTTCTCCAGTAATCTCCCATCGATACAGCATCCGGGTGCAATCCCAACCTCCTCAAGGGGAAGCGTCTCAGCGCAGCTACTGATCCTCAGGCCATGGGATGTTGCAATCGCCTCAAGAGAGGCGGCAAACTCCAGGGCTCTATCCCGGGATTGGTGAAGATCCTCTATCTCCAGATTGAGCTTAGCAAGCTGCTGGCTGACCCTGGGATAGAGATCGACAAAACTCACCATCACCTGCCGGCAATGCTCAGCCAGCCCCTTGGCGATCCGCTCAAATGTTCGAAGATGATAATCCAGCGGGGTCATGGAACTTAGCAGGATGGGATCGTAACGCCAGATCACCCGCTCAGGCCCCAGCAATTCACTCAGGGCGATGAAGTTTTTAAGGGCCTGATCCAGAGGTGGGGTGTGCTTCTCAATCTCTTTGGGGTAGTCGAGAATAGTAACCTGAAAGTAATAGCTATAGCCCTGCCGCTCCATCCAGGGAAGATGGCGCAGCAGGGGACGAGGGTTACGGGTCCAGAAGACGATGCCATCGAGCTCCTCGGGTTTAAGCGAGATGCGCCTGACTTGATGGGCGTTAAAAGGGTTGACGGTTTCAACATAGCCCAGCTCAAGTCTGTTTATTAGCCAGGGCGAGTAAAATGCTGGTATATCGGTACGCCGGCTGGCGCTAACTATCATCCCAGCGTCTACCCAGCTTGATCGGTGTCTCCTGATTCTCCTTGGGAGCAAAGGCATCAAATGCTTTACCCACATGATGACAGAACACATCGATCAGCTCCCGATCCGAGTCGGTTAGCTCCATGTTGGCGATCCCCTTCACATACAGGATGTGCTCAGAGCCTTTCGGTGACTGGAAATAGGCCAGGTAATGATCGCCACGAAACATCAGCTTTTTCTTTTCGCGAACCTCTTCAAGCTCCCTGTTGAACTCATCGGGAAGCTCGGTGTGGGTGTGATTGGTATACTGACTGAACTCACCGATCCCCACCAGAACCTCCTTAGAGAGGTATTCATCATCGAGCTTATCGTTCTCAATTTTGTAATAGAGTGCGTCATTACCCAGGTGCAGCAGGGCGGTTAGCTGCTCAAGTACATGAGTGGCAAACTCACGAATCGCCTGGTTGTGATAGAGCTCATGGGTTGAGCGCAGGATCTTCTCCAGGTTCTTCTTGGTATATTCGATGGCGAGGATATCCCGGTAGCTACGCAGTGCTGTGTGGATGGCGACCCGGAGTTTTTTAGTGGTTAGCTCAGTCTTCTCTTTGTAGTCATTGATATCATAGTTGATTACCGTCTCAAGCTCCGGAGCCTGACCGGGCTGGCCGGTTCTGAGCATGATCCGCACTGTCCTGTTTTTCAGATCCTCACGAACAAACTCGGCGACATCCAATCCCTCGTGATCCGTCTCCATCACCACATCCAGCAGGATCAGGGCGATATCCGGATTATCCCTGATAAGCTCCCGGGCCTCTTTGCCTGAAAATGCATTGACTAACTGGACACCACGCCCGAAAAAAGTCAGCCCTTTGACCACCATAGAGGTCAGGGAGTGAATATCCTCTTCATCATCGACTACGGCTATCTTCCAGGGCTTGGTTCCCTCTGATTCAAGATAGTTATCACTGCTATCATCCTCCAGAGGAAGCATCTCTCCCTCGTCATCATCAAGAAGAATAATATCGCCATCATCATTCATAGCATCAGTCCCTCTGAATCTTCCATATCCCCAAGCCACCCCTGGCCGGCGGGCATGATTTCTCAGACAAAAGCCCGCCTCTTCCAATGAGTATAATTGTTAATCAGACTTCTGTGGAACATCCTCCATTGCAGCCGAAGGTGCTCCCGCGCTGTTTTCAGCCTTCTCCTGCTCCTCCTCATCCTCCTGAAGCAGCTCACGCAACATCTCCCGATACTGGATACTATTGCTGATATAGAGCAACTCATCCTGATAGATGGGAGCTTGCTCCCTGAGAAACTCTTCATCGTGTCGCTTAAACAGGCGTGCGGCTCGCGAGGCTCGGTTTTTACTGAATCCCAGCTCCAGCAAGGCCATGGCTCCAAGGTCAGCGGCGGAGGAGAAGGTTTCACGGATCACCCGGGTTACTCCAAGATTAAGCAGCTGATAAGCATGACCACGATCTTTAGCCCGGACCATAAGTTTGAGGTGGGGGTAGTGTTTTTGTGCGAGCTGCACCAGACGCAGAGAACGTACCGGCTCATCGACCGCAATTACCATCAATTTGGCGTGTTCGGCACCCGCCGCCTGCAGGAGATCAAGGCGGGTCACATCTCCATAGAATACCTTGTATTTGAAGCGGCGCAGCATCTCGATCTGGCAGGCATCCTGTTCAAGAACCGTGGTGCCAACTCCATGGCCATGGAGTAATCGTCCGACCACCTGACCAAAGCGTCCAAATCCGGCAATAATCACGGGATTGTGAAGATTCTCCATGCGATCCGATCCGGTAGATTCAGGCTCAGTCGCAAAGCAAGGCTCAACCAGCCGCTCATAACCAATCAGCAAAATGGGAGTGATCAGCATCGACAAAGCAACCACCACGGTAAAGAGCTCCACCCAATGCCGGGGAAGCACATAGCTGCTCCCGGCAAAGGCGAAGAGTACAAAAGCAAACTCCCCCCCCTGAGCCAGAGATAGGGAAAAACGCCATTTTTGAGCTCCACTCATCCGCAAGACGCGACCGATCACTTGCAGAACCAGGATCTTAATCACCACCAGGGCGGCCACCAGTGAGAGCACAGTGCCCAGACTGCTGTAAAAGAGCTCAAAATTGATGTTGGCACCAACCGAGATAAAGAACAGCCCCAGTAATAACCCTTTGAAAGGCTCGATATCCGCCTCAAGTTCATGACGGTATTCACTCTCGGCCAATACCACCCCGGAGAGAAACGCCCCCAGGGCGGGAGAGAGCCCGATAGCATGCGCCGCCAGGGAGACACCAATTACCAACAGCAGGGCCGCCGCTACAAAAATCTCCCGCATATTTGAGGCAGCAATGAAGCGAAACAGGGGACGGATCAGGTAGTGGCCGGTCAGGAAGATCCCACCGAGTAACAGGGCAATCAAACCGCCCTGCTGCCAACCACTGATGTGGGTATTCACCAAAGGAACATCCGTCTTCGCCATCGCTAGCAGAGGCAGTATCGCCATCATGGGGATGATGGCGATATCCTGGAACAGTAACACCGCAAAACCGGACTCACCGGCCTCGGTCTTCATCCAGCCTTTTTCATTAAAGATCTGCAATACCATGGCGGTCGAGGAGATAGAGAGGATCATGGCGATAGCAAGGCTTTGTTGCCATACAATATCAAACAGGGCAGAGCTTAGAGCAAAGAAGACCAGGGTAGTTAATCCAACCTGCAGACCACCGGCTCCCAGAATCGGCCCCTTAAGCCGCCACAGCAAGCTGGGTTTGAGTTCAAGGCCGATGAGAAACAACATCATCACCACCCCAAATTCAGCAAACTGCATCACCGCCTGAGAGTTATCAACCAACCCTAAAATGAAAGGCCCGATGCAGATCCCTGCGATCAGATAACCCAGAACTGAGCCCAACCCAAGCTTGCGGGCCACCGGAACCGACACAACGGCGCAGGCAAGATAGGTAAAGGCATCACTCATTAACTCAATTTTCACTCACACCTCCAAGGGGCCAGATCCATTCAGGTTTATCATCATCCCCAGTCACGATGAAAAACCTTGTGCCTCACGGTTCACTCCGCGATCAAAGCCCGCAACTAAGAGAGTCCAACGAGATAAAACAACTCTCAGCCATCTCCGGCATTAGAGATGAAACACAACTTTAACATGGGAGAACTCCGACAAGGAGCTTCGACTGCAGCATGCTACTGATTGTTATCACAAATTGAAAACTTGTCTGTGAGAGGCCGAGAAACTATAGCAATAGCTTCAATGCTCCTGGCTTAGAGACTCCGGGCAATGGCTGTCCCACTGGCCTCCTTGACAGCTCATCTGTGCTGACTAGAATGAAAGCTCACTTAACAACCAGGGTTTGCTCCATGGGCCAGGATAAGAAAAAGCGCTTGCTGAGTGGTTATCAGCAATGGTGTCTGTTTTCGGTGTTTATCGGATTTTTCCAACAAATGGGGATCTTGCAGCATCAGGGGTGGCAACAATACCTGCTCTATGCCGTTGGGACAGCCATCTGGTATATGGTGATTGGCGGCGGGATCTGCTGGGTGGTACGTCGCTTTAATGCAAGGCGGGCTTCGGTTCAGATGGCAAGCAAGGCTCAGACGGAACAAAAATCCCAGGCCAGTGAAAAAGCCCAGAGCTAATCAGCTCTTGATACAGATCGGAGCGGCTCAAAAACCACAGGGCCTGTTCCGACCTGAGACTCCCCAAGATTCCTCTCTTACGACAGCGCCTTATCAGCGCCAGGCTATCCATTAAGCGTACCGCTCAGATATGCAGCGTAGCGCGCAAAAACCTAACTCCGACGGTCATTATTTAAACAAAGTTGAGTTCTTTGCTTGTTGGAATCAAATTAGCGTGTATAATTCGATCAGCTTGAAAATTTGGCTATAGTTATGTGCACAACCACGAAGCTTACTAGAAGTACCTCGTCCTGTATCTCATAATGTATACCAAAATTTTAAAGCTGATTTTTAATACATTTGTTAGTACAGGATATAGTAATGTCTACAGTTACCGGTAAAGTTAAGTTTTTCAACGAGTCCAAGGGCTTTGGTTTCATCGAGCAAGAGAACGGCCCAGACGTATTCGTTCACTTCAGCGCTATCCAGGGTTCAGGTTTCAAAACTCTGGCTGAAGGTCAGGAAGTTGAGTTCACCATCACTCAAGGTCAGAAAGGCCCTCAGGCTGAGAACGTAATCGCTAAGTAATAGCCAACAACGTTTTCCTATAAGCCGTGCCTATCCAGGCACGGCTTATTTATTTCCCCTTCAAAAACCTCTGCCTCAAGGCCTTATCCAGCCTCTCAATCGCATAACGCAGCATGACCCTGGGCATCTGCTGATGATGGTCCCCCAGAAACGCCAGCAGACAATCCAGATCCCGCTTACCAATCTCTCTGAGCATCCAGCCCGTAGCCTTGTGAATCAGATCCTGTTTATCCTCAAGCATCAGTTTGGCGATCCTGAGAGTATCGGTGAAGTCATCCCGGCGTATGAAGTAGAAGGTTGCGATAATCGCCATCCGCCGCTCCCATAGAGAGTCGGATTGGGCCAGCTGATACAGAGGCTGACGATCCAAGTTAAACAGCTGAGCCCCCAGGATATGAGGTGCTGAGCTATCAACCAGATCCCAGCTGTTGATCCCCCGGGTGTTCTCAAGATAGAGCTGATAAAGAGATAGCCGTTGCTCCTCACTGCCCCGCTGATATTGATCCACCATCACCAGGAGCGCAAGCAATCGACATTCATGAAAAGAGGACTCCAGTAATAAACAGAGATCCTCAAGGGTGAGCTCCCGATATTGCTTCACCTCACGCCGCAGGACCGGGACCCGGATCCCCAAAAACCTATCTCCCTCACCATACTCCCCCGGGCCTGTTTTAAAAAAACCTAATGCGTGGCTGGCAATCTGTGGATCTGCCAGCTCCTGTAATCTTTGGTGAACCCGCTCAACCCGTCCCATCTTTGTCCCCTCTCCAGAGCTCCCGACATAAGTCCAGACTCTATTGCTGCCGCCTGAATCTGACACCCGATCATTGTAACTCACTGCCATTTAAGCGAGTTCCGGCTCTTATAAATGCCATTCACTCCCGAGTGACAATAGACCCTGTAAGATGTGCGACAAATTGAAAAGTTCTGGTTAGAATAGCGCCCTAGCTACACCCTACACAATCAAGAGGAGCCTCAGATGTCTATCGAGCGCCAGGAAACCGGACAACGTATGAGCCGGATTGTTACCCATAACAACACCATCTATCTATGTGGCCAGGTTGCCAAAGATGCGAGTAAAGATATCACAGAGCAAACCGCCACCATGCTGGAAAAAGTGGATGCTCTGCTGGAGCAGGCTGGAAGCGACAGAGAGCATCTGCTGTCTGCAACCATCTATATCAAGGATATGAAACTATTTGCCGAGATGAATGCGGTCTGGGATAACTGGGTTCCTGAAGGACATGCACCTGCGCGTGCTTGTGTTGAAGCATCCATGGCTCGCCCTGAACTGCTGGTAGAGATCTCTGTGGTCGCCGCGGTTAAATAATCTTAGTGACTCTGTTGACGCTTCAGGCTGAGCCTTGGGGAAGGTCAACAGAGTTTATCCTCAGGCAGGTTACACATCTCGCTCTACAGAGATGACCCTTATCTTATGCTCACTCTCTTTTTTTGCCGGAAGCTTGCTGCGTAAGACCTGCAACGGGTTGGTATGAGAGCTCATCTCCCCTGCTGAAACCAATAGCTTCAATGAGTTTTCATCATAGCTGTAGGCATCGGCAGACAGATGATTGCCAGTTGCAGAGTGAATCACCACCACCAGCTCAGAGTGACCATCCCCGTTCAGATCAACAAACTCGGCTCTGGCGATAAAACCATCCCTGGGTTGAATCAGCCCAGAGATATATTGATTGGGCTCTGCGATTGAGGACTCACCATCGTAGAGGCGGACCGAATAGCTTCCACCACTTCGAGGCTCAAACTCTCCCTCGGCGATCGACAGGATCTGCTCGGTATCCGGTGATTTTAGCTTCTGTACAAAGCCATCGTTCAAGACAACAGCACCTGCGATATGGCTCAGCAACAGCCAGCTCAAACCAACCAAGCTAATAAGCGCCTTCATGCAACTCCTTTGTGTAACCAGATACCGGGGCCAGGAATTATCCGCTATTCGCAGCCGGCACTCAATCCGTTAATCAGGATTTGCCGATGAATTAGTTGCCGCAAACAACTCAAACAGATCGCAGATTTCTTAAACACCAGCTATCACTTTTACAATCCCGCTTTAGATTTTTTACATCGTTCCCTGGGGGAAATTATTGCCCGACAGAACAGATCTGGTGTACCCTGCGCGAGCTTGCTTGAAAATTCAACGAATTTAGGTTTCCCAATGAAGAAAATTAGTTATCTCATATTAGGTGGGATCATTGCCGCCACCCTTTCCGGCTGCGCGTCCCATAAGATTGCAGTAATTCCCGGCTCTTTAGATGTTATCCCTATGACTCCAACCGAGATCGCTTCCGGCCAATGTAAGTGGGTTGGGACAGATACCATCCAAAAAGAGCAGCCAGCTAATGTCTATCGTAAGCTCAGAAATGACACTTACCAAAGAGGTGGCAACCGCTATCGGGTCACCAGCATTCTCTCTACCCAGGGCTCACTACCGACAGGCCTTGTCGCCGAACTTTACCAGTGCCCGGTTGCTTCGACCGATAGTGGCAATACAACAGATTCAGACACTAGCTCAGGTACTCAAACCGGCAATGCGCTTATCCAATATATTCCGGGAGCAGAAAGTGTCCAGCCCGTGCGTTTTCGCGCCGATCAGCACTGTAAAATCGTAGGCAGCAGTGTGGTGCGCGATGATAACCCTAAGAACATGGAAGTGAAACTGGCTAATGAGAGCTATATGCTGGGTGGTAATCGCTACCACATCACTAAGATCCTCAAGACAAAAGATGCCCAGCCAGTATCGGTGATATCAGATGTATACCGCTGCAAACTATCCGACATGAACATGGAATAAACTCTGAGTTAACCCTCAAACATAAAAAAACCACCTCCAATCGGAGGTGGTTTTTTATTGATGCCGGTATGCCGAGAGTCAACTCCCCTTTTGGGAGAAACGCTCTAGCTGGCAACCAGCACCAGAGAGGAGCGAGCCGGGATGGTGAGCTGTAGTTCTCCATTGACCACCTCAAACTTTTCGCCACTCTCAACATCCGTAAAGCGATCGAAGGGCCTGAGGCAGTGCCACAGCGGCAGAATCATAGTCCTGGCCTTGGTTGCGTGTCGATTAATCGCCGTGATCACCTGATCGCTCTCCAACACCCTGGCATACACATAGCTATGATGCCCGGCATACAGGGTCAGGAGGTCGCCTCGCCGCAAAGCCGGATGAATTCGACGTAGCCGGCTCATTCTACGGTAATGCTCATGCAACAGGTGATTCCAGTCAGAGCTGGCCCAGGGGAAGCAGCGGCGACAATCGGGATCTTCCCCTCCCGTCATCCCAACTTCATCCCCATAATAGATACAAGGCACACCAATATAGGTGAACAGCATACTCACCGCGGCCTTCATCAGTGCCAGATCTTCTCCCAGCAGGGTGAAGAAACGGGCCGTATCATGGCTATCCAACAGGTTAAACTGGGCCAGCTGATTGGCAAAGGGGATGCGATTTCTTGCCTCCAGCAGCCAGGTCGAAAGCTTGCCCGCATCCAGCTCAATCGGATCACCATTGAGATCTTTACCGGTAAAAAAAGCACGCAGTGGGTGGGCAAAGCCGAAGTAATTCATCGCCCCATCCTCCTGCTCTCCCTGGAGCCAGGGAGTAGCCTCAAAGAAGTGCTCCCCAAGCAGGTAAGCATCTGGCTTCTCCTGCTTGACGCTTTGGCGGATCTCTTTGACATGATGGGCATTATTCTCGGCGGAGCCCTTCTCCCCCAGCATGTGGATCACATCCAGTCGCCAGCCATCAATAGAGAATGGTGGACGTAGCCAGTGACGCAGCACCGCCTTGTCGCCACGGTAGATGACATCACACAACTCCTCATTGGCATAGTTCAGCTTAGGGAGATGCTGCATCCCCTTCCAGGCAACATAGTTATTATTGCTATCGAAGCTGTAAAAATCCCGGTAGGGGGAGTCCGGATTGCCAAACGCTCCCTCCTCACCAAAATGGTTAAACCAGGGGTGCTCATCCGAAGTATGGTTGACTACGGCATCCAGAATAAGCTTCATCCCACGGCCATGGATACTCTTACTCAATGACTCCAGCTGAGCATTCCCCCCCAACAAGGGGTCTACCTGGTAATAGTCAACCGTATCGTACTTGTGATTGCTCGGAGAGCAGAAGATCGGGTTGATATAGAGTGCGCTCACCCCTAAAGACTGCAGGTAGGATAGCTTCTTTTCAATCCCTGCCAGATCCCCCCAAAAAGCTCGGCCGAGGCCTTACCACCATGATCATCCGAAGGCAGCTCACCCCACTCGCGAAAAGTCGGTCGATGAGATCCAAGCCGATGACCATAGGGTTCATAGCCCATGGCATCACGGGCCTGGCTGTTGTGAAAGCGATCCGGGAAAATCTGGTAGAAAATCTGATCCTGCACCCAGGAGGGAGGAGTGCTGCGGCTATTATAGCGAAACAGCTGATCGCAGGAAGGAGGAGTGTTAGATACGCCACTGCCGTGTAGCCACCATTGCTGCTCTCCCTCAACCAGCTTGAAGGCATAGTTAATGTGGCTGTCATGGAAGAGTGCCAGTGGCAAAGCAAGGCTCCAGATCGTCAACTGCTGACGCTGCTCCTGCTGGCTCATGGGCAATAATTGCTGCTCATGATCCGGAGATAAAACCAGGCTCACCGAGGAGTAGCTCCTGGATGAATCACAAACCAGTGTCAGCTTTAGCTGTTGATCATCAACCGCCAACCAGGGGCTGACCCGAGGATGGAACAGGTATGGAGGTGTTGTCATGTTATGGATGTACCTTCTAGCTTGTCAGCATCTCGGCAAGTGCATTGCCCTGCTGATGCAGCTCTTCTAACTGTGGTGCCAATGTTTCAGGATCGACACCCAGGTGTTCGGCCAGTGGTTTAGGAAAGCGTTTCACGATAAGCTCAGCCGGAACGCCGGCATCCCAGGCAAAAGAGACAAATACAGAGAGCCGGATTAAGACAGCCTCTGAGCTCACCTCTTCGTGCTGGAGTGGATTCAACTGCTTCGCAATCGCGTCAATGAAGGTTTGAGACAGGCTCCATTGCCGCGCCAGTTCGGCTCCGACCTGGCTGTAGTCAAATCCAAGCAGCTCTCTTTGGGCCTCAACTCTGCTGGCCCCCTGCTCCATGCTGATAGAGATCAGACCCGCCTCTTCGGGGAGAGCAGATTGAATCAACAGCTCTCCGATATCATGCAGCAGGGCGCAGGTAAAAGCGGTTTCCGGCTCAATCTGCACAGCACTGCTCTGAGCGGCCAGAGTCCGGGCTATGGTTGCGACCTGAAAAGTATCTGTCCAGAATTTCTGAATATTAAAATCTGAGCTTATCTTAAAGCCACCCGACAGGCTCGCAGCGACAACCAGGGAGCGTAAGCGGGCAAATCCGATCCGGATCACCGCCTGCTCGACTGAAGCAACCTCTTTGCCACGGCGATAGGCTGCCGAGTTGGCCATACGAAGTACTTTGGCACTGATCACCTGATCCATAGCGATTTTTTCAGCAATTTTTCCGATATCACTATTCTCGTCATTAAAGCTGTCCATTAACTCATGCATCAGCTTAGGAATGACGGGTAGCTCTTTGATTTTCTGAAAAACTTGCAGGACATCCATTTAGCAGACCTTACAAAGTATCGCTCATATAGTTCTTAGTGTAATCGCTTCGGTTACAAGCTGACCATTTCACAGTGATTAAATTGGGGGCATTCTAACAAAAAAGCGATCTCAGAGTGAGACAAAATGCTCAGGCTTGAGCCGTGATTCCCCCTGCCAGCGGTAGCAAACCAGCTGGTTATCGGCGCTGTAATCAAGGCAGGCAATATAGGGGGTCATCAGTCTTGGGGGCCCGCTTAACCAGTAGTGACCGATAAACAGGGGCCTTGTGTCATCATAACCGCATAGTGAGGCTTTGATTGGGGTATTGGGGATCTGAAGTTGCTGACCGCTTGGAACCAAAGCCACGTCGCGATAGCTCGGATGATTGTTCATCCACCAGCGGACTCTGATATCCCGTCGCGGGTTACTGTACTTGTCCTGAAAGAAGCAGCCCTCTGGGAGCATCAGCTCCGGCCCCTTCAGCAGAGATTCGATCGCCTGCCACTCGGCACTCCCCCGGTGGGCAGAAGCCAGCAAAAATGCCTGATTGAGATGATAGCCGTTGGACAGCAGGGGCCGAACAAGAGCCAGGCTTGCAGGATGCCAGCAGGCATGGATCACCCTTAGTTTTCCATTATCGATAAACAGAGGTCTTCGCAGCAGCCAGTCGATAATTTCCCGGTATGCTTTAGGGTCTGCCGCATACTCACTCAGGAATGCACTGTGCTGGCGATTGTTCTTATCGTTATGCGGACGCAGGAAGTGACCATGGCGGTTTGGGTCCTCGGTTGCGTAACAGATGGCATTGTATTCATGATTTCCCAGGACCAGTTGAGCCGCTCCCTGATCAACCATGGCGCGCACCAGCTCAATGGTTTTACGCTGTGCCTTGCCCTGATCAATCAGATCACCGGCAAAGATAAGCTGCCGCTCAGGGTGGCGAAAGCATCCGTTACTCTGCCGGTATCCCAACTTGTGCAGCAACAGGCACAGCTGTTCATAACGACCATGGACATCACCGATCAGATCAAAACCACTATTCATCTGCATCTCCCGACCAGGGACGGATCGGCACCACACTCAGGGCACTCTTGTAGGAGCCATCCACCAGCTTGGTGCTATAGGTCAGGTACACCAGGGCGTGACGTTTTTTGTCAAAAAACCGCACAACTTTCTGATGCTTAAACACCAGGGAGGTGCGCACGCTAAATACTTTCTCCCCCTGTTCAAGGGGCTTTTGATAGTGAATTTTTCCAAGCTGCTTACAGGCAATTGAGGCATGAGCCCTGTCTTCGGCGATGCCAAGAGCTCCTTTGACCCCACCGGTCACCGGTCTTGACAGGTAGCAGCTGATCCCGGAGATATCCGGATCGTCAAAAACCTCAATCACTATCTTCTGATTGGGACCAAACAGTTTAAACGCCGTATCCACTGAGCCGATCCGCTCGGCCTTATTTGCCAAACTCACCGGGCTCCAGGCGAACGCTATCGCAACCAATAAAACAGACAGGCGTTTAAACATCTTAGTGTCCTTCTCTGAGGTGAATTACCCCGCTTTGGGCATCATGTGCATCTGGGCAATCTCATGGGCACTCTGGCAGTCGATGCACAGCACCGAATCCGGGCGGGCACGCAACCGCTTGAAAGAGATCTCCTCGCCACAAGAATCACAATAACCGAAATCGTCACTCTCTACACGACGCAGTGCCAGCTTTAGCTCCACCAGGTGACCCTTATCATGCTGAATACGATTGAGCTCCAGACGACGGGTCTCCTCAACACTGGCACGATCCACCTCATCAAACAGCTCATTGGTATCCGTGGACACCGCATCCTGACTATGGGCACTGAGACGCTCTTCAATATCCTGGATCTGAGTGACGATCTGTTCTCTGATCTGCTCCCGCTGAGCCGTTGTCAGTACTTCACACATAGTAACTTCCTTAAAATAACAACTTTTGATTCGATACGAGTACGCAAGGACTCCTATATGGGGACAGTTGATCCCGCTATAAAGCCCTTTGCCCAGAGTTTTTGTGATTCATCGCGACAAGTTGCAAAAAGTTGAGTAAATTACTCAGGAAAATGACCATAGAATTTGGCTTGCAGGTTTCATCCAGCGCTATAATGGGCCAACACCAAACAAGTGACGAAATACAGATGGCATATCAGGATCTGCGAGACTTCCTCAGGCAACTGGAAGAGCTTGGCCAGTTAAAACGCATCACCCAGCCAGTCGATCCCAATCTTGAGATCACTGAGATTTGCGACAGAACCCTCAAGTCAAAGGGGCCGGCCCTGCTTTTTGAAAATCCCAAGGGATCAACCATTCCACTGTTGGGTAATCTGTTTGGCACTCCGGAACGAGTCGCGATGGCGATGGGGCGCGAAGATCTGGCCGGACTAAGAGAGGTCGGTCAGTGGCTCTCCTACCTTAAAGAGCCGGAGCCCCCCAAAGGCCTCAAGGAGCTGTTTGCCAAGTGGCCTATTTTCAAACAGATCCTGAATATGCCTCTCAAGCGGGTCAAACATGCCCCTTGCCAGGAGCTGATCTTAACCGGTGATGAGGTCGATCTGACCCGGTTACCGATCCAAACCTGCTGGCCGGGGGATGTCGCTCCCCTGGTCACCTGGGGATTGACGATCACCAAGGGACCCTATCGCAAGCGGCAGAACCTTGGAATCTATCGTCAGCAGCTGCTGGGGAAAAATAAGCTGATCATGCGCTGGCTATCCCACCGGGGTGGCGCTCTGGACTTCAGAGAGTGGTGTGAAAACCATCCGGGCGAGCGCTTCCCGGTCGCTGTGGCTCTGGGGGCCGATCCCGCAACCATCCTGGGGGCCGTGACTCCTGTCCCCGATACCCTGTCTGAATACGCCTTTGCCGGTTTGCTCCGGGGAGGAAGAACCGAGGTCACCAGCTGCCTCTCCTGCGATCTGGATGTCCCGGCCCGGGCCGAGGTGATTCTGGAGGGCTATATTGATCCGACAGAGGAGGCTGCAGAAGGCCCCTATGGGGATCACACCGGCTATTACAATGAAGTCGAGACCTTTCCGGTGTTTACCGTCACCCACATGACGATGCGCAAAGATCCCATCTATCACTCCACCTATACGGGAAGGCCACCGGATGAACCCGCAATCTTAGGAGTTGCCCTCAACGAGGTATTTATTCCGATCCTGCAAAAGCAGTTCCCGGAGATCACCGATTTTTACCTCCCTCCGGAAGGATGTTCCTACCGGATGGCGGTTGTGACTATGAAAAAGAGCTACCCGGGTCATGCTAAACGCGTCATGATGGGAGTCTGGTCGTTCTTACGTCAATTTATGTACACCAAGTTTGTCATCGTCTGTGATGATGATGTGAATGCCAGGGACTGGAACGATGTGATCTGGGCGATCACCACCCGCATGGATCCGGCTCGGGATACCACCCTGATCGAGAATACTCCGATCGATTATCTTGATTTTGCCTCCCCCATCTCAGGGCTGGGCTCTAAGATGGGGCTGGATGCCACCAACAAGTGGCCGGGAGAGACCAATCGGGAGTGGGGTACCAGTATCGTCATGGATGAGGAGGTTAAGCAGCGTGTGGATGCCCTGTGGGATGAGCTGAATATTTTTGATAACTAGCGTCACTCAGCAAGTGACGACAGGTCATCCCGAGCGTTGAACATGCATCAAACCCGAATGATCCCCTGTTAATTTAACCGGCAGATGCCAGATATCTGCCTCCTGGAGAAACCATATGCAGCAGTACCAATGCAAAGTAACAGTGCTGGAGCCCTATGATGAGAGCACCTGGCATGTTTGTCTGACTCCCGCAGAGCCCGTCGAATTCAGGGCGGGCCAATACCTTCAGGTGGTCATGGGTGATAAGGATAAGCGACCCTTTTCTATCGCCAATGCTCCGGGCCTGGCTGGTACTCTGGAACTGCAGATAGGTGCTCCCGAAGGGAATAGCTACGCCTCGCAGGTTATAGAGAAGATGCAGCAGCAAAAAGAGGTGGTAATTGAGGCCGGACTGGGAACGGCTCACCTTCAATCCAGCTCTGAGAGCCCGATCATTCTGGTGGCAGGAGGAACCGGATTTGCCTACTGCCGGGCCATTGCAGAGCAGCTGTTAGCCAATGGCCATGAGCAGGAGATCCTGCTCTACTGGGGCGTTCATACTCCGGAAAAGCTCTACGATATGCCAGCTATTGAGCGCTATCAGCAACTTACGGGCTTTAAGTTTATCCCTGTCATTGATAACCAGGCCTGTGAATGGGATGGGGCAAGAGGAACCGTGCTGGATAAGCTATTTGCTGATGAGCTACAACTCGACCAATACGATATCTATGTTGCGGGTCGTTTTGAGATGGCAAAGGCACTCAGAGAAAAAATGGCTCAGCTTGGAATCGGCTCTGAGCGCCTTTATGGAGATGCTTTCTCGTTTATCTAAACCCCGGGAGATGACGTTTCACCTTGCTAACCAAGCCTGAAACGTCATCAAGGTCTACTTTTCCCGACTGACAAAACAGGGAAGGGTCCGACTGTGCAGATGCTCAAATACCAGGGAGGTTTCGATATCTGCAACCTCATCACGGGTACTAAACTGATCAAAAACAAAATTACGCAGGTGATCGGTGTCAGACACACAGATATGCACCAGGATATCTCTCTGTCCACCGATCTGGTAGAGGTTGATCACCTCTGGAAGTCCCACAACCGCATCGGTAAAGTTGTCGACGATATCGCGATTATGCTGCTTTAAGCTGATCGCAACCATCGCCTGAAAATGCCCGCCGAGTGCCTTGTAGTCCACATCGGAATAAGCGCCTTTCAACACATTATCATTTTGTAAGCGACGGACTCGCTCCAAACAGGTTGAGGGAGCAACGCCGACTTTAGCAGCAAGGTCTTTATTGGTGATGCCTGCATCCTGAAACAGGTGTGCCAATATATCCAGGTCCAGTTGATCTAATGCTTTCATTACCCCTCCGCTTGATTACCTTTGGCTAACCATTCAATACGCTAAGTCTCCAGAGCCACAATTCACTTTACCCGCAACCTCCATGGATGAACAGTGGTTTTTTGTCGCATACCCAACATTATCATTACCAAGTCGTCACAAATCCGTATATTCAGCGAGTCTGAGCCTGGGTTTACCCCGGGTAACACAGGGTATCCACCCCCATTAAAACCTCATATAATCAATAGGTTAAGGTGTTCCAATAATCATATAAAAAAATCATAGAAGAGTTTTATTCTGTTACCTTAAGGCATCGAAACTTTACAAATTGAAAAGGGTAGACACCAGAATCCTGGCAGGAAAAAATGAATTTTTTTTAGGTTATTGTGCATAACAAGTGCATAAATACCCCCCACGAAACCGACTCGCCGGCCAGTCCTCTTTGGATGTTAGCCAGTAAATGAACAAGAGATTCATGAAAATCGTGTCATTTTTTTGATAATTAAGGCGTCAGGTATTGTCGCAACGAACCATAAAGCAGCACAGGAGAGACCCATACGAGAATGACGCATGAACAAGCAAACACTCAAAGTCTTGCTGGTGATATCATTGGAAGGCGCGGGTTTATCAGGGGACTTTCTGGCAGATCCTATATTTTCTAAGATCTGCCGGAAAAAGTAGAATGGCAGGGAGCCAAAGACTGAGCCAAAACAAAAACGCTATGAACAAGTTAGATAAAACGCAGCGATAGAAAAAGGCACAGCACTATACTTCATCAAGGATGCTAAAAGCGGTAAAACACTTCAAGTGGCATATTATCAGCCATGCCATGAGATAATACATACTCGACCAGTTCACTACGCCTGGAGCACCCGGTACGCTTGTTGAGGCGGTTGATCCGCTTCTTTACCGCATCGACTGAAACATCCAGTAGATTAGCAACATCACGGTTGTTATAGCCACAAAAAACCAAAAACAGCGTCGTTAATTCCGAGTCAGTAAAATCTCCGACTTGCCGGCCAATAGAGATACTATTGAATCCAAATTTATCATGCAGCCGCCGAATGAACTCTAATTGCAGGCTATTTTCATCAACCTTCTGGGAGCTGGTATAAGTCCCGATAATCTCTGAGAGCTTATTACGCACAACCTCTTTATGGGTTAGCATAAAGACTTGATCTCCATCGGCATTTTTGAATAATTCAAAAACCCGGTAGCTCTGCCCGTTGAGAATGTCTTTCTCATGCCTGATATATAGCTCAGAGAGCTCAGCCCACGGCATCTCATCATCGCGACGACCAATAACATCTTCTAATCGATTGAACCCTGAGGCCTTAATAAAATTGTTATTGCAAGCGAGAAATCGATGCTCAGTATCTTTGAGGAGGTGAATCCCGGTATTATATGGGATCAGTTCACCCTTAAATCGTCCATATTCCATGGAATGCTTACTCCGGTGATCGATCGGATTTTATATTTTGGGTTGTTTTCTTATACGCCGATCAATCTCCACCCTCAATCTCTGTAATTCTGAGCTTATTGAATAGAGAGGCAAAGTAGCACCCGGGCTGATAATTAAATTGAGCTTGCATACAGCGGATATTCAGAATTAATCAAAGAATATTTATGCAGTTATTCACCGCCCACCATGGATTGCCATATGAAGCCATACCACACCCGATGATCCGGGAGTCACCAGACAGAATGTTCCAATACTTATAGGCTTTGTCCCCAATTATATGACTAGCAATCAGCCTGAAGGCTGGTATAAAAACAGAAAAACAAGCTAAAACTCAACAGGATTAACTATGAGACTGGTAGGGAAAAAAGCGTTTATTACCGGCGCAACCTCTGGCATTGGGTTAGCGATAGCCATACGCTTTGCCGAAGAGGGAGCCGATGTGGCAATCAATGGTCGTGATCGCGACAAGTTAACCCGGATCAATCGCGAATACTTTAACGGAAAAGCCCTGGAGGTGGTCGCCGATCTGAGTTCAGTTCAGGATATCCGCGATGCATTCCAGCAGATCCGTCAGCAGTTTGGCAGACTGGACACACTGGTGGTCAATGCAGGAGTCTATCAACTCAAGTCTGCATGCGATATCACAGAGAAAGAGTTCGACTCAATGTTTGAGCTGAATGTGAAGGGAGCATTTTTTACCATGCAGCAATCTCTTCCTCTACTCAATGAGAGCGCTTCGGTCATAACCATCTCTTCGGTTGCGGCGCAGCTCGCCAGCTGGAACCAGACCGCCTATAACGCATCGAAGGCAGCGCTAAGCTCCCTGACAAAGAGTTTTGCCTGCGGCCTGGCCCACAAAAAAATTCGGGTCAACTCCATCTCACCAGGCCTGACAGATACCCCGATTTGGGAAAAGGTAGACTATAGGGCACAGGCGGAACAGGCAGCCGAGCGATCTCCACTAGGACGTCAATGCACCCCACAAGAGGTTACCGCCTCCGCAGTGTTTCTCGCCAGTGATGAATCCGCCTTTATGACGACCAGTGATCTGCTTATGGATGGTGGCAGAGCTCATATTCAGGACCCTGCAGGCTGGGGGAGCAGAAATTGTCCTAAAAAATCCTATTCCCCCTCTTGAGCTGTCTATAACTGACACCTTTATTCTGGGGAGAATCAGTCGAGGAGCACCTTAATGGCATCGATCAAAACCTTATGTCAGCAGCATGAAATCAGCCGGGCTACCCTGCTCTACTATGAAGATCAAGGGTTATTAACCCCCGCCCGGCGACCCAATGGCTACAGATGGTATGACTCTCTCCAGCAGCAAAAGCTTGAACGGATCAGGGCTCTGCGAGCTCTTGGCTTCAGCCTAGAAAGCATAGCTCCCTTGATTAAACAGGAGCTGCCACTTGATCTATGTCTCCTGCAAAGCCAGATAGAGAAGCTAACCCTTGAGATAGCTTCTCTATCTCAGCAGCGCGCCTCACTGATAGAACTGCTAACTCAACAACAAGAGGAACCTCAGAAGATGATCAGTGAGAAAAAATGGCAAGCGATCCTTGGATCTATGGGCCTTAGCAAAACGCAAATCGAAACCTGGCTTGAGTTATTCTCCCCCCGACTCAAAGAGGATGCCGAAGAGATGCAGCCTCCAAAGCTCACCAAGCAGCAACTTGAGGAGCTCCATCAGCTACACAGTATCCTCTCTCAGAATCATGCTCACTCCAATCAGCTTGGTTTAAGTGAACATGAGCTCTCCGAGATCCACAGCTTGCATGAGAAAATCACTCAGCAGCACCAGAGCTGGCAGGATTAACCAGGGCAGGCTCAAAAATACATTCAATAGCCCATGGGTAGCTCCCGGGCTATTTTTCTTTATTCCCCCTAAGCTCAGGAGGCCTTCGGGAACAGAGCCTCTGGATGCTCTTCTGGTTGAGCCTCCAGCGTCCTAATCGGTTTTGCCGGAACTCCAACACAGACGGTGTTCGCGGGCAGATCCCGTGAAACTACACTGCCAGCCCCAACCACCACATTATCCCCAATCGTCACTCCCGGACAGACGGTGGCATTAGCCCCCAACCAAACATTATCTCCAATCTGGATCGGCTGAGCGAACTCATCACCGGCTGCTCTTGATACAGGATCAAGTGGATGAGCGGCTGTCGCGATCACTACTCCGGGAGCCAGTAAGCAGTTATCCCCAATGGTGACCGGTGCACAGTCTAAAATGGTGCAACCATGGTTGGCATAAAACCCCTTACCTGCTTTGATGTTATAACCGTAATCACAGTTAAAAGGGGACTCTATCCAGCCATCCTGCGAAGAGCCGAGCAACTCATCGACTATCTCTTGTCTTGCTTCCCTGTCAGTCGGGCAGGTTTGGTTGAGCTTAAAACACAGAGCCTTTGCTCGTTGCCTCTCATGAATTAATGCCTGATCCCAGGGCTGATAGATAAGGCCCTCAATCATCTTCTGCTTCTCTGTCACCGACTCACTCCTTAAACATCCATATCCAGGCTTTGTTGCGGTTTCCAATACTAAACCGCAACAGAATCGAAAGCTTTTGGATTATTCAAAGAGGCCAGGGTTCAGCCGGAAAGTTTGAGGTTGATCGCAAAATCAACCTCAAATAATGCACCTAGCCCAGGCCAGGCAGGGAGCAACGGGAGGCAGGTTAGCGCGGCTCGATATCGCGGATATGCCGTCGCACAGTGAAAAAGGAGGCTACCAGGCTGAGGATGATTCCGGAGCCGATCAGCCATAGGCTCTCACGCAGACTGAGCCCCAGCAGGTGAAACTGACTTTGGTAGAGGCTGGCGAGATCCTGAACCCTGTCCGCAAGAATCACTGTGGCGATATTGGTCAGGATCCAGGCCAATAGCCCGCCTATGGTTCCGTACCAAAAGCCCTTAAACAAAAAGGGACTCATAATGAAGCGATCACTGGCACCAACCAGCTTTAACACCTCAATCTCTTCACGGTGCGAGAGAATATTCAAACGCATGGTGTTGGCAACGATCAGGATTAGGGTGAGCAGCAACAGCAGCTCCACGATCAAGATGATCCGCTCAATGACACTCAGGATCCCATGCAGCCTTTGCAACCACTGAACATCGAGGCGCCCCTCATCCACCTGCTGAGTATTGGCAACCAGGCGATCTCTTAGTTTGTCCGCTGCAGTGGCGGAGCGATGTTGAGCATCCGGGAACACCAATAGCACAGCCGGCAACGGGTTATCATCCAGATAACTCAGGGCCTTACCTAGCCCGGATTGTTGACGAAAGTCGCTGAGCGCCTGCTGTTTAGAGATAAATTCAACCCGCTCGACACCGGGCAGCTGTTTAACCTCGCTAACAAAAGAGTCCGTTTGCTGATCCGTCAGATCTTTTTGCAAAAACAGGGTGATCTGAGTCGGCGTTTGCCACTGCTGTGCCACTGAGGTCGCATTTTTTACTATCAGATGAAAGCAAGCGGGTAGGCAAAGGCTGACTCCCAGCACAGCTATGGTCATCAATGAGGTCACCGGCGTTTGCCATAGCTCAGCCAGCCCCTGGGAGAGTTGAGATCTGAAGCGCTGAAAAAATCCTGAACTCTTTTTAGCTTTCATGACTCTCCTCCTATCGGCTGACCATCATCGAGCACACCATCATGCAGAGCCAGGGTGCGATGCCTTAACCTGCTGATCAGCCCAAGATCATGGGTTGCGATCAGGATCGCCGTCCCATGATCGCTCAGAGACTCAAAGAGCCGCAAAATATCCATAGATAACTCAGGATCCAGGTTTCCGGTCGGCTCATCTGCCAGCAACAAGGGTGGACGATTGACTATGGCCCGCGCGATTCCAACCCGCTGCTGCTCCCCACCAGAGAGCATGATCGGCAGATAGCTCTCTTTGCCCGAAAGTCCCACCTTATCAAGGGCAGCAAGGGCACGCTTTTCAGCCTGAGACTCACTATAGCCCTCGATGAGAAGCGGCAATGCAACATTGGCAAACACGCTTCTGTCCATCAACAGTCGGCCATCCTGAAAGATAATCCCCATCTTGCGGCGCAGGGCGGGAACGTGGCGGCGTCCGAGGCGGGTTACATCCTTACTATCAAAGTAAAGCTTACCTCCGGTGGGCCGCTCCATCATGCAGATGAGTTTCAAAAGAGTGCTTTTGCCAGCTCCGGAATGACCAGTCAGAAAGGCCATCTCCCCGGCTTGCAGATGGAAGCTCACCTGGCGTAACGCCTGGTGGCCTCCTGAATATACCTTGCTTACCTGCTCAAAACGGAGCATAACTTCCCTTTATGATTCAGATTCGTCCTGGCTAAACAAAGCCTCGATAAAGTCATTGGCGTTGAAGGTCCGAAGATCATCGATACGCTCCCCCACCCCAATGTAGCGGAGCGGGATATTAAATTGATCCGCGATCCCAAAGATCACCCCACCTTTGGCTGTGCCATCCAGTTTGGTCAGGGTGATCCCGGTAAGACCTACGGCCTCATTAAATAGCTTGGCCTGGCTAATCGCATTCTGACCGGTTCCGGCATCCAGGGTCAGCATCACCTCATGAGGCGCCTTGTCATCGAGCTTTTTCATCACCCGAACAACCTTCTTCAGCTCTTCCATCAAGTGATCTTTGTTTTGCAGACGCCCCGCAGTATCGGCGATCAGGACATCAACCCCTCTGGATTTAGCAGCCTGGATAGCATCAAAGATAACCGATGCACTATCTGCTCCTGTGTGTTGAGCCACAACAGGGATCTCGTTTCTTTCACCCCAAACCTGGAGCTGCTCAACCGCCGCGGCGCGGAATGTATCTCCGGCGGCCAGCATCACAGATTTACCCTGCTCCTGGAACTGCTTGGCCATCTTGCCTATGGTAGTGGTCTTACCCACGCCATTGACTCCCACCATCAGGATCACATAGGGACCATCCTCGATCTCAACCTCAAGGGGTTGCTCAACTTTCTCGAGCATCCCACTCATCTCCTCTTTCATCAGCTCATAGAGTGCCTCACCATCCTTGAGCTGGCGACGAGATGCATGGTCGGTCAGGTTATCAATCAATGACATGGTGGTCTCAACCCCCACATCCGCCATCAGCAGCTGAGTTTCCAGCTCTTCAAACAGCTCATCATCGATCTTCTTACCACGGAACAGGCCAAAGAAACCGGAGCCTATGTTGCTACGGGTGCGGGTCAACCCCTGTTTTAGGCGAGCAAAAAGGCCCTTACGTTTTGGCTTTTCCTGAGACCCCTTCTCTTGCTCGGCGGCCAAACGTGCCTCTTCCGCGGCCTTAGCCTCGGCGGCGAGGCGTGCCTCTTCCGCGGCCTTAGCCTCGGCGGCGAGACGTGCCTCTTCCGCGGCCTTAGCCTCGGCGGCGAGACGTGCTTCCTCTGCAGCTTTGGCCTCGGCGGCGAGACGTGCCTCTTCGGCAGCTTTAGCCTCGGCGGCAAGACGTGCCTCTTCCGCGGCCTGAGCCTCGGCGGCGAGACGTGCTTCTTCCGCGGCCTTAGCCTCGGCGGCGAGACGTGCTTGTTCCGCGGCCTTAGCCTCGGCGGCGAGCCGTGCCTCTTCCGCGGCTTTAGCCTCGGCAGCTAAACGCTCCTCTTCGGCAGCCTGAGCCTCTTCTGCAGCCTTAGCCTCGGCGGCGAGACGCGCCTCTTCCGCGGCCTTAGCCTCGGCGGCCAGGCGTGCCTCTTCGGCAGCTTTAGCCTCGGCGGCGAGTCGCGCTTCTTCGGCGGCCTTGGCCTCGGCGGCGAAGCGTGCCTCTTCCGCAGCCTTAGCCTCGGCGGCGAGACGCGCCTCTTCCGCGGCCTTAGCCTCGGCGGCTAGGCGTGCCTCTTCGGCGGCCTGGGCCTCGGCGGCGAGTCGCGCTTCTTCGGCGGCCTGGGCCTCGGCGGCGAGTCGCGCTTCTTCGGCGGCCTTGGCCTCGGCGGCGAAGCGTGCCTCTTCCGCAGCCTTAGCCTCAGCGGCCAGGCGTGCCTCTTCGGCAGCTTTAGCCTCGGCGGCGAGGCGTGCCTCTTCCGCGGCCTGAGCCTCGGCAGCAAGACGAGCCTCTTCCGCAGCCTTAGCCTCGGCGGCAAGGCGTGCCTCTTCCGCGGCTTTAGCCTCGGCGGCCAGCCGTGCCTCTTCTGCAGCCTTAGCCTCGGCAGCAAGACGAGCCTCTTCGGCGGCCTTAGCCTCGGCGGCGAGCCGCGCCTCTTCCGCGGCCTTAGCCTCGGCGGCCAGGCGTGCCTCTTCCGCAGCCTTAGCCTCGGCGGCGAGACGTGCCTCTTCCGCCGCTTGCGCTTCGGCGGCGAGGCGTGCCTCTTCGGCGGCCTGAACCTCGGCAGCGAGTCGCGCCTCTTCCGCGGCCTTGGCCTCGGCGGCGAGACGTGCTTCTTCGGCAGCTTGAGCCTCGGCGGCTAACCTTGCCTCCTCGACGCTATCAGAGCTCTGCTCTGCCTCTTCAGGCAAGATTTCGGATTGGGATGAATGATCAACCGGCTCATCGGATTGCTGTTTCTTTTTCTTATCGCGACCAAACCAGGAAAAAAAACCTTTTTTTGCCATCTAAACGTACTCTGCTGATGCGGTGACTGATAGAATAGCCGCCCTGTTTTTGTTGGCGGCATAATCACCAGGATTCGAGTTTAAAACCGCCATATACTATCACTTTCTGGTCAGACTAAAAATCAGCATGGCAAGCAGAAGCAAGCGGGGGCATCCCCAGCAAAAATCATCACAACGCCCAGCAGGGCAGATCCGGATCATCGCGGGTCGCTGGCGGGGTCGTAAGCTCCCGGTCGCTAATTCAGAGGGGCTAAGGCCCACGACCGACAGAGTCAAAGAGACACTGTTTAACTGGCTTGCACCCCATATCGTTGATAGTCGCTGCCTGGATCTCTTCGCAGGCAGTGGCAGTCTGGGGTTTGAAGCACTCTCCAGAGGAGCAGATGAGACAGTTTTTCTGGAGAAGGAGGCTAAAATAGCCAATATCCTGCAGCAAAACCTACAACAGCTTTCGGCCGACAACGGCAAAGTGGAGCAGACCGATAGCCTGCAGTACCTGAAAAACCCGGGTCAACCGTTTGGTATCGTCTTTATCGACCCGCCATTTCGAAAAGATCTGTTGAGTGAGTGCTGTGAGCTGCTGGAGCAGAATCACTGGCTGGCTGAAGGTGCCCTCATCTATATCGAGCGAGAGCAGGAGCTTTGCGCTCCGAGGCTTCCTCAGAGCTGGGAGCTACTCAAGGATAAAACCGCAGGTCAGGTTAGCTACCAGCTTTACCAAAGGAGAGTGAACTCATGAAGCCCGCAATCCTCCTGATAAAGTTCGTCATCCTTCTGTTCTGGGTCGGGGTTGGCTACAGCTTTTTTCACCCCCTGCCGCTCAAGATGAAGATCCTGCTGTATGGATTTACCCTGGTGATCCTGATGATGCACCTGCTGCTGGCTCTTTATCTGTCGATGAGTAAGCCCCGCTCCCTAGAGCTCAAGGCGAAACACTATTGGTTGGTGATCGTTTTTGGCTCGGTCCAGCTATGGCAGATGAAAGATACTCTGATGAGCGCCTGGAAGAGTGAGCTCCCTCCCTCTAAACGTCGTGACTGATTTCGCTATAGGTCAAACTGCTGCTATCCCGAGTATCTGCGGATAGCAGCAAAGTAACAACTCATTCAACTCCCAAATTAGACCTACCTAAATAAAAATTCATTAATTGATTCTGGCCTGTATAATGCGCCACTCATTTCCCAGGTTATATTTTAAATACTGGGTCTGAAATCAGAATATTTCTTCTCGCTTATCTTTATCATGGAGACACCAATGAGACTAAAGCTTATCGCTCTTTTTGCAGGCTTACTTGTCAGTTTTTCATCACTTGCCAGTGTTGATCATTATAATGTGCAACTTTATTTCGGCCTGTCGAAGCCTGCAGGTGGCGCTGTCTCTCTTGATGAGTGGAACACTTTCCAACAGGAGCAAATTGCAACTGTATTCGAAGGGTTTAACGTGAGTGATACCGTGGGCTATTACCTTGGAAAACCTGAGCGTTCTAAAGTGGTCACCATTGTAACTGATGGTTCAGACCTAAATAAAATTGAAGCGATTGCAAAAGAGTATGATCGAGAGTTTGGTCAGGACTCTGTGATGATGGTTGAAACAAAGATAACCAAATGGGACTTTATCTCTAACAACTAACCATTTGGCTTTACGCCCACAAAGAAAACGGATCATCACAATTCAGCTAAAAAAACAGGTGCTGTGATGATCCGTTTTTAAACCGCTTTCCAGACTGCTGAATCACTCTTCCATCTATTTAGTGAGCTTGAATGCCTGTTTCAGGCGCTGAATAAACAGCTCATCTCTACAGATACTCTTACCCGGACTATCTGAAATTTTTGCCACCGGCCCCCCATTACACTCGGTCAGCTTCAGCACTATATTCATCGGCTTTACCGATGGCAGATCGCAACTGAGCTGGGTTCCAATGCCAAAACTGGTATTGATTCGGCCATGAAAATAACGAGACAGCTCAATGGCCCGGTCCAGGGTCAGGCTATCGGAGAACACCAGTAGCTTACTCATGGGATCGATACCCAGCTCCTGATAGTGAGCTATCGCTTTTTCGCCCCAGATCACCGGGTCTCCGGAATCGTGCCGTAGCCCTTGGTAACGCTTGGCTAAACAGAGATCGAAGTCCGCCAGAAATGCATCCATACTGATGCAATCGGTCAAAGCAATTCCAAGCTTGGCCGGATACTCCTCGAGCCATACCTCAAGGGCTCTGCGCTGGCTATCTTCCAGCCTGGAACACAGTTGCTGATGGGCCTGGAACCATTCATGAGCCTGTGTGCCAACTCCGGCGACCTCAAGCTCCATCGCTTGTTGCAGGTTACTGGTTCCACGATAACTATGGGGAAGCTCGGCGAGCAGGTATCGATTGATGGCGCGCTGTACCTCAAGAGAAAAGCGTCGGCGGGTTCCAAACTCAATCAGATCAAATTCAGCCAGCTGCTGCTGTGAATAGCTTGCCTTTACCGCCCGAATCTTGTTTTCCAGCTGCTGCAGCGCCTGCTCAACTCCTAATTCAGGATAGAGATGGCGGTTACGGATCTCACATAACACAGCCAGCAGCGGAGTCTCCCATAAGATAACCTGATGCCATGGTCCCTGGATGCGGATCGCAAGCTTCCCCTGCTCCTCTGCCACCTCCACTAATCGGGAGTCGAAAGAGAGCCGGGATAGATGCTCAAGATAATCCTCACTAAAGACAGCCAATGATCTCAGATACTCAAGCTCATGGGTCGACAAGCGCAGAGACTCGAACAACTTTAATTGCTCAATCAGCTCGTCTTTATACTCTAAGAGAGGCTCTTCATCACGACAATGAAACTCTGCCGTCACTTCAACCTCAGGATAGTGGTGCCAGACCGCCTGATGCATATAGAGCTTATAGGCATCTGTGTCCAGAAGGCTTTGAATGATGGGAGTTGAGTTCATACCGCTCTCTCTGGCTCGACAGCAAGTCCGAGGTAACGTTTCACCTGACAGAGATCTTCAGCCAGATGGATGCCTTTTTCGTGCATCTGTTGCTTTGCCTGCTCTGTAGTTTCAGGGGCGATGCCGCGACAAGCAGACAGGTTGACGATCACTTCAAACCCGGCATCGGCTAACTGCAAGGCCGTCACCTTCACACAGTAATCTGTAGCCAGCCCCCCAACAATCACCTGCAAGATCCCGTGTTGACGCAAAAACTCAATCATCCCGGTTGAGCGTTGCTCTGCCAGATCATGGTAACAGGCTCCGTAGGGGTGCATATCCGGCTCTACCCCTTTCCATACAAAAAAATCATAATCACTGGGGTGTGGCAAACCATCCAGCAGTTCAAAGCCATAGCTTCCAGCCACACAATGACTGGGCCAGGTTAGATCTGTGTGGGGGTAGTCTAACGGCCTAAGCATATCCTTCACATCATTGACCTGCCACAGGGCGTTTGCCGGGTGCGCATCTTTACTGGCGACCCGGTAATGAGCAAGGCTCGCCTGCTCGTTAAGGGCATCAACGATCTCTGTTCCTCCTGGAACAGGTAGTTCTTTGGGACACAAAAGAGTGAAGCCCTTTTGCGCATCAACATCAAAACTAGCAATCATGGATTTTCGTCCGTTATCAACACTTGAGCTCATAGTGAACGTAACCAGCTAAAGCGCCTTACAAACGGGCGCCAAATGGTAACAGAACATGCGGTATTATAGCCTGTTCGCACATCACTCAGCTATAAAGGCTCAATCGGATAGGTATTTAGTCTGTCAGCAGACCTTATCAAAACAGGGACAAAAAGAACAATCTGGAAGCGAAACTGAAAACCTGACAACACTTCCCCAACATAGCTAACAGCCGGTTTACCGGAAACTCCCCACCCGGGAAGGCAAACTCTAAAAAACCTCTAGTTTACTGAAATCATTAAAAAATAAGGAATATCATAATTATTTATCTCACTGTATTAATCGAAATCCTGGCTAAACCAGGCAATTAAAATAAAAAAACAAAGCTTTTATTAAAGTTCACCCTGTCATAGATCGATTGACTATCCATAAAAAATTATAACTGTATAGTGCTCGCCAAATATCAAATAAGAAGGCTCTGGCTCCGGTTTATTTGATCAATATCTCTATGGCCCTGTAAATACCAAGAGCCAAATGTATCTTGTAGATGGTTTTTATATTATGAAGAAGTTTATATCCTTTATCGCTTTGACTGCCCTCTTTAGCACTGGTGCTTTTGCCGGAGTAACACAACCCGGTTCTTTTCCTGTCATCCCAAAAAGTGCGAGCTTTAATCTACAGAATGACTCATCCCATGCCATCATAGAGCAAACCCTGACCTCTTTGCCTGATGCCCGGGGAGAAGTTAAATTTGATAGTAAAACTACAGAGCGCGAACTCCCTCAAACTATTTATCATGGGAATAACTTCGGCATCATGGGAAGCATTAAGGCTTCAACGGGGCAGGATTATGGCGCTATGATGTCAGTGTCTATCGATCAGCAAAATTATTATCTCTTTTTTAAAGTGATCAAGCATGAACTGACATCTTCCTATGAGTGTGGTTTTAGCGGCACAGCCCCCAGGGAATCAAAGCCGACTGCTCCCAGATACTTCATCCGGAATCAGGCATTGAAGAGATGTATAAAATAATCCTATCTGATAAATAGGCTCTACAAATAAGAGGGAGGGCTATTGAGCCACTCCCTCTTTTATTACAGAGAAACCCGATTAAGCCTGTTGTGGCTTCGCCTCTTCCACGGCCTGTTCATCCTGCTCCCTGCTATTGTGATGGCTCGACTCATGTCGCGCCGTCAGGGCAATCAGGAGAATTGCTATCACACAGCCCCCACCAGCAGCATGAAGCCACCGTGCCAGCCGAAGAAATCCACCGTATAGCCCAGAACTATATTGGCCACTACGGCTCCTCCGAGATAACCGAACAGTCCGGTTAACCCGGCCGCGGTTCCCGCCGCCTTCTTAGGTACCAACTCCAGGGAGTGCAAGCCGATCAGCATCACAGGACCGTAGATCAAAAAGCCGATTGCCACCAGAGCCATCATGTCGATCGCCGAGTGTCCCGGAGGGTTGAGCCAGTAAACCAGCAGAGCAATCAGCACCAATACCATGAACAGGATCCCTGCCGGAGCGCGGCGCCCCTTGAACCAGCGGTCACTGATCCAACCACACAGCAGGGTTCCGGGGATCCCGGCCCACTCGTAGAGGAAGTAGGCCCAGGAGCTTTTATCAACCGAGAAGTGCTTAGCCTCAGAGAGATAGGTGGGAGCCCAGTCCAGTACCCCATAACGGATGAAATAGACGAAGGCATTGGCAATAGCGATGTACCAGAGCAACTTATTATTCAATACATACTTGAAGAAGATCTCCTTGGCAGAGAACTCCTTTTCATGCTCATCGCTATAGTCGGCGGGGTAATCATTTCGAAACTCTTCAATGGCTGGCAAACCACAGGATTGTGGCGTATCGCGCATCATGAAGAAGACCAATACCGCCACCGCGGCGGCGCAGGCAGCCGGGACATAGAAGGCACTGTTCCAGTCGTTGAACCAGCCCATCCCTAGGATAAACAAAGGCCCGATCAGACCACCACCCACATTGTGCGCGACATTCCAGGTTGAGACGATACGGCCACGTTCATTTCCCGAATACCAGTGCACCATGGTTCTGCCACAGGCGGGCCAGCCCATCCCCTGGAGCCAGCCATTGATAAACAGCAGAATAAACATGATGGCTACTCCACTGGTAGCCCAGGGGAAGAAGCCAAAGATCAGCATCACCGCGGCTGAGGCGAGCAAGCCTGCCGACAGGAAAAAGCGCGGATTACTTCGATCCGACACATTTCCCATGAAAAATTTACTCAAGCCATAAGCGATAGAAACAGCTGAGAGCGCAATTCCAAGCTCACCCCGACTAAAACCTTTCTCTTCGATCAGAAACGGGATCGCCAGTGAAAAGTTTTTCCGAACCAGGTAATAGCCGGCATAACCAATAAAAATTCCCAAAAAAACCTGCCAGCGCAAACGCTTATACTCGGATCCAATTCGATCCTCTGGCAGACTCTCCCTGTGCGGCGCAGGTTTAAAAACTCCAAACATATTGCTTCCTTCATGTGAAAACACAAGGTTAAGTAATGAACACTTAAGGTTGTTATTATCGCTCGAACAGCAACGCATGATGTTCGATTGAGATCTTGAGCCCGCCAATTATGTTCGAAAGAGAACACCTTGGCGAAAACTGATTGTTAAGAATGTGATCCCCGGCGATACGCAACGCACATTTTCAGTTACAAGGATAACAATCAAGCATTCTCCGGGCATCTCAATGCACCCGATACGGTTTCCCCTCGCCCATGGCTCATTTACAATGAGCGGCTCAACTTCGCGAAACGCCTTTAAAAAATGAGCCAACCTTATCGTACTATCACCTTCTATCAACGCTTTGAGAAAGACATACTGACCGGTAAGAAGACCATCACCATCCGCGATCAAGCGGAAGCAAATTACCGGGAGGGGAGCTGCTGGATGTTTTAACTCATGGAGAGGAGCGCTGGTTCTGCCGCCTAGAAGTAAACCGGGTCAAGCCGATACAGTTCAGTGAGTTAAATCAGCAGCACGCCGAGCAGGAAAATATGAGCCTGGATGAGCTAAAGGCTGTGATCCGGGAAATCTATCCCGGAACCCAGCAGCTCTATGTCATTAGCTTCAGCTTGATAGTTTAGCTGCCAGCGGCTTTTGCCTTAGCAGGTGGCGCCATAGATCATCAGCAAAGGCTCTATGGGCCTGGCTACTCGGGTGCTTGAGATTATAAAAAATATGCTGATCACACCCGGGTCGCTCGGGCTCTTCAGGTTTCTGATGGCAGGGGATAAGACCCTGAGAAAACTCCAGAGACGCCCCATCTATGGTTTCATAGCTCCCATTGACCGCCAAGTCATTTAAAAATGACGTTGGATTATAGAAGGTGATCGCCTGATCACTAAAGAGTGTCTCCCACCATAAACGAAACTGCAGCCAACGGTTATAGGCACTTGAAATCTGGCTCAGCATCGACAGGGCCGAGGCATTGTTATTCACCAGCTTATGGATGGCGGGGATCAGCGAGAAGTCCGGCAGACCAAGCACCAACATATTGGAGTAGGGCACTCCGGCGCGATGCAGGACTTTGATATTTAACAATGTATTATCAATCGGGTGTGACAGGCCCTGGGTCAAAAGAATTTTCAGGCGATTTTCAGACAGCAATTTCCCGAGGTTGTTGAGAATATCGTTACCTCCGGCGAGCATTACGACCAGGCTGGATTTGATGTATTCGGGATCCTTTCCATGCTGCTGAATGAACTGCTGAACCTGAAGCCCCACACTGGGTACACAAGGCTGCACCTCTCCCCGGGAATCAGCAAAGAGTCCCGGCTGCCGGCATTCATTATCCCGAGATGGAAAGTAGGGCTTGCCACTGTTATCACTCAGGTAATGTCGACCGGTTTCGGCACTGGCCCAGGCATAGTTAAGGTGAATACCCGGGTGAATAGCTTTGGAGCTCACCTGCAACGATCTGGCCTGCCCCCCTTGCCTGGAGTCTTCAAAAATACGGGTAAAATACTCGGTCCAAATGCGCCGCTCTCCGGTTGCGCTTCGGTTGGTGATCGGTGCCCCCTGGTGAGGGCCACCCGACTTCACCCAGAAGTTATTTCCTGAATCACTCAGGCTATCCCCAAAAAAAATCAGGTGGCGGATCTGTGCCTGGACAGTGAAACTTAGCAGTAGAGTAAAGAGGATCAGGACGACTGTCTTAAACAGAGAAAAGCCGACTGTTTTGCCACTGAACCTATTCATGGATGTGCCCTCTTCGGACAAACTTTTTGCTCACCACACTTCAGCCCTCCCTGCCTCTTGCTATGGTCTATCCCCAGGAGCTGAGATACTATTAACAACTCAGTATACAATTAAGGAGCGACGATGAACCCGAATTCCTCACGCCTGATCAAATTTTTCTCTGTGATGCTACTGCCCCTATGCTCTTTGTTCGCTCTTGGGGCGCAGGCTGCACCTACTCAGCCAGCCATCAGTGATCCGGCAAAACCGATCCTAGTCACTCCGGGGCAGAAACAGTTCTCCATTAATCTCAAGAGCAACCCAAGCACAGGTTATGTGTGGATCATCAAAAGCTATGATCACAACCTGCTGGAGATAAAGGGACAAGCTTTCCAAGCTGGCTCAAAAGATCTTGTTGGTGCTCCGGGTATCACCACATTTACTTTTAAAATAGACGATGATGCCTTTAAAGCCTCTCAGATGAGCCACATTGATTTTATCTATGCCCGCCCGTGGGAGATGGAGTCACTGACCGATAGCAAGTCTGAAACCAGCTTTACCCTAATCACTCAGGCCCAGGATAAGTCACATAAGCAAGACAAGCAGCAGTAACGCTCAACTTAAAACAAACAAGCCCGCAGTGATAGCGGGCTTGATGGTAGAGATGGACAGAGCCTAAGGAAGCAGGCTCTGTCCGGTTAGCAGTGGTGCAGCATCGAACTTCTCTGCATCCATCATGGAAGCTACTCTCTGTAGCGTACTCAAAATCATTGAAGCCTCCCAATCCTGAAGCTTAGAAAACTCTTCGACAAAGTTTTCCTGCATCAGTGACGGGGACTCTTCAAAAAACTGCAAACTCTTATCGGTCGCCACCAGCATCAACTTACGGCGATCCTGGCAGCTACGCTCGCGGACCACATACCCCCGACTCTCCAGCTTATCGATAATCGGTTTTACTGTCGCCGGGCTCAGGTTGATCGCACGGGATATCTCACTGAGAGTGAGCCCCTGATTGTGACAGATCTCTTTTATCACCAGCATCTGGGGTATGGTCAAGCCATATCGCATTGTCAACTGCCTGGAGTGCTGATCGATCGAGCGGATAATCCGTCTGAGAAGACGCAACACCTGATCGCAGCTTTCTACCTGCTGATTCATGATCACCATTGACTCACTTAAAATTGGTACCCAATTCTACCCAACCCCCGACGTAATACGCCAGCAAATAAAGCACTCCTGAGAGCAGTTTTTCTAAGCCTGCATCTCACAATGCAGGCTGAACTTAATGCTCGGCAGCCAAAGCCGCGCCCTGATGGGTTGCGTAACGCCGGCCCGGCAAACAAAAAGCGGTCGCCAGGGCGCAAACAAGCATCAGCCAGAATAGGCTCTCGATGCTCATGGTTCCGCGGCTTGCGAATTCAGCCGCCAGGAAAGGGCTGATCCCGGACAAGGCCGATCCGATTCCAAAGGCACTACAGCAACCACTGGCCCGGATTTCAGGGGGAAACAGCTCACCAAAGAAGGGGGGCACTGCTCCCTGAATCCAGGAGATCATCAAACAGAACAGGCTAAGCGCCAACAGCAGAGAGCCAGGCGTTGCATCATGAAGTAGTTGCATCGCCGGACTTAACACCAGCATCCCAAACAACACTCCGAGCACCAGCACCTTGCGCCGCCCCCACAGATCCGATGCCCAGCCAAATAGAGGGATGAGAATGCAGGCACCAAGCAGTGACCATGAGTTCAACTCCAGGGCCTCCACCAGGGTCACCCCACTGTACTGCACCATATAGTTCACTAAATAGGTAAACACCAGATAGTAGATGGAGCCACAGGAGAAGCTCAGTAACACAACCAGAGCCAGGGAGCTCTTATATTGCGACAAGAGTTCCTTCAGAGGTGTTTTTTGTGACTTTGCAGGGGGCTCAGCCTCCTGTTGCAGTGAACGAATGCTCCAGCGTTGTAGCAACAGCAACACACCACCGAGTAAAAATGGTAAACGCCAGATAAAGCCCTTCCAGCTCTCCGGACTCAGAGATAGGGTCAGGTAACTGACCACGGATGCCAGCAGGAAGCCCAGGATAGAAACCGCAAAGGTGATCCCCATATAGAAACCGGTCCGGGTCAGGGCCCGATCTTCGGCGGTAATCACAATAAGATTACCAAACTGTCCCCCGGCTGAGATCCCCTGAAGGATCCTAAGCACCACCAGCAACAATGGAGCCATGACACCTATGGTCTGATATCCGGGAAGAAACGCGGCCAAAATTGAGGAAATTCCCATCAGGGCAATCGCAAGGTTCATCGCAAAATAACGGCCAATCCGATCCCCGAGATAACCAAACACGATCCCGCCGAGCGGCCGGGCTAATGAACCGATGGCAAAGGTGCCAAAGGCATAGATCAAGCCGGTTGTGGGATCGGAGCGCTCAAAGAAGACCACTGCTATGGTCGAGGCAAAATAACCGTAAAGACAAAAATCGTACCACTCCAGGGCATTTCCCAGGGATAGGCGTAACACCCGGGAGCATCGGTTCCATGCAGACAAAACAGCATCCTGTCAAAAAGTTTTTTTGCATACTAAACAACTAGGTGATAGAGGGTCAATCGATAACTGACAAAAAACCCAGCAAAATGGAATGCAAGGGAGTCACATTCGTGATGTAGATCAATTTCCTATAGATATGCACACTGATAGTCTGTTTGCGTGCTAATCAAATTGCTGCAACTGATATTTTTGCTCAAGGTTTTTTAGCCAGGCCTTGTCCCGGTTGACCTCATTCAAAGCCTCCTGGAACCTCCCGACAACTTCATCAGAGACCTGCAGGTTAAAGGCATAGCAAAGATCGCCTGAGCTCAGGCGGAGCTTGACCTCATAATCTTCAATATTCTGCCCCGTTTGTTTGAGGATTTTCAGTGCTGTCAGCTCATCCTCGGCCACCAGCTCCACCCGGCCTCGCACCAACATCATGACCGACTTGTGATAGGATTTTGCCGGAAAGATATTTTCGACCGGGACATCGTGATCCAGCAGGGTTTGCTCACCCAGTGCGCTGCGTACCGCTGCAAACCTGTATTTAGCTGCATCCTGTACCGAATTAAGCTTGATCCCATCCCCTTTCTTGCCCAGAAAAATCACATTCATCTCATAGATAGGGCAGGCCCATTTGAAGTGAACTTCACGGGATGGGATACGGGTGGTTGAAAACAGGACAGTGTTGTTCTTATGAATGGTCAGAGAGAATCCCCGGGCCCAGGGATAGATCTTGATAGGGTTGGGCTTTATTTCTAACTGCTGCCAGACCCTGTTCAGCAGCTCGACCGCATAGCCTTTCACCTCTCCATCATTAGGGTCGGTATAGTTAAAGGGCGCATAGTTCTCTGAAAGATACTCCAACTTATCCAAGCCTGCCGAATATGAACAATAGCTCAGGCCTAAACAGATGAAGCACAAAAAACGACAACAACTGCTCATACTTTTAACCCCTATGCTCCTGAACCCATCGCAGCAAAAGACTGAGCCACCATCAGTCACTGCGCCTTGCTCTGTGACTCCACCCCTTCCATGGTGTACTTTGAGAGTATTCTGCTAATTTTTCCGGAGCTCTTGATGTCAGAAACAGCTTGCATATATTGGGCTGCGACCTTCTCATCTACAAACTCCCTGGATAAGCCGATATGGTAAAAAAGGCTGCGCTGTGAGCCGGCATATCTTATGTTTGAGATCGCCATTTTTGAAATTAATGCATAGCCAACATCCCGGTTGGAGTAGACGGCATCTAGTTTACCTGCCGCCAGTCTTAAAAAAGCAAATTCATCATGGGGATACACCTCAACCTTAAATTTGTTCTCTTTATTCAATCGCTCCAAAGAGAGGGATGTGTTGGATGGGCCATAAACCCCGACCCTGAGGCCACTCATATCTGTGTCGTTTGTATAGTTAAAGCTGCTGGATTTTTTCACAAAAAAACCATACTCGGTTTTGATGATTGGTTGTGAGATATACAGGAGCTTTTCCCTGAGCTTGTTTTTACCAATCAAAAATAAACCATCACTCAGGCCTGAATAAACCCGGCTTTGAGCCTTGGGCCAGTCCATGACGTAGATCTCGCACTTTATATCGGCCTTCATGCAGGCCGCATTGACTATATCCACAGCCGGTCCTGCTGGTTTATCCCCGATCTCATAGCTAAAGGGCGCAAAATTCTGGGTTACAAAGCTCAGCTTGTCACTCCAGACAGAAAATGATGCTAAAGAGACAGATAAACAGAGGGCAATCCTTTTACAATCCATTGTCTTTACTCCATTTCTTGTTCTTTAATCCATCTATCCAGCCAAGATTCACGGCGAACTATTTCGCCAGGGCTTCATCCATGGTGTATCCGGATAAGATATTTCGGATCACCCCCTTCTCCTTCATCAGGACTATGGTTGCAAAAAACTCCCGGGCCAGATTCTCGTCTGTATGCTTCTTAGATATCCCGATATAGTAATCAAGGGTCCTGTGCCTTCCGGCATACTTGATATTGTTTAGCCCCAGCTTGGCGATCAGCGCCTCGCCAACATTCTTATTGGAATACACTGCATCCACCCGGCCAACCGCTAACTTTTTAAATGGAAACTCATCATGGGGAGTGATATCCAGCTTTACGTTTTTCATGTCCTTGGTTAGCTTGATTAAGGATCTGGAGGTGTTTGATGGGCCATAGGCACCTATGGTTAACCCGCTAAGATCAGTTTTCTCTGTCATCACCAGCTTGCTGTCTTCTTTCACAAACAAGCCATACTCGGTGCTTAATATGGGCTCAGAAAAGTAAAGCCTGGCCGCCCTTTTCTCTGTCCACCCAATCGGGAACATGCCATTGATCACCCCAAAATAAACATACTTTTGAGCGCGTGGCCATGGCAGCAGCTTGAGATCACAACTGATTTTTGAGAGTTCACAGGCAGAGCGAACAATCTCAGGCATGGGGCCATGGATCTCGCCACCAATCTCAAAGCTAAATGGAGCAAATTGCTGAGTTGCAAAGCTGAGCTCTTTGGCTGTTAATTTCAGAGGTAAAAACGCAATCAAAACCATCCAGGTCAAAATCTTCAGCATACCGGCTCCCTGCCTGATGCATTCATATTCCACCTATCTCTAATTATGGCGAACTTAGAGCTGTTGTGGGTAAATAACACGCCCTGGATTTACACCATTAAAATCAATCAATTAACAGCATGGTGACCTCAACCAAAGTCACTCAAGACTCTATCAGCCCCCATCGACACCAGCCTCACCAACTATGCCTTTTCAAAACTTAAATCTGAGATTTTGCTCGAAGACGCCCTGCACCCTTGTTAATACAATGAGTCAGGAGACCAGTGGAGGGACGGGTAGAGAGAGGAACAAGCAGATGAGCCCCCTGTGTAACCGATGTAACAAGCATCTCACCGCTCAATGTGGCAATAGCCCCTGCCTCATCAAGATTGCACGGGCTCAAAAATCTCTGGCGCAACACCAGATGAAGTTAAAACAGGCCAGGCTTGAAAAGGATCTTAGTGCCATCAACCGCCACCAGTCCGCCATCATTCGCCTGCAGCAGAAGATTCGGAGCCTGGATTAACTTAATGGATCATTGACGATCTTTCTGCCAGGCCCGGAATGAGCCATATATCGGCTGTAAATTGTCTTGGCGCCTATCCTCTTTTAGGCAAAGATGTCTGACAGAGCCTGAAAGATGAAGAGTCAGCACTATGGATACAGCTGAAATCACCCTGCTTGATGGAGGTATGGGTCGGGAGCTTAAAGCGATGGGAGCCCCGTTTGGTCAACCCGAGTGGTCAGCCCTGGCTCTGATGCAATCGCCTCAGAGCGTAAGCCTTGCCCATCAGCGTTTTATTGAAGCCGGAGCCGAGGTGATCACCACCAACAGTTACGCGGTTTGCCCCTTTCATATTGGAGATAGCTGCTGGCAGCAACGCGGATTTGAACTGGCGTCCCTTGCCGGAGAACTTGCCCGCAAGGCAGCAGATGAGGCAGCCAATGTCCGGGTGGCAGGCTCTCTGCCCCCGTGCTTGGTTCCTATCGGCCGGATCTCTTCAATCCACAGCAAGCCACTCCCCTGCTATCGAAACTTATCCGCGCCCTGTCGCCCCATGTGGATATCTGGCTGGCTGAAACTCAATCCAGCCTTGAAGAGGCTCGGCTGATCCAGCGACTGTTAGCCGATGACCCCAGGCCGCTGTGGATATCTTTGACTCTCAGTGATGATCCTCTCTCTCCCGGCAAGCTAAGATCCAACGAACCACTAGCTCAGGTGGTCGCTAAGCTCAATGAAAACTCTCTTGATGCCTTGCTCTTTAACTGCTCGGCGGCCGAGGTGATGGAGGATGCCCTGCATATTGCCAGTCAGGCTCTGGGAGAGGATTCACCGGTTCGGCTTGGCACCTATGCAAACAGCTTCACCCCGATCACCGAGCAACATCAGGCAAATCAGGAGCTCACTCCCCTGAGAGAAGATCTCACACCCGAGGCTTATCTTGAGTTTGCCCGCTCATGGGTCAAGGCAGGGGCCAGCATTATCGGGGGCTGCTGTGGGATCTCTCCCCTGCATATCCAAAAACTCAGGGAGCTACAGCATTCCCTCCCTTAGACAGGAGGCTGACAACCATTTATCACAAAGGCAAACCGACTTAGTTCCGTCAACCCGCTTCAGGGGGCGTTTGCAAACTCTGTTCTGTAGTCTGACCAGTACTCAGGGAGAATAGCTACGTCCAGCCAGCGCTCGGTAAAGCTTCGATAATGTGCCGTCGGCCGCTCACTGAGTAGCACCCGATTGATGGCCGCTATAATTCTCTTCCCTTGCGGGGTTCGTGAGCAGGCGATGTGAGAAAAAGAGTAGTTCCCGGTCTCCCTGAGAGGCAGGAAGCGAAACGCCTGGGGCATCTGCATCGACTCAGAAAGAAAACCAAGCTCCAGAGGATACCCCAGGGCATAATCGATGCGCCTGCGACTCATCATCTTGAGCAGTCGCTCTGAGGAGTTGAGAGTTGAGATCCCGTAGAGGTTATCCTGCTTCTGGTACTTGCTGAGCAGAGTATCGATTCCTGAGCCATAGGAGCGAGTCTCATCAAAGCCAAGCCTGAGCTCACCCTGCTCAATCAGTTTTCCCAAACTTACCGGCGACTCACCAAACTGGCTCACCTCTTGGCGCCGAACCCAAATACCATTGGGCGGCACAAACACGCTGGGTAGAGAGAAATAGAGATAGCTCTGGCGGTCTGCTGTTTTCTTAAATGCAGCAACACAGACATTTGGCTTTTGCTTTAACCAGCGAATCGCGAGCTCTCCACTTAAGATCTCATGCTGCTGCTGAAATTCGGGAAGCTTGTGCTTCATCAGGGCAATAATATTATCGGTGATCCCCTGCCCCTGCCAGGGGCCAGATTCAATATGATGAAAGGGTGGCAATATGATATCCACCCACTGGATTATAGGTTTTTCCCGGGGTCCGGAGATACTCGCTCCAGGCAGAAATAGGGCTCCCACCAGTAGCAACAGAGTTAAACGTTGCACCTTGCATATCCCGTCTATTAACCCTGCTGTTAAGTATAAATGCCTCTCATCTATCTGTTAGCCAAATCCGGGAGGCTCTTCGTTTAAACTAATGTCATCGCCGGATTCAGCTTGTGGAGGACAGAGCAGAGGCAACAGAGGAAGACTGAATCTCTCCGTTAGGTTTGGCCCGATATAAGATCTCAAAAAAATGAGTCCCGGGATATTTTGCAATCATCAACTCCCGGCTGAGATAGATGGGCTTCAGATCCAATGCAGACTCATTGTTAACCATCGACAGCAGGTTCATGTAATGCTTAGCCTGGTGAATATTATTAATCACACTGGCTGTTAACTGCCGGGTTTGAAGATGGCGTATCGATATTTCACTATCGACGGAAAGCTTTCCCTGCACGCTGAAAGATGCAAAGTCATTCATTCCAGGCTCTTTAAGGTAGATGTGTCCATTAACCGCGCCTTGGTTCGTCTGAATATCCACAACCCGGGTAACCCTGTCATCTTGATGAAGAAGCTCCATGTTAGAGATGTAGCGCCCCTGCATCACAATCCCGTCCCGCGCGTAACCACGGCAGACAAGATATATTCCAAGGCTTAGCATCAGCACAAGCAGCAACCAGGCCGGGTGCACACTCAATAACTTGCTCAATTTACTTTCAGATCTCATCTTCCCACCTCTTTGCGCTCAGCTAAATTGATATCCGAGTCACCTTTATCGAACCTGAGGTGGCGGGTCTTTCCTGTCGACAGGGAGGATACATCCAACAGGTATTCATTCTTTAATGAGGAGATCACAACAATCGCATCAGAGTCGATATTTTGCAGCTCACGGATCATCGGCGGGGTTAGCCGGGTGCTCTTTTTATAGAAAAGCACAACTTTTTTTCCTGCATGCTCCAACTCTCGCTGCTGATAGGCTGAATCCACAAGACCCACTGGCTTTAATCGATGGATAGCTCCCCAGTATAAGGCGTGTCCGGCCAGAGCAAGCAAAGTCACACTGATAACAAGGCAAAGCAGGTTAAATCTCCTACGCCAATGATTAACCAGCCCGGGAGACAAAGGTGGCTCAGCTGAGATCTCCCGGGCTTGCTCATCCTCCTGAATGATTTTTGAGGCCTGAATCCGGTAACCCACTCTTGGGACACTGATGATGACCTCAGCCTCCGGAGCCAGTAATTTGATCTTGTTTCTGACACTTGCGATGATTTTAGTCAGGGATGCATCCGTCACCACCACCCCCGACCACACATGCTCAATAATCTGCGCCTTGGTTACGGGATGACCAGCCTGATCAATCAGACACTGTATCAGGCGGCCCTCTTTATAACTCAGCTCAGCCTCTTCACCGGCCGGTATAAAAAGGATACTCCTGGAACCATCAAAAAATAGCTCATCTGCCAGTTGCCAGATGGTTTGCTTATTGAAATCACTCATAGGACATAACTTAGATAGTGCTCGAACCCACCGATTAAAACGTCACCATATTGCATTGAACCAGCCTACTCATTGCTGAACCACTCCCAGGTTCTTTGGCTCCTTCTGCCAGGCCCATTTCACCAAAGCAAAATCAATATCGATTTTTATCCTCCGCTTTCCATGCTTTTTCTCGGATTTTTCCCTCCCTTAATAAGCTTGCGTTGGATGATAATCAGCCTGCCTATTTAAAGAGATGCCGGTAAGTATTTGAGATTAATCAATTCAGGCTCTGTTGACATAACAGAGCCTGAACCTGTCTGAGATGCAAGATAAAAAAGCGGTGTGATGACAGGGATTCCGGCTGCAACGGTTTGCAGCAACACTCAGATGACTGAGATGAAAAACCTCATTTGAATATCTCATCAGGTTCTCTCTTTGTAAATTTTGACCTTAGCCCAGACTGCAATATCTTTAGGTACCCCATGCCAAATCATGATCACAGCTTTGATAGCAAATTTAAAATCGCCTATCTCCACCCAAGAAACCTGGGAGCCTGGTTAGGCATTATGTTGTTATTTATTCTATCACTGCTGCCGGTTCCTGTTCGGGAGTTTCTGGCACAGCTGCTGGCCCCCCTGGTGGTTAAACTTGCCAAAAAGCAGGTCCGTATCGCGAAACAAAACCTCAAGTACTGCTTTTCTAACAAGAGTGATTCTGAGATCGATGCCCTGGTACAGGATTGTGTCCGGGTGGGCATCAAGGGAATGCTTAATCTGGGTGAGCTATCCTTTCGCTCTAAAAAGTACCTTGCCTCCAGATTCGTGGTGAAGGGTACGGAACATCTACAGCCTTTTGCTGAGAGCAAACAGCCGGTGATCATCATGACCCCACATACCTGGGTGGTGGATGCCGGTCTCTGGTTTTCTCTGAACGGCATGCCATGCTGCACCATGGTGCATGCGGCTCACAACCCTGTCTATGACTGGTATCTCAACCGCCAGCGGGTACGCTTTGGTGGCAGTGTGTTTGAGCGAAACACCGGCATCAAACATGTGATCCGCTCCATCAAGTCCGGCAACAACTTCTATTACATGCCGGATCAGGACAGAGGCGCAGAGGTCTCGGAGTTTGTCCCCTTCTTTGACAGCACCAAGGCCACTCTCACCTCTTTATCCAAGCTTGCAAGGCTCACCAAGTGCCCCGTGGTTCCGGCATTTTGTGGCTATAACGAAGAGTTACGCAAGTATGAGATCCGGATCCTTCCTCCATTTGAAGGCTTTCCATCGGGAAACGATTATCTCGACGCTCTGGCAATGAACCAGACCCTGGAGCAGATGCTGGGCCGGGATCTCAAGCAGTATATGTGGTTCCTTAAGCTGTTTAAGACCCGGCCGGAAAACGGAACCAATCCCTATGAATCTCCACAGCTGGAAAATCCGCTTCACTCTCCGGGGAGTATGGATCTGAGTTGAGAACTCCCCCTATCCAACGCAACAATCAAAGCCAAAACTGGATCCCTATGAACCCCCAACACTTGTTGTGTTAAAAAATTAGCCTGGGCCCTGAGGTAACAATGAGCCGAAGTTCTTCCTGAGAATTGTCTGACGAATCGCCTCGATACGCCCGCTATCGTGCATCTGTTGCAGCTGCCTGGTGATCTCCGGCAGCAAGGCTCTGTGCTTCTGATTGAGGTAATGGTAAAGCTTCATTTTCACCAGGGGTGGTTCAAGCATCTTGATATTTGAATCTGGCTGCCTGGCAAGGTGATCCAGGGCCTCCATTCGCCCCACAAGGATGAGATCGATCTTGCCGCTCTTTAGATCATGAAGCAGCTTTTTGTCTGACAAGTAGCTGGTTATATACATCCCGCGGGTTGCCTGCTCTGCAAGCTTAATACCGGATTTATAGCCGATCCGGTAAGTTCTGAGACTTTGCCAGCCATCAACCTTAAATAGCATCCCGTTGGTAACGACCATCATCTCGATATAGTTCACAGCAACCGGTACCCGTAGCAGGTTGGGATACTGCTGCTCGACCCCTTGGATGCGATTCAGCTCACCATCCACCACCCCTGAGTTCGCCATGGCCAAGGTCTTAGGCGGAGGCAAGATTTGTAATCGAACCTCTATTCCCAAGGGGGCGTAAGCCTCCCTGAGAACCTCTGCAGAAATTTTGGAAACCAGGTAAGGCACAGCAGCCAGGGTCAACTCCTGTTTGGCCCAGGCCCCAAAGGTCACCAGCAATAACAAGGCACAAAAGAATAGCTTCAGCATGGGACTTCCCTGCTCCACTCCCTGATACAGGGCTCTACTCCTAATCTTGGGTTCAATCCCTCCTTTAGGCAACCACATTAACCCGCCCCCTAAAACACTTTTCTTTTTCATCCAACTGGCAGTTCAGGGAGAGAGTTATCGGACAGCAGAAAGCGAAATTTAGATATCTTCTCCCATTTTCTAAGATTTTCATCCAGGAATACCTAAATCTTAGAAAATGGGAATCAGGTTGAGTTAAGTGTGAAGATGAAAGCCAACCAAGAGGTGTAGTGTTGTTATTGTCTACTTCAGCCTTAGGATCCAGATAGCATGAAAACACCCCAAATTACCTTTATCGGTGCCGGCTCAACCATCTTCGTGAAAAATATCCTCGGTGATGTTTTCCATAAACCCGCTCTCAAAGACGCGAATATCGCCCTGATGGATATCGATGAGGTACGCCTTGAGGAGTCCCAGATCGTAGTGAGCAAGTTGATGGAATCCTGTGGTGCAACCGGCCGCATCAGCTGTCATCTGGATCAGCAAGAGGCGTTGCGTGGTGCAGACTTTGTGGTGGTCGCCTTTCAGATCGGCGGTTATGAGCCCTGCACCCTGACCGACTTCGAGGTCTGTAAGAGGCATGGCCTGGAGCAGACTATCGCCGATACCCTGGGGCCGGGAGGGATCATGCGCTCACTACGCACCATCCCCCACCTCTGGCAGATCTGCGAAGATATGAGCCAGGTATGCCCCAACGCCACCATGCTCAACTACGTCAACCCGATGGCGATGAACACCTGGGCCATGTATGAAAAGTATCCTCAGATCAAACAGGTTGGCCTGTGCCACTCGGTACAAGGGACCGCGGAAGAGCTGGCCCGGGATCTGGACCTGAATCCGGCAGATCTCCGCTATACCTGTGCCGGAATCAATCATATGGCCTACTACCTGACCCTGGAAAAGAGAAACCAGCAGGGGGAGTATGTAGATATCTATCCGGATCTTTGGGCAGCCTTTGACAAGGGCCTGGCTCCCAAACCCGGTATCCACGGCAACCCTCGCTGTGAAAACCTGGTGCGCTATGAGATGTTCAAAAAGCTGGGGTATTTCGTGACCGAATCTTCGGAGCACTTTGCCGAGTACACCCCCTATTTCATCAAGCCCAACCGCCCGGATTTGATCGAAAGATACAGGGTGCCACTGGATGAATATCCTAAACGCTGCGTCGAGCAGATCGCGAACTGGAAAAAAGACTTAGAGGAGTTCAGGGACGCCGAACGTATCGAGGTAAAAGAGTCCCAAGAATACGCCAGCACCATAATGAATTCGATCTGGACCAACACCCCAAGCGTTATTTACGGTAACGTAAAAAACCAGGGACTCATCGATAACCTACCTCAGGGTTGTTGTGTCGAGGTCCCCTGCCTGGTCGATGCCAACGGTATTCAGCCAACCCAAGTTGGCAAGCTGCCCAGCCACTTGGCGGCGCTGATGCAGACCAACATCAACGTCCAGACCCTGTTGACGGAGGCGATCCTGACCGAAAACCGCGAGCGTATCTATCATGCCGCCATGCTGGATCCTCACACGGCTGCGGTACTGGGTATTGAGGAGATCTATGCGCTGGTCGATGAGCTGATCTCGGCCCATGAGGGCTGGCTGCCCGATTGGGTTGAACAAAAATCATAGCAGCTAAGCAAACCACCCCTGCCACGCCCCTCTGAAGGGGCGTGGCAGGGGTGATGGGCCTACCTTGGGTTGCGGGTCCGCTCACGGACACTCCTCCCCGATTGCTGGTATAGTTTGGTGGGCCAAAAGCAGGTGTTTTCGATGGGGCAAACAAAAGGGGGCCAGATGAAACAGCAAGATGATGCTCTGATGATGACTCCACCGCAGGATGATTCAGCAGCCAATATTTCAGTCAGCCCTCTTTCTCTCTATTCCACGCATGAGCAGATTGATATCGAGCTAAGGGCTCCTCACGAGATGCCAGCTTACCACTGGCACGGGCAGGTTGAGATCAACCTCCCCATCGGCGGTGACGTTGAGTATATAGTCAATGGCAACAGGGTGAGCATCAGGGCAGGCCACATTGGTCTCTTCTGGGCCTGTGTACCCCATCGCCTCACAGACCCGGGCTGCAGCCACAACATGGGAATCATCAATGTCCCGGTTCACCAGTTTTTGGGATGGCCCCTGAGTCGCGAGCTGGTGAATCAAATAACCCATGGTGCCGTTCTGCAATCAAACTCGGCAAATCTGGTCAGTGAGTTTGAACTGAAGCGCTGGAAACTCGAGCTACAGCACCCCTGCGAGAGTCGGCGCCTGCTCGCCCGGGATGAGATCAGTTTGATGCTCAAGAGAGTCTGCCTTGATGGCTGGTCTCAAATGCTCGGAGGAGGAAGTGACAAGCCAATCAAGCAGGGTGCGTCCAGGCATTCACAATTTTATGTCGGACAGATGCTGGAGTTCATCGCGGCTCATCACGATACCCCATTGACCATGACCCAGATCGCTGAGCATGTGGGTCTGCATGCCAATTACGCCATGGGTATCTTTCGCAAGGTGATGCAGATGACGATCAAGCAGTACATCACCAGCATGCGGATCAATCACGCCCGGGCCCTGCTCAGTGATACTGAAAGAGGCATCATGGATATAGCACTCACCGTTGGATTTAACTCCAGCAGCCGCTTCTATCAAACCTTTCAACGCTACCTGGGGATGCCGCCCAACCAATACCGTATGCTGCTCAGAGAGGAGCATAACTGAGCTCTCAGGGGAAACAGAGCTTTATGATCCGGGGGCCAGATAGTTATCCTGGATTCGGGAAAGCTCGCCACTTGAGCGAATAGTTTCAAAGCCTTTTTCTATAAGCTTCCGGATAGCCGGGAGCTTGGGGGAGTCCTTCGCAACTATGACATTAAATTTTTTCACCATGATCGGGGTCGGCAGGTTGGTGATGGTCGCTCTTTGATAGGCTGGGAACTGGCTTAAAACATAGTAGCCAACATGGAATGACAGGGGGAAGAAATCGATCCGCCCCCGCAGCAGCTTTTTGAAGTTTTGCTTATCCGTTGGAACCCACCCCACTTTATTTGCCGCATCAAGGGCATCAAACAAGGCACCATAATGGTAGCCCAAGGTTCCCCCCAACCGATAGCGACTCAGACTTTCAAAGGTTACGGGTACCGCCTCCATGTTTTTTCGATAAAACAGCACGGTATCGGTTTGAACCGGCATGGGGATAAACGCCAGTCTCTTTGCTCTTTCATCACTGTGGACATAGGGGAAGCTAATATCAATAACCCCGGTCTCAACCAGCCGCTCTACTCTGGCCCAGGGGTAGCAGCTTATCTCTAACTCAACGCCCTGGCTTTTTAAGGCTACACCTACTATTTCAGTCGCAAGATTAGCTGGAAGGTTTAGTTCATCTGACTCGCATTGAGTATAGGGAGGGTAGTCACCAATGGCGGCCCGCAGGGTTTTGATTGATTCTGCCCCATTCAGAGAAAAACTTGAGCACAGCAGCAAGGCCAGAGCTAACTGTTTCATTGGATGAACACCACTAAGACTCATACATCCAAGTGTAGCCTGCATGGAAAATCATCTATCTATAATCTATATGTAAATTAGCCCCTCGTTGAGGGGCCTTCAGGATTAACCTTTGGATTTACCACCCAGATTCAGTAGCGGGAATGGCTGTGGACTATCGCTGTTGAGGAAATACAGCTTAGCGGCAGGATCTTTTGCCATCTTCGCCAGCGTATCAAGCGCCTGAAGCTGGATATATCCTTTGGAGTTTGCAATCGACTTCTGGATTGTTTTGATCTTGTATGCCTCAGCATCCGCCAGGATGCGGATCCCCTTTGCCTTTTGAGATGCAGCAGCGGCCTCAGCCTCAGCCTGAGCTACCTTCTGCTGAGACTGGATCTGAACTCGCTGAAGCTCTGCTTTTTCCTGCTGAACCTGTTGCTGGCGAACCTTCTTGCTCTTGATCGCCTGCACGATATAAGAGGGTAACTGGGTATTACTAAGAAGAACCTGCTGAATATCCAGGCCGTACTGGGCGAGGCGATCCTGCAGGATCATCAGCATCTGAGACTGCAGTCGGTTCTGAGTCGCACTGTCAAAAAAGTCTTCTGCCCTGGGTACCGTTTTTGCTGCATCACGCAGCACAGAGTAAACCTGGGACTTGAGCTTTACATCGACCAGCTGCTCAGCGTTACCTGTGTTCTCCAGGATCTTTGGAGCTTGGGAGGAGATCAGGCGATACTGGATCCGCACATCAATCTTGGATGTTAGCTGGTCTTGTGTCGGCACAGGAACGCTGCTGAACAGCAGGGTCTTGTTGCGAACATCAAAAGTTGTGAAGTTATAAAATGGATTCACAAAATGAAAACCATTTTGATAAACCTTAGCTTGCACCTTTCCAAAGAGAGTTGCCACTCGCACATGACCAGCAGGCACAGAGGTGAAGCAGTTCATCAAAATCCCGAGAATGACGACGACGGCAACTATGACCGGAATCAACTTCTTTTTACTCAGCATGATCTGGTATTTCCTTATATTGAGGGAAGGGCTGTCAGCATAAGATCGTAGCCCACTGGAGAGCCTTGCTCTTGGGAAGCTTATATCTCGAGCAATGGCTGCTTCAAGCTTGTCCGCAAGTATCTGTCACTCAAAAGTCTCAAAGGTTGTAATAAATAGATGGATAGTATCCACTGAGCCAGGCACTCTACTCTCCGCAGATAGTTGCACTACGACTCAGGCTTTTACTCAACAGCACTGTCGGCTTTCAAGCATTGAGTTGCGTATTCAGAAACGAGCGGTGTATAGCTGTCAGAATCCCGGAGTTGCACCAAACAAAAACAGCCACTAATTGTGGCTGTTTTTAATCCTGATAGTGCTATTGCGCAGGTAATCTGAGCGATAGGCTCTTACTCGACCGTCACTGACTTCGCCAGGTTGCGCGGCTGGTCCACATCTGTGCCCTTGATCAGAGCCACATGATAGGAGAGTAGCTGCAGCGGAATCGTGTAGACGATCGGTGCGATGATCTCGGGAACATGAGGCAGGTTCACCACCTTCATGGTGTCATCGGACTTAAAGCCTGCATCCTGATCGGCAAACACATACAGCACACCACCACGGGCCCGCACCTCTTCCATGTTTGACTTAAGCTTCTCTAAAAGCTCATTGTTAGGTGCCACCACCACGGTCGGCATCTCTGAATCAATCAGTGCCAGCGGGCCATGCTTAAGCTCACCCGCTGCATACGCCTCGGCATGGATATAGGAGATCTCTTTGAGCTTGAGCGCCCCCTCCATGGCGATCGGATACTGATCCCCACGCCCCAGGAACATGGTGTGATGCTTCTCAGCAAAATCCTCTGCCAGCTTCTCAATGGCGCTATCCAGAGTCAGGCTGGTCTCAATGGCTGCGGGAAGGTGCTCCAGTGCCAGGCCGATCTCCTGCTCCTGAGCCGGGGTCAGTGAGCCCTGCTGGCGTGCGATTCCCATAACCATCATCAGCAGCCCCACCAACTGAGTAGTAAAGGCCTTGGTGGAGGCAACACCAACTTCGGCGCCGGCGCGGGTCATCAGAGTGAGATCCGACTCACGAACCAGAGAGGAGCCGGGCACATTACAGATCGCAAGGCTCGCCATGTATCCCATCTCTTTAGCGAGGCGCAGCGCAGCCAGGGTATCGGCGGTTTCACCGGACTGAGAAAGGGTCACCAACAGGCTGTTGGGACGCACCACCGACTTGCGATAGCGAAACTCGGAGGCGATCTCCACGTTACAGCTGATCCCGGCGATACTCTCGAACCAGTAACGGGCCACCATGCCCGAATGATAGGAAGTACCACAGGCGATGATCTGAATATTCTCAACCTTGGAGAAGATCCCCTGAGCGGCATGACCAAACGCCTCAGGGATCACCTGACGATCCTGCAGGCGACCATCGAGAATATTAGTGATCGCGGAGGGCTGCTCGAAGATCTCCTTTTGCATATAGTGGCGATACTTGCCCTTATCGGCCACATCATGACTCAGATCCGAGTCCTGGATCTCCCGCTCTACCGGCTGCTCATTTTGGTCAAGGATCTGGATCGAGTGACGGGTGATCTCCGCTACATCCCCCTCTTCAAGGAAGATAAACCTTCGGGTCACCGGCAGTAGCGCCAGTTGATCCGAGGCGATAAAATTCTCGCCGATCCCAAGGCCGATCACCAGAGGGGATCCGGATCGAGCCACCACCAGACGATCCGGATCCGCGCTATCCATGATCACAGTCCCGTAGGCTCCCTCAAGATCCTTAACCGCTCGCTGCACTGCGGTGATCAGAGTATCACTCTGCTGATAGTAGAGATGCACCAGATGGGCAATCACCTCGGTATCTGTCTGTGAGCTAAACTGATACCCCAGCCCCTGGAGGCGTTCGCGCAGCTCCTCATGATTCTCAATGATCCCATTGTGTACCACGGCTATCTCATCGGAAGAAATATGAGGGTGCGCATTTGCCTCAGATGGCTCTCCATGGGTCGCCCAGCGAGTATGAGCTATGCCGATCCCCCCTCCAGAGGAGTTGCTTCATAGGCATCGCTCAGCTCCTTTACCTTCCCCAGGCGGCGAAGCCGGCTCAGTCGATGATCATGGTCGATGATTGCCATTCCGGCAGAGTCGTATCCCCGATACTCCAGACGGCGCAGACCCTCCAATAAAATTTCAGCCACATCGCGCTGAGCGACGCCTCCAACAATTCCGCACATGCTCTACTCTCCTGATAACTGTTTGTTGCTTTGGGCGCAGATCACAGTGACGCCCGAACGTTCAATTTGAGCCCTGCTAGCTTCATCAATCCCATCATCTGTGATCAGGGTATCGACCTGTGCCCAGGGCAATTCCAGATTGGGGATCTTGCGCCCCAGCTTTTCAGATTCCACCATGACGATCACCTCCCGGGCGACCTCAGCCATCACCCGGCTCAGACCCACCAATTCATTAAAGGTGGTAGTACCACGCTCAAGATCGATGCCATCGGCACCGATAAACAGCTGATCAAAGTCATAGGATCGTAGCACCTGCTCGGCAACCTGCCCCTGGAATGCTTCCGAGTGTGGATCCCAGGTTCCCCCTGTCATCAACAGGGTCGGCTCGTTCTCCAGATCGCGCAGCGCATTGGCAACGCTCAGAGCATTGGTCATCACCACTAGTCCATGGCGTTTTCCCAGCAGGGGGATCAGCGCCCGTGTGGTGCTACCACTATCTATGATCAGACGGTTGTGATCGCGAATTCTGGCTGCCGCACAACGGGCAATCGCCAGCTTTTGATTCGAAACTTTTTGTGATTCCGATTCCACCACCATCTCACTGGGAATGGGAACAGCTCCGCCATAGCGACGTAGCAGCAAGCCATTTTTTTCGAGGGCCGCCAGGTCCTTGCGGATGGTTACTTCTGAGGTTTGAAAGAGTCCAGCCAGCTGTTCAACTGTGACTTCACCCTGTTCATTGAGTTGTCGCACTATGGTGTGACGACGCTGTTGAGTATTTCGTTTCGTCATGGAAGATAATAGGTTTCGCTTCGAAACAAAACTATAGCAGCGCGCTGCGCCCTCGATCAAGTTAAAGAGAGCATATGATCAGAAAATGATCTGAATCCCGCTGGGCCGGAATGGTCATCATACTCATAGATCACTGCCGAGATGTCGGAGGAAGCAGCTCTGCATAGGAGCTCAGGATCTGCTGCCAGCGCTCACTGGCGTGCAACTTAGTTAGGCTTTCATTGACTATCCTGAACACTTGTTCCGCTTCGGGATGTTTGCGGGAGATCCCCACATATAAAAATTTCTCTTCGAGGGGAGGTGGATACCAAACGATCTGCCTTACCTCACTTGGATGGTGTTGGCGTATCAGGTACTGGGCAACGCTGTACTCAATCACCGCAAGATCGATCCGTTTTCTGATCAACATATCCAGTAACTTGCTGTCATCTTTCACCATCGAGATATTGAGATCCATATCTTGCAGGGACTGTGGAAGCAGATAGCCTCTCACGTTGCCAATCAATAGTTTTTGGTAGTCCAGATGTGCCGGTATTTTATCCCGATGAGCATAAAAGCCGATTTTGTTTAAAAGAAATGGCTTCGGATAATAAAACCAGTGCTCTCGTTCACGGCTCCTCCATAGACAGAGGATCCCGTGAGCAAGACCGAACTGAGCTTCCTTGTATGCTCTGGACCAGGGCTTAAAGTCTACAACCAGGGTATGTCCCTGAGCATCCAGGGCACTACGAAGCAGATCAATGACAATACCACTGCCCTCCAGCTTCTGACTGCAATAGGGGGGATATTCAGCAGCGGTGAGCTTAATGGCCATCGACCATGCTGAGCCGATGCTACAAAGAAGCAGAGGAATCCATAATAATAATCGCATCACAAAGTCCGGAGCTGACCTGACTTATTGTTAGTGTATATCTCAAGTGGCCTTCCGGCGGTGAAACTCCTGGCAAAAGAAGAGGATCTTAACAGCCTCAGCCGCTTACAGACTAACCAGAGATCAGGGCTCGCCATTGGCCAGGAGCCGATCTAATGCTAGTGTCAGGACTCAAAACCTCGCCGATTTGAACCCGGCATGATCCAGAAACAACCCCGGAAAAATACCCTATGCTCAATCATCCAACAGCAGCCAATCTTTCCCTAGAGAATGTCCAGATTCATGACCAGCCTTGTGTTGTCTCCTGGAGCGGCGGCAAAGACTCCTGTTTAGCCATGTACCGGGCGATTCAGTCCGGAGCCAAGATCCGGATGCTGCTCAACATGAAGATCGAGGACGGTGAACGCTCCCGCTCTCATGGGCTGCGCAGCAGTGTTATTGAGGCCCAGGCCAAGGCGATGGGGGTCCCCCTGATGGGAGCCGCGACCTCCTGGAGTGATTATGAAAACTGTTTTGTTGCGGCACTGAGCAGACTCAGAGAGCAGGGGATCACCCATGGAATATTCGGTGACATTGATCTCATAGAGCACCTTGAGTGGGAGCAGATGGTGTGTAAAAAGGCTGATATGCTCCCTTACCTCCCGCTCTGGCAGCAGGATCGTCTGCCTCTGGTCAGGGAGTTTGTTGATGCGGGTTTTGAGGCACGGATCGTGGCTGTGCGCGCCGATAAGCTGGATAAAAAGTATCTGGGGCAACTCCTGACTCATCAGTTGCTCGAAGAGTTTGCAGCGCTTGGTATCGATCCATGTGGAGAGAATGGTGAATATCACAGCGTGGTGACTAACGGTCCCCTGTTTGAGTGGCCACTTGAGCTGACTGTGGGAGAGCAGGTATTGCGAGACGGGCTGTGGTTCCAGGATTTTGAGCTAGAGGACTGAAGAAGACCACAGGCAGAAAATTCAATGGCTATACAGAAGATTATTGAGCGTAATACTTATCATAAATTGTTGAATAGCGACTTGAACTCTTGGTCTTCTCTAAGGCGTCCGCCCACTGCTTACTATCAATCAATGGGGAATTTTTACTGGCAGCCAGCCATAAGGGCAGAGTCTGGATCACCTCCCCGAATTGTAGCTTGCCCGGATACCCGGTAACTCGCCACCCCACCACCGCCTCTGGCCCGGCGGTATAGATCGCATCAACCCTGCCCCTTGCCAGGAACTCATACAGATACTTCCCTTTGACACTGGCAATATTTAAAAAACCCATCCTCATCAATTTATCTTCCTGAGGGGTTCCGGTAATCACCCCAATTTTTTTGACCTTTCTGGCTTGCTCAATACTGGAGATCACAGGCCTCCCCTGACGGTTGATAAACATCACGGGGACATCGAAGATCTTCACTATCCATCGATAGTGATCCTCCCTTTTTTCGGTTCTGGTTAAAGGGAAAATCATGCCGTTTGGGGTATTGCTCGCCATCTGCTGAGCTCGCTTCCAGGGCAGAAACTTTATCTGGGGCTGAATACCCATCAGATGAGTCATCTCCCTAAGAAGCTCCAGTAAAAACCCTGGATGAGTCGTTGAGCTAGAGGTATAGATGGGTTCATCTTCCAGGTAAAAGGTGATTGGGTGCTGTGGATTTGCCATCACAGGGAACTGCCAGCTCAGGAAGAGAGCCGTGCAGCAGATAAGTAGTTTGATTCGCCAGTAATCGCTACTCATTCACCAAGCCTTATCCCCAGGGCTTTCATCAATAAAGAGATTTTGACTCACAACTAACTCCCAAATCCCCCTTTATTAAAGGTAGCAGCTGCCCCACACAGAATGGTTAATTACAGCAAAATGGGTCAGCTCCATACGGGCCCCTTCTCGCACCAAAGCTTTATCAGAACTAGGCTTTGATTAGATGACTGATGAGAATTGATCCAGATCATGAAGCAACTTAGGTGGATATACTGTTTACTTCTGCTCACCCCGAGCATCGTGAACGCAGCAGTAAAGTGTGAGCAGTTCACCATCAACGGGGCTCAAAGCTGGCACCCCTACTCCTATTTTAAAAATGGTAATCTGGGTGGCCCCTATATGGGACTCATCGCCGACGTGACCCGGGCGGTGATGTCTGAGCTTGGAGTCAAGGTGATAGCTGGTAAGCCCCGCCCCTGGAAGCGGTTGCTTAAGGATCTGGAGTTTGGGCAACTCGACGGCCTCTCCGGAGCTTACTTTACCGAGCTCAGAGCTAAGCAATTTATCTACTCTCCGGCCATAGGTAATGACAAGATCAGCATCTTTGTTAAAAAGGGCCACGAATTTAACTTCCAAACCCTAGCTGATCTGCTTGGCAAAAAGGGGCTAAGGCCCGCCGGCGGCTCCTATGGCGAGACTTTTGATAAGTATGCCAGGGAACACCTGCTGTTTATCGAGAGTAACGAAGATCAAAGGATGGCCTCCATGCTGATGCGAGGCCGGGCAGACTATATGGTGCTGGCTTATCACCATGGTAAAAAACTGCTTCGACAGATGGGTCTCGAGGATAAGATTGTCGCCCTGAAAAACCCCGTCACCAGCAATAATGTTTACCTGCTGTTCTCCCGAAGCTCTCCCTGTGCGGAATTGAGTGATGACTTTAAAGAGACATTTAACAAAATGATGGAGAACGGCAAGCTCGACCCCATCTACCAGAGATACCACCAGTAACTCTATGCCATTCACCTCTCCCTCCAGCGGGGCGCGGATAGCGTCCCGCTCCCGAGATCAGAGCATGAAGAATAGTATAAGCACCAGGATCACCCCAACCAGTAACACCAGAGGATAGGCCTTGTCACTATAGTCCCTGGCCAGCAGCTCACCTGCTGACGGATCACCCTGCTCTGTTTCATCCCCGGTGATCTCAGCTTCGTCGCCACCCAACAGGCACATCACCTGCTCAGGGGTTTTCGCCCGCATCAGCAGCTCGCGAAACTCATCCTCCACCAGCGAGGAGGTGAGTGTGGTCAGGACCTCCATGTGCGTCGAACCGGCCTGTGCCGGGGGAATGGCCAGCAGGAAGATCATGGTGACCGGCTCATCGCCATCGAGCCCCTGCCAGGCCAGCTCATCTTTTAGCAGGGCACAGGCAAACACCGGCTCTTTTACCGCTTCAGACTTACCGTGAGGCACGGCCAGCGACTCCCCCAAAGCAGTTGGCCCTTCACTCTCGCGGGTCATCACGGCTTCCAGGAATTTCTGCTTATCATGAAGCTTGCCGCTGTGCTCCAGCCTGTCGCACAAAGCCTCAATGGCACTTACCCTATCCTCAAAGCTGGCATCAAGCATGATCAGCGACTCTGAGGTCAGGCTGGCGAGTTGAATAGTCATATCTTAGACCTCCTTTAACCAGACGAATTGATAGGGCTCAAGCTCAAAGTCTTGGGTAAACCTGCTTTGGCTTACCAGATCAAAACCAGGCTTGGCTAGAGCCACCGGCTGCTTGTCGCTGCTGATATTCAAAATATAAGTAATAGTATCGGCCCCGTTGCCACGCCTGAGGGCAAACAGCTTATCCCCAAGCTCCAGGACCTGCTGAGCCGCCATCGGAGAGAAGGCGGCCTGGCCCTTACGAAGCTCCAGCAGGGTGGCAAATTGTGAGAACACCAGCTGGCGCAGCGAGCCAGAGCTATCAAGTTCCTGCTCAAGCGGCTCCAGCTTAAGTTTTTCGCGATTGATCCGCCGGTTAATACCAGATTCCAGCATCCCCTGACGATCATTACTGCTGCCCAGCAAGCTGTGATAATAGATGGCTGGCACACCAATCAAGGAGAGCAGGATCGACTGGGCCGCCAGGAATTTACGCGCCTTGAGCTGATTGCTATCGGTGGGCTCGCACAGGGCACTCAGGTAGTTGATGTTCAGCTCATAGGGGGACTGGCTACCATCGCCGTTGCTCTTATAGGTCACCCGGCCCCCTTTGCGCTCCGCCTCGTGACAGATGAACTGGCGCTCGCTGTCGCTGAGAATTCCCTCGGTCGGCCTCATCCCGATGCCATCATGGCTGGCCAGGAAGTTGAAGTAACTGGTTTTGCGACCAAGACTAAGATTCTCCATCGCCTCTGCCGACAGCTCACGGGCCCACTGACTCAGGATGCTGCTGTCTTCACGCAGCAGTGCATGCAGGGTCAGGGGAGGCAGAGGGAACTGATAGACCATATGGGCCTCATCTCCCGCTCCAAAATAGGAGATATTCTCCTGATGGGGCACATTGGTCTCTGTGATCAGCCGGGTCCCGGGAGCCACCAAGTCAACAATCTGTCGCCACAACTTGATGATCTCATGGGCCTGAGGCAGATGGATACAGCGAGTGCCGAGTTGCTTCCAGATAAATCCGATGGCATCCAGGCGGATGGAGCGACCACCATTTGCGACATACTGGAGCAGGATATCAATACTCTCCAGCAGCACCCCGGGCTCGGAGAAATTAAGATCCACCTGATCCTCAGAGAAGGTTGTCCACAGATGCACCTGCTCGCCATCTTCCTTGGTGAAGGGAGTAAACAGGGGATGAGTTCTGGGGCGTGTCACCGAGGAGTAGTCCTGACTCAAATCGCCCTGGATAAAGAAGTTCCGGTACTTTTCCTCCCCGGCCAGATAGCCCCGGAACCAGTCGCTGCTCTTTGAGATATGGTTGATCACACAGTCATACATGAGATCGAAATGTTCAGCCAGATCATTAAGATCTGGCCAATCCCCCAGGATAGGATCCACCTTCCTATAGTCCAACACACTGAAACCATCGTCCGAGGTGTAGGGAAACATAGGCAGGATATGGATATCGCTGATCTTCCCTTTCAGATAACGATCGGCAAAGATCTTAAGCCCCCGCAGCGTTGGCTGATCCTGACAGGCTATGCTATCCCCGTAGCAGATCAGATAGCAGGTTGTCTCATCGATCCATTGGGCCTTATTACTCGTGCCCTGCCACCTGGCGATCAGATCCATAATCTTCTGGCTGATTGATGACAGATCCTGATCCGGATATATCCGGGCGATCCTCTGCTCCAGCTTATCTTTGAATAGATCAGCCTGTTGTTTGTTCATCTGGATATCCATTACTGATCCTCTCTGAGTATTAACTGCAGATCTATGCTGTTATTGGGTTTTACCAGAGCCTTGGGATTATCCAGATCCTGCTCGCGATAGTTAACGATACGCACCCTGGCAAAATGACTGAATTGCTCAAGGTTCAGTGACTGCGGCTCGAGTCCCGGGTTGTAGAGGCGCAGGATGATCGCATCAGGCTGCTCCAGAGAGTGGGCGATGGATGAAAGCTCCAGCGGCTCTTCAACCTTTAGCAGGCTGAACTCTGATGGCATCTCGCGCTTTGCAAAGTCCACCTGGAAGCGCTCCAGACGATTTTGGAAGCTATTGAGGCTCTGCAGCTGATAACCAAAGGGAGGGTGAAGATAGGCTCGCTCCTGCTCACGGATCGCGGCGTGACTCGCCTGCTCTGTCAGGCTGATGGCAAAACTAAACTCCATGCTCTTTTGTAGTTGGGCATCCGGGGTAAAGACCCGGGTATTGTTGATCCCAGAAGCCCTTCCCGGACGCCACAGCAGATCATTATTGCCCAGCACCCCGACCGACTTAAACAGGGTCAGGGCGATCTGGCTTTGTCCTGAACCTGATAGAACTTGATACTCTTTGAGGCCACGGCCTGTCACCAGCATGGCCCGATTATCCTGAGCAATGGCGACCACCCCATCGGTGGTCTCAATATCCACCGGGCACTCACGGTATCTGTCCCGCCAGTCATCGGCCACGGCAGCCACCGGGCGATTGATGGTGGCAAAAGGCAGGGTGCTGATAGACTCCTCGCTGTGAATATCCGAGTTCAACAGCAGGCGTAACCTGTGATCTTTGATGCCATTGTCGGTCTCAAGGTTAACCTCGAGCCGTGACTGTCCGGCCCGCAACACCAGCTGTAACCTTACCTCCAGCTCGCGGCTTTGCTGCTCAAGCTCGCGTTCCTGCAGATCCGCGGGAAGCTGCAAGCGGGTCTTAAGGATCATCTCCTGACGCAACGGACCCTGCTGACAGCTTATCAGCTCAAAGCCCTCAGAGTAGATTGGTCGGTCTCCCTCAAGGGGCGAGAAATCGTAGGAGTCTCCTGCATCGGCCTGGTTCTCAAAGCGAATCAACTCCCTGATAATGCGATCGCTTTGCAGCTGATGAAGCACCAGCTCTCCCTGCTCTAAGCTGAGTTTGAGCTGGTCATTTTCGATGTAGTTAAGCTGTTTCTCCCGAGCTTTGCCGGAGCATGGCTCAGCGAGTAGCTGATAGCAGCGATAGCCCATCGCCGGTAGCTCTGAGACCTCGGCTTGCAGAACAAAACGGTAGTAGGGTGGAACCGCGATCTCTCTTTCACCATCCTTGGTCACCTCGATGATCCTGCCACCATCCAGGGTTTCACGCTCCAGTTGCTGGCAAGTGAGCTTTTCACCATCCAGGGCCAGACAGATCTCGGGTTCACGACTGAAGATCTCCACCTCAGTGGGCCCGCTATAGGGCTTGATTCGGGAGTTGAAGACTAGCACCTCTCCCTCTTCACAAACCTGGGTGGCGATATTCTTCACCACCAGGTTGTAAAGACCCTGGCTTACCTCTTCGGCCTGCTTTAAGCGATGCATGATATCGGCATTGGTTGCATCACTGTTGCAGCCTCCCATGCTATCGTGGGCATGGCACTCCAGGATCTTCTTCCAGGCCAGATCCACCAGCTCGGTATGAACTTCGATCTGATGCGCCCGGGCGATAGCGATCACCGGCTCCAGCCTCTTTAACAGGAACTGCTCTATCTCGAAGTTGAGCTTCTTGATGTCATAGCGCACCGAACCTATGGTCTTGTGAATCCGCGCATAGCGAGGAGTTTTCAACTCCCCCTGGTAGGTCTCAAACCCAGATCTATGCTTGCGCAGGTAGGCGACATAGTCCTCCATCGAGGAGATCTGGTAGCTGTCCCCAGGTGAGCGCTCACTGGCAGTGGCCAGGATCTCCGGCAACCTGGGGTCTATATTGACCTGATCGCCTCCCGAAGGCAGTAACAACTCATCTAACCCGGACAGCTCGCGGATTTTGTCCACCATGGGAAAAATCTTGTCATCAAGATGAATAGGTGTGTCTTGCATATTCTTGGCAGCGCCATAGCCATGCACCAGGTTATATGCGATCACCTCTTCATCTCCCGGAGAGCGCCACAGGAAATTACACTGGCTCACCTGGGTGTCGTAATCGATACCGCGCCAGAAAATGATGTTATCTATACCAAAACCTTTGAACAGAGTTGGCATCTGCGTGTTGTGACCAAAGGTATCTGGCAGGTAACCCACGGCCATGCTATGGCCCAGCTGCCCGGCAATCTGCATCCCGTATTTGAGGTTTCGAATAATCGATTCGGCGGCCACATTGTAGGTATCGGTCTGGGTGTACCAGGGGCCGATGAACAGGCGCCTTGCTTTCACCAGGGCCGCCATCCGTTCGCGCATCTGCGGCTTTATTTTCAGATAATCTTCAACGATGGCAGACTGACCATCCAGGTGGTAGCAGTGATAGCTCTGCTGACTCTCCAGGGTCTCGATCACCCGGGTGAAGTTATAGCTGGCCAGAACATCACTATCTTGCTGAGTGAAGTACCACTCACGATCCCAATGGGTGTGGGGAATGACATGAACTTTTGCCATGTAGCTGTCTCTTTATTTTACGAAATAGAGGGAAGAGCTGATCCATGCCAGCTCTCGAAGAATCAGTCCCGGGCGCTTGCAGGTTTAGTGCATAGCAGCAGGGAGACGGCGATAAATCCGGAGCCAACGAACACACAGAGGGTATAGCTGATGGGATCGGAAGAGAGAAGCCATCCCCAAACCGCAGGCAATGGCAGGCTCTGCCAAACCTTCAACACCACAGCCAGCTGAGTTCCGATCACGGAGCCCAGGATCATCACGGGGATCATCTTGGGGTTTTTCAGGATGAAGGGGATGGCCCCCTCAGAGATACCGATCAACCCCAGCATGAAAGAAGTTTTACCCACCGTCTGCTCTTCACGGCTGAACACCCGGGGGCGGAACTTCCCATCAAGCAGGGCGGCCATTCCAACACCTATCGGTGGGATCACAATTCCAAGCTCCCGGGCGATCAGGTCAAAATTTTTCCCCATGCCGTTCAGGCCCAGGGCCACCGAACCTGCCGCCTTATTGATGGGCCCGCCGAGATCAAAGGCGGTACCTGCGGCAATCACCATGGAGTAGAGGCCTCGCCCGGCATCTCCCGCCTGGGTAAAGAGATGGATCATCGCCTGGTTCACCGCGCCGAAGAAGGGATTGATCACATAGGACATGGCCAGCACCATCACCACCCCGGCGATGAGTGGTACCAGCAGCATGGTCTTCAGGGTGGTCAGCTCTGTTTTTATCTTGATGTGATCATTGAGATAGCGCACCAGGTAGCCAATCAAAAATCCGATGGCGATGGCACCAAAGAACCCGGAAGGAACCCAGTCGTGGAGATCGAAGAAGCGCTTATAGGGCTCATCTGTCATCACCCCGCCGATAAAGGCCGGGATCAGCGCCGGTTTTCCCGCTATCGAGTACGCCAGATAGCCGGCAAACACCGGGTACATAAACTTGATGGTCATGAAACCCAGATGATCCAATGTCTCAAATGGGGTGCCACTGATATCCATGAACTGCCCGGAGATCTTGGCAATCGCCATCAGCAAGCCACCCAGCACCACCACCGGCAGCATATAGCTGATACCTGTCATGATATGCCCAATGAAGACCTGATAGGCGGAACGCTTCTCATCGATGGGAAGATTCGCGCTGCTAGATGTTCCCTTTTCGCGCTTCATCGCCTCAGGCAACAGGGCCTCGAAATGCTTGATCAGCTCCTGAGTCCGAACCTTCAGAGGATTCGCCTCCTCAAAACGCTCCATCTCAGAGATGGGAACATCGATCGCCAGTACCACGGCATCAGCTGTTGCTATGTCGTGGGCCGTGAGTCTGTTTTTGATCCCATCGCTTCCCTGGGTCTCGACCTTTACCTGATACCCCTGTTTCTCAGCCCAGCTCTGGATCTTCTTGGCTGCCATAAAGGTATGGGCTATCCCGGTTGGGCAAGCGGTAACTGCGACCAGTTTTTTCTGTGCCATGCTGTTGTTCACCCCTGTTCATCACTGGGGTCAGTATAAAAAGCCGCTGACGTACTTGAGTAGGGTTTCCTCGCACAACTCATGTATCGTGATACTTCTGGGAGTTAGCTCACAGAAATTACCGCCTGTTTCACGCCTAATGACCCCCAAATGTTGTAAAGATCCAAGCTGTCACATGAAAACTTTCCAGGGTGTTGAGCGAATCATCTATGAGTTCCTAATCGGTCATGCCGGCGAGCTCGCAACCATCTCAGCCAAGGAGATAGCTGCCAAGGCCTTCACCACTACCACCTCGGTAAACCGGGTCAGTAAGAAGCTTGGTTACGCCAGCTACACTGAGCTGCGCTATAAGCTGGCCAGAGATCTGAGCGAAAATCAGGGCGGTCAGCAGCAACAGCCTCAACAACAGGAGCAGCTTGAAGCCTTTGCTATGGGGTTAAAAGAGGCGCGGGTGGTTTACCTCTACTCCCGGGGCGCCTCTCTGGTGAGTGGCAGCTACCTGTCGCGATTTCTCTCTTTGACCAACATCCCCCATCTGGTGATCACAGATATTCATCAGCTCACCCTGGCAAGCGAGGGAGTCTTGGTGGTGATCAGTAAATCCGGGATGACTCAGGCGGTGATCGAAATGGCGCATAACGCCAAGCGCAAGGGGCTGAAGGTTTTTTCGATAAGTCACCGGGATTCGACCCTGGCCAAGTTTAATCACAGGAATCTTAGTGATGTTGGGGCGATCGACAGCATCTCTCCCTATAGCCGGGAGAGCCAGCTGCATATCCTCAAGCTGGTGGATAGCCTTGGCGAGCTGCTGTTGCGCCCCTGAGGCGGCTTACATCCGATCTTCACCTGCCACTGAAAGAGCGGTCGTTTAGAGGCTGTTTCTGAAAGCAACTGCCCATGCTCCGAGTATCGGCATGAGCGATTTAACAGAGGTTTTGATATTCAGAGAAGCTCTGAATAAACCACTCAATTTTTGGATCGTTATGGCGTGTCTTATGCCAATAAAGTGTAAGCTGATAATTTGGAACCTTCAGAGGCAGAGGGGAGACTTTCAGTGAAAGATTGTCTTTAATTCGCTCGGCATACAGCTTAGGCACCGTCAGTAAATAAGGGGTATTTTGCACAAAGTAGGGAGCCGCCAGTATGCTTGCCGTTTTAATCGAGATCTGACGCTTCTTCTTAGACTTGGCCAGTGAGATATCCACTATGCCTCGTCTCTCGTTCCAGGGCGCAACAAGGATATGCTGAAAGTTTAAAAATGCTTCTAAATCAAGCACCTTCTGAATCGGGTGGGAGTGGCAGCGAACATTCACATAGCAATCTTCCAACCAGGCCATGTAGGCGACACTTTCTGAGAATTCATGCTGATGCGCATAGCCACACACCAGATCCAGGTTAGCTGATTTAAGCTCAGACTCAGGTAACCGCTCCTCAAGTTGTAAAAACTCAACTTTGATCGAGTTGAATCTGTGAGTTAAATAACTGATGAAGGGCTGAATACTCAGACATGTGTAATCTGTCGCAGCAATCTTGAAGGTATGCGGTTCATCCGGGGAGAAGGGGTGTGATTCCTCAAGGCCTTTACTGAGCATGCTTAACCCGGGCAGTATCAGTGAAAATAAGCGGTGAGAGTACTCTGTCGGATGCATTCGATTATCGATGCGGATGAACAGTTCATCTCCGAGGCGCTCCCTGAGTCTTTGCAGTGCATGACTGCAGGCAGACTGGCTCAGACTCAGCTCCTGTGCAGTCAGAGTTACAGAACCTGTTTGGTACAGGCTGGCAAACAGCTTTAGTAAGTTGAGATCAATATTTGGAAAACTTATCATGCATCAGATTCATTTAGTGGTTTGATACTATGCATTTCATTCATCAACATTTTTCAATTACACTCCTGTTGATTCAGTCAAATAGATAACAGATAAGGAGAGTTTATGCTCTTTCTGCGCCCCGCATCAATCAATGATATCGAAAGAATTTCAGAGATAGAGACTCTCTGCTTTCCTCAGTCTGAGGCAGCAGATCTTGATGCCTTTAAGCAGCGATTTGCTGTATTTCCGGAGTGTTTTATTGTTATTGAGGTCGATGGAAAAGTCGTGGGACATATCAATGGCTGTATCAATAATAAATTGGAGATCACCGATGCATTATTCGAGAACGCCTCATTACATCAGCCTGATGGTATGTACCAGACAATTTTTGGACTGGCCGTTGATCCCAAGTTTCAACACCAGGGGTATGCATCCAGGCTTATTCAGGCTTTTATTCAACAAAGCAAGGAGAGAGGCTTGAGAGGCATAGTATTAACCTGTAAAGAGCACCTGGTTAATTATTATGAGCGCCACGGGTTCAAGCTCGAAGGACAATCAAACTCGACCCATGGTGGCTCACTCTGGTTTGATATGACCCTTATTTTTTGAGTCCCAATCAATCCGCTGCAAGCCAGGAAAGCAGCGGAGGGAAGCTGAGCTCAACCCGCAGAGTGACTCTGCCAATCATCATCGCAAATTTCAATGTATTCCAGGATCTGGATGGGAGTTAAACCTTCAGGGGAGATCCATCTACTTTCCAGCGGTTATTTTGCGAGCCGGATCAAACTTGTATCGCCATACAGCGAATGTATTACGGTAGCCTTTACCGGACTTTTTACCGATTCCTATACTGCCCCGGACTCTCCCACTCACAACATTGAGAAAGGCGGCCTATGAAAACTCAACTCCTTGCCTGTGCAACTGCACTCACCCTTGGCACAACCCCGGCCCTGGCCGGTGACACCAAACTGGATGTTCGATTCGGCTATAACACCACATCCGAAAACAAGGATAGCCGGGTCAAGTTTATGCACACCTTCAACAGCGGTTTCTATTTCAGCGCCGAGGCGGCCCAAAGCCATAATGATGGTTACTTCTCAGGCAATGACAGCAATGATCCTGAGATTGAGGGAACCCGGGGAACGGCTCAGGAGTTTGAGGCTAACTACAAGTTTGAGCTGGATAACGGCTGGTATATTACTCCGGCACTGGTGACTGTTCTCACCTCTGGCCGGACCGACTATCGCCCCTACCTCAAGGCAGGTACCAGCTTTGATAACGGTATCTCATTCAGCGCCCGCTATCGATTCAACTGGTCTAATGATGCCAATGGTAAAACCCTGCTCGATGGCAGCGGGACCACCCGCGATTCCTCGAATCAGTTTGATCTGTGGATCTCCAAGAGCATAGGCGACTGGGGACTCACATATAACCCACGCTACCGCTATCAGCAAGGGGTTGATCAGGGAACGGGGCGCGATGATTACTGGGAGCACACCCTGGTGATCAGCAACCAGCTAAACGAAACCTGGACTCCCTATATGGAGCTGGTCTCTCTGGATAAAACCTATGTGAATAGCACCGGCGAACATAAAAATGACTATGCGGTTCGTCTGGGTGTCGTTATCGGCCTGTAATCGCCTCAGAGCAAGGATGCTCGCCCCTCCTCCCTCTTCTTTCAAACCAGATAGCTAATAAGTCGGCCCGGTGAACTTATTGAGGGCTTTTCAGTCTTACCCTATGACTGATCCTGAGCATGTTGCTAAAGAGATAAACCGGAGAGACTATGTCACTCAAATCATTTGGTGTTGGTGCCGCCCTGGTCGCTGTTGGCCTGACTGCAGAGGTACTGTTCTTTATCTTTTAATACTCGGGCTGCCTGGCAGCAGCCCGCAATTTGAATAGAAGAAAGATATCCCGAATGTTGCTATTGAGCGATCGCTTAACCCTCAATGTCATAGCGAATCGTAAGCTTCCCCTTCTTATTTTTTATACCCATAATTCTGATACTCCCAATATCTGTTAAATCATCAACATGCGTACCACCACAGGGATAGGCAATCAGATCATCAAAGCCAACCATCCGGTAACCCTGACCGTCAAAATGTTGATTCTGCTTTCCCCCTTGCCGGATTAATTGATTCACCTGATACTCCAACTCTTCCGGCTGTGGTAAATCAGCGGCATCATAACCTGTGAATGCGACTCTTCCCTCTCCGGGGAAGTGGTGTCCCTGAATGGCTCTCCACCCCAATGTTTCCCCCAGGTAACCAATGACGTGACCAGCGCTATGCAATCGGGAATGAACTTCACGAGCCTGTGTATCTAAGATAATTTCCGCATCACCCAGCTTCACCGGGTTAGCAAGCAGATGATAGATCCCTGTATCACAACATCGTACAGATATAACCTCCTCCCCATTTATCGTTCCCTTATCACTCGGCTGTCCCCCACCTTGAGGATGAAAGATCGTATCATCCAATATGACCCTATATCCGGATTCGACCGGATCACATTGAACAACCTTTACATCGGCTCTGATATTGCTGCTGTCATAATAAGAACGTATAGACATTAGGTTCCCCCATAACTGGATTAATCTCTGGTCATCAAGGATAAGTGCAGGCTAAACTCGTGACAATAAACTAAAAATAGAAAGGGGTTTTGCTCTGTGCGCAACAATAAAGCCATAGATCATCTCTATGAAATGGCGATCCTCGTCCAGGTTGTCAAAACAGGGAGCTTTTCCGAAGCGGCCAAACGCTTAGGCCTTGCTCCCTCTTCGGTAAGCCGAAGCATTAAGAAGCTCGAAGCTGCGCTCAATGTCTGTATATTACAAAGAACAACCCGAAAATTCAGGTTGACTGAACAAGGCAAACAGATCCACCAGCATTGTCTGGACATGTTAATCTCTGCCGAGCAAGCGATTGAAACATCAAACAAAACCGTCCAATCCCCGAAAGGGACATTGCGCATTGCCGTTCCTAAAGCTGTGGCCTACTCCTTTATTCACCCCCATATACCAGCCTTTTTAGAGCTGTATCCTGATATCAATATTCATCTGATACTGGATGATTTAGATCGTGATATCGTCGATCAGAGAATTGATATCCAATTCAAAATAACCCAGTCGCCTCCTCCGGGAATGATGGGAAGATCCATGATACCTATCCAGCATGTATTGTGCGCCTCTCACCAATATATCAAGCAACGTGGTACACCTAATCACCCAAGGGATTTGGCGAATCACAGCTGCTTGTCTCTTGGCCAGCACCCCGCTGATGCTAAATGGCGCTTCACAAAGGATCAAAAGAGCACTCAGGTAGATGTCACCGGCCGCTATGTTGCTAATCACTCCCGAATTAGGATGGAAGCCGCTCTGCAGCATATTGGGATCGCCAGCCTTCCATTATTTGTCGCTCAACCGACCATTGAAAATGGTCAGTTAATTCATATCCTTCCTGACTGGACATTCCATACGGATTATTCAGGTGACTTATGGATCCTCTATGCATCAACAAAACACCAGCCCGCTCACTTAAAAGCCTTTGTAAGCTTCATATGCGACAAACTTTCAAAATCAAGTGGCCCGGGCTAAATAACTGTTCGACGAATGGGATCGATTGTCATTTCTGATTATGGTTTGTTTAAGTCGGCTCTCCAATATGCCGTACTAAAGAGGAGCCTCTGAGGGGTGACTGTGTTGGCCACCCCAGCCACAGATGGATGATTACCCCTTGGCCTTTAGCTGAGCAAGCTCTCTGCGCAACTCATCGAGCTCATCTAAAAGATCTGACGCAACCGCAATACCCGGAAGGTTTAGCTTGAGATCCCGTTGCAGGCGCAAGGCCCGGCGCAGCCGAAAGAAGTTATTCACATCAAACTGCCAGCGGGAGGGTAAAGCCCCCTCCTCGACGGGATCGATCACCCCATGAGAGACCAGATCAACCACCACCTCGGCACAGATATGCTCGCATTCACAGATCTCCACCAGAGAGTAGCGAGTCTGCTGATCCAGTATATGCGTTTGTGTCACTGTTATTTGAGTTCCCATCTCTTCCCCCTAAACACCCAGTGCAGCTCTTGGATTGAAGGTTTCAGACTCAGCTAATTGCTGGTAAAGCCTGGTTGCCTCCTCCGAGTGCGATTTTGGAATGGTGATATTCAAAGTCGCATAGAGATCGCCCTCAGGGTGACCGGACCAACCCTTGCCCTTGAGCCTTAACTTCTGACCATTGGTGCTATTAGGTGCGACTTTTAGCTTCAACTTTCCACCCAGGGTCGGCACCGTTACCTCAGCGCCCAGGACCGCCTCCCAGGGAGCGACGGGCAGATCCAGATAAAGATCCTTACCCTTGAGCGTAAAGACCGGGTGTGGTGCCAGATCGATCTCCAGATAGAGATCGCCATTCTCTGCTCCTCCGATCCCGGCTCCCCCCTGACCAGCAAGGCGGATCTTCTGTCCCTGTAGTACCCCAGCCGGGATCTTCACATTGAGAGTCTTGGTTCGCTGAGAGAAAGCTCCCTGTTCATTCACCTCCGGAATCGAGAAACTGATCTGTTTTTCACAGCCTGAATAGGCCTCCTCAAGAAACAACGCCAGCTTGTACTGGGCATCTTCACCACGCATCTTAAAGGCGTGATGCGCTCGCCTCTCCCCCTGTGCCTGGCCATGGTATCCGCCGCCACCAAACATAGATTCGAAAAAATCACTGAAGTGCTGGGGATCGGTTTGGGTATATCCACCACGTGAAAACCCTGAAGCTGACTGCCAGTTGGGCGGTGGCTCAAATCTACCATCGGCACGTCGCGCCCCACCGGCACGTAACTGATCATACTCGGCACGTTTTTCCTGGTCCTTGAGAACCTCATAGGCCTCACCAACCTCTTTGAATTTCTCTTCGGTCTTACTGTCTTTACTCAAATCCGGGTGATATTTACGAGCCAGCTTTCGATAAGATTTTTTGATCTCATCTGTGGTGGCGTTCTCCTTGAGACCAAGGATCTGGTAGTAGTCTTTAAATTCCATCTGCGTGTATCCCTGATGCTGGTGTTACATCTTTCACAAACAGCGTACGGCTGAGTTTCCATACTCCTGCAGATTGCTTCATTGAGCAACATCGACGGGACACTTTTGTGCGGTACACTGTGACTGCAGCTCATAAATTCCACCATGAGCAAGCCGCCCCAAAAAGCACCCCTCCCTTAAACCATGAGTCCTCCCCATCGGCAGAAGAACCAGGATCTTCACCGAAGTTCCCGACAGATTCGGACAGGATTCATCTACAAAAACAGCTAGATAGTTACAGCTTCTCGGGCTAACCTAACCGGCAAAGGCTGGCCCGGTTGGCCATTTTCTGTTGAGCTAAGCAGGCTGAGGAATAGTGAAAATGTGGCGATGGAGATTGAACGGCTTGATAAAACAGATAATGCTGATCGCTCTTTGCATGGTGAGTACCCTGGCAGTGGCGCATCCACACTCTTGGATTGAACTTCACACCAGGTTTATCGGCAATGATAAGGGGCAATTAACCGCCCTGAAATACACCTGGGTGTTTGATGAGATGACCTCCTCCTATACCCTGGATGGAGAGGATCTCAGCGCCAAAAACAGAGCCAAAACACTGAACAGGGTCGGAGCTTCAATCGTCTCAAATATGGCCTATTATCACTATTTCAGCTACCTGTATAACAAGGGGCAGCCGGTCAAATACCACCTGGCCACCGAGCCTCACCTCGCCTATGACAAGGGTAAATTATCCCTGAGCTTTACTCTGCCGATAGCTCACCCCCTGGCGATGCAGGGCAAACAACTTGAGCTGCTGATCTATGACCCAACCTACTATATCGATATGAGCTACCCCCATACTCAACAGATACAGCTAGACCCGATCCTAGCCAAGTCCTGTCAAATCAAACTAATCTCCGCGAATCCGGATCCCAAGCTGGTTGCCTATGCCGCTTCGCTGGATGTCGATCACAAGTCCGACGATAGTCTTGGTCAATATTTTGCGCAGCGCCTTGTTATCAATTGCACGGCCAATCATCCCCCAACATCCGTAGTCTCCAGAGGGAAAAAATGAATCAAACCAAAGCGAGGCAGGGAGTTGGGTTGCTTATCTCCCTCATCATTATCGGGGCCGTTGGCTACGGCTTATGGCTGGTGTGGCCGAAAATCTTACTCTTTGCCATCGTTGAGCAAAAACAGTTGGTATCGCTTTTAACCCAGGAACTTCGCCAACTGCAAGGCTCTGCCGGTATCGGCTGGGGATTGATTGGGGCAAGTTTTATCTATGGTGTAGTCCATGCCATAGGTCCGGGACACGGAAAAATGGTGGTCAGTACCTACCTGGCAACCCACCCCACCCGGGTGAAAAGCAGCCTGGTGATCACCATCACAGCGGCCCTGATGCAGGCCCTGGTTGCGATCACTCTGGTTACCCTGATCCTGTTTGTGTTTCAGCTGTCGATCAAGACGATCAACAGCCAGCTGTTTACCCTGATCCGCATCAGCTATCTGCTGGTGCTGCTACTCGGCATTGGCCTTATCGTGCAAAATCTACGCAAACTACTGCGTTCAAAATCTCACTCCTCCCACCATCACCATGGTTGTAGCTGCGGCCATCAACATGTTCCAAATGACAGAGCATTGAGCGACGCCGTCACCCTGCGCACCAAGCTCGGCCTTATCTTAAGTTTCGGTATTCGCCCATGTAGTGGCGCCATCCTGATCCTGTTTTTCTCCTCCCTGATGAAGGTGTATAGCTATGGAGTGATCTGTGCCCTGGTCATGGCCCTCGGCACCGCATTAACCATCTCAACCCTTGCTCTGTGCACCCTGTTTGGGCGTCGCTCCGTGGTGACCCTGCTTAAAAGATGCTACCTCAGGAAAGGGGAGCCCACTCACAATAAGGGCAGAGCCAGGGCAATGACAGGCATGACAGGGGGAGTGCTCTTGATCCTATTATCCTTGCTGTTATTCCAAAGCGAGCCAAAAGTCATAGGCCCCGCCATCTTCACCACACCTGTGGTTAAAGAGGGAGCCCCTGAGACCTCCTCTCGGAAAAATCCATTTTTAGCAGCTCCGACTCCGCAGCAACAAAACTGGATTGCAGATACCACGGAGTAAGGGCTTGTCTGAGCAGATGATCTACCAGGCCCTGTTGATGTGTGACCGCACGCTATGAATCCATCTATGGAAGCTCCACCGCATCATCCCTGACGCAGAGGTTCTGCGTATTCACAATTCAACAGCTGCCAAAAATGATCTACTAATTGGAGCAGCTATTTAGAGCATTTTTCGTTTAATCAGGGTAGCTATTCCCGCCCCTCAAGTTCAAGTGCTGCTGTGAGCTTTGTTAAGCTGACCTTTTGCAGCAAGGGTGGAGTTGCAATGCAACGTAGCGAGAGGCAGGGAGGCTGAACTGGAAAAGATTATCAGGGAAGATAATCGATGCAGCAGAGCAACATGGATGTGACTTGCGAGTCAGTGATCAAAGTCAAAGCTGCTTTCATGAGATGAACCGGTTTATCCGGAAAACGCTCTAGATGCACCCGGAAGTGGTAATGGTATGACTCCCGTCATAGTTTGTCTCAAACAGTTTCAGCCAAAGATATTGCCTTTTTCTTGAATAGAAGGTCGAGACAACCTGTTTTCCCCGGTCTCAAAAGCAGCTTCAGCCAGTGCGTATTAGCCACAACAAGCTTTCAAATCAAGGCTCAGCTTTAAGTTTTGGACCACTCTATTTGTGTGGTGAACTGAAGGTATAGCCTTAGTGTCGAAGGTAAAACCTTGAAGCTAAGTCATGGTCGCTGATTTTTTACTCCCCGTGAAACACTTGTACCTCATGGAAGGGGTTGCTATCTTGGCTAGACTTTATGCACTTAGGAATAGGGTGACAAACATGTTGGTAAAAAATATTGTCGCTGGCAGCTGTGCCATGCTGTTAGCTCTAACACTGATAGGCTGCTCCAGCCAATACGTGATGACCACCAAGGATGGCCAAACTCTTGTTTCCCAAGGAAAACCTGAAGTGGACTCTGACACAGGGATGATCACGTATGAGGATGCACAGGGTAATGTTCGCCAGATTAACCGCGATCAGATCTCAGGGATGATCGAAAAATAATCGGGATTACCTCTCATCTGGATATCATCTACGACCACTTAGGAAGTATGAGCTTCATCATTGATGACTCTTTTTCAGCTCGTTGCTAGTGTCCACCCTGGCAGCGAACTGAACATGAGAGCTCTCACCACCTTAACTTCCATTGGAACCAAAATATCTTTCCAGCGATCCCCTTATATCTATGCTCCATCCCATACCCACAAACTAAGCATTTCACTGATTATCTGCGTTCAGATATCGTCACTAAGCAAGGTTATTAGATACCACTTATCCTATTAACCAGGAAAATATACAAATGAAAAAAATAACTGTGATTTTGTCTCTGTTTAGCCTGTCATGTTGGGCACTCACCTCTTGGGCAAAATCCCCCTCTGGCATGACACAGGATCCTATGTATCATTTCGACGATAAAATGATCTTGGGTCGAGTCGAAAATGTTTATTACAACATTTCAGGGCTCAGTGGGGTTCCATTTCCTGGAAAGGTAGACTCAGGAGCAGATACGACATCTATTCATGCTGAAGATATTCACCTATACAGCCTCAACCCTGAGTATAAAAACTTAACCGATAATAAACTATTGTGGGCAGTCTTTGGCAACCTAATTGGAACTCAAGGCCAGTGGGATGAAGATCTGTTCTCAAAAGCAAAATGGTCTGATGACTCATTCAAGCCTTACAAAGTTCATGTGACATTTAATATTACTCACCCTTACACGGGAAAAAAGATCAAGGTTGATCGAGATTTAGAGCGTATTGGTGTTATTCGTAGCCGAAGTAGCAGCACACCCATCTTACGGCCTGTTATTAACCTTCCTCTTACTATTTCAGGTAAAACCATCATGACTGAGGTCAACCTGACGAATCGGAATCATTTTTCAGCGCCAATTCTAATTGGCAAGACATACTTAAAAGATCATGCTCTGGTGATGGCTGGCTATGAGTATCTACAAGAGCAACCTAAAGCAACTCTCATAGGTAAAAAAGAAACTGTTCATATTTATGGTGTTCCCTATCAGGTTTCTATCTCTCTATCCAGTAAATACTCAAATGCTCATGCATTAGATATCAAGATTGATAGAAAGAATAGTAAGGTGTCCTTTGTCCTGGAAGGAGAGAATAAAGAGCATAAACCCATAACACTTCCACTGGTGCGCATGCTTAAGACTAGTAAGGGAGAACGCCCACTCGTCTATCTGCCAGTAAAGATAAATCAGAAAATAAATTATTGGCTGGTATATCTAAGCGATCGCGGTAACTTTAAGAGTCAGATCAGGCTTGGTCAAAATGTTATAGACCAACATTATGTTGTTGATACAGAAAAAGAAAATATATTAGCAAAAAGCGGTGCACCTTTCAATAAAGAACAACATCCTGATTCTCTGATTATCTCACCAAATGAAAAAATAACAATAGATGATAAATTTGAAGTGCCGGCCTATCCTACGTTTACTGTCAAGACACCTTTGTTAAAGTTACCCAGCTATAAAACAATAAAAAACAGCGCTGGCGAAAAAGTGGTTTTTTCCTTAAAGAATGACAAGGGTGAGTTTGAATCCATAACAAAGGATGTCATTAAAAATATAAAAGTCGGAGAGAGAATCCGTCCTGTTGTTTCTGGGAACATCTTTATTAATAACAAAAACACCCCAGTAGATTTCGCATTAGCCAAGCTAAAACCTGGAAAGATAGAGCCATCTTTTATTTTGGGACATAAGATGATTAAAGGGAGTATTCTGGTAAATTCTCGAACTGAAAACCTTTTAAGCCCTCACCCCTTGTTTATAGCTGACCATATAGAATTAGCAACCGTAGAAGGATTAATATTTCCTGTTAAGCTAGATACTGGCGCGGATATGAGCTCAATCAATGCTCAGAATATCAAGCTATTTCAAAAAAATGGTAAAGAGATGGTTAGCTTTCTTTACAGAAATAATATGGGACAACAAAAAGAATTTACTCGCGATGTGGTTGGAATCAAACGGATCAAGGCTAAAAAAGGAGAGAAGCCAAACGTTCGACCTGTTGTTGAAATGCAGGTGAGGCTTGGTAAGCTCGACAAAAAAATCCGAGTCAATCTACAAGATCGCGATCGTTTCCACTACAGCATGATTCTAGGCAAAAATTTTCTTAAATATGGTGTGATAGTCAATAGTGATTAAATATCATCCTTGTAGCTAAATGACTAGCTACCATTGATGATCGCTCGGACAGCGACCGAGCGATCATCAAACTCCCCCTCTTAATAGCTGATCCTATCACTGCTACATCTGTTGATGTGTGACCGCAGACACGCCATGAATCCACGCATGGAAGCTCCACAGCGTCATCCCTGACGCAGAGGGTCTGCTTATTCACCATTCAACAGCAGCCCCAAGTGATCTACTATTTGTAACAGTTATTTAGAGCTGTTTCGGATTAATCTGGTTCATTATGTTCAGCTCAACGAAAAGAATTTCAGGCTTTGCTAAGCTGACCTTCGACAACAAGGACGCTGCAGTAGAGCGGCCAGGGATGGTATTGCGAGTCAGCGTGTAAAGCCTGAGATTAATTACAGCATTGGCTCCATTTATGGAGAAAATGCTCTAGACTTGGGATAATCAGGGGAATGCACCCTGTATCCCTGTCTTTAGATTGAGCCGGTGTTCATAGCCTCCTGCTTTACCACAAGCAAAATGCATGAGTTGAGCTAGTTCAAAAGTTATCTAACCCCATTCATGCTTCAGGCTCTAAGCAAGTCGATGTATCCGCAACGCCTCCTGATCCATTTGAGCCACTTTTGTGAAGCAAGATCCAACAGGGGTCGTACTGTGTTTTTGGGAACACCCGAAACCATACATTATGGTAATTATGAAAGTGATAATTGGCTGAATAGGTGATCCCATTCGTGGTGAATGATGCTTTTGTGTATTTATAGTCATCACCAGCACAAAGTCGGATATTGTTAAGGGTATAGGAACTCTTCCCTGCTGGAATGTTTGCCGTAAAATGCAATACCTTAGTATCACCACTTTTTTTGCTTTCACCCCTGGTCGCCATCCGATTAGATTGCTGCTCGCAATATACATCTATATTGACCTTTGTGATTGCAGGAAAACCAACTGAGCAAGCCATAGACCAGCCACCGACAGCTTCACAACTGATGGTTAGGTGGGAGTTGCTTGATGCAAAACAAAGAGCGGGCAAAAAGATAAGGGATATTATTATAGTCTTCATTTCTAATCCTTAGATTAATGTTCAACAAAACTATAAGCATATAATTAAAACCAATTATTACCTGGACGCATAGGTTACGTCTCAACTGATTTGATTTAATAAATCAATATCTATTACATATGAGTTATCAGGCTCACAAAAAAAACAATATAAATTTTTATTATCCACCCACGACCAAATCAAAATAACACCCGGTGACATGTTGCTGCAAGTTTTCATTACTAAATTATCAATTATTTACTAAACGCCTATTGAGGAGCACCATAAAAATAGAGGGATAATAAACACCTATCAAAGCCAGAACCTGTGCTGTAGGAAAACCGAATGCAAGCCTATTTTTCTCATCAATCCGACTCAGACAATCTATGCAAAACCAGACTGTCAGTATGATAAATGCCACATAAAAACTAATAGTAGCCAAATTATACAAGATCAGCTTCACTAATCATTTAACCCATGCGGCTTTCTTAACCTAAATAGCTGATCCTATTACTGCTGCATCTGTTGATGTGTGACCGCAGACACGCTATGAATCCATCCATGGAAGATCCACCGCGTCATCCCTGACGCAGAGGGTCTGCTCATTCACAATTCAACAGCTGCCTCAAGTGATCTACTCTTTGGAACAGTTATTTAGCCGGGCCAAATCCATGTTTATTGAAAATCATGGCTATGCTACGCAGCTAACAAAGAGGCCCTCCATTTCACCGGGGTTAAACGCCCCCCCGGGTGACACCGATAGTTTTTTGAATCCTCTGTCGACTGCAATGCCGCTTGATCGCCCTTTTGATTCTGGATCTCTTTTTTCTTGCAAGACTCTCGAGGTCGGCTGAATCTCAACAAGCTGCTTCAAATCCAGGTTTAGTTATGAGTCTTTGTGCTGGCTATTCTTTGAGCTAACCTGAATTTACCTCCATGACCTGACAGACAGCGAATGGGGCGACATCAGCTCTGGTAATCTTTATCCCTCTAAGGATGTATTCCTGGCAGATGGGGTTACCAGGTTGACTGCTCTAGATTCACTTAGGAAGGAGTAACGAAGATGTTGGTAAAAAATATTACTGCCGGAGCCTGTGCCATGCTACTTGCTCTGACACTGATAGGCTGCTCCAGCCAATACGTGATGACCACCAAGAATGGCCAAACTCTGGTCTCTCAGGGAAAGCCCGAGATAGATTCGGATACCGGGATGATCACCTACGAGGATGCACAGGGTAATTATCGTCAGATCAACCGTGACGAGCTATCACAGGTAATTGAAAAATAATTGATGAATCCGATATCGGGGCCAGCAGTGATAGTCACTTCTGGCCCTGACTGCATCATCCCAGTTCAGTCTTGGCAACCCGCTTGTACCAGCCGGAGATCATCTTTTGCCCGCTGCCCAGGCAGCCCGACCACAAGGCATGTGATTTTGGCTCATAGTACCCCAGGCAGTGACCACCGAACTTCGGCTCGAAAACCAGCACTAGCTGGCCAAAGCTTTGCTGGTTATCGAGACACTGCACCAGGTTAGACTGCTCCCTGCCATGGGTAAGATAACTCACCCTGAACTGACCTTTGTTCGCGGTTGGCTTGAGAGTGATTTTAGAGACTGTTCCGGAAAAACTTCCAACCCAGTCTCCGGCAAGAGTGGCACATTGCAAAGGCGAGGCCTCACCCTTTGCAAAAGAGACCCGTGATACACCACAGAGTAACAGAAGGAAGATAACAACTGGGATTCTTTTCATGATGACTCCTTGAAAGAGGGCTTGCTAACGAGCCGCCGGATAGGTGAAAAAGATAAAGTGGATCATATTGAGCGAAAAGTGCAGCAAGATCGCCGCCTCCAGGCGTCGCTTCAAGAGATAGGCTCCACCGTAAAACAGGCCGCTGACAAAGGCCAGGGCAACCAGAGCAGGGCCGCCCGGGTAGTGAGGCAATGCAAACACCAGGCTCGCCACCACAAGTGCAACCTTTGGTCCCAGCACAGGAGTCAGCAGGCGTCCCTGCAACAGCCCACGAAACACCACCTCTTCACTGATACAGACCAGCACAAGATTGATCAGGGCCCAGAGTGGTAGCCAAAAAGGAAGTGTCAGATCGGGGCGGATAAACCCGCTCCCCCAGCCAATGGCGATCATCAACAGGATCGAAGGCAGCATAATCGCCCAGGACCTAAGGGCCTCCAACCATTCACTTAGTTTGTGAGCAAAGGGTTGTAAAAAAGCCAGGATCACGAAAGCGATGGCTGGTTTATCAAAATTAACCCAGGTTCTGATCGGCAGGGCTTTATCCGAGAGATGGATATTATCCAGCCACAAATAGTTATTAAAACCTGGCAGCAGGTGGACAATGGATGCCAAAGCCAGCAACAGCAACAGGCTCCAGGCAATAACAGGGCAGCGACCTTTACGACTGGTCACCCAACCCAGGGCCACAGAGATCAAAAGAATCAGCAGACCAGTCCAGGTTATACGCTGTAAAACTAATCCTGCGATCACACTTAGCCCAAAGAGTCCCCAGGCGATCCGTTTGTCTTTGAACCATAGCCCAAGAGTCGCCATGATCAGCAACAGGTAGGGAGTAAGTAGTATCGTCATATCAAAGGTGCTCGATCAGGAATAAACCAGAATGATACTCATTTGCATCCAAGTGCGAAATCATAAAAATCCCGGGCTTTCATTTTTTGATAACAGAAGATTATTCTGGCTGCAGACTCAAAAAGCCAATTAGGGTGGCATGCCAAGCACTATTTTTGCCCCCATTTAACTTACTCTCCCACTGTCCTTACGGAATCGGCTAAGATAGTCCCAGCTCCGCTTAATGCGGATATCTATTGATAAAGGACTCTCTACAATGACCCGATCGCTCAGATATGCCAGCCTGCTGGTTCTCACCAGCCTGCTTCTTATTCCCTCCTGTTTTGCCGCTTCCCCGCAACAGCCGAAGGCTCCCGGCAAAGGAATTGAAACCATAGTAATCGTCCGCCACGCAGAAAAACCCAAAGCAGGATTAGGACAGCTCAGCGTCACAGGGCTTAAGCGATCTTTGTTGCTACCTGAGTTCTTTGCCAAGAACTTCCCTAGGGCAGATTACATCTTTGCACCAAACCCCGCGGTGAAGCACTTTGAAAATCATGGCGACAAGCAGTATCACTACTACATCCGCCCACTGGCAACCATAGAGCCTACAGCGATCACCTTGGGACTGCCGGTAAACGTCGGGATCGGCCTTAATGATCACAACAAGCTGGTCGAGGCACTACTCCAGTCTAAATACCACTCATCAACCATCTATGTGGCCTGGGAGCACTCACAGATAGTCAAGATCGCCAAAGAGATAATGACTCGCTTCGGTTCGGATGCAAAGGTACCTGACTGGAAGAACAGCAACTTCAATATGTACTTTGTCTTCACCATTGACTGGAACAAAAAAGAGAATCAACTCACCTTCAAGGTCGGTGACGAAGGCTTCCATGATCTGGATAAGCAGGCTGTGCATCCGGCTTATCTCAATTAAACCCTCAAAAATAAAGCGGCCCTCATGGGGCCGCTTCTCGATGAGCCGTAAAATCAAAGCATCATAACAGGATCCAACTCCTTTTCATCCGGATCTACCACAGGCTCTGTAATCTCAGATTCCACAATTGTGGTTTTCTCAAAATCATAAGCCTTGAAGCCATAGATAAAGTAGCCGGCGATCGTCACCAGGGCTCCCCAGAACACAGCACTCATTCCTGCGGCATACAAGCCATAGAAGCTATAGATCAATGCAACCATGCAGATCAAGAGGTTACGTTGATAGACCCGCCCCGTTATTCCGGATTTTTTCATGATACAGATCAGGGCAGACAGGGCCAACACATAGGGCACCACATTGGTAAAGACCGCCAGGTTCACCAGTACCTCAAACTGTTTGTTGAGATTTGGCGAGATGGTCATCAGGGCCATCACAGTCTGTACCGCTGCGATAAAGCACATCCCCAACACAGGCGCATCGGCCCGATTAAGTTTGCTGAAGAACTTTGGAAACATCCCCGCATCGGCCGCGGCCTTAGAGACCTGGGAGATGGTAAACTGCCACCCCAGCAAAGAGCCGATACAGGCGATTACTGCCAATACCATCACAACCAGACCCACAGTTGGATTAAACATCTCGGCAAACACCATTCCAAAAGGTGCCGTTGAGCTGGCAAGCTCGGCATTGGGGACAATCCCCTGCATTACGGCAGTAGATAGGATGTAGATGATCGCCGCCCCGCCGGTTCCCAACAAACAAGCCAGAGGAACATTCTTTTTCGGGTTATCCACTGCATCTGAGTTAGCGCAGGCGGATTCCATCCCTAAAAACGCCCACAGAGTCAGAGCGATACTGGAAGACACTGCATGACCAAATGGCAGGTGGTGCGGATTCCAGGCCGCCATGAAGAGATCTGGCTTAAACCAAAACCAGCCGATCACACACAGGCCCGCAACCGGAATAATCACTCCCCAGACGGTAACTGAGCCGATCCGTCCTGTCAGACGTGGCCCTCCAAAGTTAGCAAAGCTGGTCAGCCAAAGCAGCACAATTACCCCGATACAGATATGAACCGGCGATGATCCCAGCCAGGGAAAAAAGGGCACCGCATAACCCACAGCCGAGATCGCAATGGCGACATTGGCGATCGCCAGTGAGATGTAATAGGTGTAAGAAGCCATAAAAAATGCCGACTTCCCGTGAGCCTCCTCGGCATAGGCAGACATGCCTCCCGAGCGGGGACACAAAAAACCACACTGGGCAAATGCGTAGGCAATTGCCATTGAACCCACCGCAGTCACTAACCAGGAAAGCATGGAGATTGTACCCACCTGAGCAAGGTTCGCCGGAAGCATAATAATTCCGGAGCCCATCATATTTACAGCCACAATAATAGTGAGCTGCATCAGCCCCATTTTTTTATTGGATGACATAATCAAGCCTTATAAAACAGTAACGTCAGGAAACAGATAATTATTTTTGGCGGAGCCCCGAATAAGACTCCGCATTTTTATTTATGAAAACAAACTAGTTATTCCCGTACTGCGTAGGTATAAAACTTAATTCTTCCATCCACATTTTCCTGATAGACCCCCTGAACCTCATAATTAAATCCGGCAAAGCGGTTAAATGAATCTTCAAAGGCCAGGAAGTAATCGATCATCGGCTGGGCATTTTCATCCCAACGCTCTCCCGGAACCACAATACCGATCCCCGGTGGATAGATGAGAGCCAGAGTTGCGGCAATTCGCCCCTTAATATCTTCAATTGCAACATAGTCGACATCATTGCCAATCAGGGCGTGATTCGCTTCCTGGGCCGAGATCGCCTGCTCAGGGAAGCTGCTTGCCCTGAACGCCTTACGCTGCAGATCCTTGATATTCATGTCACGATAGAAGTGGTGCATCTCGTCACACACCTGCTGGATGCTGTATCCGGCGTAACGCTCGCTATGGGCGGCATACAGACTAGGTAGCACCTCACTCAGGGGCGCATCCCGATCATAGAGCTCCTTGAACTTCACCAGCTTGGCGATCAGGGTATTGAGCTTGCTTTCATCCTCGGCCGGAGTCATCAGGAACAGGATGCTGTTCAGATCGCATTTTTCCGGAATAATGCCATTTTCCCTGAGAAAATTAGCAACCACGGTCGCCGGTACCCCAAAATCCAGGTACTCACCGGTGTTGCGATCAATCCCTGCCGTTAGCAGCATCAGCTTGTTCGGGTCGACCATGGCATAGCCCTCGGCATATCCCTGATAACCATGCCACTTCGCTTTGGGATCAAAGGTCCAGCACTGCTGCTCCTGCTTGAGGACCTCGGTCGGGATCTCTTCCCAGGCCTGCCCAAGCAGATCTTCGGTATGCTCAGAGTTTTTAATGGTGACCCGATCCGGCACAAAGGGATCAAAGAACCACTGCTCTCGCGGCGTCTGCCCCTTCTGTCGATAGTGCCCGGCCAGCTCCCTGAGCTTCTTGCGGGTCTCAATGCCAAGCTCGATGCAGCCATCCCACAGCATCTGGCCACTTTTTCCTTCATGGATCTTGGCGTTAACATCCAGCGAGGCAAACAAAGGATAGAAGGGGGAGGTTGAAGCGTGCAGCAGGAAAGACTCATTAAAGCGCTTGTGGTTGATGTAGCGCTCCTGCCCCTTGAGGTGGCTATCCCTCTTATGGATCTGGGAAGCCTGAGAGAAGCCCGCCAGCTGCTTATGCACCGACTGGGTTGAAAAGATCCCGGGCATATCCGGCGTCAGGTTCTCAAGACGCATAGGGCTGTGGTCTTTAAACAGGGGATGAAATGCGTTATAGCCGATCCAGGCTTCATCCCACAGAACGTACTCACACAGGTGTCCTATCTTCTCCATCACCCGCTTTGCGTTATATACAGTACCGTCATAGGTAGCCAGCTCAATAATTGCCAGACGGAAAGGCCGCTCCTGAAGATAACGCTTGGGATCTTTCACCTGAGGATTATTTTTTATCTGCTCTCGAAGATAATTTTCATCCAGGGCATCCCAGTCGATCGCACCCACCATACCATGAGCATTACGGGCAGCTGGCAGATAAACAGGAATCGCCCCGGCCTGAACTAATGCACCATGATGATTTGATTTATGGTTATTTCGATCAAAGAGAACCAGATCGCCTTTTTTGAGCACTGCATTATTCACGACTTTATTTGATGATGATGTGCCATTTAAAACAAAATAGGTTTTATCGGCACCGAATACTTTTGCCGCATGTTGCTGAGCCCGACACGCAGCTCCCTCATGAATCAATAGATCGCCTAAATCAACATCGGCATTACACAGATCATCGCGAAACACGGTTTCACCGAAGTGTTCAAAGAAAAGGCGTCCCGCCGGAGATTTTTTATAAAACTGTCCCCCCTGGTGTCCCGGGCAATCAAAAGCGATATTGGCATCCGCATCATAGGAGAGCAGCGCCCCGAAAAATGGTGGGAGCAGGCTTTGGCCATAACGGTGAAGGCTACCAAGAATCTGCTTTGTGTAGTAAGTAGGTGTTTGCTCTCCAAGGTAGATATATCCCTCAAGCTCACTGAGTCCCTGATAGCCAACCCGTGAGCCAACTGAAGAGACAGGGTAGCGCTCGGCTATTCCCCAGATCGGAGCCTGACATCCGCTTCCCCGAATCGTTTTAACCAGTTCGCGGGCCATATCGACACGGGAACTATCGATTGAGATAATGAAAGCCCCAATGGAAGCATCCTTGACGAGATCGCTGCCACAATTTTGACTAATCGCAAGCTGATAATTTTTTTCTGAGATGGTTGATAGCAGCTCTTGTAACTGAAGATTATTTTTATCAGCAACAACAGCAACTTTCATGTATTTATGAAAATCAATAGACATAGCCATGACTTTACCTTAATAAAAAGAATAGCCAATCAGTAACAGGGCAAATAAAATCCTGTCACCTTGACATTATCGGTAAAAAAACATAGACTATCTTCGGTTATATGATTTAAACACCATATAACTAGATAGCAGTTCAAATTTTCGATTCCAAGTTGATTATTAACTGTTATTAAATTTGACGGGCGGCTGGAATGAATTGGCGTTCGGCCAGCCGCTTAGTCAATATTTAGTTTACCCATACAACCTCTTCCTGGTGGCTTTAAATATACGCAGCAACTATAAATAATCAGCCGCGTTTCGAAACAAAGAGAAGCCATTACTCAAATGACACCGGAAATGTTAACACTAGTTTTTTTAGTGTCAAATCTAAAACGCAAAAAGTTGACCCCTATCAACAATACCACAACAAACACTTCCTTAATTAAACATCTAAATATATTTAAATCACTCCGGGTGTAATATTAATTACTACATTAATTACTTTTTATTATTTAAATACATTTAATTGCCCCCAGTATTGAGATATCAACAGGGATTGTATTATAGTTAGCCATTCAATTTGTGGGTGTACGAAAATCATACACCGATTGACCGAATAATCGCTTTTCAAAGACACTAAAACTAGCATAGTCACGAGAGAGGCACGATCGCACTGGTTGCTTATCACACTGAACAGCTTATCCCCTGCTCATAACCAGCGATCACTTGTCAGGAAAGAACCATGAGTGAGCAGCATATAGAGCGCGTCTTAAAACTACTGATTGCCGAACGCCAAAAGAAAGGGATCACCCTCAACACCATATCCAAAAGCACCGGGATCAGCCTATCAACCATACAATCTTGGTTCTCGCAGAGCAGAAAGCCAAACAATATTAGTAAGTTAAGAATACTTATCGACTATTTTGAAATTGATGAAGGTACTTTGGAGTGTCAGGATGAGGCATCCGTAGACTACGAGATGTGGTTTATTCAGCTTTCGCTGGAGGAACAGAGGATGATCTATGAGATGTCCCATTTCTGGAAAAAGAAGCTGCAACTCTTTTAAAGATTGATTCACAGGCTGTGGTAATCACCTCCCGGCAACTACCACAGCAAACCGCAAATATTACTTCTTCTTCACCGGCCGCTGCCAACCCTGGATATGGCGCTGCTTAACCCGGGTCAGAACCAACTCATCCGCCCCGACATCGCGGGTAATGGTAGAGCCTGCGGCAACGGTCGCACCCTTGCCAATGGTCACCGGAGCCACCAGCTGGGTATCAGAGCCGATAAAAGCCTCATCCTCGATCACCGTCTGGAACTTGTTGGCTCCATCATAGTTACAGGTGATGGTTCCCGCTCCGATATTGACCCCACGGCCTATGGTCGAATCCCCGAGATAGGTCAGGTGATTTGCCTTAGACCCCTCCCCTAAGCTAGATTTTTTCATCTCAACAAAGTTACCCACATGGGAGTTACGGGCCATTTGAGCACCGGGACGCAACCGGGAGAAGGGCCCTATGGTGCAATCATCAGCAACGGTCGCATCTTCAATCACACTATAAGGACGCACCAGGGTGTTATCGGCAATTGAGCAGTTTTTCAGGACGCATCCGGCACCTATGGTTACATTGCTTCCCAGGGTCACCTCTCCTTCAACCACCACATTGATATCGATCTCGACATCCTGACCACAACGCAATTCACCGCGCAGATCAAAACGAGCCGGATCCAGCAGGCGAACCCCCTGCATCATCAGGCGTTGTGCCTGGCTCTTCTGATAGAGGCGCTCCAGCTCAGCCAGTTGCAAACAGTTGTTGGCACCATGGATCTCATCCACACTGTTTGGGTGGACCGCAGCAATCGTTTTGCGCTCTGAGTGCGCCATGCCAATGATATCCGTGAGATAGTACTCGCCCTGAGCGTTATCATTGCTCAGGCTGTTCAGCCAGCCCTTGAGCTCTTTGGCTCCGGCGATCACCATCCCGGTATTCACTTCATGGATCTCCAGCTGCTCAGGGGTTGCATCCTTCTGCTCAACGATACCAACCACCTGACCCAGGTTACGCACGATCCGACCATAGCCAGTCGGGTTATCAAGCTCAACGGTCAACAGGGCGATCCCACCCTGTGGCTTAGCCTGAATCAATCGCTCCAGAGTCTCTGGCGAAATCAGGGGAGAGTCGCCATAGAGTACCAGCACATCATCCTCATCGGCGATGGCCGGGGCCGCCTGCGCCACCGCATGGCCGGTTCCCAGCTGCTCGGCCTGATACACCCAGTTAAGCCCCTGTTGACTAATCCGTGACTTAAGCTGATCACCACCAAAGCCATACACCAGATGAATTCCGGCCACTCCCAGAGAACTCACCGCATCAATGACATGCTGAACCATAGGTTTGCCAGCCACAGGATGCAGCACTTTGGGAAGAGAAGAGTTCATGCGGGTACCTTTTCCCGCAGCCAGAATCACAACATGGGTCGCCATAATTATCCTCAGTGAGTCGCTTATAACTGCTTAAAATTTATCGGCTCATCATACCAGCAAAGCCTTGTTTCCAATAGACGACAAGCCTTTACAGGCATAAAAAAAGCCAGTCCGGAGACTGGCTTTTGCCGCAGATATCGCTGCTCGAATTAACGGACACGCCGTTGACGAGTAAACTCGATAACTCGCAACTGAGCGATCGCCTTGGCCAGTTTTTGCTGGGTTAACTTGCTGTTTCAGACTGCCGAGATGTAAAGATTTAAGACTTGGGTTATCTGATCCAGAAGTGATAAGCCCAGCCGAAGAAGGATGGGCCAGGCTCAAAAGATAACTAGCCCCCTAGAGCAGCCTGTTGAGAGATGTAGTGAGCCAGTTCCATGTTCACCTCTGAGGTATAGTGGGCATTATTCCAACTGAAATAATACTGATCCTCTTCCGGGCTGGTCAGGCAGTTATTATTCTGACCAAGGCTAGGATCAATGTAAGCTCCGGAATCCGCATTGATACAGGTCTTGCCAGCATCAATAGCCTCCTTGTACTTCACTTGTGCCGCCAGAGTATCCAGCTCTTTTCCTGAATCGACCACGAATACTTTGCTATTTACCTGATTAGGGATAGCTGCTAGCCCTTATTATAACTTTGCACCGCGTAATCAAGGATTCGATTAATATTTCCCCCAACGACAGGTACATGCCAGTAGGTATATCCCTCATGAAGGTTAGACAGGCTCGGCAGGGTCATCAGCACAATTTTGTCGTCCTTGCCAGCTGATGAAATCAGTCTCTGTACCTGGGTTTGGACAGAAGCGACCAATGGCTTGACGAGCTCATTATCCACCTGATCTTTGATCTTTTGTGGGACTTTTTTATCGAACTGAGGCGTCAGGAACATACTAATCCCACTGACACTCAGTTTACTCTTGAGATACTTGGCAATGTCATTACCACCGATATAGATAATATATGTGGATTTCTGATCTGCCTTGTTGAGACCAAATCGCTTTGAATCTTCCTGATAAAGCGAAACCTGAGTGGCTAGGTTAGGGATCTCAAGATCATCAAACTTATAGCCATGTTGCTGATCATAGGAACCATCCTGAGTGTGTTCCTGATATAGGGCTCGCTGTTGCATGATGCTGCTTGATGTGCAGGAGCCTGGATAATCGGAACCATTGTCATGGTAGCACTTCCCTGCCTCTCCTTCGGCTAAAGCACTACCCCAAGCGTAGTTGATACTTTGTACCTGCCCCGGGGGATTTTTCTGTAACTGATACCAGGAGGTCAGTGCAGGCGCCTGACCTGAAGCGATCTCTTTGTTAAATATAAAATATAGAGGCCAATTAATACTATAGAGCTGCTTTTGTTGACCCTTGATCTCTCCCTGCTCTCCAATACTCTGCTGTAAAAAATCCTGAGTTGGAAACAGGTATCCCTGCTGATCGGATGTGCCATATTTTTCTGATGGCACCGGATTGCTAATAGGGACATAGAGATTAAAGTTATCTAACTTGGGTTTGCTAACATCTGAGGGCTCCGGGTAGTTGTCCGTGTCACTCAGGCTATCGCCGAATATGACATAGTTTGTAGTGGAGGCGAAACTGGATGCAGATGTGAGTAAAAGAAGAAACAAAAGAAATCTGGATTTCATACTGGCTCTCTCTTGGTTTATCTTGAGCACTTGATTTAGCTAGACTCGAGAAGTATAAATCATGCTAAACTTAGCACTAATCCCCTCTGCCAGTCTTTTGTAAACCATCAGAAAACTATTTAAAACGCGCTCTTTTTTAAAAAATTTCAGGTCTTCCTCTTAGGTCTCGATAAATCTTATCTTCAGCCCATACTTCAGCATTGCACTCTCGAACCAAACCTCACCATATACCAGCCCCGGAATTGTCCTCACTTGCCCCTTTTTAAATTGAGATAGATTTTCCTACAGGCATAAAAAAAGCCAGTCCGGAGACTGGCTTTTGCCGCAGATATCGCTGCTCGAATTAACGGACACGCCGTTGACGAGTAAACTCGATAACTCGCAACTGAGCGATCGCCTTGGCCAGTTCAGCCTCAGCCTGGGCGTATTCAATATCGCCGTGAGAGTTACTGATCTGGTCTTCGGCCGCCTTCTTGGCTTCCTGAGCCTTGGCTTCATCCAGATCAGTGGCGCGGATCACCGTATCTGCCAGCACAGTTGCCGTACCAGGCTGGATCTCCAGCATGCCACCGGAGATATACATCACCTCTTCGGATCCATGCAGTCGCACAATCTGCACCATTCCCGGACGGATCTGAGTCAGCAGGGGCGCGTGACCATGGTAGATCCCAAGCTCCCCTTCTAAGCCGGTCAGACTCACTGATTCGACCGCTCCGGAGAACAGCATCTCTTCGGCGCTCACCACATCCAGATGGAAGGTCATTCGTGACATAGGGTTCTCCTCGTCGAGATTTACAGGGCCTTGGCCTTCTCGACTACCTCATCGATGCTACCAACCATGTAGAACGCCTGCTCAGGCAGATCATCGTACTCACCGTTCAGGATGCCCTTAAAGCCACGAATGGTCTCTTTGAGAGGAACATACTTACCTGGTGAACCGGTGAATACCTCGGCCACGAAGAATGGCTGGGACAGGAAACGCTCAATCTTACGCGCACGGGATACGGTCAGCTTGTCATCTTCTGACAGCTCATCCATACCCAGGATCGCGATGATATCTTTAAGCTCTTTGTAGCGCTGCAGAACCATCTGAACCGCGTGAGCAGTCTCATAGTGATCCTGACCAACCACCAGAGGATCCAGCTGACGAGAGGTTGAATCCAGTGGATCAACCGCAGGGTAGATACCCAAAGAGGCGATCTGACGGGACAGTACCACGGTCGCATCCAGGTGGGCGAAGGTGGTCGCCGGTGATGGATCCGTCAAGTCATCCGCGGGAACATAAACCGCCTGGATCGAGGTGATAGAGCCGGTACGGGTCGAAGTGATCCGCTCCTGCAGAACCCCCATCTCTTCAGCCAGAGTTGGCTGATAACCTACCGCAGATGGCATACGACCCAGCAGTGCCGACACCTCGGTACCCGCCAAGGTATAACGATAGATGTTATCAACAAAGAACAGAACGTCACGACCTTCATCACGGAATTTTTCCGCCATGGTCAGACCGGTCAGTGCCACTCGCAGACGGTTTCCTGGTGGCTCGTTCATCTGGCCATAAACCAGGGATACCTTATCGAGAACGTTAGACTCCTTCATCTCATAGTAGAAGTCGTTACCCTCACGGGTACGCTCACCAACACCGGCAAATACAGAGAAACCTGAGTGCTCGATCGCAATGTTACGAATCAGCTCCATCATGTTTACTGTCTTACCTACACCCGCACCACCAAACAGACCGACTTTACCACCCTTAGCGAATGGACAAACCAGGTCGATAACCTTGATGCCGGTTTCCAGCAATTCCTGGGAGTTTGCCTGCTCTTCATAGCTTGGAGCCTCACGGTGGATACCCCAACGCTCCTCTTCGCCGATTGGGCCCTTCTCATCGATAGGGGTGCCCAATACATTCATGATACGACCCAGGGTAGCTGTACCCACGGGAACCTTGATCGGCTCACCGGTAGATACCACTTCCAGACCGCGCTTGAGGCCTTCAGAGGCGCCCATTGCGATACAGCGAACAACGCCGCCACCCATCTGCTGCTGTACTTCCAGAACCAGTTCATGATCCTGGGAAGTCAGTTTCAGAGCATCGTATACCCGGGGAACTGAGCCCTCTGGGAATTCTACGTCCACAACCGCACCGATTATCTGGACGATAGTACCGTTACTCATGTTAAATCCTCTAAACCTTTGTAATCACTCAGCCTACACAGCCTGGGCGCCCGCACAGATCTCACTCAGTTCCTGAGTGATGCCTGCCTGACGAGCCTTGTTGTATACAAGCTCCAGATCTTCAATCAAGTCGCCAGCATTATCTGACGCAGCCTTCATCGCGACCATACGGGACGCCTGTTCACAAGCCAGGTTCTCAACTACCCCCTGATACACCTGAGATTCGACATAACGAACCAGGAACTGCTCCAGCAGTGCATCGGTTTCAGGCTCATAGATATAGTCCCAGCGATGTCTCGCCAGCTCACTATCTTTGGCCTTGGGTAGTGGCAGCAACTGATCTACCGTAGGATGCTGGACCATGGTGTTTTCAAACTTGTTGTACGCCAGGTACAACCGGTCGATCTCACCACGCTCATACGCTTGCAACATCACTTTTACCGTACCGATCAGGTCACTGACTGACGGGTGGTCACCCAGTCCGGAAGCCTGTGCTCTGACCTGGCCACCATGCCTTTCAAAAAAGCTGGTTGCCTTATTTCCGATCAGGGCAAAATCAACACCTGCATCCTGTTCGTTCCACTGCTTCATATCACGCAGCGTATCTTTAAACAGGTTGATGTTGAGGCCACCACACAAACCACGGTCGGTTGAGATGATGATATAGCCAACGCGCTTTACTTCCCGCTCTTCCAGGTAGGGGTGCTGATATTCCAGGCTCCCCAACGCGATGTGGCCGATCACCTTACGAATGGTTTCAGAATAGGGACGACTGGCAGCCATCCTGTCCTGAGCTCGACGCATCTTCGACGCCGCAACCATCTGCATAGCGCTGGTGATCTTTTGAGTGTTTTTAACACTCGCGATCTTTGTACGTATCTCTTTAGCGCCGGCCATCTCTTTCTCTCCGCTAGTACAAGGCTGCCCTCAAGGCAGCCGGAACAATCAACTTACCAAGTCTGAGTCGCCTTGAAGCTGTCCAGCATAGCTGCCAGCTTGCCTACGATCTCATCGTTGTAATCAGGATTGCTGTTGATCTGAGCCATGAACTCGCCATGCTCAGTCATTGCGTAAGAGAGCAGAGATGCCTCGAAGTCACCGATTTTCTTCAGGGTGACATCGCCGAGATAGCCTTTCTCAGCCGCAAACAGAACCAGGGCCTGCTCAGCAACTGACATTGGGCTGTACTGCTTCTGCTTCATCAGCTCAGTAACTTTCTGACCGTGATCGAGCTGCTTGCGCGTTGCATCGTCCAGGTCTGAGGAGAACTGAGCAAATGCCGCCAGTTCACGATATTGAGCCAGTGCGGTACGGATACCACCAGACAGCTTCTTGATAATCTTGGTCTGAGCTGCACCACCTACACGAGATACTGAGATCCCCGGGTCAACCGCAGGGCGGATCCCTGAGTTAAACAGCTCGGTGGTCAGGAAGATCTGACCGTCGGTGATCGAGATTACGTTGGTCGGTACGAACGCAGATACGTCGCCCGCCTGAGTCTCGATGATTGGCAGAGCGGTCAGAGAGCCGGTCTTACCTTTCACCTTACCGTCGGTGAATTTCTCTACATACTCATCATTCACCCGAGCAGCACGCTCCAGCAGACGAGAGTGGAGGTAGAATACATCCCCTGGATAAGCTTCACGTCCTGGTGGACGCTTCAGCAGCAGGGAGATTTGACGATAAGCAACCGCCTGCTTAGACAGGTCATCATAGATGATCAGCGCATCTTCACCACGATCGCGGAAGTATTCACCCATGGAGCAACCTGAGTATGGAGCCAGATACTGCAGGGCAGCGGCTTCAGACGCAGATGCAACTACGACAATGGTGTTTTCCAGGGCGCCATGCTCTTCGAGCTTACGCACCACGTTGGAGATGGTGGAAGCCTTCTGGCCGATCGCAACATACACACAGCGAATGCCAGACTCTTTCTGGTTGATGATGGTATCAACGGCGATCGCTGTCTTACCCGTCTGACGGTCACCGATGATCAGCTCACGCTGACCACGACCGATTGGGATCATGGAGTCGATAGACTTAAGACCGGTTTGAACCGCCTGGTCAACCGACTTACGCTCGATAACCCCTGGTGCGATCACTTCAACCGGAGAGAAACCGTCATTTTCAACGGGTCCCTTGCCATCGATCGGCTCACCCAGGGTGTTAACCACACGGCCCAGAAGTTTTGGACCAACCGGAACCTGCAGGATACGCCCGGTTCCTTTAACTTTCATGCCTTCAGCCAGGTCAGCGTATGGTCCCATGACCACCGCACCAACTGAATCACGCTCAAGGTTCAGTGCCAGCGCATAACGATTGCCTGGCAGCTCGATCATTTCACCTTGCATCGCGTCGGCCAGGCCGTGAATACGAATGATACCGTCACTTACGGAGACGATAGTACCTTCGTTGCACGCCTCACTGACAACGTCAAACTGCTCAATCCGCTGTTTGATCAGATCAGCAATTTCAGTGGAATTAAGTTGCATGCTCTTTGTTTCCCCAATTATGACCGAAGTGCTTCAGACAAACGATCCAGCTGACTGCGGACACTACCGTCAATCACCAGATCCCCTGCTTTTATGACCATTCCCGCCATCAGGGAAGGATCGACACGACAGTCCAGTTTCACTTTGCGTTCGAGACGTTTTTCCAAAGAGGCCAGAATCTTCTTCTGCTGTGCCGCATCCAGCTTCTTAGCTGAAACCACTTCGGCACACACCTCTTTTTCGTGTTCGATCTTCATCTCAGTAAAGAGCTTGAGGACCGCAGGCAACACTTCCAGTCGCCCATTTTCAGCCATCAACTTAATCAGGTTCTTTCCGTGCTGATCCACTTGATCACCACACACCTGAACAAAGATATCGGCCAGTTTCTCGACATTGATTGCACTACCAATCAGGTTTTCAATGGTCTCATTCTGAGCCACCTCAGCGGCAAAGGAGAGCATCTGCATCCACTGTTCGATGGTGCCTTTCTCAACGGCAAAGTCGAAAGCTGCTTTGGCATAGGGACGAGCAACAGTAGTCACTTCAGACATAGCTCGTTCCCCTTACAGCTCGGCTACAATTTTCTCTACGATGTCGCTGTTTGCAGCTTCATCGATCTGACGCGCCAGAATCTTTTCTGCGCCAGCAACGGCAAGAGAGGCAACTTTCTTGCGCAACTCTTCTTTCACGCGATTGCGCTCAGCTTCCAGCTCGGCTTGCGCCTGAGCCAAAATCTTATCTCGCTCGGCCTGAGCCTCCTGAGTCGCCTCATCAACAATCTGAGCCTTGCGCTTATTTGCCTGCTCTATGATTGCCGCAGCCTGAGCTTTCGCCTCTTTTAGCTGCTCTTTGGCATTCGCCTGGGCCAACTCAAGATCTTTACCTGCACGCTCTGCAGAAGCCAGACCATCGGCGATATCCTTTTGGCGCTTTTCAATCGCTGCCATAAGGGGTGGCCAGATGAACTTCATACAGAACCAGACAAAGATAATAAATGCGATAGTCTGGCCGAGGAGTGTAGCGTTCATATTCACAACACAATCCCTCTTCGAAAATGGGTCTTCAAAATACTGCTAAAATACTTGCGAACCAGAACCAGGGTTAGGTCAGAGCAAACATCACGTACAGACCCAGAGCAACAGCGATCATTGGTACCGCATCGACCAGACCCATCATGATGAAGAACTGAGTACGCAGCATAGGCATCAGATCCGGCTGACGAGTGATACCTTCCAGGAATTTTGCACCCAGCGCACCCACACCAATCGCAACACCTACCGCAGCCAGACCAATCATGATTGCAGCCGCAATATAGAGCATATCAATGCTAATAGTCGCCATATTTCTCTCCAGTTTAAAATAATATACAGATTAAAGTTATTCGTTATTTTTCAGTAAATTACATCAGTGCTCTTCGGCTGCCATCGAGATATACATGATGGTCAGAGCCATGAAGATAAAGGCCTGCAAGCTGATGATCAATACGTGGAAAATTGCCCATGGAACACTCAAAATCCACTGAGCATACCAAGGCAGCATTGCCGCGATCAGGATAAAACAGAGCTCACCCGCAAACATGTTTCCGAACAGTCGCAGACCCAGCGAGACCGGCTTTGCGATCAGCTGTACGACTTCAAGGAGAAAGTTAAACGGAATGAGGGCCCAGTGTTTACCCAGAGGTTGTAACGTCAGATCTTTAATGAACCCGGATATACCTTTGAACTTGAATGAGTAGAACAGAGTCAGCACAAACACGTCCAGGGCCAGAGCCATACAGATATTAACGTCAGTGGAAGGAACAATGCGCAGATATTTCACAAGTCCTGTGCTTTCCGCGGCATAAGGGACATAGTCGATAGGGATCAGATCCATCAGGTTCATCAGGAAGATCCAGATGAGCAGTGTCAAAGAGAGCGGCGCAACAAGATTACTCTTGTTGTGATAGATCCCTTTAGCAAAATCATCTACATACTCGACAATCATCTCGATACAGCATTGAAGCTTTCCGGGTACGCCACTGGTCGCCTTGCGGGCAACCATGTAGAACAGACCACAAAAGATGATCCCCAATACAACAGAGAAGAACATGGAATCTGCATTTATCGACCAGAAACTATTCGGATCACCCAGCACAAGGTTGTGCAGGTGATGCTGAATATATTCCTGGGAAGTTAATGGTGCAGCCATTGTTTTTCCTAGTTCTGTGTTTACAACAAAAAGTGACCCTAAAAACTGCTAAGGGTACTGGTCATGTGACGGGAAGAAGAGAGAAGAATGGAAAACTTCAGCGAATCGTTGCTTATCGTTTAGTTCTGATCCCTGCTCCACGCAACCACTTCGCTCCATCCGTTGGGCGTAATTATCTTAGCGAGCACTGTCACGAAGACGCCTGATGATAAGAGCAACAGACTTCTGTCATCCAACAGAACGTTTCCTCTAAATCACAACGGCTGGCGAAGTCACTGCCAGGAATAACAGGAAGAACCAACAGGCTAATCAGATTAGCTGTAACACGGCCCTGCCAATTACCCCTCATCAACGGAAGAGATGACACTCAAGTGGAATCTCTCCCAAGCAGGTGTCGATTATACCCCCGCAAAGTCCGATTGCAACAAACTAAGAGCCCTCTTTAAGAGGCTTAACCAGTCGTTTTCCTGTTGTTTTCCTTGGGTTGCAACAAGATGAACCACAACAACCGGTTGTTACCACTGGTTATTCAGTTACAACAAAAGGTGAAATATTACTTACAATCTTGTCAAATTCCTGTAGCGAACGATAACTTATTTCCAGCTTCCCTCGCTCTTTTGACTGAGCCCGGATCTTGACATCTGTCCCTAACTGTTCACTTAATCGCCGGGCCAGGCGATCAATATCCGGATCAGGCTGAGATTTCGGCTTGTTTTGCTTGGGCTCTTTTACTTTTTTTACCAACCTTTCTGTCTCCCTAACGGAGAGCTCTTTTTGAACAACCTGACGTGCAACTTCAGATTGCTGCTCTCCCTCAAGGGCTAACAGAGCCCTGGCATGGCCCATCTCAAGATCACCATGTTCCACCAAAAGTTGAACATCTGTATTGAGTTGGTTAAGGCGCAGCAGATTACTCACCGCAGCCCTGGATTTACCCACGGCTTCAGCCAGCTGCTGATGCGTCATCTCAAACTCTTCAAGTAAACGCCGCAGGGCCACCGCCTCCTCAATGGCGTTAAGATCTTCACGCTGAATATTTTCTATGAGGGCGATCGCCACTGCCGCATCATCGGCCACATCCTTGATGATACAGGGAACCTGCTCCAGACGAGCCAGCTGAGCCGCACGCCAGCGACGCTCACCGGCGATGATCTCAAAACGCTCATCGCCCAGTGGACGAACCACGATCGGCTGGATAATCCCCTGAGCCCGGATCGAATTGGCTAACTCCTCCAGTGCGCTCTGAGACATATCCTTACGCGGCTGGTATTTTCCCCGGGTTAACCACTCCAGCGGCAGCTCACGCAAGCTGCTCTGCTCATCTTCACCGGCAGAGACCAGCTTAGGCTGTGCAGTCACTTTGGGTTGCAAAGGCTTGGCAGGCTCAACCTTCGCTGGTTTTTGCTCAGTGCCACTGTCATCCAACTGTTTTTGCATCGCCTTGTTACTGTTTCCCAACAAGGCATCCAATCCCTTCCCTAAACCACGCTTTTTTTGAGTCATACTTCACCCTGCATTGGTTCTGCTGATGTGGACTTACTCCTGGAGCTGCCAGCGGTTTTGTTATTGGTGGCAGATGCATTTTTTTGTGATTGTGTGGCCTTCCCCTGCTCCTCACGGCGCAGGATCTCGGACGCCAGAGCCAGATAGGCTTTGGCACCGGCAGATGACTTGTCATAGAACATCGCAGGAGAGCCAAAACTTGGCGCCTCAGCCAGCCTCACATTGCGCGGGATCACGGTCCGGTAAACCGCAGAGTCGAAGTGCTGCTTGAGCTGTTCAGATACCTCGTTCGCCAGCCGGTTACGATGGTCAAACATGGTTCGCAAAATCCCCTCAACATGCAGATCCGGATTCACCACTGCCGCCAGTTTACCGATTGTATCCATCAGGGCAGTAATCCCTTCGAGAGCATAATACTCACACTGCATGGGGACGATCACCGAGGTCGCCGCTGACATGGCATTGACCGTCAGCATATTCAAAGAGGGCGGACAATCGATGAAAATGTAATCGTATTGATCGAGGAAGGGTTTCAGAGAGTTGCGCAGGCGAACCTCCCTGGCAAAAACCTCCATCAGCTTGATCTCGGCCGCAGTCAGATCCGCATTGGCCGCAATCAGATGGTAACCGCCACTGGTCTGCTCGACCCGAACCTCATCCAGTGGCATCTCATCGATCAAAAGATCATAGGCGGTGCGCTCCACCTCGTACTTATCCACACCGCTGCCCATGGTGGCATTGCCCTGGGGATCCAGATCGATGACTAAAACATTGCGCTTCATAGCTGCCATGGAAGCAGCCAGGTTGATACAGGTGGTCGTTTTACCCACACCACCTTTCTGGTTACAGATTGCTATGACTTTTCCCACTTAGCCCCCTCATATCCTATCGGGTTAGTTGTTATATCCAATCACCACCAAGTGGCGCTCACCCTGCAAACAGGGCACAGCGAGAGGATGGATCGCTTCAACAGAGAATGGCGCACTCAGTTGATTCAGCTCATCCTCCGGAACAACCCCTTTCAGCGCAAGAAAAACCCCCTGCTTTGAAGGGAGGTGTTTGCACCATAATAGCATCTCTTGAATGGATGCAAAGGCCCGGCTTAACACACCATCAAATCCCTGCTCCGGTTGGAACTGCTCAACCCGAGACTGGACCGGGGTAACATTGGTCAACCCCAACTCGTGAACCACCTGACGCAGAAAACGCACTCGCTTTCCAAGACTATCGAGCAACACAAACTCCTTGTCCGGATTGGCGATAGCCAACGGGATCCCCGGCAGTCCCGGCCCTGTGCCCACATCGATAAAACGCTGGCCACTCAGAAGAGGTGATACCACCAGGCTATCCATGATGTGTTTGACCAGCATCTCCTCGGGATCCCGTACCGAAGTCAGGTTATAGGCCTTATTCCACTTGTGCAGCAGACCGACATAATCCACAAGCTGCTGAACCTGCTTGTCTGTCAGGCTTAAAGATGTTTGCTCTAGCAGTGATTGTAATTTCTGTAACACGATAAAAATCCTTGGTCTGCTTCCCCCGATATCTATCCGTCACTACGTGACGAGCCAGGTTCCACAGGTACACTTAAACAAAAGCACCCTGGCAACAGCGACTAATGCGTCTGCTAATCAGAGTGCTTAAATAAAACCAATATACTCACAATCCCCTTACAGGAAATTGATCAACTCGACTTTTTCAGTAAGCCACGCTTCTTCAGATGGATCAGCAACACAGAGATAGCGGCCGGGGTAACCCCGGAGATCCTCGCGGCCTGTCCGACCGTCTCAGGCTTAGCGCTGTTAAGCTTGATAATCACCTCAGAAGACAGACCGGGAACCTCCTGGTAATCGAGATCCAGCGGCAGACCGGTTTGTTCATGGCGCAGGTGTTTTTCAATCTCGTCGCGCTGACGCTCAATGTAACCTGCGTATTTCACCTGAATCTCTACCTGCTCGGCAGCCTGACTATGGTCAACCCCCTGCCCCAGCTCCTCGATCTCGACCAGATCCTTGTAAGTCACCTCGGGGCGACGCAACAGCTCTTCCAGACTATTTTCCCGGGTCAGAGGATTCTTTAGGATCTCATTGACCTTGTCTGCCGCCGGATGCTTTGGATTTACCCAGGTCTCACGCAGTCGCTGCCGCTCTTGTTCTATGGTTTCCAGCTTGAGATTGAAAGCCTGCCAGCGCCTGTCATCAACCAGCCCCAGCTCTCGTCCCGCCTCGGTCAGGCGTAGATCGGCATTGTCTTCACGCAGCAGCAGACGATACTCGGCGCGGCTGGTGAACATCCGGTAGGGCTCCTGGGTTCCCAGGGTAGAAAGATCATCCATCATCACCCCGAGATAGGCCTGATCGCGGCGCGGGCACCAGGCCTGTTTTTCCTGAACCTGAAGTGCAGCATTTAATCCCGCCAGCAGGCCCTGGGCGCCGGCCTCTTCATAGCCAGTGGTGCCATTGAGCTGGCCGGCAAAGAATAATCCCTGGATCCACTTGCTCTCCATGCTGGATCTAAGATCCCGAGGATCGAAGTAGTCATACTCGATCGCATAGCCCGGGCGGGTGATCACTGCATTCTCAAACCCCTTCATGGATCTGACGATCTTCATCTGCACATCAAACGGCAAGCTGGTTGAGATCCCGTTCGGGTAAAGCTCGGTGGTTGAAAGACCTTCAGGCTCCACAAAGATCTGGTGTGAATTACGATCCGCAAAGCGCGTCACCTTGTCCTCAATGGAGGGACAGTAACGTGGACCCACTCCCTCGATCACCCCGGCGAACATGGGGCTGCGATCCAAAGAGCCGCGAATAATCTCATGGGTCTGCTCATTGGTATGGGTGATATAACAAGGGATCTGCTGCGGATGATCCGCCCTGGATCCCAGGAAGGAGAACACAGGTACAGGATCATCGCCTGGCTGAGCATCCATCACAGAGAAATCAACACTTCGCGCATCGATCCTCGGTGGCGTCCCGGTCTTGAGACGATCCGTGCGAAACGGCATGGATCTTAAACGATCCGCAAGGCGGATCGAGGGTGGATCACCGGCCCTGCCGCCCTGGTAGTTGTCTAAACCTATGTGGATCCGCCCATTGAGAAAGGTCCCTGCGGTCAGGATCACTGTCTTGGCCAGGATCCGAATTCCGGACTGGGTGACCACCCCTGGATCTTGTCTTGATCCAGGATCAGATCATCACAGCTTTGCTGAAATATCTGTAGATTTTCCTGGTGCTGAAGCAGGGTGCGGATCTTTTCACGATATAAAATGCGATCGGCCTGAGCCCGGGTTGCGCGAACTGCTGGTCCCTTAGAGGCATTCAGGGTACGAAATTGAATGCCACTACAATCAATTGCGTGAGCCATCAGGCCACCCAAGGCGTCAATCTCTTTCACAAGATGACCTTTACCTATCCCGCCTATTGCCGGATTACAGGACATCTGGCCAATCGTTTCTATGTTATGGGTCAGCAGAAGGGTTTTCATCCCCATGCGCGCTGCTGCTGCACAGGCTTCTGTACCAGCATGACCCCCACCAACGACGATCACGTCAAATTGCTCGTGATATTGCATAGATACCTCTGTTTAATAAACCGTTTTGCAGGAATAGTGCTCAGACTCAGGAAAGGGCCGGTTATTCTATCTGTTTGTGACCGAAAGGGAAACGGATTTCTGCGAGGCAAAAAGGATCGTGGATCCGGGGTTATAGATCTTAAGATCATATATGGATCTTTTATTGGATCTTTTATTAGGATCGCGGATCCGTGTGGAAAACCCTCTTTTGATCATAGAGATCATGATGTTAGCTCAGATCCTTTGGTGTGGATAAGCTCTGATCCTCCGGGGAACAAGTTGCGAATAGAATCCCTTGTTATCCACATGCGCCTGGCGAGCTGTATTTAATACATAGGATAAGTTTGAGTAATTCACCGCTTTGATCAGTGGTTATCCACATCCACCCTGTGAATCATTTGGTTTTCTGGGATCTTTTTTCTGGGTAAAGCTGTTAATAACTTGGTGGATATGTGCTTTTATTGGGTGATCCATGATCGTAGGAACCCCTTGCCTGGCTTGGTTTTTCCCTGAGTTTTCGTTACGGATCTTGTTGTGTGGAATGATCTAAAGGAAGATCTGGTTCGGATCTGGTTATCCCCATCTTGTCACCCGATCCTTAACAGGATAATGATCTTTGGGGGCAGGATCATTGCTGGGAATGTGTGGCAAGCCTCTTTAGAATGGATCATTCGAGGATTCAACTGGAAAGGAGTCTTGTGTGCATGAGTTGCTCGTAGTTTCCCTGGCGGGGATCGTTGGTATCGGGGTTGTTTGTCAGTGGCTTGCCTGGAGGATCCGGCTGCCGGCGATCCTGTTTCTGCTGTTGGCCGGGATCATTGCCGGCCCTTTGACCGGCTGGCTACAACCAGACAAAGTATTTGGTCCCCTGCTTTTCCCCCTGGTTTCGATTTCGGTGGCCATCATACTGTTTGAAGGGAGCCTTAACCTTAAGTTTGATGAACTGGCTGGTGTTGCAAAAGTGGTGCGGCGCCTGCTCAGTAGTGGTGTGCTGATCATCTTGCTGGCTTTGACCCCTCTGGCTCACTATCTGTTTGGTTTCCCATGGGATCTTTCACTGCTATTTGCATCCATGCTGGTCGTGACCGGTCCCACAGTGGTTGGATCCATGCTACAGACGGTGCGTCCCTGCGCGAAGGTGGCAAATATTCTCAAGTGGGAGGGGATCCTGATTGATCCCATAGGGGCGATCCTGGCTGTTATCGTGTTTGAGTATATAGCGGCCTCAGGATCCACAGGCCATACACTGCTGGTATTTCTTAATAGCTTATTGGTGGGTTGTGGGTTGGGGAGTATCGCGGGTTATGGTCTGGGGATCCTGCTCAGGCGACACTGGATCCCTGATTTTCTTGAAAATACAACCACTCTGGGATTTGTACTGGCTATCTATATGGTATCGGATCTGATCCAGCCAGAGTCCGGGCTGCTCACAGTGACCATTATGGGTCTATGGTTAGCCAACATGAAGAGTGTGCATATCGCAGATATCCTCGACTTTAAGGAGACCCTTAGCCTGTTGCTGGTTTCAGGGCTCTTTGTGGTGCTGGCTGCACGTCTGGATTTTTCACAGATCCAGCAGGTGTTCTGGCCTGCCTTGCTGCTGATCGCCCTGCTACAACTGGTGATCCGCCCTCTTAAGGTGTGGGTTGCAACCTTTGGTAGCTCCCTGAGTTGGTCGCAACGATTGCTTGTAGGCTGGATTGGCCCTCGGGGAATTGTCGCCGCTGCGGTTGCTTCTGTGTTTGCCCATCACCTTAAAGAACTGGGATACCAACAAGCCTCTTTGCTGGTCCCCCTGACTTTTATGGTGATTATTGGAACTGTCGTTCTGCAAAGTATTACGGCGCGCCCTCTGGCTCTGCTGCTAGGGGAGGCGGCGCCTCCGGCCAGGGGATTTCTTATTATCGGTGCGAATCCCGTCGCCAGGACCATAGCCAAGGTGCTGTCTGATAACGGCATTGCGATTCGGATGACGGATCAGAGCTGGGATAACATCCGTGAGGCGCGGATGCTTAATCTACCCTGCTTTTACGGGCACCCGGTTTCAAAGCATGCAGAGCTGCACCTGGATCTCAGTGGTTTGGGGCAGGTGCTTAATCTCTCCAGCCATACTGACTTTGGCTCTCTTATCAATGCTCACTACCTGGGGGTCTTTGGTCGTAATAAGGTCTTTACTCTATCCATTGCTAAGCTGGAGCAGAGCGAGCGACTTGAGTTGGCGGATCAATATCAGGGCGATCTTCTGTTTGCCGAAGGGATGAGCTTTGGCAAGCTTGCCAGCTTGATCAGTCAGGGGGCATCGATCCGTACCACCCGGATCACTGAACAGTTTGGGATGGGGGATCTTTATAAAGAGTATCAGCTGGTTGTTCCGCTGTTTGCTCAGGATCCGGCTGGCCGCTTGCATCTGTTTACTGCGGCTAATAAGCCTCAGGTTCGCGCCGAGTGGCAACTGATTAGCCTGGTCTCAGAGCGTATCGTGCGAAGCGATGGTGACTCTGAGACTTCATCCTCAGGGGAGCTGGAGTAGCCTGATAACTTGTGGATAACTCTTTGGATTATTTGCTTCATGGGGGTTGGCTTTAGGTTTTTATCCGGAGCGGTTCGGCTCTTATCTGGATGTTCTGCGCCCGGCTGGGAGTCGAACCGAATCCTGTCTGCTGTTAGAGCCAACCCGCCGAGACTGGTATTGGTTTCACTCCGTTTTTTGCGGCTGGCTCAGCTTTGTGTCAGCAGGGGCAGGGCAACTGGCTGGCACTTCAGGTCGGCTGTAATCTTGTGGAGCTGCCATTGAGGGAGAGAGTCGCGTTGACAGGCCGCAAGGTAGCCTGTGTCGAGTTGCCAGAGAGCCAGGTGATACTGGTGTTTATCCAGGTAGTTGGTAAGCTTCAGGGGCGTAGACAGGGATAACTCTACCTTGTTGAGCCCTGCGTTGAGGCCTTGTCCGTGACTCTTTAGGAGCGCCTCCTTGAGGGTCCAGAGTTGGTAGAAGCTCTGAGTTCGCTGTTGCAGCGACAGCTGTTCCAGCATCCGTTGTTCACTCTCACAGAAAAAGCGCCTCGCGATGTTGAGAGGATCTCTTGGTCTTGGTTTGCACTCGATATCCACACCAACCTGGCCCTCATCTGCTATGGCTAGCACCAGGGTGTCGCCGCTGTGGCTCAGGTTGAAGCTTAGGCTTGAGTCTGCAAGCTGAGGGCGTCCGTACGGGTTGTGGATAAACCTCAGATCACTAGGGTGACAGTTGCAACGTTTTGCCAACAGCTGACGCAGCAGCAGCCTGCTCACCAGGTACTCATGACGGCGTTTGGGGTTGGTCAGTGCGTGCTGGGTCTGCAGCTCTTTTGTGCTGAGCCAGGAGTTATCCGCATTGAGCGCGCCAGGATCCAGATCCTGGCTATTAATCAGATAGATATCAGCCACGACGGAAGATCAGCGAAGTATTGATCCCGCCAAAGGCGAAATTATTACTCATAACAAGATCCGTGTGGATCATCCGCCCCTGATCCTGAATATAATCCAGGGATCCACAGCGAGGATCGACCTGTGCGAGATTGATGGTGGGGGCAAACCAATTCTCACGCATCATCTCTATGGCCAGGTGTGCCTCAATCGCCCCGCATGCCCCCAGGGTGTGACCAAAATAGCTCTTCATCGAGCTGATGGGGATCCTTGAGCCAAATACCCGTTCGGTGGCTGTTGTTTCAGCAATATCCCCGCGCTCGGTCGCCGTGCCATGGGCGCTCACATAACCGATCTGATCCGGATTCAGTTGTGCATCCTTCAAGGCTAACTCGATCGCAACCTGCATGGTTTCAGCTGTGGGCTGGGTAATGTGTTGGGCATCGCAGTTGGTGCCATATCCCACGATCTCCGCCAGTATGGTCGCCCCTCTTTGCCTGGCATACTCATACTCTTCGAGGATCAGGGTGCCGGCACCCTCACCGATCACCAGCCCATCCCGCTCCTGATCGAAGGGGCGGGGGGTGCTCTGTGGGGTGTCATTTTTAACACTGGTTGCGAACAGGGTATCAAACACTGCGGCCTCGGTCGGGCAGAGCTCCTCTGCGCCTCCTGCGATCATCACGGTTTGTTGACCATGTTTAATCGCTTCATAGGCATAACCGATCCCCTGGCTTCCAGAGGTGCAGGCACTCGAGGTGGTATAGACTCGCCCCTTGAGGCCAAAAAACAGGCTGACATTGACCGCCGTGGTGTGGGGCATCAGCTGAATATAGGTGGTCGCATTGATCGCCCGGGTGCTGTGCTCATTGAGCATGGTGCTCAGGGCTGACAGCGGGGAGGTGCTACCGATGGATGAGCCATAGGATATTCCGGTTTGTCCACTCTCAAGTATCGGATCCTTGAGGAGGCCTGCCTGTTCCAGGGCGCGTTCCGTGGCCAGGGTTGCCATTCTGGAGACCCGTCCCATAGAGCGTACCTGTTTTCGGCCATAGTGGGAGGGTAATTCGAAGTCGTTTACCGGCCCCCCCAGGTTGGTATTCAGGCCATCAAACTTGGCCCAGTCGGCCATGTAGCGGATCCCTGTTTTACCCTGCTCTATGCTCTGTCTTATTTGTGGCCAGCTCTGGCCCAGTGAGGTGATGCTGCTCATCCCGGTGACGACGACTCGTTTCATACCAGACCTCCATCGATTGCGATCACCTGACGGGTCACATAGGCTGCAATATCCGACATCAGGTATGAGACCAGGCCAGCCACCTCCTCGGGTTGCCCCATGCGCCGGGCCGGGATCAGTTTCAGGGCTTGCTGGGTTTCTGCATCGCTGACCATGTCGGTTTCAATTAAACCGGGAGCGACACAGTTGACGGTGATCTTGCGCTTGGCAAGCTCCAGCGCCAGGGATTTGCTGGCTCCGATAATCCCGGCCTTTGCCGCACCATAGTTGACCTGGCCACGGTTTCCAGCAATGCCTGAGACCGAGGAGAGGGTCACGATGCGCCCTGGCTTACGGGTGCGAACCATGGGCATGATGATGGGATGCAGAACATTGTAAAAACTATCCAGGTTAGTGCTTAAAACCGCATCCCAGTCTTCGGCTGGCATCGCAGGGAAGGCGTTATCTCTGCAGATCCCGGCATTATTGACGACACCGTAATAACAGCCATGCTGCTTGATATCCTGCTCTATTTGTTGCTTGCACTGCTCCCTGTCAGCAACATTAAACTGCAGAAGCCGTCCTGCTACACCCAGCTTTTGAACCTGCGAGAGTGTATCTTCGGCGCCACTTTGACTTCCCATGTAGTGGACCACAATATTGAAACCATCTTTAGCCAGTTGCAGGGCGATGGCTTTGCCTATGCCCCGGCTTGCGCCTGTGACCAGTACAGTTCGAGTCATATTATTTTCCTGACAGGTATTCTTCTATTTTAGATTTTTCCGGCATAAAGGTATTGATTCGGCCAGTTGCCAGTAGTTGCCCATCTTCTGTGTGGATATTGCAGTCGAAGCTCCCCAGGGTCTCTTCCAGATAGATGAGGGAGGCAGATATATGCAGTACCTGACCGGGCAAAAAGTACTCACAGTGTGCCGTATACTTGCGGCTACCCAGTAAAAAACCCAGCTGGGGTGTCTGTCTCTGCTGGTAGAGCTGCCAGCCCCGATACACGGCAATGGCCTGTGCCATGAACTCGATTCCTATCCAGTTCGGGACCCCCTCGGGCTGATAAAAGGGGTTGGCTTCGGTGATCGTCAGCTGACAGGTAACACTATCGTCCGAAGTTGCGATCGCCTGATCGAGCAGGATCATCGGCTCTTGATGGGGGATCAACTCTTCTATGGCTACTTCACTGATTTTCATCGTTTTTTCCGATTATTACACTCGCGTTGCTGCCACCGAACGCGAAGGAGTTACTCATAAAAATGGGCTGCTTCCATGTCTGGCCTGGTTTGACCAATCCGATGATTGGCAGCTCCGGATCCCGCTGCTGATCCCAGATCTGGGCCGGAAGGCGTTGTAGGGGATCTTGAAGTAACAGAGCGCAGAGTGCAATCTCTGTTGCACCTGCGGCTCCCAGGGTATGTCCTGTCAGTGGTTTGGTTGAGCTACAGGGCATGTCTGAGCCAAACAGAGAGTGAATTAAGGCCGCTTCCATCGCATCATTTTTGGGAGTGGCGGTTCCGTGAAGATTGATATACCCCAGTTGCTCCGCAGTGACTCCTGCCATCTCCAGCGCCTGTTCAATCGCTAGTTTTGCTCCATTTCCGGTGGGGTCGGGGGCCGATATATGGTAACCATCGGAGGACTCACCGGCTCCCATCAGGCGCAAAGGGGCCTTATCCCGGGTCAGTAACATCAGGGCTGCTCCTTCACCTATGGTGATACCATTACGATTTTGGCTAAAAGGATTACAGATTGCTTCGCTGACGGACTCCAGACTGTCAAAGCCGTTGAGGGTTAGCTGGCAAAGGGTATCGCATCCCCCCACCAGAACCGCATCCAGCATGTTGCTTTTAACTAGCCTTGCGGCGGAGGCAAAGGCCTTGGCGCTCGACGAACAGGCGGTGGAGATGGTGTAACTCGTACCCTTAGCTCCGCTAAAGGCAGCCAGGAATTCACTGATTTGACCATACTCTTGCTGGCGATAGTGAAAATTAGCCGGCCACTGTTGGTACTGTTTGAGGTGGGTAACCGCACTCTCTCCATCGGATATGCCACTGGTGCTGGTGCCCAGGACGATGCCAACCCGGGAGGCGCCGTAGATGTTGATGGCGTGTTGAACCTCGGCTTCCAGCTGACGATAACAGTGAGCGAGTAATCGATTATTACGACACTCCCATGCTTCAAATGGCTTGGGAAGTGGCTCGAGTTCTGTCGGGACATGTGCCGCCATACAGCCTCTTTGACTGATGAGCGAATGATAAGGCCGTATATTGGATTGTGAAGCGGAATACAGATTGTTCAGGATCTGCTCAGGTTCATCACCCAAAGCATTGATCATCCCCAGCGCCTTGATGTAGATACTGCTCATCAATGTTGTGCCTGAATTGTTTCTATGGTCAGTGAATAGTGTCGCTGAATATGTCGATAGGTGATCTTGCCGCGCCAGTGATCCGGATATTGATAGTTAATCTGGATCAGCGGTTTGCCATCGACCAGCACACTGCGCGTCAAAGGTGTGTCCTGGAGAGTCATCCCCCCCCTGGCAAGCAGGGGAGACAGTACCTTCGCCGGGTAATAGGTGATGATAAAATCGGCCAGCATATACAAGGGTTGCAGTTGTTTGGATACTGCAGGCAGTGAGCTGGTTTTTATCTCTTTGCCATCCCAGTTAGCAGAGAATAGCTCTCCTCCCCAGGGGCTAATGCCGACCAGCACCAGGCGCTCCGGGGATTGCTCAACCTGGAACTGCAGTGAATGAGTTTGCTGCTTATATTTTCCACTGACCAGTTGGGTGGCTGTTATCTTTTGTGGGTAACTATTTGGCTGCGGCAGGGTAAATGGATGATCCTTTGCCAGCGTGACCCGGCTGGGGGCTTGTTGCCTGATGCTGCTGCAAGCCGTGAGGGCTAATAGCAGGCCGCAGATGAGCAGTATCCGGTTTTTTCTCATGAATCACTCCTTGCAACCAGAGGTGAAAGCACAAAGGCGGCACCAATGCCCACCAGCACAGTAAGTCCGAAGCCGTGGACCGCCTGGGTATGAGACAGTGCCAGCAATCCGAAGGAGAGCAGGGTGGTCACCGCCGACAGAGCGATCGCGATCAGGGTGTTGAGGGGTCTCTTTCCTGCTTCGGCAAAAAACAGTGTGTAGTCGACACCGATCCCCAGCACCAGCATCAGCGCCAGCATGTGAAACAGGTTGAGGGTCTCTCCCATTAGCGAAGTTGCCCCCAGAGCTAGTAACCCGGCAAGCAGGGGGGGCAGCATCAGAATCGATGCGCGCCTTACGCCATAGCGGCCTAGCAGCAATAGCGCGATTGCCAGGTAAGCGCCTCCCAGGATCCAGGCAATACGATGCCGGTAGAGTTTAAACAGGGCCGAGATATCATCGGCTTTACTAATCAGGGTGATATGTGGGCCTTGTAATTGCTGGAGCAGCTGTAGGCTGTGGCTGTGCCCCAGCAGGACTATCCCGGCGTATTGCCCCTTAAACTCTCCCTGCCACAGGAAATGCAGATTCTTTGAGACCGGACTCTCCAGCCATTGTTTCACTCCCACGGGCTTGAAAGGCTGTGATAGCAGTTCTTCGAGCACCTGTTGCCGATTCTTCAGGCCCAGTTTACTGAAATACTCGGGAAGCAATTGTTGATAGCGACTGTGGAGTAGCTGGTAGTTCTGTTGCTGAGTATGGACAGAGGGCAGCCAGCTGGCTAATCCCTGGTAACTGGCCAGTTGCTGCTGGCTTATAAGTTGATCTAATTGGCTAAAGAGGGCTTCCTGGCGCTCCAGGACCTGCTGAGGGGTTTGACCCTCAACGACAAAGAAACGGGTATCGAACTGGTATCCCAGCATCTGCTTGAGCTTTGTATCATTGTGCACAAGCTCGGGGGAGCTTGATTGCAGTACCCGAATATCATCATTGGCCTTGAGATGGTAGATGGCAACCAGGCTGGCGAGTATCAGGATAGCGAATCCTAGTTGTAACTGGCGGGTTGTGGGGCGCAGCCAGCATTGGAGCAGCAGGTTGCAACCCCGGGTGAGCCAGTTCGGTCGTGAGTAGACTCGCTGGGATGCCAGATGAGGAAAGAGTGCGATGACGGTGAAAAAAGCCATCAGCAGGCCGGCGGCGGAAAATAGTGCCAGCTGTCTCAAGCCCGGAAAGGGAGCGATTGCCAATGAAAGATAGGCGATCACACTGGTCAGCATCCCCATGGTGATCGCCGGCATGATATGCCTGAGCCCGCTAAACCTGTCTTTTTGTGGGAGATATTGTTCAGCAAAAAAATGAAAGGAGTAATCGATCGATACCCCGATCAGGCTGGCTCCGAACACCAGGGTAAAGAGATGCACGCTGCCAAAACACCAGATGGTGATCACCAGAGCCGCCAGGCTACCCACCAGGATCGATAGCAGGCTTAGTAGCAGGGGGCGCCCGGAGCGAAAAGCTGCCAGCAACAGGATGATCACTCCCAGCAGGGAGCCAATGCCTATGGTTGAGATCTCCTGCTGGGCGGATTGGCTTCCCTGCGCCGCAAAAAATAACGACCCTGTCTTGAGAACTTCGACCGAGGGGTACTGTTTTTCAATCTCAGTCAGAGTCTCATTGAGGGGAGGTAGCAGGCGCTTTTGTGCCGCCAGAGAGAAGGGGGAGTCCAGGGTTGAGGCACTGAGAAACACCCAGATCTTTCCATCCTGTCTGAGAGTCAGCCGGTTATGGTTCAAAGAGAGCTTGCCACCGGCATTCGGCAGGGTGCCCAGGTAATTGGAAAACAGGAAGAAGGGATCTTCCGAGAGCATGGCCGCACGCCCTGAGCCCAGGGGGCCGAACAGGGTCGCCATGGCAGAGGCCATCAGGTTTTTTGGAGACTCTTCGAGCTGTTGGCGCTGGGCCTGGCTCAGGAGCTGCTGGCGCATCGGATAGTAAAACTTTGCATAGGCCTGCATCTGGGTGGGGCTGACCTTGTACTGAATCGAGGTATAGCCCTGAGTCTCTTTTAGCCTGGCTGCCAGTATGTCGGCGGCGGCCATTGCGTCGGCCTGCTTGCCAGCTCCGACCAGAAAGAGCAGCTTACGTCCGAGCTCTTTGGTGGCCAGATCCATCGCATGGGTTGCCTGTGGCGTCTTTTCGGTATGAGGAAGCAGGGCCAGGATATTGGTTTGCAGCGGAAATCCCTGGAACAGCATGCGTCCCAGGGAAACGGCAAAAACGCTGACGAGCAGCAGCCACAACAATGGCCACAGTGGATTATTCAGGCGCAAGCTGTTTCTCTTCTGTCGGGTTGAGCGGGGTCGGTTTTGCCATGATGTCTGTGAAGCGGATCTGCATCTTGTCGCCCTTTGCCTCATCTATGGTGATCCCTGAGATCTGCTTATCCCCCCGGATCCTGATGAGCTTGATCGCTTTATTCAGGGGGGACTGGTTGGGGATCAGTCCGAGGGTCCAGTGTGAGATCTCGGCATTGGCTGGCTCAAAAAAGATATCAAAGTTATTGGACAGGGTATCCAGGTTCCCATCAAACAGGGAGAGGAATACCCGGGCAAAAGAGAAGACCATGGGGTTCTCTTTGGCGGTCATCTCCATCGCCGCCTGCCCTTGTATCTGTTGCAGCATCTTGGTTTTGCTGATGGTCAGCAGCGAGGCAAATGGTTCTGTCTGTTGCCAGATCAACCCCTTCCCCCTGGCCAGCACGAAGCTTCCATCCGATTGCAAAGGGGTCGTCAGCAGTCGCAGATTTCTTACCTGCTGAAACTTGCCTCGGACCAGGGGCTGGGCTGCCAGTCGTTTACCTATCTGCTCGAGCTCCGGACGGGTTTTGCTGGTGAGAGGAGAGTCCAGTAGTTTGGCCTGAACCGGCAGCATCCAGCACAGAAGCATCAATCCCAGGATCAGGCGCATTGGAACTTCTCCATTTTTTTCAATAAAAAATCGGGTGAGGCGAGTAGCATCTCACCTGTCTGCTGGATGACAGCCACCTGGACACTATAGCCAGTGGTTAGCTTTTCTCCACTGAGACTATCTTCAATCCGGTAACTGATGCGGATCCGGTTTTCATACTCCTGCATCTGGGCTGTCAGGCGAATTCTCTGATCGACCCGGCAGGGACGCACATACTTGACCCTGATATCGATAATTGGCCAGACATAGTCTGAGTTAGCCATGCTGGCATAGCCCAACCCTATCTGTTCCAGGAGTTGGCCCCGAACTCTTTCGAAGTACTTCAGGTAGTTGCCGTGCCAGACTACCCCCATGGAGTCGACATCATAAAAGGGGATGGTTAGCTCCAGTTCGCTGCCGGGAAGTTGCATCAATAGAGGCTCCAGGTTTGCTGTTGAATCAGCGCAACAAAGTGGCGCAGGCTCTGTTCGAGAGGGCGATCCTCCTCCAGCAGCTCAAAGTGTTCAAAAACCTGTTGCTGCATGGTCTGCAGACCGGGAGTGAGTTGTTCCCGGGTTAACTGCTGCTGGCGTTGGCGCAGGGCAATTCCCTGACTACTGGCCAACAGGCTGGCCGCTGCGACCTGTTCGGTCAACTCCAGAACCCGGATACAGTCCCGGGCCGAGATGGTTCCCATGCTGACCTTATCCTGGTTATGGCACTCGGTCGAGCGAGAGAATACGCTGGCTGGCATGGTTAGTTTCAGGGCTTCGGCGGTCCAGGCCGAGACCCCGATCTGAACTGCTTTAAACCCGTGGTTGATCATGGCCCGCTCCGCACAGGAGGCCGATAGGTTTGCTGGCAAACCGTTATTAAACTTGGTATCCATCAGCAGGGCCATTTGGCGATCCATCAGATCGGCCAGGTTGGCGATACAGTTTTTCATGGAGTCCATCGCGAAGGCGATATGCCCCCCATAAAAGTGGCCACCATGCAGTACATGCTCCCCCTCACCATCAATAAGCGGGTTATCATTGGCGCTGTTTAACTCGTTCTCGATGAATTGGCGCAGCATGGGAAGGGCATCCTGCAAAACCCCGATGACGTGCGGCGCGCAGCGCAGTGAGTACCTATCTTGCAGGCGATCCGAGTTGCGTGGCATCTTCTCGTGCTGAAGATCGTCTCGAATCCAGGCTGCGATCTGGTTTTGCCCCGGATGAGGCTTAGCGGCAAACAGAGTTTCATCAAAATGAAAGGCATTACCCTTGAGTGCTACCGACATCATGGCGGTGATCCGGGCACTCAGTTTTGCCAGGTAACCGGCTCTTGAATAGGCAAGGCAGGCCAGGGCTGTCATGACTGCGGTCCCATTCATCAGGGCCAGGCCCTCTTTGGGACGCAGCCGAATGGGGTTAATCCCAAGCTTGTCGAACAGTTCCAGGGTCTGATGGATTTCACCCTTATAGCTCACCTGGCGTTCCCCGATTAGGACGGCTGCCAGATAGGATAAAGGGGTCAGATCGCCGCTGGCCCCGACAGAGCCCTCCTGGGGGATGAGTGGGCAGATATCCCGGTTGAGTAGCTCACAGATGAGACTTAAAAGCTCCCAGCTTACTCCGGATACACCACGAGCCAGAGAGGCCAGCCGGGTGGCCATCACGGCCCTGGCTTGGGGATGGCTCAGGTGATCACCCATGCCGCAGCCGTGAAAGCGGGTCAGGTGGATGGGCAGCTCTTCAACCAGATGAGGTGGTACACAAACCGTGCATGAGTCCCCATACCCCGTAGTTACGCCGTAGATCACCCCATCTTCGTCCAAGATCGAGTCAAGAAAGGCGACACCCTTATCTATTTTCTTGCGAAAGGCTGGCGATGGATTCAGCTCAACCCTGGTGCCCTCAACGGCGATGGAGACTATATCTTCGATGGTTATCTGGGTATCACCAAAGGTAATGGGGTTACTCATGAGGCGTTTCTCCGTCTTGTTGGGGCGCAGCCCAAAAATCGTAAAAATTAAACCACTGTTCAGGATAGCGCAGGCAGTAATACTCAAGACGTTGTGCGTAGCGGTTTGCTATCTGATGAAGTTGTTCATGACGCTCCTTGCGTGCCAGTTTTAAGGTGTTGGCAAAATGCTCCCAGTGCAGAGTGTAGCCTTGTTGATCTGCGACACAAAACACCAGGAAAACAGGACAATCCAGTAGTCCTGCCAGAATAAAAGCTCCCTGAGGGAAGTGAGCCTGCTCACCGAGGAATGGGGTCTTGAGGGTTCGCTCCGGTGTTCCGGGGGCGGTGCGATCTGCCATGATCACAACATACTCTCCCCGGTCGACCCGCTCCTGAAGCATCATGGCGGTATCTATGCCAAGCTCAGAGATCTGGATGAGTTCAACATTGCCCTTGCACCCTATGTTTTCAACAAATTGATTGAAGCTCTGGGCATGCTCGGTAAAGGTCAGAATGTTGAGCTTAAGCTCAGGCGCCACATGAGAAGCTGCCTGGGCAATTTCAAAGTTTCCAAGGTGAGAGCCAATTAAAACCCCTCCCCGTCCGGTTGCCATCTGCTTTTTTAGCACCCCGACATCGGGAAACTCGACCCGCTCGGGGGGAATATCCCCCACCCAGACCGCAAATTTATCCAGTGCCGAGTAGGCAAAATTTATAAACTGGCGAAAGCTCGATAGCTTTTGTGGAGCGATTCCTGATAGCTGACGCTGCATTGCGACTCTCTGAAGGTATTCTTTTGAGGCCCTTCGAGCCCGGGTCCCCGTCAGGTAAAAATAGCCGACCACAGGGTAGGCTAGCAGTGAAAAACCGCGACGCCCCAGCAGTCGATAGCTGAGGAGTAAGATCCGGATCCCAAGGGCTGAGCCACGCTCTTTAGTGCTAGACCAGTGGGATCTCTTATTACGCCGTCTATACCTTAATAGCCGGGGGATCCTGGGGAGCATGCCGAAAAACAGCCGGGTATGCATCCAGGAGATGCGAACATTATCTTTGAAGGCATCGAAGTGGGATAAGCCATCTTCCGGGTAGTGGACCCGGGTTGGAAAAAACTTAAAATCGAGACCCTCCCAATACAGGCGCACCATGATCTCAACGTCAAAGTCCATGCGAAGGCCCAGCGGTTTTTTTTCGCATAACTTGAGGCATGGATCCAGGGGATAGGCTCGCAGGCCGCACATCGAGTCCTTTATGCTGCGGGACCAGGTTTCGACCAGGACCCAAAAATGGGTCACATAACGGCCGTAGAGGCGGCTCTTAGGAGCCGACTCATCATATACGGGTTGGCCACTCACCAGGCTATTTGGGTTCTGTTGGGCGAGCTCCAGCAGTGTCTGCACATCCTTGGGATCATGTTGACCATCAGCATCCACCTGCAGGGCATGGGTATAGCCCAGATCCTGCGCCCGATGAAAGCCGGCGATGACGGCTCCTCCCTTACCCAAATTCTGTGGCAGGGTCACCAGCTCTATTTGCTGCTTCGAAGAAAGGATCGCCTGGCGGATCAGTGCCTTGGTTTCATCATCACTGCCATCATCGACCAATAGGATTGGAAGGTCCAGGTAGGCGAGAGCCTTGAGTGTAGTACTCAAGGGTTTACCATGGTTGTAACAGGGAATGAGCAGGCAGGGCTTCATGATATGGCGCTAAAATTGATACGGCCCGAAGAGAAAGATAGTTGGCTATCGGGATCGATATAGCTGAAATGAAGCTTGTGCTTATTCTGATCCCAGCGTAGCTTCAGCTGGACCTTGCGCTCAGGAGTGAGGATATTCTGAAACTTGATCACCTCCATGCCAGCAAATTCACTATCGAGCTGTAAAAGCTCTTTGGCATAGTGGATCGCCCAGTGGATCTGCACCACCCCGGGAAGAAGCGGGTGATCTGGAAAGTGTCCCTTGAAATACAGGAGCTCCCCGGGAAGCTCAAGACTCAGGATCGCCTCGGGGTGATCAAGTTGTTGCTGCTCAACAATCGGGAGTTTCATGGATGTTCCTTACTCTCAAACATCGCCTGTAACTGGGTAAAGACCAGCTTACCCTGCGCATTTACCGGAATGTCGCTAGGATAGCGAAATAACCGGGGAACTGCGATAGGCTCGATATAGGGTCGAAGCTGTTGCTGAAAACGGCGGTTCAGGGCGAGCTTTCCCTGCTGTGCGAACTGTTCTGCCCCCTGAGTCGTGAGTCTGATGATGGCTCCGATCATAATTCTTTTCTCCCGGTTGACCGGGATGATAGCGACCTCTGCGATCCAGGGATCCATTTTTAACCTCTGCTCAATCTCTGGCAGGGAGATCCGCTTCTCCTCCAGTTTGATGATGCGATCTGCTCTGCCATCGAGCAGGAAACGCTGTCCATCCACATAATGCATCAGATCCGCGCTGACGTAGGGGCAGGGTTCGCTGACAAAGGGGGAGCTTACCGTCATACAGCCCGTGGATGAGTCGATTCCGACTTCGACTTCGGGGAGCGGAGTCCAGGGGGAGTCACTTTGATGTTGTTGGCGCCAGGCGATACCTCCTGTTTCGGTGCTGCCGAGGATCTCCGTAGGCAGCAGGCCAAACAACTTATGGGCTATTTGCGCCGCCTGATAGGGAAGAGGGCCGCCCGAGGAGATGAGCTGAGCCAGAGGACCTGCCGCCTGCTGATCCAGGCGTTTGAGAAGCGCTGGGCTGGAGATCACTATCGCGTGATGTTGCTGCTGGCTGATGGCGAGGAGCTCCTCCGGATATTCCAGGGTCTCTCTGGCAAAGGCATGGCCCAGGCACAGGGGCAGCAGTACCCGAAACAGCAAGCCATAGATATGCTGGTGAGACACACTGGCATAAAAGCGACACGGATTCGGAAAAGGACCGAGCTGTTTTGACAGAACCTGAATCTCATCATCCAGTTGCTGCAGGCTCTTGACTATCTTTTTGGGCGCGGCGGTTGAACCGGAGGAGTAGAGAATGAGCTGCTGCTCGGGCGTCAGGGGCTTAAGCGGCAGAGGCTGATTTTCCCCTAGCAACAGTTGCCCAAGTGTGTGCTCATTCAGCTCTTGCTCATAGTGATCTCTATATTGCTGCAAGGTTCCGGGCTGGTTATTGGGCAGCATCACCGGGGTCTTCTGCGCATGCAGACAGGCAAACAGAGCCAGGCAAAACAGGTAGCTGTCTTCGAGGTTTAATAGCCAGAGCTGAGCCGGTTGCTGCCGTAACTCTGTGGCCAACAAGGCAAGCTGTTGATGAAACTGTTGGTAGCTTACCTCATGAGAGCCAAATGCCAGCAAACCATGCCGGTTGCTATGCGACACCTTATAGATGGAGTGAGTGATCATTGTGATTGTGAGCGTTTTTTAAGGTGGAGACGAACCGCAAATTCGATGGCAAAGATAGCTCCCATGATGAGGTAGGAGATCAGGCCATTATACAGGCTCCAGGTTTTTAGTGAGCTGAATAGTGCGGTATACAGGGCGATCGATCCATTACAGATAAAAAAGCAGCACCAGATCCAGGTGACCTTGCGGGTGTAGGGAATCGCCCTATCCGGAAAGTCGGGATCCATGGTTCGGGCAAAACGCTCGATCATGCTGGGTGGGCGGATCAGGGTTTGAGCGAAAGCCAGTAATAAAATAGCGTTAACCACCACAGGGTAGAACAGGAATCCATGGGGGGTATTGCTGATGCTTGAGTAGAGCGCCAGCGGCGCGCCCGCCAGCGCGACAAAGGTCATGGGGCCCTTAAGCTCTTTGAGTCTTGGATTCGGACTGACCCAGAGCCGAAGCACAAAAAGCCCGGCCAGAAGTACGCCGAGCTTAGAGGGGCTTGAAAACGTAAGTCCGAAGTAGATCGCTAACGGGTAGAGCAAGATCAGAATTGCGATCAGGACCGAGAGCAGCTTGCGCATTAGTCCTGAAGCAGCTGCTCCACCGAATCAACGATATCCTTGACGGTTCGAACGCTTTTAAACTGATCCGGCTGGATCTTTTCGCCGGTCATGTCCTGAAGCTTAACTACCAGATCGACGGCATCGATACTATCGAGATCCAAGTCTTCATACAGGCTGGCTTCCAGGGTGATCTGCGCAGCATCAAGCTCAAAAAGCTCCTGCATTGCCTTGGATATTTCATTAAATATTTCATCTCTGCTGTGCATGGTTCACCTACTATTTATTTTGAGCAATAAACTGGGCCAGGGTTTTCACTGAGAAAAAGTGAGCCTTGGTCTCTTTTGATTCAGCATTCAGGGTAATATTGAACTGTTTTTTTATCGCAACACCCAACTCAAGCGCATCGATCGAGTCAAGTCCAAGACCATCTCCGAATAGCGGTGCGTCGGTTTCAATATCATCCGGGGTCATATCCTCAAGGTTCAGGACATCAATTATTAGTTGTTTTATCTCAAGTTCGAGTTCATTCATTTACCCGCTCCTTTGCTAGCTCATGTTCCAGGTAGCGTGTCAGGTGACGAGCCGCGACCGAAGTATGCTGCGTTTCATTATAGAATTTATTGGGATCGATTCTATCGCCAATATTCAATTGGTAGTGAGGTTTTCCACTCTTTGGTATCTGGTACCAGGCTTCAGCTTTCGTCAGGGTCGAAGGTGAGCAATGAATATGGATCAGGCGAAGTGGTTTATCTAGCCTTAAGGCCAGGTGAGCGGCGCCCCGTTGCATCTTAAGAGATTTTCCAGGCTCACTGCGGGTACCTTCTGGGAAGATCAGTAACGGGTTACCGCTATCCAGACTCTGTCTGCTGGCCTGGAGTAGCTGATCGGATTGGACATTGGGGATATACCCGGCGAGTCGAATCACCCATTTTAACCAGCGGTTCTGCCAGAGAGTCTGTTTGACGATACAGTTACATTGATCCAGCAAAGAGGTGATCACCACATAATCGATGAGGGTGGGGTGATTGGCCACCAGCAGGCAACCCCGGTCGGCACGCAACTTATCCACTCCCTGAAAACTAAAGCGAATTACTCCCAGGGTTTGCATCAACCACACAAACAAGCGAAAGCTGATGGCAATGGTTTTTTGGATTCGCCGGCTTCTGTTGAGTGGATCCCTGCTACATAGGCCAATGATGGGTAAAATCGAGGTGCCAAGAAATAGCCCACCATTAAAGAACAGGAAGAAGCACAGACCTGTAGCAAAGAGCCGCCAGCTATAGTTAAGCATCTTGGGACCATACCCAAAGTCGTGAGCTTTTCTGAATCCTGAGCGATTCAGATGGCTTAAGGAGCCATTCAAGGAACAGCCTGGGATGAAGCCCGGATGATTCCTGTCCGGCTGACTCCTGCTGCTGGCTTAAACGGATCCCTGCGGGAGCGGCGACAAGGTGTAGAGCCAGAGAGAATGGGCTCTTGGGCTCGGGACAAAATTCCAGGTAAGGTACGGGCAGTGGTTCGTCAAAATAGACCAGCATCAGACTTCTGTCCGGATGACAGGCAAGGTAGGCCTGAGCTTCCTGCCAGGCTCTTGGAAAAGTATCGACCCCGGCGGCGATCGAATTGGTGGGGATCTGAGATTTTTTCAGTATGTTAAACAGCCCTGCAGCCGTATTATGCACAGACTGGGAAAAGGCGGTTGGAGACAGGGGCTCCAGGTCATCGATCGCACAAAGCAGCTGGTAGGTTCTTGGCATCTCTCCATGGCGGGAGGCAAAGATGGCATAATCAGGCATCTGCTGCTCACAAAGCTCAAGGGCAGGCTGTAGTGCCGACTTGGTGAGTGGACTCATCCGCCGACGCTGCATCGGAGGAATTTTTTTTGCGCCTGGGATCGGGGAGGCCGGCTCAGCAATCTGGTTATCGAGCCAATCGTGTTTAGATTCCTTTCCCGGAGCCCATGCTTCCCAATCCACTACCCTAAGTGCGATAGACATAAGTATGAAAGAGTGCAGGAAAAAGTGAGTGCAGTATGTTACGTGATCCCGTGCTTCGGGTAAACTGAACGAGTTTTAGGTATTGAGTGGCATTGAAATAGTTAACAAGGAGATAATCATGGTACGCAGATGGCGTTCGCTTTTTATTGTTCTGCTGCTGGCCTTAGGGTTAACGGCTTGTAGTCGTGTTCAACCAGTGATGAATATGGATAACTATCCTATTCCGGCCGGGCTGACGATGAAACAGATCCAAAATGATATTATCGCCGCAGGCTCACAGCTGGGCTGGACCATAGTGCCGCAAAAGCCGGGCCAGATGATCGGGACCCTCTATCTGCGCTCCCACAAGGCTGAGGTGACGATTCGCTATAATCAGAAGCTCTACAGTATTATCTATCTGGATAGCAGCAACCTCAATTATAAGGATGGTCAGATCCATCCGAAATATAACCAGTGGGTCAGAAATCTAAACAAATATATCAATCAGAACCTGCACGCTCACTAATTGATGGTTTAACAACAGGGGCCGAAAGGCTCCTTTTTATTGGGTTTTCTATGCAATTTTATAATCAGCCGGATCAGCGCTCGGCGCTGGAGGCGATCACCGATGCGCAGCGTATCGCCTTTGCTCCGTTTGCGTTTCAGGCGACAGTGGCGCTGGTCCGCCTCGGAATCCTTGAGCTTATCTCACAAAAGGGTAAGCAGGGAGAGACGGTCTGCGCGCTGGCCGAGGAGCTGAAGATCTCTGAGTATGGGATCAAGGTCCTGTTGGATATGGGGTTGAGCTGCCGTCTGGTATGGCTGCGAGAGGATCAGTATTACGTCCTGGATAAGGTGGGGATGTTTCTGCTGAGCGATCCCATGACTCAGGCGAACCTAAATTTCAGTCAGGATGTCTGTTATCAGGGATTATTTCACCTGATGGAGGCTATTCGTGAAGAGAAGCCCTGCGGACTAAAAGTGTTTGGGGATTGGGAGACCATCTACCCGGCCCTTGGGATCTTGCCCGAGCCTGCCAGGCAGAGCTGGTTTGACTTTGATCATTACTATTCTGACCGCTCCTTCCCCGAGGCCCTGGAGCTTATCTTTGCCGATAAACCCCGGCATATCCTGGATGTGGGGGGGAATACAGGTAAGTGGGCCCTTGAGTGTGTGCGCCACGATCCCGATGTTCAGCTCACCATCATGGATCTTCCCGAGCAGCTTGCCCTGATGCGGGATGCGGTCAAGGCCGCAGGCTATGAGGGGCGAATCGATGGGCTGGAGGCCAACCTGCTTGATGAGGGCAACCTATTTCCGGATGAGCTGGATAGAGTCTGGATGAGCCAGTTTCTCGATTGCTTTAGCGAATCTCAGATCCTCGCTATTTTGCGCAAGGTTGCCCAAAAGATGGATCGCAACAGTCGCCTGTATATCATGGAGACCTTTTGGGATCGCCAGGCGTTTGAGGCCGCGGCCTATAGCGTCAACGCAACCTCGCTCTACTTTAGCTGCATGGCTAACGGTAACAGCCGGATGTATCACTCCAAAGATATGATCCACTTGCTGCATCAAGCAGGGCTGGTGGTCGAGCAGGATACGGATAATCTCGGGGCCGGGCACACACTGCTGCGTTGTTGCTTAAGGCCTGAGGAGTAACTTGTAACCCAAGTCACCGCTCTTTGTGATGGTGACTTGGGTTTTCCCATCTATATTGGGTAACAATGTATGTGGGTGCTTACAATCATTCGAAGTTAGGTCAGCATTCATTTTATATTCCCCAACAAAAGAATTTGATATATCACTTCCCTGTTAACTGATTCTTCACAGCACTTATCCCATCACTTGCTATTGTCTTTTTGGCATCTCAAGGTTTAAGGTGAGTTTTTTCATCACTGAGGGAAACAGCACGTGAATATAAAAAAATTAATAACCTTGGCATTTCCTCTGCTGGCTTCATCCAATGTGCTGGCCAGCATACCCGATGAGAAATCTTATGATCAGTGTGTCAGCCAGTACGTGTATCCCATTGAGGATAAGGCGGTTGCCCGGGAGGCGAAGCATGCCTGTAGTGAGCTGCATGACTCCTATTCTTTACTGGGGGATGATGACACCAATTATTACCAATGTATTCTGGATGGTTCAGCGACTGTGAATAATGTGATCGCCCTTCGGGAAATGAAGAAGAGCTGTGAGCAAAAGTATCGAAGCCTCTGGTAAAGAAACCTGCCTTCTTGTGCATTAGGAGAGTCAAATTTATTGATTCGTCTGGCCGAGAATGCGAGTCGATTGAGCTTCTGTTAAGTCTCAGGTGTTAGATTTTTATTTATCAATGCCGCAGCTAACATCGAGAGATCACAGATGAATACTAAAACAGCAGTTCTTAATCAGGAGTCAACAGGGAAGTATTTTATTAAAAACGCCATGCTGGTGGTTGGTGCCCTGGCAATTGCCGGTGCATTCTTATTGGCTCCCGGGGTTCTTGGGATCTTGGGGGCATTTAACCGAGCCCAAGGTTTTTTGTAGCCGTTGAGCTTAATAGGGCACCTCGCCCCGCGGGGTGTCATTGAGCAAGATTAAGAGCCTGCTCGGCACCCGATAGTTGTGAGAGACAGATGTTTCACCCCCTTCGTTAGTTCAGCGTGAGCATAGTCCGATGATGCAGGGCTTTTGCTGCTCAATGACTGAAAAGCGCCATGGAATGACGCTTAAACGCGCGATCAATACCTGATAACCCTCGCTCTTTGAACCGCGCATGATAGCATTCGGTGCTTTGGGAAAAATTCAAAGAGAGTTTGCATGTTGTTACACCATCTTCATCCGATCTGGAGCGGCCTCGGTTTGGCTGTGATAGTGCTGCTGATCGTATCTTATCTCTGGTATAGCAGAAAGCATCGTTTGCAGGTTTGGAAAGAGGTTCGGATCGGTTTTAATGGCTTGATCCCTGACTCTGAGCTGGCCCGGGTTGAGTTCTCCCACGGTGAGCAGGGGGTGCTGGTGACTCTCAGGACAGTCGAGAAGCGAAGCCTTAAGGGAGCGAGGCGCCGATACGCGGATTACCTGACTCGCCGCCAGGGTGGACCTGTTCCACCCGAGCACCTTGCCGGAAAATAATCAAAGGGGCCCATCGATGGCCCTTTGATTTTTTAGTTGCTGGCCCTTATTTTTATTGGGCTGCAATCAGTTCGACCTTGTAACCATCCGGGTCTTCAATGAAGGCGATCACAGTGGTGCCTCCCAGTACAGGCCCCGGCTCGCGGGTCACCTGGCCACCAGCGGCTTTTATCTGCTCACATTGCTGGTAGATATCTTCGGACTCGATGGCTATGTGTCCATAGGCGTCACCAAGCTGATAACTATCTATAGGTCAGTTCCAGAACGGCACCCTCAGATTCGTCGCCATAGCCCACGAAGGCCAGGGTATAGCGATATTCTGTGTTGTCTATCTTACGCAGCAGACTCATCCCGAGCAGCTCTGTATAGAAGTGAATGGATCGCTCTAAGTCAGCAACCCGCAGCATGGTATGTAGTATTTTCATGAGTAACCTTCAAGGGTTAGCCGCAGGCGGGTCTAACGCCTGCGGAAAGTGAGGTAACTGTTACTCCGTCTCAGTGGAGCGAAGTAACCCTGGATTAATCCTGGTAAGCCCCCGCCGAGTAGGTCAGCTCATAGCTGTGGCTGTAGATTTCAATGATGTTGCCAAAGGGATCTTCCATATACACCATGCGATAGGGCTTCTCTCCCGGATAATACTCGCGAATCGGCATCCGCTGCTTGCCTCCGGCTGCAACTATCTTGGCTGCCAGCCCCTCGATGTCCGGATCCTGCACGCTAAAGTGGAAGACACCGGTTTTCCAGAACTCAAAGTTATCTTCTGGTTGCTGTGAGTTTGGAAACTCAAACAACTCGATGCCAATTTTGTCACCGGTCGCCAGGTGCGCAATCTTAAACTCTCCCCAGTTTGGACCGAACACATCGCTACACATCACTCCGATGACACTATCATCTTCTGTGATTGTGGTGGGCTCCATGATGAGATACCAACCCATCACCTGGGTGTAAAACTCAACGGCTTTCTCAAGGTTGGGAACCGAGATCCCTATGTGTGAGAAGGTACGTGGAAAAGTAGTTTGCTGGTTCATAATAAGCTCCTGGTTAATCTCTTGGTCGCTAAATGGGCTCTGCTCTGTCTGGCGTGCCCTTTCGATGAGCAAAGATTAATCACAAGCGTTGTGCATGTGAAATTATCATTTATTATAAAAATAATAATTTTCTGTTATGTGATAGCCCATGGTAAACAGCAACTGGCTTAAGACCTTTGCGACTTTAGTTGAAACCGGCCATTTCACCCGCACGGCCGAGAGGCTGGCGATGACTCAGCCCGGGGTGACCCAACATATTAAGAAGCTCGAGTCCTACTATAAAGCGGAGTTGATTGAGCGCCATGGTAAGCAGTTTGAGCTCACACCTGCCGGACACAAAGTTTATCAATTTGCCCTGGAGTGGCTTGGAAAAGAGCGCGATCTTAAAGAACAGTTGGTGATTGACGATCCCTTCCTCGGGAGCTGCCGCTTAGCCAGCCCGGGGGCGCTCTCTCTTAAGTTCTATCCCAGGCTTCTGGCTTGGCAAGCCTGCCATCCGGAGCTTTCGATCCACTTTGAAGTTGCTCCGAATCAGCGGATTATCCAGGATATCATCCATGACAGGGTTGATCTGGGATGGGTGACCTCTTTGCCGGATCATCCTCAGATCCAGTCAGACTGTGTCGGGCAGATGCCCCTGTGTCTGGTGACTCCAGGGCATCTGTCAGGTGCCGACTTCAGCGAGCTGCAGACCCTTGGGTTTATCAATCATCCCGATGGCTTTCACCACGCAGAGTTGATGCTGAGCAGCTGCTATGGGAGCTTGTTTCAGGGCATGGCACGACTCAAGCTATCCGGTACAATCAACCAGCTTGGTATGCTTATCGATCCCGTAGCGGAGGGACTGGGTTTTACTGTGGTACCCCAGGCTGTGGTCGATCACTATCCAAACTCCGCTGCACTGACTATACTGACTCACCCTGATGTGAAGGAGTCTGTGTATCAAATTCGCCGCAGCTACAAGCCCCTGGCGGCTCGCTATGAGAAAATCATTGAGCTTTCCAGAGGGTGGGTGTGAGTACTCACTCCCGCTTTGTGGTTTGATATTCTTCAAGACTCGTCTCGTATCACCGCAATGGATGAGGAGGTTTTGATGATCAAGTGCGCCGTCATCGGCTATGGCCTGTCTGCCAGAGTATTTCACCTGCCATTTCTAAATAGCATTGATGATTTTAAGGTTGTTGGAGTAAGTACTCGCCAACAGCAGGAGCTTAATCAGGATTACCCACAGGTGCAGGGATATTCCGATCCTCACCAGCTTTTGGATGAGACCGATGCTGAACTGGTGGTGATCACGGCTCCCAATGATGTTCATTTCGAGCTGGCTGCCAAGGCGCTGGGCCTGGGTAAGCATGTGGTTTTGGAAAAACCCTTTGTGACTACTGCTGCTGAGGGGGAGGAGCTGATTAAGATCGCTTCTGAGCAGCAGCGCCATCTGAGTGTCTATCATAACCGGCGCTGGGACAGTGACTTTGTGACCCTCAGGGCCCTGATTGAATCAGGTCGATTGGGGGAGCTTAAGTTTCTGGAATCTCACTTCGATCGTTTTCGTCCCATCCCCAGAGAGCGTTGGCGTGAGCAACCCGGAAAGGGCACCGGGATCTGGTTTGACCTGGGATCGCACCTCTTAGATCAGGCCCTTCATCTGCTCGGTACCCCGCAGCAGCTCACCGCAAGTCTCAGGGCGATGCGCCCGGGCTCTCAGACCTGTGATTATTTCCATGTGGTGCTGCACTACCCGGATAAAGAGCTGGTGCTGCACTCAAGCCCCTTCTGTGCAGGGACCTTTAACCGCTTTGTGGCCCAGGGCACCCTTGGCTCTTACACCAAACAGGGGTTGGATCCTCAGGAGGACAGGCTGCGTGACGGAATCGAGCCTGTCGGGGATTGGGCTAAGGATGTCGAGAGCGGAATCCTGAATACCGAGCTTGGTTCTGAGCCGATAGAGTCAGTTACCGGCGGCTATCAGCACTACTACCTGGAGCTGGCTGCTGCGATCCGAGGTGAGGGCTCACTACCGGTTCCGGCCGCTGAAGCGCTTGAGTGTATCCGGTTGCTGGAGCTTGCCGAACAAAGCTCCCGGGAGGGAAGAACCCTAAGCTGCGATCAGCAGTAAAATAACAAGGGTGTGGCTCTTTTTTGTATTATTCCGGCAACGTCATTTTTCGAGTCAGGGGTGGCGAGTTGGGGAGCTCGAGCACATGGATGTGATCGCGCGAAGCGAGCTTTTGCTGACTTTTGGCGATACAAAAGTCAGGCGCTGCCGAGCACACCCGGCATCTGAGGTGAAGGCACAAAATCACTGCCAATATGGCAAATAGATTGTCCTGGAAACAGAAGGACAGGAGGAGGCGGGAAAGACCGCATTCAGCCATAAAATAAAAAGGGTCGCTATTGCGACCCTTTTTAATGATTAACCCTTAGCTACTTTAGGGTGTAGAGCACCTTCACCGAATCGTTGAGATCCTTGCTGTCGATATAGCCGATGGTGTTGGGGCTATTGGCCACAGTGGCCAGCATCACCTCGGAATTACCCACAGTCTTGGGTGGATCCGCCTTGCCGGTAAACAGCAGCTTGGCCCAGTAGGCCTTGAGCTGTGCCTCACGCTTGCGCAGCAGTTTCACATTAAAGTAATCCCGGGTTGGTCCCTCCTCCAGGGAGAGCAGTTGCACCCGGCCGATTCCCGGCAATTTTTTGATCTTGCCAAGGAATAGCTTCTGCGCCTCTTTCTTGGTTAGCTGAGGCGCATTGGGGTTACCGATAACCACCACTTCAGCCATGGCAAAGCTGGAGCAGCAGAGTACGAGTAGTGATATTAATAGTTTCATCATCTACCTCCTAAAAAGCTGCGTCCAGCACCAGGCTATACACCATGGTGTGGGTTGCACCAGTTTCACTAGCGATCAGGCCGGATAGCTGACCATTGGTGCCACCAAACCAGCCGGAGTAGGTGATATCCGCCTTGAGGGCCAGGTTATCCATAAAGTCCCAACGGGTCCCCACTGAATAGCTGGTGCGGCGTCCATCAAAGTATGCTGATGATACCGGACTGCTTGCCCGGTTGCCGTTATCATTGGTGCGCATAAAGGCGGCATTCACATAGGGGGTAAACTCGTTAATTCGATACCCCAGGGTCAGGTAGCCCCCGTCGTTATCCGGGTACATGCCTGCGACCTGAACCCGCACCAACTCGGAGATTACCAGGTACTCGCCATCGTCATAGCTAAAGCCGATACCTCCAAACCACCCCTGACTACCATCCATTGTTGCTATAATTTGATTTGCTTTTGCCGCTCCATAGGTAGCAGATGGCCAGTATCCAACGTATGCTGGAGCATAGATGTTATGCGTGCCATCTGCTGGGTTATTGGCGGTGACATTGGTCTGGGCGTAGACGGCGCGGAAGTTCATCTCATCCCAGTTCAGGTTCACATTCATCCCCAGTAGGTTATCGAAGGTGAAATCTGCACCGAAACTACTGTCTTCTTCATCGACCCGTGTTTCTCCGGCAAATCCCTGGAAGGTCAGGGTTCCCCAGTCGAGATCCAGATCATAGATGAAGTCACCCCCGGTATAGGAGCTCAGAGGTACCGCATCATAGACTTCGCCGGGTGGTCGCGCCCAGGGCTGGGCATAGCCGACCTCCAGGTAGTCCGAATACATATAGAGCGGCATCCGCAGTTTACCGGCGCGCAGGCTCAGGCCGTTATCAAAGCCATGCTTAAGAAAAGCCCACTCAAACCTGGGCTTCCAGTTCTGATAGGCGCGGGCCACGATCTGGGTGGTGATGCTGGTGGCATCGGTAAAGTTGTACTGCATCTGCAGGCCCACCAGTGAGCGCTGCTCGGTATCCACCTTCTCCTTGACCCCGGCATAACCCACATCATTACTGGCCTTGGCTACCGAGCCTGAGAAGAAGCCGTTGACGTTGAAGTTATCCATCGGGCTCGCCTCGTCGGCCTGAGCCACCACTCGCTCGGTTTGCTGCTTCGCCTCTTTAACCTCGGCGACTACCTTTTTCTGCTGGGCCTGGGTCTTCATCACCTCGGCCTTCAGGGCCTTGAGCTGCTGTTCCAGTAGCTTGATCTTGGCTTCGAGTGTGGGATTAGCCTGGGCTAATAGGGGCACTGCTAAGCACAAGGGTAGCCAAATATATTTTTTCCACTCCATGGAGCTTCTCCCTTTGACTGTTGTTATCTGTTACACACGAAACTGATCCAATACCTCCTGCAACTGGGTTGCGACCTCCTGAATCTGATGGCTCACCTGATCCATCTCTTCAGAGCTTTGACTAACAATCATAGATACCTGCTCGATCTCGCTGATGTTGCTGCGAATTCGATTCGAGGATTCGGTTTGCTCTGTGGTCGAGGCGGCGATCTGGTTGTTAGCCTCATAGATGGCCTCAACCCGGGTGGTGATCTGGCTCAATGACTCATCCGCCTGATGAGACTGATCGACACTCTCATCGGCCTTGGAGGTGCCGCGTAAAATCGCTTCCACTGCTGATTGAGAGGATTTTTGAAGCTGATCCAACACCTGCTGGATCTCCTTGGTGGAGGATTGGGTGCGCGATGCCAGGGTGCGTACCTCGTCGGCAACCACGGCAAAACCCCGGCCCTGTTCACCGGCACGGGCAGCCTCAATGGCGGCGTTCAGCGCCAGCAGGTTGGTTTGCTCGGCGATCCCCTGAATGGTTTCAAGGATGGCGCCGACGTTGCTGGAGTGGGCATCGAGCTGCTGAATCACCTCGGCGGCATTTTTAACTTCGTTAGCCAGCTGCTGAACCCCCTGGGCGGTGCTTTGTACTATCTGTTTACCTGTGTGTGCCGAGTCGTTGGCATCGCTTGCCTCAGTGGAGGCTTGGTTGGCAAAAGAGGAGACCTGCTGCACACTGTCGGCCATCATCTCTATGGCTCCAGAGGCCTGAGTGACCGCGTCCTTTTGTGCCTGCACCGAGTCCTGGGTGCTGGAACTGGTCATGCTGAGAGTTTCGGTGACCCGGCTCAGGGTGCTGGTACTTTCTGTGATTGACTTGATGCTACGCTGGAGCTTTTCGATAAAGAGATTAAACCAGTGCACCAGCTCCTCTATCTCGGCGCTGCCCTTGTATTGGATTCGAACCGTGAGATCCCCCTCACCCTGAGCTATCTCTTTGAGGGAGTCACTGACCTTGGCGATGGAGCGAACCGTGGAGCGGATGCTCCAGGCGCTGACCAGCAACACCAGCAGTATGGTGATGCTTCCCAGCCAGAAGCCGACCGCCTTGGCGGTATGTGAGCTATCCAATGACTGGGCTATCACCTCGGAGAAGGCCTGATCACTGCTGTTTTTGAAGGTTCTGAGCTGATCTTCAAGCTCTTTCTTGAGTTGATTGATCTGCCGTGCCTGGCCACCGATGGCGCTCATATCTATGGTGTCATCGATGATCCCCTGGGCCAGCCCGGTTCCCTGGCGAAGATAGATTTTCGCCATATTCGAGACCTTTTCCAGCTGGCGCTGCTCATCTGGCAACAGCTGCTGCAATATATCGAGCTGGGTTTGCAGCTCCTTGTACTGTTTTTTGGCCGCAGTGATCGCATCTTCTTCGGCGGTGGTGACCGCGGCTTGCAGGCTCTGATCTATCTGTTTGATGGTCCCGTGGGCTATGGTGGCGGCCTCAAGGGCGGGGAAATAGATATTCTTGATCTGCGTCAGGCGCTTTTCGTTATCACTGAGAGTCCAGTTATTGACGGAGAGATAAATCAAAAAACCGACAATGGCGGTAAGGGCTAGTAATCCGACCTTGTGACTAATGCGCATGATAAGCATCCTTTGCTACTGCGTTCGGCTCAGGGCACGTGTACTGCGCCGTGCTCCGGCACTACTGTAAGTAATAGCAAACGAATCCTGATTTTGCTTAAGGTGCTGGTTTGTAAGTGTTTATTTACTTTTTAGGGCTGGTTTATCTTAAGATTCAGGGGAGAGAGGAAGGCGCCGGATCATAACCGGCGCCATGAGGATTATTTACCGATACAGAAGCTTGAGAAGATCCGGCCTAACAGATCATCTGAGCTGAACTCACCGGTGATTTCGCTCAGGGATTGTTGGGCCAGGCGCAGCTCTTCGGCGACCAGCTCTCCGGCGTTAAACTCTTCGAGTTGCTGTTTTGCCAGCTCAACCTTGTCATTTGCAAGCTCCAGGGCCTCCAGGTGACGTCTGCGAGCCATGAAACTACCTTCGGTTGACCCTTGGTATCCCATCAGCTGTTTAAGGTGCTCACGAAGCTCAGGGAGGCCAAGACCGGTTTTCGCTGAGATGGGGATCACCGTATGACTCTCATTATGGCTCACCTCCAGAGACTCCTGGGTGAGATCGGCCTTGTTGCGCACCACGGTGAGATCGATCTCTTTGGGAAGGCGATCCACAAACTCTGGCCAGATCGCATGGGGATCGGTTGCATCTGTGGTGGTTCCATCGACCAGGAACAACACCTCATCGGCTTCTTCGATGGCCTGCCAGGCCCGCTCTATCCCTATCTGTTCGACCTTGTCCGGGCTCTCCCGTAAACCCGCTGTATCTATGATATGCAATGGCATTCCATCGATGTTGATATGCTCTTTGAGGACATCCCGGGTGGTGCCGGCGATATCGGTCACTATGGCCGAGTCCTTACCTGACAGGGCATTGAGCAGGCTGGACTTGCCTGCATTGGGGCGCCCGGCGATCACCACCTTCATCCCTTCGCGCATGATGGAACCCTGGCGGGCTTGCCTGCGGATCTCGGTGAGCTGTGTCAGCAGGGCGTTGAGATCGCCACTGACCTTGCCATCAGAGAGAAAGTCTATCTCCTCCTCCGGGAAATCGATGGCGGCCTCCACATAGATGCGCAGCCGGGTCAGCTCCTCGACCAGCTGATGAATGCGATTGGAAAAATCGCCCTGCAGTGAACTCAGCGCCGAGCGTGCCGCCTGTTCGCTACTGGCCTCGATCAGATCGGCTATCGCCTCAGCCTGGGCCAGATCCAGCTTGTTGTTGAGAAAGGCCCGCTCACTGAACTCTCCCGGACGGGCGGTGCGCAGCCCCTCAATTTTGAGGATGCGCTGCATCAGCAGATCCAGCACCACAGGGCCACCATGCCCTTGTAGCTCCAGGACATCCTCGCCGGTAAAGGAGTTTGGTCCTTCAAAGTACAGGGCGATTCCCTGATCTAAAGTGCCTCCGGCTTCATCACGAAACGGCAGGTATTCGGCGTAGCGAACTCTTGGGGTTCTGCCAAGAACCTCTGTAGCAACTGTTTTGGCATGGGGGCCTGAGATGCGAAGTATACCTACCCCGCCATAGCCTGGGGGAGTGGCCTGAGCAATGATTGTATCGGACATGTTGGCTGAGCCTGAGCTGATTAATTGTTCACTATTGTAATAAAAAGGCAGCCCGAAGGCTGCCTGTTTCATTTCGATTCGCCGTTGGGATTACTTGGTTTTCTTATCCCGGCTATGCAGTCCCTTCTTCTCCAGCTGGCGGAAGATGATGGTCTGCTGGGTGATGGTCACCAGGTTACTCACCAACCAGTAGAGAGTCAGACCCGCAGGGAACCACAGGAAGAACACGGTGAAGATCATCGGCATAAACTTCATGATCTTCTGCTGGGTTGGATCGGTTACCGTAGTTGGGCTCATCTTCTGGATGATAAACATCGAGATACCCATCAGGATAGGCAACACATAGTAAGGGTCCTTGACCGACAGGTCGTGGATCCACAGCATGAATGGTGCGTGACGCAGTTCAACTGAACCCATCAGAACCCAGTACAGAGCCAGGAAGATAGGCATCTGGATCACCAGAGGCAGACAGCCACCCAGAGGGTTAACCTTCTCCTTCTTGTACATCTCCATCATCGCCTTGGAGAGCTTCTGGCGATCATCACCGAAGCGCTCTTTCAGAGCGGCCATCTTAGGCTGCAGCAGGCGCATCTTCGCCATCGAGGTGTACTGAGCCTTGGTCAGTGGGTACATCAGACCACGCACGATCAGGGTAATGATGATGATCGCCACACCCCAGTTGCTGACAAACGACTGGATCAGCTTAAGCAGCTTGAACAGAGGCTGTGCGATGAACCACAGCCAGCCATAGTTCACGGTCAGATCCAGGTGAGGGGCAACCTTAGCCATCTCGTTCTGGTACTTAGGACCGAGCCACATCTCTGATTTGAGGGTCGCATCAGAGTTGGCTGCAATGGTGGTCTGAGGGCCGGTGTAACCGACAATCGCTGCATCATCGCTGCGGTTGAAGCGGCTATACAGTTCGTTGGTGCCCTGTGCCTCAGGTGCTACCCAAACGGTGGCAAAGTAGTGGTTGATCATACCGATCCAGCCGTTATTGGTGGTGGTATGCAGGTTGCCATCTTTGACATCGCTGAAGCTGTACTTCTTATAGCGGGTTGAGTCGCTGGAGTAGGCTGCCCCTTCATAGGTATGGCTAGCCATGGAGGCGATGCCGCCCTTCTTTTCTGCGCCCGGTACCTGCGGGTCGATGCTTTCCTTCACCTGACCATAGAACTGGACATTGATGGGCTGAGCCGACTTGTTGGCAACCTTGTAATCAACACCGACCACATATTGATCGCGCTTGAATACAAACTCCTTGGTGTAGGTGACGCCCGCTGCATTGGTATAGGTCAGGGGAACGATCAGCTCTTTCTGCCCGGGGGCCAGGGTGTATTCCTGCTTGGTGCTGGTATATACAGCCCGTCCCGAGGCGTTGTCGGTTCCGCCGGTGCCCAGCAAACCACTCTGTGCTACGTAGACATCGCCTTTGCGATCCTTGAGCAGCTGATATGGCGTGTCTGAATTGATTGTTTTGGCAATCTTATTCAGTTTGGCCGACACGATATCACCACCATAGGTGTTGATCTTTAACTGGTAGAGATCTGTGGTGACTGTGATCAGCTTGGCTGCGGCATGCTTGCCTGCAACATTGATCTGTGATGCCGCGTCAGCGCCGCTAGCCGATTCAGTCTTGCTTGCAGCACTCTGACTCTGGGTCGTCGTTTGCTGCGGCGGCTTGGGCGCATGGTCGATGTTCCACTGCTGCCAGAGCAGAAAGCAGACCACCAAAAATGCGATCAGGATTATATTACGTTGTGATTCCATAGTTATTGTCTTCGCCTGGGTTTGGGTACCGGATCATAACCACCGTCATGTAAGGGATGGCATTTTAATAGACGTTTGCTCGCGAGCCAAATACCTTTTAGAGAACCATGTATTTGTATGGCCTCGATCGCATATTGAGAACAGCTGGGAGTGAAGCGGCAGCGGGGGCCGATCAGGGGGCTAATCGCAAGTTGATAGAAGCGAATGAGGCCGATGCTCAGCCATTGTAGCGCCGAGTAAGTTTTCGCCATAGGGAGTCGATAAGTTTTTGCAGCTCCTCGTTGGATAGCTTGCCGATGCCTGATTTGGCGATCACCACAATATCCACATTGGGAAGTTCTGACTGCTTGAGTCGGAAGTTTTCCCTCAGGAGTCGCTTGATTCGATTCCGCCACACGGCTCGCTTGAGAACCTTTTTAGGTACAGCAAGGCCAAGACGTGGATGACCACAATCATTTATTCTGGCAAGCAGAGTTAATTGAGGGGATGCGGCCCGGACGGGCTTAGCGAAAACGTTTTGAAAATCTTCGGGAGTTAGCAGACGTAACTCCCGCGGAAAGGTTTGCTTCACCATAAAGGTTTGCTTAACCATTAAGCTGCCAGTCGAGCACGACCTTTAGCACGGCGACGTGCCAGCACTTTACGGCCATTTTTAGTGGCCATGCGGGAACGAAAACCATGGTCACGCTTACGCTTCAGTACTGAAGGATTATATGTACGTTTCATAGTTGTTTCCGTTAACTGTACAGTTGTTGATGTTGAACGCTGGGAAGCTGGCGCTACTCAGACAGACAACCCCAAAAAAGAGGCCGAATTCTAAACAGTTTTTTTGCGACAGTCAATCCGCTTTGCAAGGATCTTGGAACTTTTCTTTTTCACGCCGAGGATCGAGGATCTGTGGCGGCAAGGATCCCCGTCATTATTTGAGCAAATATGCATATCCTGTGTGATTTTTAATGGCGATCACCATATGTAGGATCTGTGGATAACTTTTAAGGATCTCGGTGGATCTTGCATCGTTGCGCTGGCGAAACGAGCGCCATCCAAGTAAAATGAACGGTCTTTATCTATTGTTTATCGGTTACGGGAGTTAAGAGTGGCGAGTTCGCTTTGGCAGCAATGCCTGGCCAGGCTTCAGGACGAATTGCCTTCGGCAGAGTTTAGCATGTGGATTCGGCCCCTGTTTGTCGAGTCTGATGGTAGCAGCCTGACGCTGTTTGCCCCGAACCGTTTTGTGCTGGATTGGGTTCGCGATAAGTATCTGATTCAGATCAACCAGCTATTGAGTGAGTTTTGCGGCGCCGATGCGCCTTCATTAAGGATGGAGGTGGGGAATCGGAGTGTTCAGCAGCCGGCGGCGATGCAGCCTGCAGCGGCGGCAGCTCCTCAGGCACCCTCACAGCCGCAACTCCAGTTGCAACCATCACAACCACAGCCTGCGACTCGCCCGGTGAATCAATCCGCCCCATGGGAAGGAAAGATG